>NZ_JBHXSU010000031.1:0-59799 GCF_042715345.1 Streptomyces sp. NPDC058697
CGGCGTTTGAGGACGAGCGCGGTAGCGCGATACCGGGGGTTCGGGGGCGGAGCCCCTGAGGCAGGGACGGGAATGGGTAGGGGCGGCGGGGGCGAGGAAAGGACCCTCAGGCCACCCGAGCCACCAACGCCGTGGCCACCGCCATCAACCCCTCGCCCCGCCCGGGAAAGCCGAGGCCGTCCGTGGTCGCGCCGGACACCGACACCGGCGCCCCCACAGCCTCGGAAAGAACCTTCTGCGCCTCGTCCCGCCGCTTGCCGATCTTCGGACGAGGCCCCACCACCTGAACGGCCACGTTCCCGATGGTGAACCCCCCGGCGCGAACGATCCGCGCCGCCTCCGTCAACAGCACAACCCCCGACGCCCCGGCCCACTCGGCCCGCCCGGTCCCGAAGTGCTGCCCAAGATCCCCCATCCCGGCCGCGGAGAAGAGCGCGTTGCAGGCGGCATGCGCGACGACATCCGCGTCGGAGTGCCCGGCCAGCCCCGGCCCCTCCCCTTCCCACTTCAACCCCGCGCACCACAGCTCACGCCCGTCCTCGAAGGCGTGAATGTCGGTACCGATACCGACGAGCGGCAGCACAGGCCCCCCGGAAACCCCCGACCCCTCAGAAGCCATCGTTCAACCTCCGCCGCGCCAGAACGGCCTCCGCCAGCACCAGATCCAGGGGACGCGTCACCTTGAACGCCTCCTCGTGCCCGGGCACGACGACCACCCGAAGCCCGAGCTGCTCGACCATGGACGCGTCGTCCGTGACGTTCTCGGTGACGGTCTCGTGCGCACGCACGAGCGTGTCGCGGTCGAACCCCTGCGGAGTCTGCACGGCGCGCAGCAGCGCCCGCTCCGGCGTGGCGACGACAGGCTCGGGCTCCCCCGCCACGACCGCGGGCTCGACCTGCTTGACGGTGTCCGCGAGCGGCAGCGCGGGCACGACGGCGGGAGCCCCGTCCCGTACGGCCTCGATGACGGCATCGACCGTGTCGACGGGCACGAGCGGACGCGCGGCATCGTGCACGAGCACGATGTCGATCCCGGGCGGCAGCGCGTCGAGCCCTATCCGTACGGACTCCTGCCGGCTGTCGCCCCCGGGCACGACGAGGAACTCGGTGCGCTCGGGCAGGGCATGCGCGTCGAGAAGTGTCTTCACCTCGGCGGCCCCGTCGGGCGGAGCCACGACGACGACGAGGGAAACGGCACGGGACGCGGCCATGGCGCGTACCGCGTGGATGAGCATGGGGGTGCCGTTCAGCGCGCGGAGCGCTTTGGGGGCGCCCGGACCAAGGCGTACGCCCCGGCCGGCGGCCGGAATCACGGCCGCCGTACGGGCCTCGGACGGCGAAGGGCGCGAATCGTCAGACATCGGTTCCTGTCAGGTTTGTATGCTCGGCCGACGTGGGTATGGCCTGGGCGTGGTACCCCCGACCGAAGGTTGGGGCAGTGCCGGGCGCGACGCCTTGACCGGACCCTTCCGTGACATTCGGTCGAGCCGCTGCCCGGGCCCGGCACGCCAAGTATCGGGGCCGTGAATGTTCGCCGAGAAATGATCGGCCATGAATGTTCAGGGGCACCGAGAGCAAGGTATCCGGGTACGAACATGCCGCAGCGCCCGGCGACAATGGATACGTCATCGGGCACCGCGGCATTTCATTGCGCCGAACCGCTCGTTTCGCCTCTGGTCAGAAAGCGATCAGAGCGCGGACGGGCGTCAGGACGCGAGGACCTCGTCGAGCAGTGCCTCGGCCTTGTCCTCGTTCGTGTTCTCCGCGAGGGCGAGCTCGCTCACCAGGATCTGGCGGGCCTTGGCGAGCATGCGCTTCTCGCCGGCGGAGAGTCCACGCTCGCGCTCACGACGCCACAGGTCACGGACGACTTCCGCAACCTTGATGACATCGCCGGAGGCGAGCTTCTCGAGATTTGCCTTGTAACGACGCGACCAGTTCGTGGGCTCCTCGGCATACGGCGCGCGCAGTACCTCGAAGACCCGGTCCAGCCCGTCCTGACCGACCACATCACGTACGCCGACGAACTCCGCATTGTCCGCTGGCACACGTACCGTCAGGTCACCCTGGGCGACCTTCAGCACCAAGTAGGTCTTGTCCACGCCTTTGATCTGGCGAGTTTCGATAGCCTCGATCAGCGCGGCCCCGTGATGGGGATAGACCACGGTGTCGCCAACCTTGAACGTCATGTGACAGGTACCCCTTCCGTGGCTATCCAGGGTAACACGGAAACCGCGTGTTCTGAATGGCGTTTTCGCAGGTCAGGGCATATCTCGGGGCTTGACAATCGCGACATGAACGTGCTGCGGAGGGGTAGCGGAGGACGGTATTCGCAGGTCGGAGCGGCTCTCCACGCGAGGAGAAACGCGCACGTTACAACACCCCGCGACCCCGCTCACGTGCCTGAACGTCCGTATTTGTCGGGTTCCGAGAGCCCACGTTCCGCTACTCCGTTCGGTGAGCGGAGTCGAGTACGAGGGGAATCCGGAATTGATCACGGCGGCCGAAGGCGCGTCGGAGATCGGCCGGAGAGTCGAGCCGGGAGTCGGGCCCGGGAGTGGGCCGAAGACCGATGGAAGATCCGTGGAAGATCAACGGAACAGCGGCCGAAGATCGACCGAAGATCGATTTCCGGGATCGCCATGCATTCCTTGCGGGATATCCGCAAGAGCCGGACAGGCGACTTACCGAAGCCTCTTATGTGAATGGCGGACGAGTGCGCGTCCAATGCCACCGCGGAGTGCGTTGCGCGGCGAGAGCGACAGCGGAAGACAGGGACCGGAAGACGGAGGGGGACATCGGAGGGGGACAGGGGGCTCGACCCTGCCCGACGGCACCCGACAGCACCCGGCGGCCGCTAGAGGCGGGTCGGGTGCGGTGGCGCGGGAACGGCTCGGTAACCTAAGGCCGCTGACAGACCCTTAGGGCGGCTTTATGCAGGAGCCGCTCTGCTTCGCCCACGTTCAAGGAGTTGCCGCCGCCGTGAGCAGCAGCCTTCGACGCGGCACACTCGCCGCCGCCGCCATCGCGTTCTCGGTCGCCTCGCTCGCCGCGTGCGGTGCCGGCAACAAGGCCCAGACGCTGGAGATCAAGCCGGACAACGCCGCCACCAGCGTCGGTGACATCCAGCTCCAGAGTGTCGTCGTCGTCACCCAGCCCGAGCTGGAGTCGACCGGCCCCGCCGTCGTCTCCGCGACCGTGTTCAACGACGGCCCCACCGCCCAGACGCTCGACTCCATCGCCGTGGAGGGCATCTCCGAGCCCGCCACGATCAAGCCGGCGAAGGGCTCGGGGGCGCTGACCATCCCGGCCGGCGGTTCCGTGATCCTCGGCGGCAAGGGCAATGCCTCCGCCGTACTGGAGAGCAGCCGTGAGGCCTTCGACGACGGCGACGCGCAGCCGGTCACCTTCACCTTCAGCAAGACCGGTGACGTGACCCTGAAGGCGTTCGTCGTGCCCGCCGAGAGCTACTTCTCCAAGTGGGGCCCGACCGAGATCCCGACGACGCCGTCCGCGAAGCCCTCCGGTTCGGGCTCGCCGACCGGCTCGGCGAGCGGGTCGCCCTCGGGCTCCCCGTCCGGGTCGGCGTCGGGCGAGACCGGCGAGGCGGGCTCCGAGCCCTCCGACACCGCGGCCTCGTCGAGCGCCACGGCCTCGGAATCGGCCGCGGGCCACTGACACCCGTACGGCGTAAGGGCGGGCCCCCTGTGGAGGGGGCCCGCCCTTACGCCGTACCGGAACCTTCGCACTCAAGATCTCCGTACGCGGTCCGTCGAACTGTCCTAAGCGGTTTACGGCTCGAACTTGTAGCCCAGGCCGCGGACCGTGACCAGGTAGCGAGGCGCGCCCGGGTCCGGCTCGATCTTGGCGCGGAGGCGCTTGACGTGGACGTCGAGGGTCTTGGTGTCGCCCACGTAGTCGGCGCCCCAGACCCGGTCGATGAGCTGCATACGGGTCAGTACACGGCCCGCGTTGCGCAGCAGCATCTCCAGGAGGTCGAACTCCTTGAGTGGCAGGTCGACCTTGGAGCCGGAGACGGTGACCACGTGGCGGTCCACGTCCATACGGACCGGACCGGCCTCCAGGGCCGCCGGGGTGACCTCCTCGGGCTCGCCGCGGCGGCGCAGGACGGCCCGGATACGGGCCACCAGCTCGCGGGACGAGAAGGGCTTGGTGACATAGTCATCGGCTCCTATTTCGAGCCCCACGACCTTGTCGATCTCGCTGTCCTTGGCGGTGACCATGATCACCGGGACGTTGGATCGGCTGCGCAGCTGGCGGCACACCTCGGTGCCGGGCAGTCCGGGCAGCATCAGGTCGAGGAGGACGAGGTCGGCGCCGTTGCGCTCGAACTCGTCGAGTCCGTCGGGCCCGGTGGTCGCGATGGCGACCTCGAAGCCCTCCTTGCGGAGCATGTAGGACAGAGCGTCGCTGAAGGACTCCTCGTCCTCGACGACGAGCACTCGGGTCACGGAAGGACCTCCGGGGCAGAAAACGGTTCGTACGGGGATGAGACGGTGGTCGTCCCGTCGGTCTGACCGGTCTCGTCGTCTTCGTCGAGTCCGGGCGTCTGGTCGTCGGTCGCGCGGTCGCGGGCCGCGCCCGCCTCCGGCAGCCTCAGTGTGAAGGTGGAGCCCTGACCCTCGGAGCTCCACACCGTGACCTCCCCGCTGTGCGAGGCTGCCACGTGCTTGACGATCGCGAGCCCCAGTCCCGTACCCCCGGTTGCGCGGGAACGGGCCGGGTCGACGCGGTAGAAGCGCTCGAAGATGCGCTCCTTGTCCTTGTCGGAGATGCCGATGCCCTGGTCGGTCACGGCAATCTCGATGAGGTCTCCGCCGGGCGCGGTCACCCGGCGCGCGGCTATGCCGACCCGGGTGCGGGCGGGCGAGTAGTTGACGGCGTTCTCCACGAGGTTGCCCAGTGCGGCGGCCAGTTGACCCCGGTTGCCCCAGATACTCAGATCGGCGGTACCGCCGGCGGCCATGGTGATCTGCTTCGCGCCGGCCTGGTGGCGGCAGCGGTCGATCGCCTCGGCGACCAGTTCGTCGATGCGAACGGGCTCGGCGTCCTCCAGCGGGTCGTCGTTCTGGACCCGGGAGAGGTCGATGAGCTCCTGGACGAGGTTGGTGAGGCGGGTCGCCTCTATCTGCATCCGTCCGGCGAAGCGTTCCACCGCCTCCGGGTCGTCGGAGGCGCCCATGACCGCTTCGGAGAGCAGCGAGAGCGCGCCGACGGGGGTCTTGAGCTCGTGGCTGACGTTGGCGACGAAGTCGCGTCGTACGGCCTCGATGCGGCGGGCCTCGGTGAGGTCCTCGACGAGGAGCAGTACGAGCCGGGAGCCGAGCGGCGCCACCCGGGCGGACACGGCGAGTGCCTCGCCGCGGCCGGTGCCCCGCCGGGGCAGGTCCAGCTCGACCTGCCGTATCTCCCCGTCCCTGCGGGTGTCGCGAGCCATCTGGAGCATCGGCTCGACGGCCAGTTTTCCGCCCCGGACCAGACCGAGGGCGTACGCTGCCGAGCTGGCCTTGACCACGGCGTCGGCCTCGTCGAGGACGACCGCGGAGGAGCGGAGCACGGACAGGACCGTGTCCACGCCCGGCGGAAGCACCGGGTCCGTGTGCAGGGAGGTGCGGGTGGGGCGTTTCTGTTCCCGCTCGCTCCAGCGGAACGCCAGCATGGCGATGACACCGGTGAGTACACCGGCGATCGCTGCCGCTGCGGCGACCGCCGCGTTCACGTCCATGGCTCCAGGTTAGGCACGCTGTACGCCCGGGTCACAGCCGTCCGAGGGTGGACTCGAACACTCGTCGCCCAGAGTTCACCCTGGAGACCATGCTGGTTCACTTCGTACGAGCGGGATGCATACGCCTCCCACCAGCGAGAAGAGGCAGTGTCGCCCAGAGTTCACCTTGGGGCCAGTGATGGTTCATTTGAGGGGGCGGAAACCGACGCGTTCAGGCCGGACCGTGGGAGCGTGGGGTTCGAGGGCCTGTGCCGAAAGTGGCGCCGTCCGTCCGAAGCCCGGCAGACGACACTTTCGACACAGGCCCTAGCCCCCTGAACCCCCGAATGCAGACGTAGAGAGGGACATCCTGATGCGGGACGCGTACCACGAGGAACTTGACTCGATCGGCGAGGGCCTGGTCGAGATGGCCCGTCTCGTCGGCTCGGCGATCGGTCGCGCGACGACGTCGATCCTCGACTCGGACCTGAAGCTGGCGGAGAGCGTGATCGCCGCCGACCAGAAGGTCGACGATCTCCAGCACGACCTCGAGGCACGGGCGATAGCCCTGCTGGCCCGGCAGCAGCCGGTCGCCACCGACCTGCGGATCGTCGTCACCTCGCTCCGTATGTCCGCCGACCTGGAGCGCTCCGGCGACCTCGCCCAGCATGTGGCGAAGCTCGCACGGCTCCGCTTCCCGGAGCGTGCGATCCCGCACGACCTGCACGCCACGATCCTGGAGATGGGCCAGCTCGCGCAGCGCCTGATGGCGAAGGCCGCGGAGGTCATCATCACCAAGGACGTCGACCTCGCGCTGCAGCTGGAGCAGGACGACGACGCGATGGACCTCCTCCACCGCACGCTCTTCCAGCACCTGCTGGACGACCGGTGGAAGCACGGCATCGAGACGGCCGTGGACGTGACGCTGCTCGGCCGCTACTACGAGCGGTTCGCCGACCACGCGGTGTCCGTGGCCAACCGCGTGGTGTACCTGGTGACCGGCGAGCACGCGGACGAGCTCCAGCCCGCGCCGCAGGTGGAAGGGGCGTAAGCCCTCGGCGGTGGGACGGGCGCCCATGGGGCGGGGCGGATGCGGTGCGTTGGCGAGTGCGGGTGATCCCGGGCTGGTCGCGCCGTTCCCCGCGCCCCTTCGGGCGCCAGGCGCATTGAGTCCCCCTGAGGGCGCGCGAGCCTCTGTGCGCCGTTGATGCGCCCGACCGGGTGGGCATGCAATGGGTGTAGGCACAAGCCTTCGAGGAGGGACCCATGGCCGAATCCCCCACCACGCCCGACCCGACCCAGGAACGCGAGACCGAACAGCCCGCCGAGATCAAGAGCCTGCCGCTCTTCGGCGCCTGCGGCTGCGGCTCGGGCTGCGGATGCGGGTGCCAGTCCGGCAATCCATGCCAGTGCGGCTGACCGCGCCGGCGCGGACGGCGCGCCGACGCCGCTGATCACGTACGACGCATGACTGCGAATGACCGCGAATGACTGCGAACGGGCCCCGCTTCAGGTGCGGGGCCCTTTCGTATGTACGGCCCTCACCGCGGTGGAGCACCAGTTCCCGTGCCGTTCGGTGTGGTCCGCATTCATGTCCGAATCCCTTTTGAGCCATGGCCTGACGTGACAGGGTGGCGCGACAGCCGTCGCGTTTGACACGGGCGGGGTCACGGGTCGACCTGAGCTGAGCGCCCTCGCCTTGCACGGTGTGTGCGCCCTGGCACTCCGACCGACAACGTGTTCCATGCGGGTCCTCGTGAGGACACCATGGAGCCATGCGCCGAAGGACACCGGATACCAACACCTGGCTGGACTCCCCCGACCCCGTACTCGCCCTGGCTCAGGGAGACCTGGCCTTCTACGAGAAGACGCGGGACTCGGCCCGCCGTTGGTATCGCCTGAGCGAACTGGGCGCACTTGCCACGTCGTCGTCCACGGTGGTGGCGGCAGGACTCGGCGCCCCGGCATGGCTGACCGCTCTCATCGCGGGCGGGGCCCTGTTCTTCACCGGTTTTCGCCAGGTGTTCGCGCACGGCCCCCGCTATGTACTGGCGTCCCAGTCACGTGAGGTCCTCCGACGAGCCGTCAACCGGTATCAGCTGCTGCCTGAATCCGAGCGTGACGAAGGGGCCCGGCAACAACTGCTCGCAGCGGTCGAGCGGGTCGGCGACGAGGAACTCCGCCAATGGGTCGAGCAACGAAACCAGACCTCGGTGGGCCGCAGCGAGCCATCAGCCGGCCCCGCTCCCCTGACCTGACCTGACCGCCCGCAGAAGCCGGCTACCGACGAAGTCGTGCCCCCGCTTCGGAATGCCGACCCGGTGACGTCGTGCCACGCTGAGATCGGGGATCGAGTCAGTCCGGGTGTTCGGAGCCGGACCGGATGGCTCTGCGACCCGAGGAGGCCGGCATGGCCAGTTACGCCACGCAACACAAATCGGCCGACGCAGCCGATCCACGCCCCTGGCATGCGCCCACATCCGGTGTCACCGTCTTCGCGGCCGTGCTGATGATGTTCGGCGGAGCGATGGCGATCTTCGAGGGAATCGCGGCCGTCGCCAAGGACGACCTGTTCATCTCGACCCGCAACTACGTGTTCGAGTTCAGCCTGGCGGGCTGGGGCTGGGTCCACCTCATTCTGGGAATCGTCCTCGTCCTCGCGGGATGCGCCGTGCTCACCGGAGCACTGTGGGCGCGCTTCTTCGGTGTGCTCGTGGCCGGCCTGGGCGCACTCGCCAACTTCCTGTGGGTGCCGTACTACCCCCTGTGGGCCCTGTCGCTGGTCGCCGTCAACATCTTCGTCGTCTGGGCACTGTGCACGGGCATGCACAGAGAGGCCGACGACGGCCGGGTGACCTGACCCGGGCGTGCCCGATCAACCGGAAATCCTCCCCGTGATCGGAGGTCCTCCCCATTGCCGGAGGTCCTCCCCATTGCCGGAAGGCCTCCCCATTGTCGGAGAGCCTCCCTACGCCAAAAGCCCCCGCCCTGCGGAGAAACCGCAGTTCGGGGGCTTTGAGGTGTGCGCTTACTTCTTCTTGCCCTGGTTCTTGACGGCCTCGATAGCTGCCGCGGCCGCGTCCGGGTCCAGGTAAGTGCCGCCCGGGTTCAGTGGCTTGAAGTCGGCGTCGAGTTCGTAGGAGAGGGGGATGCCTGTCGGGATGTTGAGGCCCGCGATGTCGGCGTCGGAGACTCCGTCGAGGTGCTTGACCAGGGCGCGGAGGCTGTTGCCGTGGGCCGCGACCAGGACCGTGCGGCCCGCCAGGAGGTCCGGGACGATGCCGTCGTACCAGTACGGGAGCATGCGGACGACGACGTCCTTCAGGCACTCCGTGCGGGGGCGGAGCTCCGGGGGGATCGTCGCGTAGCGCGGGTCGTCCGACTGGGAGAACTCCGTGCCGTCCTCAAGGGCCGGCGGCGGCGTGTCGTACGAGCGGCGCCACAGCATGAACTGCTCCTCGCCGAACTCCGCGAGGGTCTGCGCCTTGTCCTTGCCCTGCAGCGCACCGTAGTGGCGCTCGTTCAGGCGCCAGGAGCGGTGGACCGGGATCCAGTGGCGGTCCGCGGACTCCAGCGAGAGCTGGGCGGTGCGGATCGCGCGCTTCTGGAGGGACGTGTGGACCACGTCGGGGAGAAGGCCGGCGTCCTTCAGGAGCTCGCCGCCGCGGACTGCCTCCTTCTCGCCCTTCTCGTTGAGGTTGACGTCCACCCATCCGGTGAACAGGTTCTTCGCGTTCCATTCGCTCTCGCCGTGGCGGAGGAGGATCAGCTTGTACGGTGCGTCGGCCATGGCCCCGAGCGTAATCGAACCCACAGATCGCCCGCTCCCCCGCCCGGAACCCGGACAGGGCGAGGGGCTGACCAGAGGGCCGAAGGCCGACCGCGGCTCCCACAGTTGACGGCTTCTGTTAATTGAGTGGACCCCACCGGAGCCGTACTCGTAAGTTGCGCCCATCGCCTGAGCCACTTACGCACAGCCGCTTACGCACACCCGGGGGTCCCGATGCCACTCACGTCCATGAGACGTGCCGCCCGTGAGACCGTCTCGGGGCTCCCCCGCGAGTTCTGGTGGCTGTGGACCAGCACACTCGTCAACCGGCTCGGCGCGTTCGTCGCCACCTTCATGGCGCTCTACCTCACCCTCGACCGTGGCTACTCCGCCTCGTACGCCGGACTGGTCGCCGCACTCCACGGGCTCGGCGGTGTCATCTCCTCGCTCGGCGCGGGCGTCATGACGGACCGGCTCGGACGGCGGCCCACCCTCCTCGTCGCCCAGTCCTCGACCGCCGTCTCCGTCGCGCTGCTCGGCTTCGTGCACCACCCGGTCGCGATCGCCGCCGTCGCCTTCCTGGTGGGGATGGCCAGCAACGCCTCCCGGCCCGCCGTGCAGGCGATGATGGCCGACATCGTCCGGCCCGAGGACCGCGTCCGGGCCTTCTCCCTCAACTACTGGGCCATCAACCTGGGGTTCGCCGTCTCCGCCATGGCGGCCGGGTTCATCGCCGAGTACAGCTACCTCGCCGGCTTCCTCATCGAGGCCGGAATGACCATGATCTGCGCGATCCTCGTCTTCGCGAAGCTGCCCGAGTCCCGGCCCGAGCGGGTCTCGAAGGGCGTCGACGAACCCGAGACCGGGCTCGGGACCGTGCTGCGCGACGGGCGCTTCATGGGCGTCGTCGGGCTGTCCTTCCTCGTCTCACTGATCTTCCAGCAGGGGTATCTGGGCCTGCCCGTGGCGATGGGTGAGGCCGGGTTCACCCCCGCCGACTACGGCATGGCGATCGCGGTGAACGGCGTCCTCATCGTCGTCCTCCAGATCCCCGTCACCCGCTTCATCGAGCACCGGGACCCGAGGCGGCTTCTCGTCCTCTCGTCCCTGCTCGCCGGGTACGGGTTCGGGCTCACCGCCTTCGCCGGATCGGTCGGCGTCTTCGCGCTCACGGTCTGCGTCTGGACCCTCGCCGAGATCGTCAACGCGCCCACCCAGACCAGCCTCGTCGTCCGCCTCTCCCCCACCCACGGCCGCGGCCGCTACCAGGGCATGTACACCATGTCCTGGTCCGTCGCCGCCCTCGTCGCGCCCCTGATGTCCGGTTTCGTCATCGACCGGTACGGGGCGGAGTGGCTGTGGGGCGCGTGCGCGGTCATCGGCACGGTCGCGGGTACGGGGTACTGGGCCCTGATGCGCCACCTGCCGACGCACGACCCGGAGGCAGCCGAGGTGCCTCTTCCCACCTCCAAGCCCGAGGTCAGCGCAGCGTGAACCAACCCCCCGTACGCATCACGGATGCATCCGCGCCCCCTTGAGCACCTTGTCCACCGCGTTGCGCGGCCCGTACACCGCGAGCCCCACCAGGTCCAGCTCCGCCGTCGGTACGGCCCGTACCGCCGCCCGGTTGTCGCGGTCGTTGCCCGTGCTGAACAGGTCGGACGTGAAGACCGCGCGGGGCAGCGCCCTGGACAGCACGCGCGCGTGGGCCGCCGTCAGCGTCTCCTTCGTGCCCTGGAACACCAGGACCGGCTGGCGGAACATCGGCAGATAGCCGGTCCCGTCGGCGTCCTCGTACGGCTCGCCGATCACCTCGGGTACGGACGGCCCGATCCCGCTCACCAGGAACGCGGTCACGTTCAGCCGCTGCCACGGCTCCAGGTCCTCCCGCAGCAGGACGGCGATCTTGGTGTCGAAGCGGACGGGTTCCGTGGAAAGGGGCTCCGCGGGAAGGGACTCGGTAGGAAGCGGTTCAGCGTTCATGCAATGAGACTGCCGAGCCGCGTACACCTCCGTCTTGTACGTTCTTTGCATGGTCGCCCAGCGTGAGGTCTCCGCCTGGCGCCCGCGCGTACCGGGTGTCGTGGAGGTCTTCCACGCCCATTTCACGGAGTACGCGTATCCGATGCACGTGCATGACGCGTGGACGCTGCTGATCGTCGACGCGGGGGCCGTGCGGTACGACCTCGACCGGCACGAGCACGGCACCCCGCACGACACGGTCTCGCTGCTCCCGCCGCACGTCCCGCACAACGGCTCGCCGGTCACGCCGTCCGGCTTCCGCAAGCGGGTGCTGTACCTGGACCTCAGCCGGCTCGACGAGACCTATATCGGCCCGGCGGTGGACACCCCGGACCTCGTCGACCCCGTACTGCGGACGCGCGTCGGGCAGCTGCACACCGCCCTCGCCCACCCCGGTGACGAGCTGGAGGCGGAGAGCAGGCTGACCCTGATCGGCGAACGGCTGCGCGGCCATCTGCGGCCACGGGCAGGGGAGGACCTTCCGCCTCGGCCAGACCACCCCCTCGCCCACGACCTCCGCGAACTCCTCGACGAGCGGCTCGTCCAAGGGGTGAACCTGGAGGAGGCCGCGCGCCTGGTGCACGCGCACCCCGCCCACCTGGTGCGGGCGTTCAGCGGTGCCTTCGGGATCGCCCCGCACCAGTACCTGATGTCCCGCCGCGTCGACCGCGCCCGCCGCCTCCTCCTCGACGGCCGCACGCCGGGCGAGGTGGCGGCGGAGACCGGCTTCTACGACCAGTCGCATCTGACGCGGCACTTCAAGCGGCTGGTCGGGGTGGCCCCGGGGCGCTACCGCCTCAGCGCGCGCTGAACGTCCGGGACCTCGCGCTGGGCCCCGTACAGGTTCCGCGGTCGTACCGTCCCCGAGGTCCCGTACAGCTCCAGGCGGGAGTGCAGGTCTCCGGAGAAGTCGGGTACGTCGATCTGGTCGAACTCCGTCACCTCGTTGATGCCGACGGTGGCGCTGTAGGGGGCGAGGCCGTCGATCTTCACCAGGCCCGCGCGGGCGTTGGTGACGCGGATGTTCCAGTGGGTGAACCGGGCTCCGTAGAGCGGTCCGGCAATGGCGTCGCCGCCGTGGCGGCCGTTGTTGGTGACCGTGATGTCGGTACGGACGTTCGCGAAGGGCATGCCCCGGTGGGAGTCGAAGGTGCCCATGCGCATGTCACCGCGCGACCAGACGTTGTACGAGGACAGCCCCTCCACGTTGATGCCGTGCAGCTGGGTGCCCGCGGGGGCCGGTGTCGTGCGCTGCTCGATGACGAACTCCTCGACGAGGTTGTCGTGCGAGCCCTCGCGGCAGAAGTACGGATGGTGCGTACCCCGGCCCGCGACCCTGGTCCTGCGCAGGGTGCAGGCGGAGGCGGACACCAGGCCGAAGCCGTTGTCCAGGTGGCGTACGACGATGTCGTCGGCCCAGCAGTCGTACGCGCACTGGAAGGTGACGCCGTTGTGGCCCCGGTCGAGGAGGTGCGGGGCCTGCGGGGTCTCGACGGCTTCGAGGGTGAGGCCCTCGACGCCCGAGCCGGTCAGCGCCTCCACGTGGGTGGTGAGGCGCGGGTCCCATTCGGGGCGGGTGTCGAGCGGGAGCGGTCTCTCCAGGGTGACTTTTCTGCCCCGCACGCGCGCGATGCGCACGGGCCACTCGTACGGGACGTAGCTGGTCAATTTTGTCTTGCCGTCCCAGTCGTACGCCTCCGGGCCCGGGCCGCCGCCCGCCATGTGCTCCAGGAGGGTGTGCCCCGCGTCATCGGCGAGGCGGAGGAGGACGAGCCGGCCGGGTCTCAGTCGTCGCGGGTCCGCGACCGTCACCGTCCAGGAGCCCCGGCGGGCGGGCTCGACCTTCGTCAGGGTCTCCCACTCGTCCCGTTTGTTGCCGGTCCAGCCCTCGAAGGGCCAGGCCTTCGCCCGGATCGCGCCCGTCAGGCTGTCGAAGCGGTCGGCCGGGCAGAACCAGATGAGGCCGCCCGCCCATGACCAGGACGACTTGTCGCCGCCGTAGCGCGAGCCGTAGGCGCCGATCAGCTCGGTGAGGCTGCGGGTCGCGTACAGCTTCGTACGGGCGCTGCCGGCGCCGCGCAGGACGACGTTCGAGTGTCCGACGTGGATCAGGCCGTCGAGGCGGTAGCTGCCGGGCGGGATGAGAACCGTGCCGCCGCCGGCCCTTCCGGCGGCAGCGACGGCACGGTTGATCGCGGGGGCGGAGTCGGCCGAGCCGTCCGCCGTGGCGCCGTACGCGCGGACGTCGGCCACGACGGGGCGGCGGGGGAAGCGCGCCGCCCCGGCGCGTTGACCGGCCCTGCCGATGTACGGGATCTGCGGGTGCGTGAAGGGGGTGCGGGTGAACTCGCGCCAGAGGGCGGGCACTTGCCCGGTGGCGGCCGCCGCCCGGCCGCCGGTGACGGAACCTGTCACGGCGCCTGCCGCCACCGCGGTCGCGCCGCCGAGCAGGGCCCGTCTGGTGGGGCCCTCGTAACGGTCACTCATGCCCGAACCGCCTTCCAGGGATGGGGATTTCCATGGATGTGAACGACGTTCAGATGTGCGTTGGCGGTGAGCATGACACGCGACCCTTGCACGGGGAAAGAGTCGCGCAAGGGTTGCTTGATGGAATGCCGATGGAGAGTTAGTACGGACCAGTTGGTCAGTCGGTCGAACGTCGAGTCAGATGACTGAACGCGTCGAGGTTGCGCGTGGATTCGCCGCGCGACACCCGCCAGGCGTACTCCTTGCGGATCGCGGAGGCGAAACCGAGCTCCAGGAGGGTGTTGAAGCTGCCGTCGGCGGCCTCCAGGACCGAGCCGAGCAGCCGGTCGATCTCGTCGGCGGTGACCGCGGCGAGCGGGAGCTTGCCCGCCACATAGATGTCGCCGAGGGGGTCGACCGCGTAACCCACGCCGTAGAGCTTGAGGTTGCGCTCAAGGAGCCAGCGGTGCACGCCGGGCTCGTTTTCGTCCGGGTGGCGGATGACGAAGGCGTTGAGCGACAGGGAGTGCCTGCCGACGATCAGCGAGACGGTCGTCGACAGCTTGCGGGTGCCCGGCAGCTTCACCACGAAGTGGCCGGGTTCCGGGCTCTCCCACTCGATCTCGGCGTCCTTCAGGACCGCTTCGATGGTCCCCGCCGCGCTCTCCACGTCAGCCATGGTGGGAGCGTACGTGACGCCGGTGCTCGTGCATCGCCGCCGTGTAGACGTCCGCAGTGGCGGCGGCGGCCGTGTCCCAGCCGAAGGACTTGGCGTGCCAGGCGGCGGCCGCGCCCATCCGGTCCGGGAGCGCCCGGTTGTCGGCGAAATCGCGCAGCACGCGCGCGTAGTCGACGGGATTGTGGCCCGGGACCAGAAAGCCGGTCTCCTTGTGCCGTACCGCGACGGGCAGACCGCCCACCGCGGCCGCGAGGACCGGTGTGCCGGCCGCCTGCGCCTCTATGGCGACGAGCCCGAAGGACTCGCTGTAGGAGGGCATCACGAGGACGGACGCGGCCCGGAACCAGTCGGCGAGCTGCTCCTGTCCGACCGGCGGCCGGAACCGCACGACGTCGGCGATGCCGAGCCGGGCGGCGAGTTTCTGCAGGCCCTCGGGCTTGGCGAGGCCGCTGCCGCTCGGGCCGCCCACGATGGGCACCACGATGTTCGAGCGGAGGTCGGGCCGCTCCTCCAGGAGGACTGCGACCGCGCGCAGCAGCACGTCAGGGGCCTTCAGGGGCTGGATGCGGCCGGCGAAGAGCGGTATCAGGGCGTCCTGCGGCAGGCCGAGCCGGTCGCGCGCGGCGGCGCGTCCGTCGGCCGGGCGGAAGCGGTCGAGGTTCACGCCCGGGTGGACGACCGCGACCTTGCCGGGCTCGGCCTCGTAGTGCCGTACGAGCTCGTCGGCCTCTTCGGAGGTGTTGGCGATCAGGCGGTCGGCGGCGCGCACGATCTGCGTCTCGCCGATGACCCGGGCGGCCGGCTCGGGGGTGTCGCCGTCGGCCAGGGCGGCGTTCTTGACCTTGGCCATGGTGTGCATCGCGTGCACCAGGGGCGCGCCCCAGCGCTCGGCGGCCAGCCAGCCGACGTGGCCGGAGAGCCAGTAGTGCGAGTGGACCAGGTCGTAGTACCCGGGCCGGTGACCGGCCCAGGCCTGCATCACCCCGTGCGTGAAGGCACAGAGCTGGGCGGGCAGATCCTCCTTGGCGAGCCCCTCGTACGGGCCCGCGTCCACATGCCGTACGAGGACTCCGGGCGCGAGTTCCACCTTGGGCGGCAGGGCCCCGGTCGTCGCGCGCGTGAAGATCTCGACCTCGATGTTGATCTCGGCGAGGCGCTGGGCCAGCTCCACGATGTATACGTTCATGCCGCCCGCGTCGCCCGTGCCCGGCTGGTGCAGCGGTGAGGTGTGCACGGAGAGCATCGCGACGCGACGGGGCCGGCGGTGCAGCCTCAGCCTCGACGGGGCCGCCGGGGAGCGGCGCCCGAGCCTGCTCACGTACTGGCTCACGTGGCGTTCCTCCTTGCTGCGGACTTGCTCTGCCGTGGTGCGGGCATGCCTGACGGAGGACGTGAAACGCCCTCCAGCTCCTTGAACGCCGGAGCACTCTGCTCCATTTCCTCTTTGCCGAATCATTACTGGGGGTCGGTCAACCGTTCGATGGTGTGATGCGTGGGGGCGCCCTCTCGGGGGCTCCGCCCCCGCTGCGCAGTTCCCCGCGCCCCTAGGTTTTTAGGGGCGCGGGGAACTGCGCGACCAGCCACAACGCACCCGCACGTACGTCTCAGCCCGCGCCGCCGCCGCAGGCACACGCACCGCATACCCTTGCCCCCATGAAAGCCCGCGCAGCGACCCCCGTCGGGACGGTGACGCGCGGCACCACCAACCCCAACCGCCTCCGCCGCATGGACCGCTGGATCGCAATGACCCACGGCGCCGAACTGCGCAGGTCGGACGCCCCCGTGGCGGTGGACCTCGGCTACGGCGCGGCCCCCTGGACAGCGGTGGAGCTCCTCCACCGCCTCCGCACCACAGCCCCCCGCACCCGCGTGGTCGGCGTGGAGATCGACCCGGCCCGGGTCGCGGCCGCGAAGCCGTACGAACGCGAGGGGCTGGCCTTCCGGCACGGCGGCTTCGAGATCCCCCTACCGGAGCGGCCGTCGCTGATCCGCGCGGCGAACGTGCTGCGGCAGTACGACGAGACGGAGGTCGCCGAGGTCTGGGCGCGGCTGTGCGCCCGTCTCGCTCCGGCGGGCGCCGACTCGCGGGGCGGGCTCCTGGTCGAGGGCACGTGCGACGAGATCGGCCGCCGGCACGTGTGGGTCGCGCTCGGCCCCGAGGGCCCGCGGACCGTCACGTTCGCCACCCGCCTCGGCTCGCTGGACCGCCCGTCCGACCTGGCCGAACGCCTTCCCAAGGCCCTCATCCACCGCAATGTCCCGGGCGAACCGGTGCACGCCTTCCTCCGCGATTTCGACCGCGCCTGGGCGGCCGCGGCACCGTACGCCTCGTACGGCGCCCGTCAGCGCTGGATCCGGGCCGTACGCGATCTGACGGCGGACTGGCCGGTCACGGACGGGCCGACGCGCTGGCGGCAGGGCGAAGTGACCGTGCGCTGGGAGGCGTTGGCACCTCGCTCATGAGTCGGCCGGGCTCACGGACATGAGTTCGGCCGAGTCGTAACCCGGCGGGAACGATCTCGGTGAGTCGTTCGTCACATTGGCGGGGAACGCGCGGGAGATCATCGCCGAGTGGGCAGTGAGGGGTGGGGAACGGACGGTGCGGGGGCGGGAGTTCATGCCCGCCTCTGTCACATTGCGCGCCGACATGGCACGATCCCCGAGGCCTTCGTAAGTTACTGACGGTAAATCAACTTGGGGGTTGGTCCATGGGATCCGGCAAGCGGAGCCTGACCACTACGGCCATGGCCCTGGCCTGCGCGGCAACCATCCTGTCCGCGCCGGGAGTGGCCTTCGCGGCCCCGACACCGACCCCCACGCCGACTCCGACTCAGCCTCCGAGTTCAACACCCGCGAGCACCAAGGACCTTGAAGCGGTCCGCATGAAGCTGGACACGCTCTACCACGACGCGGCGGTCGCCACAGACGCGTACAACCTCGCGGAGGAGCGGGCCGAGGAGCAGTCCACGCAGATCGTCGGGCTGGCCCGCTCGATCGTCGAGGGGCAGGCGCAGCTTGACCATCTGAAGGACCGCGCGGGCGCCGCGGCCCGTGCCCAGTACCGCAGCGGCGGACTGCCGGACGAGGCCCGGCTGATGCTCAGCGACGACCCGGCGCAGTTCCTGGACGGCGCGGGCCGGATCCGCGAGGGCGCACAGGCGACCAAGGGTCTGCTCGCCGAAATGAAGCGCACCCAGGAGGACTTGGAGCAGTACGCGCGCGACGCGGCGGCCCAGTGGAAGAAGCTGGAGTCCAACCGCGAGGCGAAGGAGAAGGCCAAGAAGAAGGTCAAGCAGCAGATCGCCGCCGCCGAAAAGCTCGAGTCGCAGCTGGAGAAGGAAGAGAAGAAGCGCCTCGCGAAGCTGGAGCAGCAGGCCGCCTACAAGGCGCAGTCGGCCTGGCTGGGCTCCGGCGTCCTGGACGAGATCAGCGGCGAGGCGTCGACCCAGGGCAAGAAGGCCGTGGAGTACGCGACGAAGCAGATCGGCAAGCCGTACGAATGGGGCGCCGAGGGGCCCAACACGTTCGACTGCTCGGGCCTGACCTCACAGGCGTGGGCGGCCGCCGGGCAGGGCATCCCGCGCACGTCCCAGGAGCAGTGGAAGCAGCTCGACCACATCGCCGTCGAGGCCATGCGCCCCGGCGACCTCATCATCTACAACTCCGACGCCAGCCATGTCGCCCTCTACATAGGCGACGGCGCGATCATCCACGCACCCCGCCCGGGGCGCACGGTGACCATCGCGGGAGCGGGATCGATGCCGATACTCGGGGTCGTACGCCCCGAGCAGTGACGGCGCCTGTCTGGAGGTGGGGCCGGCTGTCCACCGGTGAAGCCGGCCGTTCGCCGGTGACGCCGCCGGTCCGCCGGTCCCGCCGGTCCACCAGTAGATCGGTCCACTGGTTCGCCATTGACGCCGTCAGCCTGCCAGTGACTCCGCCGGTCCGCCCGGACCGGTCGTCCTGCCGGGGGCGCTCACCCGTCCTCCGGGGTCGTACGTCCCGACAAGTGACACTTGGTCGCTTTGGTGCCGTCGGTGGCGTGACCTGTCGCACGTGATGCGCGGCACGTTCCGGGCGGTCCGGCAACCCCCGGGGCGTGATGTACGTCATCCCGGACAAGAGCGCATCCTGCCCAATTGCGGTACAGGATGCGGCATATGACGGTGGCTGTTTTGGACGTGCCCGGGCCTCCGCCATTCCTTTGTGGCGGCGGCTGACGCTATGGTCCCCGTCGGTGGATCGAGACCCCTCGGTCCGCCATGCCCTCGGGGGGAGGGAAGGAACCCAGACGATGCCCGTACCCGTACCGCGGCAGAGAGCGATCCCCGCCGTGGAAGGTGGTCAGGCTCGCGCCGCGTCCTCAACCGGCGGACCGGCTCAGGCCGTGCCCGCACCCGGCGCCCTGCCCAGCCAGGCGCCGCCTTCGACGAGCCGCGAAACAGGCGGCGACAACTGCGACGACCCCGGCCACGGGAGCGACGCCCACCACGGCGATGCCCACCACGGCGTCTCCCACAACGGCAGTGCCCCCACCGGCACGGCCCCGCTGACGCTGCTCGTGATCGAGGACGACCCGGCCGGCTCGCTGAACGTGCCCACACTCCTGGACTCGGCCGGCAAGCCCATACGTATCCGTACCGCCCGCAACCTCACCGAGGCCGAGCGGCTGCTGACCGACGACGTCCAGTGCATCCTGCTCGACCTCGCACTGACGACCGGCGGCCGGACGGCCGCCGACGCCGAGCCGGACGACGAGCTGGCCACGCTCAAGCACGTGCTGCGGCTGGCGCCGCGGCACGCCGTCCTCGCGCTCACCGCGTCCGAGGACGCGGAGCACGGCGCCGAGGTGGTGCGCGTCGGGGCCCAGGACTACCTCTTCCGGGACGAGCTCGACAGCCGGCTGCTGAGCCGCGCGATCCGGTACGCGGTGGAACGGAAGCGTTCCGACACGGCCGAGCGACGGCTCACCGAGTCCAAGCTGCGCGCTCAGGAGAACGCGCGTCTTGAGCGCGGTCTGCTGCCCACGCCCCTCCTTGAGGGCTCCTCGCTGCGGTTCGCCGCGCGCTACCGGCCCGGCCGCTCGCGCGCGCTGCTCGGCGGCGACTTCTACGACACCGTCCGCACTCCCGACGGCACCGTGCACGCCATGATCGGCGACGTCTGCGGTCACGGCCCCGACGAGGCGGCGCTCGGCGTGGAGCTGCGGATCGCCTGGCGCGCGCTGACGCTGGCGGGCCTGTGCGGCGACGAGCTGCTCTCCACGCTCCAGCAGGTCCTGGAGCACGAGCGCGACAGCGACGAGATCTTCGCGACGCTCTGCACGGTGGACATCGCACCGGACGGCCGCCGCGCGGGTCTGTGCCTGGCCGGTCACCCGGCCCCGCTGATCTCGCGCCCGGCCCGCTCACGGGCCGTCGCCGTCGGCACGGACGGCGCCGGGGACCCGGCTCCTCCCGTCGCCGAGCTGCTGCCGTACGAGAACGGCGGCCCGGCGCTGGGTCTGCTGCCGAACGCCCGCTGGCCGCGCCAGCAGGTGGAGCTGGGCGGCGAGTGGAGTCTGATGCTCTACACGGACGGCCTGATCGAGGGCCGGACCGGTGAAGGCCGGGAGCGGCTCGGCCAGGACGGGATGGTGGACATGGTCCGCCGCCAGTTGGCGCAGGGGCTGCGGGGCGAGGAGTTGCTGCGGGCCGCTGTGAGCGAGGTGCGGGACCTCAACGGCGGGGAGCTGACGGACGACGTGGCTGTGCTGTTGCTGGACCGGGTGGCCTAGCGGGCCGCTCCGCGGGGTCCCGCTGTTCCTGTTCCCTGGCTGCGGGTCGTTTGCCGGTCGTCCGCGACTGGGCTGGTCACGTATGCGTCTGCGGGCCGGCTGTGGCTGGTCGCGCAGTTCCCCGCGCCCCTAAAGGGGCGCCGGTGTGCGACTGGGAAGGGGCGGGGGCTCAGCGGCCGCCGTTGTACGGGCCGTACGGGCCGTCGCTGCTGCTTCCGCCTCGGCGGCCGCCCCCGCCGCCGGAGACCTGCTTGAGCGCGGGCCGGACGTCGACGAAGAAGACGATCGTGGCGATGAGGCCGGCGATCTGCAGGAAGACCATCGGGACCAGCAGGTTCACGGCCACCGTGACACCCAGGATGATCAGCCAGAACATCTTGCTCTGCTTGTTCGCGGCGCGGTACGCGTCGTCGCGCGCCAGGCCCGCCATCACCAGCGCCACCACCGCGAGCACCAGCATGCCGAGGAAGATCAGCGACATGAAGCCGCCGAACGCGGTCAACAGCACTTGGCCCACCTACCCGATTCGAGTCCTCGTCCCTACGCGGTCACCGTACCCGCAGAACGGGTCGGGGACTCCGATAGTGCCCGGAGTCCCCGACCCGTTCTCGTAACACCCTGCCGCCGTTCCCCCGGCGGCAGCGCCTCGCCTACTTCGCGGGCGGCGTGGTCTTCTTCGCGGTGGTCTTGCGGGCGGCCGGGGCCTTCTTGACCACGGGCTTCTTCGGCGCGACGGGCTCGACCTTGGCCTCGGCGGGCTTCTCGGCCTTGACCTCGACCGGCTCCGGCTTCGGCTCGACGGCCACGGCCAGTTCCTCGATCTCCTCGGCGGCCTCGCCGCGCCAGGTCTTCACGGTCTGCTCGCCGCGCTCGGCGACCTTCTCGTACGTCTCGCGCGCCTTCACGGCGTACTCGGCGGCCACGCCGACGCTGCGGAGGGCGAAGTCCTGAGCCGTCTCACCGATCTTCTTCAGGTCGGTGTCGAGGGTGCCGATGAACTCGTTCACCCTGGTCTGAATGGTCTCCTGCGCCTCCTTGGCGCGGGCGGTGGCCTTCTCCTGGACCTCGTTCGGGTCGATGCCGCGTACGGCGTCGATGCGGGCCGGAGCCTCGGCACGCAGCTGCTCGACGATGCCGGGCACCTTCTTGGCCTGCTGAATGGCCAGGTCGGCGGTGCCGGCGGCGAAGTAGAGCGGGGTCGGGTCGCTGAAGGTCTTGCGCAGGTCGTCGGTGATGGCCATGGCGATGGTCCTCCCGGAATCGCTAGTGCTTGAAGCGTGAGGGTTTTTTGGTGCGGTACTCCGCCGCCGGCCGGGCCGTTCATGCCGTGCCCGGCCATGCCGTACCGGCCACGCCGTGCTCGTCATGACGTGCCCGGTCAGCTCGCGGAGGACTGCTGGTCGTAAGGGTCGTTCTTGTCGTACGGGTCCTGCGGATCGTTCGGATCTTTCGGGTCGTGCTGGTCGTGCGGGTCCTTCGGTGCGGCATCGCTGCCGTCGGCCGTGCGGGCCCTGTCAACGACGGTGTCCGGGCCATCCGTCACGTCCGTTACACCGGTCGTGCCGGTCGCGTCCGGTGCGTCTGCCGCACCGGGGACGCCCAGAGCCTCCTCGACCGCCTGGATCCCGACCTCGATCTCGAACCCGTTCTCCTTGCGGAAGGACTCGTAGATCTGGAGCAGCACCTGCTTCTGCCGCTCGTTGAGCGTCGGGTCGGCGAGGATGACGGCACGCGTCTCCACCTCGTCCCGGTCCCGCTCGGCGTCGAGGATCCCGGCACGGACGTACAGCGTCTCGGCGGAGATCCGCAGGGCCTTGGCGACCTGCTGCAACACCTCCGCGCTCGGCTTGCGCAGCCCGCGCTCGATCTGGCTCAGATACGGATTGGACACCCCGGCGGCCTCGGCGAGCTGCCGCAGGGACAGCTGCGCGTTACGCCGCTGTTCACGCAGATACTCACCGAGATTGCCGACGTTGAGCGATGCCATGCCCCTACCCTGCACCACCCCCGCTAACTATTGCAAGCACCCGCTTGCAAAAGTGCGCCACACCACTCGCGGCGCTTCTGAAGGCACGTTGGAGTGCGTAGATTCCCGGGGCGAGTTGCGCAGGGGGCCACTTGAGGCGATGTGGGCGGCCCGTTTCGAGGTGGTCGGGCCGGTGCGGGCTTTCCCGCGAGTCGCGGGTCGAGCCGAGTCACCTGATGCGGCTGAACTCCGAGCCGTCGGTGGAGGCGATGGTCTCGCGGCCGGTCCGGTTGTCGTGACGGGACGGCGGGCAGGGCCCGCCGGAGGACGCGGTGAAGTTCGCGGGCCGCGGCCGTGGCCCGCGCTCAGGTGGGCTGGGGCTACGAGCGTGTCGTGGTGCTGGATCCGATGCCGGCGGCGAATCCGCGTCGGCTGGCGGGCTAGCGGCATCCAAGGGTGCTGCGGGCCCCGGCGACGCCGTCGGAGCCCGCAGCAGTAACCGACTACACCGAGAACGATTCCTTCGGATCGCCGCCCAGCGATGCCGACCGGAGCAGGACCGGAGGGTCGGGCGGGGGCGCGAGCAGCGGAACCAGTCGCGGGATGTTCGGCGCCATCCATGCGCCGTGCTTCTCCAAGCCGGCGACCGAGGTGTGGGCCTGGATGACGGTCAAGGGCGTGGCCTCGTCATCGATCGGCTCGTGGACCGGATGGTGAAGGCACTCCGGGTCGGCGTTGCCACCGTGGCCGTGTTCTCTCCTGGAGAGGATCTTCAGAGGGCCTCGGCGCCCAAGGCGATGTCGAAGCCGGCGCCGTTGCGTGCCAGGCCCACCAGGAGGATGCCGGCGCATTCAAGGAAGTAGGCCATCTCCAGCCCTCCTGCGTCGAGGGGCCGCATGTCCAAGCTCTCCAGAAACGCCGCGACACGTGCCTTCGCCTCGGCGCTGTCGCCCGCGAAGAACACGTCCAAGGGCCTGTCTTCGGCAAGGACGCCGCGGAAGATTGAATTGAACGCCTTCACCACGTGTGTGCCCTCGGGGGCTGCGGCAGCGATCTGCTGGGACACCGAGTTGCCCGCGGCGGTCACGAGGCCGCTTACGTCGGCGTTGAACGGGTTGGTGATGTCGACGAGGATCTTGCCGCCCAGCGCATCGCCGTAGTGCGCGACCACTTCAGCCGCGCCGGTGTACAGGACGGCCACGATGACGATGTCACCCGCCGGCGTTGCGCCGAACGTGCCGACGGTGGCTCCGTTGCCGATCCGGTCGGCGAGCGCCTGAGCCTTGGCGGTGTCGCGGCTCATGAGCTCGATGGTGTGGCCGTGCTTCGCCGCGCGGGTGCCGATGGCGGTGGCCATGTTGCCCGAGCCGATGATGCTGATGGTGGTCATGACGTGTGGTCCCTTGTTGTGTATGGATCAGTTGGTCGTGGGGGGAGGTTGGCGGTGTGCTGGGCCGGGGTAGCGGAGGTTCGCCGGCGCCCCGGTGTCGGATCGGTCCGCTGACGACCTAGTCGACGGACTCGTCCCGTACCTCCGCGCCCGGCTGGACGCGCGGTGCCGACCCGCTCCAGCTCGGGGACCCCCCGGCGCCGCGCCAGACCGCCGGGTCGGCGCCCGGGCTGCGCGGCGCGGCGCTGAGGGCCACCGGCGACGCGCTCAGATCACTGTGGTGCCGCCGTCGGCGACCAGTTCCATGCCATTGACGTAGCTGGAGTCGTCCGAGGCGAGGAACAGCGCGACCGACGCGATCTCCTCAGGGCGGCCCATCTCCCGCCGCGGGATCACGGATTCGAACTGCGCCTTCATCTGCTCGTCCATCACCTCTTCCAGAATCGGCGTGGCGACCTGGCCGGGGGTCAGCACGTTCACCCGGATCCTCCGGTCCCTCAACTCGGACACCCACACCCGTGCGTACGCGGGCAGTACGGCCTTGCTCGCCGCGTACACACTCCAGTCGGGGTAGCCCCGGAGCGACGCGTTCGAGCCGGTCATGAAGATCGAGCCTCCGTCGTTGAACAGCGGCAGCGCCTTCTGGACCGTGAACAGCGTGCCGCGCGCGTTCAGCGAGAAGGCTGCGTCGAACTGCTCCTCGGTGATCTCGCCGAGCCTGCCCTGCTCGCCCGTACCGGCACTGGCCCACAACACGTCGACCGTGCCCTTCTCCCGCTTGACCGTCTCGAACAAACGGTCCAGATCATCGAGGTCGGCCGAATCGCCCTGCACGCCGGTCACGTTCCGGCCGATCAGCCTGACGGCCTCGTCCAGCGCGTCCTTCCGCCGGCCCGTAATGAAGACGTGAGCCCCTTCATCGACGAACAACTTCGCACCGGCCAGCGCCATCCCACTCGTCGCGCCTGTGATCACCGCAACCTTGCCATCGAGCTTTCCCACGACCACTCCATTCACATGCCGTGCCGATGTTATGTGCACCGAGCTGTGTACTTAACGTATAGAACAGTCGCGCGGGGCGCAAGCTATGTACACCGAGCTGTACCCAAGTGGGTTAGGCTGGGCGTATGACAGAGGTGGAGAAGGGGCCGCGAGGCCTGCGCCGGGGCAGGGGCGCACGAGAGCGCATCGTCAGCGCGTCACAGCAGCTGTTCCGCGATCAAGGCATCAACGGCACCGGCATGGACCAGCTCTGCGCGGTGGCCGAGGTGTCCAAGCGCACGCTCTACCAGCACTTCGCCGGCAAGGACGAGCTGATCGCCGAAGGCCTGCGCCGATTCGATCCCGACGTCCTGCCCGAGGTGTTCGACCGCACCGACCTCACACCTCGCGAACGACTCCTCGCCGTGTTCGACGTGCACTCGCCCCTGTGCCCGTTCATCGCGGCGGCCGTCGAGATCCCCGACCCCGACCACCCGGCACGCCTATACGCCCGCGACTACAAGAAGGCCTTTGCCGCCCGGCTCACCGCTGCCGCCCGCGAGGCCGGCGCCACCGATCCCGAACAGCTCGGCGAGCAACTGGCGCTGCTCCTGGACGGCGCCTCGGCCCGTAGCCGCGTCCTCAACACCGACGCGTTCACCACCGCCGCCGCCGTCGCAACCGTCCTCGTCGACAACGCCCTCCCCACGGCAGCGGCACCGGCGGCGGAACCGGCCGACGCGAGCGCTGTCTAGCAGCAGGGGGTTCCCGTCCTGCCGGGGACAGCGGCGTTTCCCGGGTTTGTACTGGTCGGCGACGACCGGTACTGCCGGCCGCCGGACCGGATCGACGCGCGGTCGGCTGCGAAGTCCGAGGCCACGCGGGCGGCCTGCGTAAGTGCCGGGTGGGGTTACCGGGACGTCGGCGCAGTGGACGCAGTCCGGATGGGGAACGTCCGCCGGCCCAGCGGGCTAGACGGATACCGGCTGGCCCGACAAGCCCGGAAGGCAAAGTCGGTTCCCCAGGTGAACCTCACGGTGCCCGCAGTCGGCCGGGACAGGGCACCAAAGAAAGTGCCGGCCGACACGTCCGTACGGGAGTGTCGGCCGGCACGGTCGCCGGGGGCGGGGTATCGGCCCCGCTTTCGGTCCCGCCTTCGTTCAGGACGTGGCGAGGAGTTCAAGCGTGTCGATTACCCGGTTCGAGAAGCCCCACTCGTTGTCGTACCAGGCGACCACCTTGACGTGGCGGCCTTCGACGCGGGTGAGGGCCGAGTCGAAGATTGACGAGGCGGGGTTGCCCACGATGTCCGACGACACCAGCGGGTCCTCCGAGTACTCCAGCACGCCGGCGAGCGGGCCCTCCGCCGCCGTGCGGTACGCGGCCAGCACGTCGTCGCGGGTCACGTCGCGGGCGACGGTCGTGTTGAGCTCGACGATCGAGCCCACCGGCACCGGTACGCGGATCGAGTCGCCCGACAGCTTGCCGTCGAGGTTCGGCAGTACCTGGCCGATCGCCTTGGCGGCGCCAGTCGTGGTCGGGACGATGTTGACGCCGGCGGCCCGGGCGCGACGGGCGTCGCGGTGCGGACCGTCCTGGAGGTTCTGCTCCTGCGTGTAGGCGTGCACCGTCGTCATGAACCCGTGCTCGATACCGGCGAGGTCGTCGAGCACCTTGGCCAGCGGGGCGAGCGCGTTGGTGGTGCAGGAGGCGTTCGAGACGATCGTGTGCAGGTCCGGGTCGTACGCGTCGGTGTTGACCCCGAACGCGAGCGTCACGTCGGCGCCGTCCGACGGCGCGCTGACCAGCACCTTGCGCGCGCCCGCGTCGAGGTGGGCGCGGGCGGCCTTGGCCGAGGTGAACCGGCCGGTGGCCTCCAGGACGATGTCGACACCGAGCTCGGCCCAGGGCAGCTGCGCCGGCTCGCGCTCGGCCAGCACCTTGATCCGACGGCCGTCGACGACGAGGACGTCCCCGTCCACGGTCACCGGGCGCCCGAGCCGGCCGGCCGTGCTGTCGAAGGCGAGCAGCCTGGCGAGAGTGGCGGGCTCGGTCAGGTCGTTGACGGCGACGATCTCCAAGGTGCTGTCGCGCTCCAGAAGTGCGCGCAGCACATTGCGCCCGATGCGGCCGAATCCATTGATGGCGATGCGAGTCATGAGTGAGGTCCCTTCCCTTCGCCACCCAGGCTCGCGCGCGGCCGACGCCTCTGACAGTGGCGGGATCGCCATGGTTCAAAAGGATCCCGCCAGACCGGAATGCCGTACGCGGGCCGGACTACTCGCCCCGCGTGAACGTGCGCCGGTATTCGCTCGGCGTCGTCCCGAGGATGTGCTGGAAGTGCAGGCGCAGGTTCGCGCCCGTACCGAGCCCGATGTCGGCGGCGATCTGTTCGACGCTGCGCTGCGAGCGCTCCAGCAGCTCGCGGGCCAGGTCTATACGGGCGCGCATCACCCACTGCATCGGCGTGTAGCCGGTCTCCTCGACGAAGCGCCGGGAGAACGTACGCGGCGAGACCCCCGCCTGCCGCGCCAGTACGTCGAGCGTGAGGGGCTCGCCGAGCCGGTGCAGCGCCCACTCGCGGGTGGCGGCGAACCGCTCGCCGAGCGGCTCGGGGACGCTGCGCGGTACGTACTGGGCCTGGCCGCCACTGCGGTAGGGAGCCGCGACCAGCCGCCGGGCCGCGTGGTTGGACGCGGCCACTCCGAGGTCGCCGCGCAGGATGTGCAGGCACAGGTCGATGCCTGAGGCGGCGCCGGCCGAGGTCAGCACGCTGCCCTCGTCGACGAACAGCACGTTCTCGTCGACCCGGACGAGCGGATGCCTGGCCATGAGTGCCCGCGTGTAGTGCCAGTGCGTCGTGGCGCGCCTGCCGTCGAGCAGGCCCGTGGCAGCGAGCGCGAAGGCGCCCGTCGAGATGGCGGCGAGCCGCGCGCCCCGGTCGTGGGCGGCGATCAGTGCCTCGACGACGGCCCGCGGCGGATCGTCGCGGTCCGGGAACCGGTAGCCGGGTACGAAGACGATGTCGGCCCACGCGAGCGCGTCGAGGCCGTGGGCGACGGAGTACGCGAGGCCGTCGCCGCCGGTGACCAGACCGGGTGTCGCCCCGCACACCCGCACCTCGTACGGCATGCTCGCGCGGGTCGTGAAGACCTGCGCGGGAATTCCGACATCGAGCGGCTTCGCCCCTTCGAGCACAAGGACGGCGACGCGATGCAGGCGGGGTGCGGGCACGGGAAGAGGTTACGCGGGGAGGTGAGGCGTGCCTTCGACACGCCCCACCGCGCGGACGGGGCGGGTGCTCGCCACGACCGGAGCGGATTCGGGCCTGAGCGGATTCAGGTCGGAGCGGGTTCAGGCCGGGGCGGGTTCAGGCTTGAGCCGATTCAAGCCGGGTCAGGAACCGGCGGGGCGGTGAAGTCCACCTCGGCCGCCGGCAGGACGCGGATGCCGCGCCCCGGGAAACCGATGTGCCGGTAGATGGCGTTGTGGTGCATGACGGCACGGTCGGAGGCGACGAACCCGTCCACGTCCGGGCGGGCGGAGGTGGTGTGCCCGTCGGCGACGAGCACGAGGTCGTACCCACGGCTCAGTGCCTGCCGCGCGGTCGTGTCCACGCAGAACTCGGTCGCGAACCCGGTCACGACCACCTCGGTGACGCCGAGTGCCGTGAGGAACGGGCCCAGGTCGCTGTCGAGAAAGGCGTCGGCGGTGCCCTTACGGACGGTCTTCTCGCCCTCGCCGGGGGCCAGTTCGGGTACGGTCCGCCACGCTTCCGTGCCGGGCTCCAGCCCAGGGCCGTCGTGCTGGACGGTGATGACGGGCACGCCGGCGGCACGGGCACGTTCCCGGAGCAGGGCGATCGTGGTGACGGTCTCCTCCGGCCGGTGGGAGATGGCCACGGCGGCGTTCTGCATGTCGAGGACGAGGAGCGCGGGTGCATGCGGCATGAGGGCACCGTATTGGGGTTCGGATGCCGCAGGCATCGGTTTTTCACCGTCGGGCTTCACCGTCGGGTTTCACCGTCGGGCTGACACCACACCCGCAGCACTGTTCCGGCACCCCCGCACGGCGCTAGCGTCGGATCCCATGATCGTATGGCTCAACGGCACCCACGGCGCGGGCAAGACGACGACCAGCGCACTCGTGCAGCAACTGATCCCGGATTCACGGGTGTTCGACGCCGAGAAGGTCGGCGAGACGCTCATGGACATCACCCCGGCGCTGCCCGGGCCCGGGACGGACAACTTCCAGCACTGGCCGCCGTGGCGGCCGCTCGTGGTCGAGACCGCCCGCCGCGTACTCGACTACACAGGCGGCACGCTGGTGATTCCGATGACCGTGCTGGTCGAGGAGTACTGGCGTGAGATCAGCACGGGCCTCGCCCAACATGCCATTCCCGTACGGCACTTCGTCCTCCACGCCGACCAGGACACCCTCCGCGGGCGCATCGCGAGCGACACCGTCCTCGGCCCCGACTCCCCGTTCCGTCTCCGATACGTCGAGCCCTACGCCGAGGCGGCCCGCACGTGGCTGCACGACGAGGCCGAGGTCGTCGACACCACGCACCTCACGCCCGCCGAGGCCGCCCAGCAGATCTCGGAGGCCGTCAGGAGCAACGACGGTTAGCCCCCATTTCCGCCTCAAACCAGCAGGTCGTCGGGCATATGAGCCCTGGTTTCGACGCAAGCTCGACGACCTCGCTGGCGATTTCAGGACAACGATCCCGGCGCCGGCCGCCGCGCTCCCGGCGGGGAGCCCCGAGCAACTGTGCGGAACTTCGGCCGCCTCTCCCTGGCGGAAAACCACGGGCCACACCTGCACCCTGGGGAACCATGAGGCATGCGCCCAGATGACTGGCACCTCACCGAAGACGTCGACGAATTCCTCGCCCGGGCCGGAGACTTCCTGCGCTCGCGGCCCGGCCCGCACATCATGCAGCTGACGTGGGCGGAGAGAGTGCGAAGGCACGGGGCGGCCTCGTTCGGCGCCGAAGCCGCCGTCTTCGGCGTACTGGAGCGAGCGGGCGAGGTCAGTGGCACCTTCTTCCGCCTCCCGCCCCGCGCTCTGGGCCTCTCCCCGCTCACGCCCGAGCAGGCCGACTCCCTCGCCGCCCGCCTGGCCGCCCTCGGGCACTCCCCTTCCCGCGTCAGCGCGGACCACAGCACCGCCACCGCTTTCGCCGAGGCCTGGCAGCGGCACACCGGCGCGACGCCGGAACTCCACAGCACGCAGGTCCGTCTGTACGGCCTCGGCACGCTCACCCCACCGGATCCGCTGCCGGCCGGCCGGAGTCGTGTTCTGGGCGAGCAGGACCTCGACGAGGCCATCTTCTGGTGCGGCGAGTTCTCCAAGGCCGTCGGCGAAGACGTCACCGTCAACGCCGACACCTGGGCCGAGACCCGCTACGCCGACAAGCGCTACACGCTCTGGGAGACCCCGGACGGCACCCCCGTCTCCGTCGCGGGCATGAACCCGCTGATCGGCGGCCAGATCCAGGTGGACGTCGTCTACACCCCGGCCCACCTGCGCGGTCACGGCTACGCGGCTGCCGTGTCGGCGGACGTGAGCCGGGCCGCGCTGGCCGCGGGCGCCAAGGACGTCGTCCTGTTCGCGGACGTGGCCAACCCCACCAGCAACGCCCTCTACCAGCGCCTCGGCTATCGCAAGCTCACCGACTGGGCCGCGTACGACTTCTCGGGCGGCGGTCAGTAACGGAGAAGCGAAACCCGCCGCCGGTCACTAGCGTGATGGGCATGGATCTCAAGCTTGCACAGTGCTTCATCGCCGTCGACGACCACGACAAGGCACTCGCCTTCTACCGCGATGTGCTCGGTCTCGAAGTGCGCAACGACATCGGATTCGAGGGGATGCGCTGGGTGACCGTCGGCTCGCCCTCGCAGCCGGACGTTGAGATCGTCCTGGAGCCGCCGCTCGCGGACCCGAACGCCACGCCCGCCGACCGGCAGGCGGTCGCCGAGCTCATGGCCAAGGGCCTGCTGCGCGGTGTCATCTTCCGGACCGACGACTGCGACGCCCTGTTCGAACGGATCCGCGCCGCGGGCGGCGACGTACTGCAGGAACCGATGGACCAGCCGTACGGAGTACGCGACTGCGCCTTCCGCGACCCGGCGGGGAACCTCCTGCGGTTCCTCCAGCCTCGCGGCAAGTAGTACGGCAGTACGGCGAGGAGTACGGCACGCAGCAGGGGCGCGGCGAGTGGCTCGGCGACCGCTGGGGAAGCGGTCGCCGAGCCCCTCGGCGCGGACCGGTCACCAGAGTCACCAGATGATGACCCCGCCGCGGACGCCCAACGCGCGTCGGGCCGCGTTCACGATGTTGTCCAGGCGGCGGCTCACGTCGTCGGCGTGCTCGGCGTGGGACTTCCGCGACCCCGTCCCCGCCTCCGTCGCCGCCTCCGCCGTCATGTGATCGGCGATCCGCGCCAGATGGGTGCGGAGCAGGTCGCACTCGGCGAGGAAGTCGGACACCTCGTCCGGCGCCACCGTCAGGTCCTCGGTGGCCAGCCGCGGGAAGAACCGCGCGCCCAGCGAACGGACCGGCTCCGACCCCCACACCTCCGTACGCCACCGCTCCCAGCCGGCCACGTCGGAGGACTCGGGCGGAACATCCAGCACCTCGATGCCGCCCTCCGCTCTGGGCACGTACACATCGACCGACAGACTCATGGCAGGGAGTCGACCACGGACGGGCCCCGCCGGTCCACCACACCCGGGCCACGCGCCCGCCCCTCCACGGACCGGTGAGGCGTCAACGGCCCCCGGAGTCGGCTGGCTTGCTATTCGGACGATCCCCGGAGAAGGCCTGAAAACACGCATTGCCTCGCCGCACCCATTCCATTAACCTTTCCTCCGTGACTGCCGGGTCGGCCTTGGGCCAACAGCGAGTAGGGTTCCCGGCCTCCGAGTGAGGCCCGGGCGGGCCAGAGGGCCGCCCTTTCCGATTCAAGCGCGCCGAGCGCTCGTACGGAGTTTCCTGTACGAGTAGCCATGCCGCGCCGCACGCGCCACGCACACCACGCCGGATCACAACCTCCGCGCGCCGTTCCGCATACCGCGCACGGCGTATCGCGTGCCTCGCACCGCGTGCCACCACGTATCCGCACGTCTCCCTGCCGGTGCAGCCGCAGGCGCATGCCCAGCTGACGTTCGCCCTGTCGACGTTCGCCGTGTGCGCATTCTCCCTGCCGGCGTTCGCCCCGCCGGGAATTCGCGCGCCTTCATCTCGTCATCACCGCACTGCTACCGCGGGCGTACCCGAATTCGCCCCGTGGCGATTCCCCATGCCCCGATTCAGTAATCACCCTCCAGTAATCACCAAGAGGAAGAAGACAATGCCAAACGATTTCAACCAGCAGGTCATCGAAGAGTTCCGCGCCAACACGGGCCAGGTCGGCGGCTATTTCGAAGGAGCCCGGCTGATCCTGCTGACCACCACGGGAGCGCGCTCGGGCAAGCGGCACACGACCCCGCTCGCCTACTACCCCGACGGCGGCGCAAGCGTGCTGGTCATCGCCTCGGCGGCCGGCGCCCCGGCCCACCCGGCCTGGTTCCACAACCTCCTCGCACACCCCCAAGTCACCGTGGAGACAGGAGTGTTCACGTACGAGGCGACGGCGGAGGTGCTGGCGGACGCCGAACGGGACAAGACTTTCGCCCGTCTGGTCGAGGCCGAGCCGGGCTGGGCGGACTACCAGGCGAAGACCACGCGGGTGATCCCGGTCGTCGCCCTCCACACGATCCCCGTCGACGGCCCGCCGAACGTGAACGCCTCCTCGATGGGCCAGGGACTCAAGGTCATCCATGACGCGTTCCGCCGTGAACTCGCCCTGATACGAAAGGAGTTCACCACCGCCGGGCCCACCCTCGGCGCCCAGCTCCGCGTCAACTGCCTGACACTCTGCGCGGGCCTGCACAACCACCACACCGGCGAGGAACTCGGCATCTTCCCGTACCTCGTCGGCCGCAGCCCCGAACTCGCCCCGGCCCTGGACCGCCTGCGCGAGGAACACGAGCGCATCGCCGCCCTGACCGCGGAGTTGAAGCGGATCATCGGCGACGACTCCGCGGACCCCCAGCACGCCCGCCGGGAGGTCGAACGCCTCACCGCCGAACTGGAGGCCCATCTGGCCTACGAGGAGGAGCACTTGATCCCCGCCCTCGACACACCACCGACCGAGCCGGCCCACTGATTCGGCCCGCCACCTAGGCATGCGCGACAACCGACTGGGCAACCGGCGGGCGGCCGAGGGTGCTCACTCGAACGGCAACGGCCGCGCATGCACCACGTCCAGTCGTGACACGGCCCGTGTGAGCACGACGTACAGGCGATGCAGGCCCCGGGTCTCCGCCTCCGCGATCGCCGCCGGCTCCACGGCGACGACATGGTCGTACTCCAGGCCCTTCGCGAGCCCGGCGCCCAACACCGTGACGCGTGCGCCCAGTTGGTCGACGCCGGCGGCCTCGATGCCGGCGCCGCCGAGCGCATCCCGGACCCGTACGACGTCCGGGTCGGCCGTGATGACACCCACCGACCCCTCGTACGAGAGGGCGCGTCGCACGGCCTCGACGGTCTCGCCGAGTACGTCGTCCGTGGGGCGCATCCTCAACTCGCCGTCCCTGCGCAGGGATCGGCCCGCGGGAACTCCTACGTCCAGCTTCGCCAGTACCCGGTTCGCCAGCTCGACCACCGTCTGCGGCACGCGGAAGCCGGTGGTCAGCGGCACGACCACCGCCTCCGGTCTGCCCAGGTGGCCGAGCAGTTCGCCCCACTCCCGCGCGGCCCATGGAGTGGTCCCCTGTGCAAGGTCGCCGAGTACGGTGAGCGACCCGTAGGCCGCCCGTCGGCCGATCGCCCGGCACTCCATCGGGGACAGGTCCTGTGCCTCGTCGATCACCAAGTGCCCATAGCTCTCCGGGTGTTCGATGAGGCCGGCGACCTCGTCGAGGAGGACGAGATCGGCCGCCGACCATCGCGCGGACTTCCACGACCTGGGCGGCCGCGCCCACAGCAGCGCCTTCTGTTCGTCCGCGTCCAGCACTCCGTCCGCCGCCGCGGCCAACACGCCTGGATCGGCGAGCAGTTCGGCCACGACCTCCTCCGGCCGCGCCCTGGGCCACACGGCGTCGACGTACGCGCCGACGGGCCGGGCCCGTGAGATCTTCTGGACCCAGGCGTTCGACTGGGGTCCGGCACGCCGTTCGGCCCGCTCCCGCACATACCGCACGATCCGCGTCCGGACCCGCTCGCGCCCGACGGCGTACGGCAGTTCCTCGGCCCGTACACCCGCCACGATCCGCGCGAGTGTCTCCCCGGGCACCCGCCACCGGTACGAACCGTCGGGCACCGCAAGGCCGTTGACCCCCTCAGCCCCTTCCGAACTCACCCGGGAGTAGAGGGCTCGCCGCAACACCTCCGCCATACGGGCATCGTGCTTCACGACCGCGGCGGCCTCGTCGTCCTCTCCTCCGACCGGGTGCCGGCCGATCTCCTCCCCGACCGTGGACTGCCGTACGCCGGTCTCGCCGAGCGCCGGCAGCACCTCCGAGATGTAGGAGAGGAAGGTGCGGTTCGGCCCCAGGATCAGCAGTCCGCCGCGCTGGACGCGCTGCGGGAACGTGTAGAGGAGATACGCGGCCCGGTGCAGCCCGACAGCCGTCTTCCCGGTGCCGGGCGCGCCCTGCACACAGACGGAGACGGTGAGGTCCGCCCGTACGAGTTCGTCCTGGTCGGGCTGGATGGTGGCGGCGATGTCGCGCATCGGGCCGACGCGGGGCCGCTCGATCTCGCTCGCGAGGATGCGGCTGCTGCCCGGCGTCCCGGTGCGGTGCGCGTCCGCGAGCCACTCGTCCTCCAGGTACTCCCCTTCCGAGTGCTCACCTTCCGCGTACTCCCCTTCCAGGCGCTCGTCCTCCAGACCCGTGAGGTCGGCCGAGTCGCCGTGGCTCCCCGGTGCCCAGCCGAACCGCCGCCGCACCCGCACACCCTGTGGATCGCGGGCGCTCGCCTGGTAGAAGGCGCGCGACACGGGAGCCCGCCAGTCCACGACGAGGGGCGGCGCGGAGGGGTGTTCGGTGATCCTGCGCCGCCCGACGTGATAGCTCTGCCCGGCGTGATCACCGGCGCCGCCACGCTCTCCCCCGAAGTCCAACCGCCCGAAGAACAAAGGCCCTTCGGGCAGTTCCCGCATCTCCTTGGCCCGGCTGCGGAGCCGGTACCCGAGCACTTCGGCGTCGGCACCGGACGCGGACACGTCCTCTCCGGTGACGACGTGTTCCTGAGCGCCGTCGACCATCGCGGCGAGGGCGGCGCGGCAGGTGTCGTGGTAGGCGCGTTCCCGGGTGAGGGAGGTGATGAGAACGGGGTCGGGTGACGTCATTCGAGAAAGAGTAACGGAATAGCGTAACCGGGTTAAAGTTTTTACTTGGTTACGGAATAGATGCCGCTCGACGCCCGAGCGTCAAACACATCGCGGCAGCCCGGCCTCAAGCCGCGCGAACGCGCCCTCCGCCGCGACGACGGCATCCCGCTGCACGTCCGCGACCGGCTCGCCCTCCGCGATCCGCCGCCAGTTCTCCTGCGCGAGGATCCGCTGGACGGCGATGATCTGCCCGGCGGCGAGCCTGGCCTCAAGACCGCCTCCGAGCGCCCCGGTGAGGGCGCCCTCGGACCGCTCCAGATACTCGTACAACCGCGCGACCAGCGAAGGAGTCCCGTAGAGCAGCCGGTGGAAGGCGAGGATGTGCGGGTCCCCGTTGACCCCGGTGATGGGGTCGCTCCGCTCGATCCCGGCCAGGAACTGCCGCCGCAGCGCGTCGACGGCGGACTCCCCCGGCGCCCGGGCGGCGACCACCCGCGCCGCCTCGTCCTCGTGATCGGCGAACCGGTGCAGAACCAGGTCCTCCTTCGACGAGAAGTACCGAAAGAGGGTCGGTTTCGAGATCTGTGCGGCGGCGGCCACCTCGGCGACGGAGACCCGCTCGAACCCCTTCTGCAGGAAGAGCGTGATGGCAACGTCCGAGACGTCCTGGTACATGCGCAGCTTCTTACGCTCCCGCAGCCCCATGGAACCCGCAGCACCTGCCACACCCATCGCACCCGCTGTACCGGCCGCACGCGGCGCGCCCACGGCGCTCGCACCGCTCACCGCCCGCGTGACCCCGGTCGCACCCGGAGCACCCCTCGCACCCGTCTCGCCCATGCCCCGAGCCTACGCACTTTCCGGACTCCCGCCCTCCCCTTGAACGCCACTACCTCAGCCCCCTGGCTGGTTCCGACCCCTCCGGCCGACCCCTCTTGACCTCAACCAAGCTTGAGGTCAAAGACTGCCGACTACACCCTCTACTCCTTTACTTCCTTCTGGAGATCCCCGTGCGAGCAGCCCAGGTGCCCCGGTTCGGCGACCCGTCGGTCCTGATCACGACCGACCTCCCGGACCCGGTCCCCGCCCCCGGCGAAGTACTGATCGACGTCGCGTACGCGGACACGATCTTCGTGGAGACGCAGATACGGTCCGGCTGGGGCGGCGACTACTTCCAGGTGACCCCTCCGTACGTCCCCGGGGGCGGCGTCTCGGGAGTGGTGAGCGCCCTCGGCCCGGACGTGCCCGAGGAGTGGCTGGGCCGCCGGGTCACCTCGTTCGTGACGGGCGGGTACGCGGAGCGAGCGGTCGCGGCGGCCTCGGCCCTGACGGTCGTACCGGACTCCCTGGATCTCCTCGACGCGGCGGCCCTGGTCCACGACGGAGTGACGTCGACGGGCCTGCTGGAACTCACCGCAGTGACCGAGACGGACCGGGTCCTGATCCTGGGCGCCTCCGGCGGCATGGGCACCCTCCTGGTCCAGCTGGCCCATGCGCGGGGTGCCCGGGTGGTGGGCGTGGCCCGGGGCGAGGCGAAGCTCGCCCTGGTACGGGACCTGGGCGCGGACGCGGTGGTCGACGCGACGTCCCCCGACTGGCCGGCCCTGGCCCGCCACGCCCTCGGCGGCTCCGACAACGCGGCGGACGTGGTCCTGGACGGCGTCGGCGGCCAACTCGGCACCACCGCCTTCCCCTTGACGGCCACCGGCGGCCGCTTCTCGGCCCACGGCGCCCCGACCGGCGGCTTCACCACCGTGGACACAACCGAGGCAGAGCGGCGCGACATCACCCTGTTCGGCATCGCAGACGTCCAGTTCAGCCCGACCGACCTCACCCGCCTGACCGCCCACGCCCTCGGGGAGGCCGCGGCGGGGCGGCTGCGGACGGTTGTCGGGGAGGTGTTCTCGCTGGAGGAGGCCAGTGAGGCGCATCGGGCTGTCGAGGGGCGGGGGTTGGTGGGGAAGGCAGTACTGAAGTGCTGAACCGACACCACTTCTCGAGCGCTCTCTCGATGTCGGCCACATCCGGGACGCCGTCGAGCCCAAACGGTCCGGCCGCGGCCATCAACGCCTTGCGAACCACGGCTGTCGACCGCGCCGGCTCCAGCCGACCGGGGTGGTCGGGGCCGTCGGGGTGGCCGGCGAGCGACTGGGCGGCGCGCACCACGTCCGGGTAGACGGACTGCGCACGCTCGAATTCGACGTAGTGCCGCAGATCTCGTGCCACCCCGTCGACCGAGTCGGGGCTGGTGCACCGAAGCGCCCGGCACCAGCCGTCGATCACCTGCTCCCACTGTGGCTTCGGATAGCGCATCCGTACGAGGTGGATGGCAAGGTCGTGCAGCGGGTCGCCGTACGTCGCGAGTTCCCAGTCGACACAGACCAGAGGCGGTGCACCGGAACGGGTCACGATCACGTTGTCCCGGTGGAGATCCGCGTGCAGCAGAGCGAACGGCCGCCCGGTCATGGCGGGCAGCCGATCGGCGAACCGTCGCATCGCGTCCTCGGGGACGCCCAGTGCGGCGAACAGCCGCCCGAACACAGGCCAATTGGGCTCGCGCACCTGATGGTCCACCTGTGCCGTCAGCAGCCGCAGGAACCCCCGGCTGTCCCGGTCGTCGGACGGCCAGTCCGCGGGCAGCGGCGGCAGCGCCTCCCGGCCGACCTGAGCCATCCGCGCCGACAGGCCGGCCAACCCCTCGACGAGATCGGCGGGCACTGCTGTGCCGTTCGGGTGCAGCTCGGAGAGCGGAACTCCATCCACATAGCTGTGGATGGAGGCCTCGCGGCCGACGGCCAGGCAGCGCGGCACCTGGTACGGCAACACTCTGCCGACGGCATCCAGGACTTCGTCTTCCCGCGGCCAGGTGCGTACGACCACGGGCAGTGCCTCCGGCCTGCGGATCCGTACCGTCACGGGCGTGCCGACCTCACACTCCACATGCCGGGCCAGTTCCTCCGTCAGCGGCAGCACGAAGTTCTGGTTGTGATGCCCACGGAGCCTGACACCGGCGCGTATCGCGTGTCGCACGAACTCGTCGCAGGCGTCCGCGAGAGCGTGTTCGTCGGGTTCGTCGGGTTCGACCAAGGACATGGACGGCTCCTGGTCAGGTTCCGTCCGCTCTGCGCTTTCTGTCTTCGTCCCATCGCAGGATCGCCGCTTCGATCTCCGACAGGCTCGGCCGGGAAGTCAGCCCCAGGGGCTCGGCCGCCGCCCTGTGTACGTCCCGAACCTTCGAGCTCGCCTCGCGGAGCCGCCGAGCGTCGAACCCTCCTTCGACAACGAGGGACTGTGTCTCACGGATGACGTCCGTGAACAGGGACTGCGCCTTCTTGTAGTCGCGCAGCCTCGGCAGATCCTCGAACCAGCCTTCTGAACTGCCCTCTCTGACCTCTTCCGCGATGGCACGCCACCGCTGGATGATCTCCCGCTCCTGCCGAGCCGGGTACCGCATCAGATGGAGATGGGTTGCGAGGTCGTAGAGGGGATCGCCGAGCATCGCCAATTCCCAGTCGATGGCCCAGACTTTGCCCGCCGAATCGAGGATGAAGTTCTCTCGGTGCAGGTCCGCGTGCAGGAGACAGAACGGTCGCTTCGTCAGCCCGTCCACGTGCTTTCTGAGGTACTCGAAAGAATTGGGACCGAGTCCGAGATCAGTGAACAAGTCTTCGTATTCCGGCAGGTTCTGCCTGTACACACGCTCTTGGGTGAACCGGATGAGCCCTTCGAGAAATCCCGCGCTGTCCCCCTCCTGGGCCCGATCCTCCGGATCGCATTTTCGCTCCACGGGCAGAGTGCCCGAAGTGACAGCGATCAACTGGCGGAACAGTTTCAGGATCCGTTCGACAACCTCCCCGGGCACGGCTTCGCCGGACGGATGCCACTCCCCCAGGGTGGCGCCCTCGACGAATCGCTGCAGGTCCACGCCCTCCACCGCGGCGACCTCGGGAATGACGTCGATGCGTCGCTGCAGGTGGTAGAGCAGGTCGTACTCCGACTCGAAGCAACGCCTGTCGAACCACAGCAGCCTCTCGCGGGGCTCGCGGATCTTCCAGCGCCCTTTGAAGCCGGCCCCCGCCTCGGCCGACAAAAAGAACGCATATGTTTCGTGGTGGTACCCACACAGGGGACCTTCGACCGCGTCCGAGTGATCGCTCAGATCACTGGCAAGCAGTCGCGTCGCGGACGGTTCGGGTGACATTGCCCCGTTCTTTCTGGGACCAGCCGATGATGAGTGGAGGCAACGTACTACCCCAACGAGTCGTACAGGTTCAGAACCGTTTCATCCAGTCGCGCTTCATATCTTCGGCGGGTGGATGGGCTCACCCATACGGGGACACTCCGCGCACCACACCCACCACGACACATTGGCGACAATAGGTCTCCTTGCGAGACAGAACAGACGCACCCCTCCCTACCCGCGCGCGTAGCAATTGAGTTCGACGCAGAGAGCGTCACCGCTATTGGTTGACGCGATTCCGAACAATCCCCAGAACCGGCTCGAGAGACGCCACCACTGTCTTGGCTCCCGCATCGCGCAGCAACTTCTCCTTGTAGCCGTTACGCGCGTAGCCGAGGAATGCAACACCGGCCCGCTCAGCGGCTTCGTAGTCCGAAGGAGCGTCGCCGATCATGAGGGTGGACTGCCGGGCGGCCCCGAGGGCGTTCATTGCCCGGCTGAGGCAGTGCGGGTGCGGTTTGAGGTGGTGCAGGTCCTGGGTGCGGCCGTAGATGTTGGGCGCGAAGCAGCCGTCGAGGCCTCGGCTCTCCAAGTAAGTAGCTGCAGTGCGAGGTGAGTTGTTGGTCGCCACGGCCAGCCGGACGCCCACGGCGCTCCAGGTTCGTATCAGCGGATCCGCGAACTCCGTGGGCCAGGCGGAGGGGACCGCCTTGAGTTCCTGCTGGGTGAGACGTTCCTCCAGTTCGACCACCAGATCGCTGTGCGGATGGCGGCGGTTGACCGCGTGCAGGACCGCCATCGGGTCGGGGTGGACGCGTTCCTCCTCCGTCAGCAGTTCGCGGAGGCCCTGGCGTTCGAGCCACTTCACCAGGTCCTTGGCCACGTCCTCCGCCGAGTGCCCCGCAAACAACCGACAGATCGGCCCATCGAAGTCGAAGAGGACGAAGCGGGCGCGTTTGATCACTTCCTGGAGGTTCTCTGTCTCTGCTGCCACCGGACCAGTCTGCTTCGTATCAGGAGTCACTAGGAGAGTGTCAGGTCCGTCGTGATGGTTTCCCAGAGGGCGTTGAACCACTTTTGGGACTGCTCGACGAAGGCGGCGTCGCGTTGGCCCGCCCTTTGCTCGAAGGAGAACAAGAGGGATGTGGAGCCCAGGGCGTCGTACATGTCGAGTGTCGCGCCCCTGTCGCCGGTCTCCTCCTCGCGCCTCGTGATCATGTAGTACGCGATCAGCGCCTCGACGCCGTTGAGCAGGTACAGCTTCACCGGCGGGGTGAACGGGAGGGCCCGGAAGGTCACGTTGACGTCGATGCCGTGGGAGGAGCGCAGCGCCTTGAGGTTGTGGCGCAGGACGTGGCCCTGGGCGTTGCGCATCTCCAGCCACCGCCGATGGACCGGGTCGCCGCCCTCCTGGGCGTCCACGGACACGGGGAAGGCGAGGTTGATGTCACGGGAGGGCAGCAGGATGCGGACGTCGATCGACTCCGGGCGGAGCTTGCCCTCGTGGATCAGGCGGACCGGTTCACCGAGCGCCAGCATCAGGGTCTCGGCGGTGAGGCACGCGGCGTCCACCCGGACATGCGGCACGGCGAACGCCTCGACCAACTGCGGTGCCAACCCGACCATCGTCGGCTGGGGCTCGTCCCGCGCCGGGGTCACGTCCGCGATACGCGGGGGGCTGCCCTTGCTGACGTTGCTGAGCCGGCCCTCGTCCTGGAGCGCCCGCAGGGCCTGGCGGATCGTGCCGCGCTCCACGCCGAACTCCTCGGCCAACTCGGCCTGCGTGGGCAGGCGGTCGCCGGAGCGCAGGTCACCCACGCGGATGCGGTCCCGCAGGATGTCGGCGATCTCCTGCGGCGAGAGCTTTCTGCTGCCGTTCACTGCCACGTTCTCCTGGGTCACGACCAAACGCTACAACTCCGCTCCATCTTAGGGGAGTTGTTTGAAAGTTGTTTTGAAGCAGGGACCAACTGGGGATAACTTAGTCAGAGTTGGCAACCAACTTAGCGAAGATGGCGGAAGGTTTGCCTCCTCTCGCAAGTAGTTGGCAGATAGGAAGGCTCCGCGCCTCTCCGACATCGTCCCGCACCCCCGCCCCACACCGCCCAGCCCCGAAAGACCCGAAGGAGGATCCACCATGCCCGTCATAGCCTTCCTCTCCGCCGTCTTCGTCGTCACCTTCGAGCAGCTCGTCCAGTGGCGGTACGGTCCCAGCGGCGTCGTCGGGCTGCTGCTGCTCACCATCGGCATCAAGGCGAAGAGCCCGACCTGCAGCTCGATCGGCGCCGTCGTCCTCGCCCTCATGGTCTCCGGGCCCGCCCTGTGACCCGTACGGCCCGTACAGCCCGTACGAACTGCGAGGACGAGGACCCACTCGAAGATCAGGTACCCATCCGTGGGAGACCTCAGCCCGTGAGCACCAGCTCCGAGCTGATGGTCTCCCACAGTGCGTTGAACCACAGATGGGACTGCTCGACGAACGTCGTGTCCCGCAGGCCGTCGCCCTGTTCGAAGGGGAACAGCATGGACTGGGTCCCCTCCGCGTCGTACATCTCCAGGTACTCGTGGTCGATCTCCTCGCCGCGCCGCGTCAGGGTGTAGTACGCGAAGAGCGCCTCCGCGCCGTTGAGCAGGTAGAGCTTCACGGGCGGGGTGAACGGCAGGGCGCGGAAGGTGATGTGTACGTCGATGCCGTGCGTGGCCCGTAGCGCCAGCAGGTTGTGCTTGAGGACCTGGCCCTGTGCGTTGCGGTGGGCCAGCCAGCGGCGCTGCAGCCGGTCGTCGACCGTGTCGTCCACCGGCGCCGGGAACGCGAGGTCGATGTCACTGGACGGCAGGAGCACCCGGACGTCGACCCTGGCCGGTTTTATTCGGCCCTCGTGGATGAGACGCAACGGCTCACCCATCGCGAGAGTGAGGGAGACCGCCGTCAGACACAGGGCGTCGATCTCCACGTGAGGGGCCGAGAAGGCCGCCGTGATCCGAGACGCGAGCGCCACCATGGTGGGCTGCGGCGGGGCTCCGGGCCCGGTCAGAGCCGGTCCCACGTCCTGCGCGACGGTCGCCGGGCTCCCCTTGGACACATTGGACAGCAGGTGTTCCGACTGGAGGATGCGCAGCGCCTGGCGCACCGCCCCGCGCTCCACGCCGAACTCGTCGGCCAACTGGGCCTGTGTGGGCATGCGCTGCCCAGGCCGCAGCTCACCGGACCTGATCCGGGTGCGCAACTCGTCGGCCACCTCGCGGTGTGACCGCTGTGGCTGTTGTGACCTCTTCCGCCCATTGACGGCGACGTGTTCCGGGTCCACAACCAAACACTACAACTTCGCGCCATCTTTGGGCAGTTATTGAGAAGGTGGTTATGAGACGCATCCAAGAGGAGATAACTTCAGTGAAGTTGGTTACCAACTTGAGAAACATGGTCAAGCTTCCCAGGGGTTGGCCACCAGAGTCGGAGCTGCCGACCAGGTGGACGGTCCCAGCGGGGGTCCGCCTCCCCGTCCCGAAGGAGGGACCGCATGCCGCTCATCGCCATCATCGTCGCCGCCCTCGCCATCGGTTTCGAGCAGTTGATCCAGGTGAAGTTCGGGGCGATGGGCGTCATCGCCTTCGTCGCCCTCGCCGTCGGAATCAAGGCCAAGAACTCAATGATCGGCGGCATCGGGGCCGTGATCCTCGTGATGCTGCTCGCCCAGTCCGGCTGATCGGGCGCCACCGTCCGGCAGTCCGGCCGACCGGGCTCCCTTCCGGAGGGGAGCTGGGAGCCCGGTCGGTCCGCACCATCGCGGATAGCTCCAGGACCCGCGGAACAACAACTGAACAGTTACAGCTACAGCTACGGATCACAACTGAATAGCCACGAACAAACGGAGGAGAAGCCGCACACGCGGACCGGCGACACGGAACGGAGTGCCAGAAACAGGGAATCAGAAGATGTCCGGGCACCACGGTCGCCTGGACGTGCGCAGCAGGGCGTCGGCCAAGGAGGCGGCGCCCGCTCGTTCTTCCCGCACCCGCCCCAGCGCGGCGAGCCGCACCGCGGACTCGTCCCCGAGCCAGAGCGACCCCAACTCACCCACATCCAGCGTGAGTTCGGCGTCCTCCGTGGTCGGCGCACAACTCGCGCCCGCCTCCGAGGCATCCAGCCGGTACCGGCCCCCGCACAGCCCTCCCCGGTCGACGACCTCCAGGACGAGCGTCCCCGACACCCCGTACGTACGCGTCTCCAGCGCCGCCACGACGTCCAGGATCCGCACCCACAGCAGGTCGGCCTGCGTGAGGATGCGTGCCGCGCGGGGATCCGGCAGCAGATGCGGCAGCAGGTCGTCCGGCGCCCGCCACCCCGTCCTGACCTTCGTGACCCAGTCGACCGAGCACACGTACCGCCACAGGGCGCGCTCCGCCGCCGGCGTGACCGCGATCATGTCCTTGACCTTCGCGGTCTCCAGCGGCTGCTTCACATCCCCCCAGTGGTCGTCCACGGTGTACGTGAGCAGCCCCTCGGCCTCTCCCTCCGCGTTGCGGTACACGGCGTGGAAGGGCTCGGTCCACGATGCCGGGTCGAGCACCAGCGCGCCCGTACGGACCTGCCACCACCGCTCGTCGCGGTCGACCACGCCCGGCTGTACCCGCCTGAGCCGCTCATGGAGTTCCGGGCCCGTCTTCCGTACGTCGTCGCCGTCCACGAGGTCGATACGGCCGCCGTCGTCCGGGCCCGACCAGCGCGGGTCGAGCCCTGCCCTCGGCACGTCGATCGTCCACTCGGCGGTCGTCGTGGCCACGCCGAATCCGTACCGGCCGTAGATCGGGTACTCCGCGGCGATCAGCGTCGCCACGGTGTCGCCCCGCTCCTTCGCGGCCGCCAGGTCCTTCGCCATCATCCGGGTGAGGATGCCCCGGCGGCGGTGGGTCGCGGTGACCGTCACGTTCGAGATCGCGTCGGCCTGTACGGGGGTGCCGCCCACGGCTGTGATCTCCTGCGCGAACGAGCGGAACGTGGCTACGCATCTGGTGCCGTCGAATGCGCCCAGTGTTCGTTCGGGGACGAGGTAGGTGGTGCGGTCCTTGACGTCTGCGTCCGAGACGGTCGGGGGGAGCTGGAATCCCGTGTGCAGCGCGCGGGTCCACTCTCGGGTCTCGTCCTCGCGGATGGGGCGTATGTCGATGTCCTGGCGGGGGGTCATGCGGTCACGCTAGGCATACGTGGCGGGGGGTGTCGTGGGGTTTTCCTCTCCCCCAACCCACCCCTTCCCAAAACTGGGAGCTCCGCCCCCAGGCCCCGGGGGGGACCGTGTGCGGGTGCGGGTGCGCTGTGGCTGGTCGCGCAGTTCCCCGCGCCCCTAAAGACCCGTGGCCGAGGCCGGTTCACCACGTGCCGCCCGTCCTGGGTTGCTCGCGCAGTTCCCCGCGCCCCTAGCGGGGCACGGGCCGGAGGGGTCGTGGCGGGATGTGTGGCCGCAGCTTACGAGGACACGGGTTTGCGGTCACCGTGCTGCGGCTGTGGTTCACGGCGGCCGCTGCGGACGCACATCCCGGCGCGGCCCCGCACGCAGGCGACGAGCCGAAACCCCCACCCACCCCAGGGGCGCGGGGAACTGCGCGACAAGCCACAACGCACCCGCAGACAAACACGAACCCGACGTCGACGCCGATGTCACATCAGCAAGTCGTCCACCTGCGCCTCGCCCTCGCGATAGCGGCGAGCGATCTCCGCGCTGCAGTCGTCAGCCGTCCGCTGCAACTCCTGCCGCCGCCGGGAAACCTGCTGCTCGTACCGCACGAGCCGCCCCATCGCCGCGTTCAGCTCCGCATCCGTACGCGCCTCCAGGTCGGACAGCTCGACCTCGGCGAGCATGTCAGAGGCCAGCCGCCGGAACTCCTCGCTGTGAGGCGTACCCACAGTCACGTGCCGCGCGGACGACCGCTGCCGCGCCGGCGCATCCGTCAGGATCTCCGACAGCCGCTCCACGACGGACGCCTCGGCCGCGATCCGCGCCCCGCGCCCCCGCCGCGGGGCCCCCCGCCGACCCAACTCGGCCCGCAGGATGTCGATCCGCCCCTGCAGCAACCGCCGCACATAGCTCAGATCGGCCTCGTCCCGCTGCGCGTCCCTCCGCAGGGTGCGCAGCTCGGGCAGCCGCAGGACGCCCAGCTCGGGCTCAGGCTCGCGCTCGGGCTCGGGCGCCGACTCAGGCATGGGCATGGGACTGTCCGTACGCTGGGTGGGCGGACGCGCCGCGACCGGGCGCGCTGACGACGACGGCGAAGACTGCGGCAGGGACGCCTCCGGCGATGCCGATGCCGAAGGCGATGACGGCGGCTCCCCCCGAATCAGCGATACGACCCCGGGTGACTGCCCCGTACTCGGTGTGCTCATGTGCCTCAACCGTCCCCTCGACCGGCGCGTGTGAGCATCGTGCCACCCCAAGTGGCCGCTATGTGACCGAGTGCCCCCGATCGGCCCCAGATGGGGGGTTAAGGATCAATAAGAAAGCCCCCGTACGGAGTCGGCACCGAGGCCGACGCCGAGGCCCGCACCGACGTCAATCCGACGCACGGCATGATGGTCCGTATGCGTGCGGTGGTGCAGAGAGTGGACGGCGCGAGCGTCGTCGTCGAGGGTGAGACCGTCGGGGAGATCAGCGGCGAGGGACTGTGCGTCCTGGTCGGGGTGACCCATGAGGACACCAAGGAGAAGGCGGCCCAACTGGCCCGCAAACTCTGGTCGATCCGCATGCTGGCCGACGAGAGGTCGTGCTCGGACATCGACGCCCCGCTGCTCGTCATCAGCCAGTTCACGCTCTACGGAGACGCCCGCAAGGGCCGCCGCCCCACCTGGAACGCGGCCGCCCCCGGCGATGTCGCGGAGCCCCTCGTCGACGAGGTCGTGGCCCAGCTCCGCTCGCTGGGCGCGACGGTGGCGACGGGCCGCTTCGGCGCGCAGATGCGCGTCTCACTGACGAACGACGGCCCGTTCACGGTCCTGCTGGAGATGTGACGCCCCCTACGGCTCGACCACGACCTCCTGCGCCGCGGCCGTCGTGTCGGCCACCAGCCGCGCGTCCAGCGGTACGTTCCGCTTGACGAGGCCGAGGGCGATCGGCCCGAGCTCGTGATGGCGTACGGCCGTGGTCACGAAACCGATCTTGCGCCCCTCGGGCCCCTCGTCAGCGAGCCGAAGCTCCGCGCCGTGCGGCGGCAGATGGACCTCGCTGCCGTCCAGGTGCAGGAAGACGAGCCGGCGCGGGGGCTTGCCCAGGTTCTGGACCCGGGCGACGGTCTCCTGGCCGCGGTAGCAGCCCTTCTGCAGATGCACCGCGCTGCCGATCCAGCCCAGCTCGTGCGGGATGGTCCGGTGGTCGGTCTCGAAACCGATGCGCGGCTGGTGGTGCTCGACACGCAGCGCCTCGTACGCGAGCAGCCCGACCGCCGGGCCGTGCCGGTCGACATCGGCGGCGTACGACTCCAGGTCCGCACGCGGCAGGAACAGATCACGCCCGTACGGAGTCTCGCGGACGACGACGCCCTCGGGGACGTCGGCGATGGAGCCGGCGGGCAGGTGGACGACCGCGAACTCGGCCGTGCGGTCGGCGACTTCGACGCGGTAGAAGAACTTCATCGACTCCAGGTACGCGATCAGCGCGTCCTGGCTGTCGGGCTCCACGTGGGCCCAGGTGGTCGTCCCGTCGTCGACGAGGTACAGCGCGTGTTCGATGTGGCCGTGCGCGGAGAGGATCAGCGCCTCGGTGGCGCGGCCCGCCGGGAGGTCGCTGACGTGCTGGGTGAGCAGCAGGTGCAGCCAGCTGAGCCGGTCGTCCCCGGTGACGGCGACCACGCCGCGGTGCGAGAGGTCCACGAAACCGGTGCCGCCGGCGAAGGCACGCTGTTCTCGGAACAGGTCCCCGTAGTGGGCGGCGACACCTTCGTCCACACCCTCGGCGGGCACGGCACCGGGCAGGGACAGCAGAGGGCTCTTCATATCCACACAGCCTACGACCGAGTGGGCGCGCTTTTTATTTCCGCCGGAGTGCCGCTGCCCACTTGCCGTGGGGGGGCCGCCCCGCCGCCTACTCCGCCAACGCGGGCTACTCCGCCTGCGCGGCCTTCTTCGCCGCGCTCGCCGTGCAGTCCTCGCAGCGGCCGAAGATCGCGAAGTGCTTCATGTCGGTGGAGAAGCCGAACGTCTCGCGGAGCTTGGCGGTGAAGTCGGCGGCGATCTCGACGTCCGCCTCGATGACGTTCGTGCAGTCGCGGCAGACCAGGTGGAGATGGTGGTGCCGGTCCGCGAGGTGGTACGTGGGCGCCCCGTGCCCGAGATGCGCGTGCGAGACGAGCCCGAGCTCCTCCAGGAGCTCCAGGGTCCGGTACACCGTGGAAATGTTGACCCCCGACGCCGTCTTCCTCACCTCGATGAGGATGTCGTCGGGGGTCGCGTGCTCCAGGGTGTCCACGGCTTCGAGCACAAGTTGCCGCTGCGGCGTCAGCCGGTAGCCGCGCTGCCGCAGATCGCTCTTCCAGTCAGTGCCTTCGGTGCTGCTTCCAGTGGTCACCACACCGAAAGTCTAGAACTACTTGTAGAACTACTTGAAGAAAGCGATCCCGTCGTCCGGCATGTCGTCCGGCAGGGCCTTGGCCCAGCGCTCGACGTCCTCCGGGCTGACGACCTTCTTGAGCTGGGCCGACATGTACGGGCGGAGCGCGACCTCGGGGGTCTGCTTCTCGCCGACCCACATGAGATCGCTCTTCACATAGCCGTACAGACGCTTGCCGCCGCTGTACGGGCCCGAGGCGGCCGTACGGGCGACCGCGTCCGTGACCAGGTCGATCTGGGGCTTCTTGTCGGCCATCTCGCCGTACCAGATCTCGACGACGCCGTCGTCGCGGACCATCACGACCTCGACCTTGCGGTTCTGGTCGATCCGCCAGAAGCCGGACTCGGACTCCAGCGCGCGCACCTTGTTGCCCTCGGCGTCGAGGACCCAGGTGTGCGAGTGGTACTCCAGGAAGTCCCGCCCGTCATGGGTGAAGCTGACTTCCTGGCCGAAGTTGCACTTCTCGTCGCCGGGGAAGTCGTGGACGCCCGCGCCGGTCCAGTTGCCGAGCAGGAAGGCAAGGGGGACGAGGTCCTTGTGCAGGTCGGACGGGATCTCGATCATGAGGTCGGCAGTTCCTTGATGGGGGTCAGCGCTGGCCCTGGTACAGCTTCTTCACGGCCAGCCCGGTGAAGGCGAGAACGCCGACACAGACCAGGACCAGCAGGGCTTCGAAGAAGTACTCAAGCACGGGGTGCTCCTCGGGGGTGACGCGGTGGTGGGCAGTACAGAGCCGCTCCCCACTCTAGTGGGGGTGGGGAGCGGCTCTCTCTCCGAGGTCCGCCGGTCAGCTCAGGAGCTGGCTCTGCAGGACCACGGTCTGCCGGAAGGGGACCGCCGCGGCGGTGCCCTTGCGGGACTGCACGATCACGGCGACGGTGTCACCGGCCGAGAGGTAGGCCTGCCGGACCTGCTCGGCACCGTACGGCTGCGTCTCCACGTACGGCGAGCGGGTGACGTGGGCGAACTCGGTCTCCTCCGGGAAGTCCTCGTCCCGGTCGAACTCCTCGGCACCGCGCACGGCGTACGTCGGGCTGTCGTAGTGGATCAGCTCGGTCGCGTACAGCTCGTCCGCGGCGGCCGCGGTGTCGAAGCGCAGCAGGTAGATCCGCGTGTGCGTGCCGTCCTGCGTGGTCCAGCCGCGGGCGGCGATGTGGCGCAGCCCGTTGTCGGTCATCAGTTGGCCGGCGGCCTTGCGGTCCTCCTTCGACGTGAACTCCGCCAGGAAGTCGTCCGTCGCGAGCCAGCCGCCCTTGCCGCGCAGCGCCTTGTCCGCCTTGGCGCCCTCGGGGGCGGGCAGTACGAGCGCGCGCAGGTCGGCGTGGTGGGTGGCGGCCCCGTTGGCCTCGGCGAAGGGGGCCGGACTGCCGGACGGCAGGGGCGGCCTGACGATCTCCGGGTAGTCCCAGCGCCCGTCGGACTCGGTCGCGAGCCCCGGCAGGTCGGTGCGCTCCGCCCGCGTGATGCCGTACGCCGCGGCCGTACCGACCGTCGCGAACACCGCCGCGACGGCGGTCCACCGCAGCACGGCACGCAGAACCCGGCGGTCCTTCCCGGCCTTGGCCGGCGCGACCGGCGTCCCTGCAGGGCCTGCGGGGCCTGCGGGGCCTGCGGGAAGCGTCTCGGGCGAGGGAGACACGGCCGCCTGGCGCTGCTCGGTCTGCTCGGTCTGCTCGGTCTGCTCGGTCATATCGCCTCCCCCGGATCGGTGATGCGGTCGAGCTGGGTGCGCAGCAGCAACGCGACTCCCTCGGTGTTCAGCGGCCTGATCCCGGACGCGGTGGCGCTGACCAGCACGTCTCCCTCGTACGCGGAGCAGAACATCGCCTCGATCTCCTCGCCCGTGGTCCTCGGCTGCAGAAAGCACTTGGCGTTCTTGTGGCCCTTGATGCCGGGGCCAGCGCGGAAGACGTCCATGGCGTCGAGGAACTCGTTCTGGAACGTCGCGATGTCCCGGACGGCGGCCTTGTTCTCCATCCGGGACAGCACGACGCTCACCGCGAAGGCCGTCTTCGAGTCGGCGTAGGAGTTGCCCGCCGTACTGATGTAGCTGCGCATCGCCATGCCCTGGACGCGCTGCTTGTCGATCTCCTTCTCCAGCCGCAGTCGCTGGGAGCGGGGCAGGCCGCGCAGCGACTCCTTGCGCAGGGCGGTGGCCTCGGCACCGCTGAGCCGGGCGTCGTAGCCGTACTCGTTGAGGTCGGGGCCGCGGCCCCAGTCGTCCTCCCCGTACGGCACGAGCAGGCCGGCGAGCCCTGTGGCGGCGGCCGGCTGCTTGTCGTCCGCCTTCTCCCCGGGGAAGTCCCAGACGGGCGCGCCCGCGTCCCGGTCGGCGTCGTTCACGGTCACGACGGTGTAGCCGGTGCCCGCGACGACGGCGGGGGCCAGGAGGCCGGCACCGACGAGGGCGGCGATCCGGCCACGGCGTACGGGCTTCTTCGCGTCCGGCGCCTCGGGCTCGGCCGGCCCGGCTTCCCCCGTGGGGACACTGCTCGGGTCGTCGCTCACAGCCGCTCCATCTGCTGCTCGGCCAGGTCCATGATCTTCGCCTTGGCGATCGGCCTGCTGTCGTTCACGAAGATCTGCATGGCGATGTCGCCCCGCCAGGCATGCGCCTCGGCCGCGTACATCGGGAGGTATCCGGCCTTGTTCTCGGGCTGCTTCCGTACGTATGCCATGCCGTCGCCGGTGCCGGGGACGGCCCAGCTGTCCGTGTCGTACTCCGCCTCGCCGTACTGCTCGGCCTCCACCCGTTCGCGGGCGGCCAGGCGGTCCTCCTGGCGGTACTGCACGAGCCGGATCACGACCGAATAGGTGCGGCCCGTCTGCCAGGCGGTGACGGCCGCGCGGCGGAACTCGTCGTCGATGAGGGTGCTGTAGGCCGCCGTCGGCTTGGTGTACCCGTCCGCGTACATGTCGAGACCCACCCAGCCGTCGACGCCTTCGGTGGAGGTTGTGTCCCGCGCCCCCCTCGGCCGCTCGATGAGCAGCTTGCGCAGGTCACCGTCGGTCCTCACCCTGCGGTCCTGCGCGGCCGAGAGGGGCTGGGGTCCCTCGCCCCCGGCCTGCGGGAGCGACGGCTGCGAGAGCGACGGCAGCTCGGTGGGCTCGCGGTCGGCCTGGATCAGGTATCCGGCACAGGTACCGGCGACCAGTCCCAGCACGGCGGCCGTGGCGATCAGGAGCGTCGTACGCCCAGGCCCACGCCGACGCACACGCGGCATGGCCTGCTGCTCCGGGACCTCGGGTGCCTCCGGGGCTTCGGAGGTCTCCTGGACCTCAGGTGGTGCTTCGGGTCTTTCCGTGACTTCCAAGACGTCCCCCACAGAACGCGAAGCGCGGATTCCGTATCCGCGCGCACAGGAGACCCATGGCCAATACGTGGGGTTGCAAGGGAGTTGATTACGATTCGACCATGGCGAAGAAGCTCGTGATCAAGGTGACGGCGGGGGCCGATGCTCCCGAACGCTGTTCGCAGGCGTTCACGGTGGCGGCGGTCGCCGTGGCCAGTGGGGTGGACGTGTCGCTGTGGCTGACGGGCGAGTCCGCGTGGTTCGCGCTGCCGGGCCGGGCCGCCGAGTTCGACCTGCCGCACGCGGCCCCGCTCCCCGACCTCCTCGACTCGATCCTGGCCGCCGGCCGCCTCACCCTCTGCACACAGTGCGCCGCCCGCCGGGACATCACGGAGAAGGACGTCATCGAGGGCGTACGGATCGCGGGCGCCCAGGTCTTCGTCCAGGAGGCCCTGGCGGACGAGACCCAGGCACTCGTCTACTGACCGCGATACCGACCGGTACTGACCGGAATACCGACCGGGAGGGGTCACTGCCGGCGCTTCTTGCCGTCCAGTTCGTCCCACCAGTCGTCGGACTTGGGGTCGCCGGACGGGTCGTCACACCAGCGGTCGTCGGGGCCTCGGCGGTTGGCCGCCATCGCAGCGATCGGAGGAATCACCATGGCCACGACGCACATCCCGACGGCCACGGGCACCGACCAGAGCCGCACGACCCCCCAGGCCAGCACGAACAGCCCGATGCACGTCCCCATCATGGCGAAATACACGTGACGCCTTCGCGCGTACATACGTCCAGCGTAGATCCGGGCGGCTCGAATGGTCGGTCTGTGGGTAAGCCGAAGGGCCGCACCCCTTTACCGGTAAGCGTCCAACCCCCGGGGGTGCGGCCCTTCGGCCGTTTATACGGTGTCTGCCGTCAGGTGGTTCAGACGGGTTCAGACGGTGATGGCGACCTCGGCCAGGCCGCCGGTCTGGGCGACCACCGTGCGGTCGGCCGTGCCGCCGGGAACGAGGGCGCGGACGGTCCAGGTGCCCTCGGCCGCGTAGAAGCGGAACTGTCCGGTCGCCGAGGTCGGGACCTCGGCGGTGAACTCGCCGGTCGAGTCCAGGAGGCGGACATAGCCCACCACCGGCTCGCCGTCCTTGGTCACCTGACCCTGGATGGTGGTCTCACCGGGCTTGATCGTCGAGGCGTCCGGGCCGCCGGCCTTCGCTCCACACATGTTTCGTTTCCGTCCTTCAGTCCTTCAGGCCTTGGGTTATTGGGTTACTTGTTGGCGCCGAGCTCGATCGGGACGCCGACCAGGGAGCCGTACTCGGTCCACGAGCCGTCGTAGTTCTTGACGTTCTCGACACCGAGCAGCTCGTGCAGCACGAACCAGGTCAGGGCCGAGCGCTCACCGATGCGGCAGTACGCGATGGTGTCCTTGGCGAGGTCCACCTGCTCCTCGGCGTAGAGCTCCTTGAGCTCGTCGTCCGACTTGAAGGTGCCGTCGTCGTTGGCGTTCTTCGACCACGGGATGTTGCGCGCGGACGGGACGTGGCCCGGACGCTGCGACTGCTCCTGCGGCAGGTGGGCCGGCGCGAGCAGCTTGCCGCTGAACTCGTCGGGCGAACGCACGTCGACCAGGTTCTGCGAACCGATGGCCGCCACGACGTCGTCGCGGAAGGCGCGGATCGCGGTGTTCTGCGCCTTCGCCTTGTAGTCGGTCGTGGCGCGGGCGGGCACCTCGGCGACCAGGTCGCGGGAGTCGAGCTCCCACTTCTTGCGGCCGCCGTCGAGGAGCTTCACGTTCTCGTGGCCGTACAGCTTGAAGTACCAGTAGGCGTAGGACGCGAACCAGTTGTTGTTGCCGCCGTAGAGGACGACCAGGGTGTCGTTGCCGATGCCCTTCTCCGACAGGAGCTTCTCGAAGCCGGCCTGGTCGACGAAGTCACGGCGGACCGGGTCCTGGAGGTCCTTGGTCCAGTCGATCCGGATCGCGTTGCGGATGTGGTTCTTCTCGTACGCGGACGTGTCCTCGTCGACCTCGACGATGGCCACGCTGGGGTCGTCCAGGTGGTCCTGGACCCAGTCGGCGTCTACCAGGACGTCGCTGCGGCTCATGCTCGTTCTCCTCCGGGGCAGTTGCGGCGGGGCGTTGCGTCAGAAAGGGAGTGCGACACGCGCTCGACGATCACGGCTGCGATGGCGTACGCGGCGCAGGGATGGCCCCGACGAGAGAGGTCGAAGGGCCCGGCTCGCGGAAGTACGACGCTTCCGCTCAGAAAGTGCGACAGAGCATGGCGGCGACGCGGCACAGGTCTACTGCCCGCCGCTTCGTGAGGTCCGCCTGTCGCTTCATGCTGTCGATCGTAGGGACGGACAGGCGGGCATGTCACCGGTGTGTCGTATTCTGAGACGCGATCGTCCGGGATGTGGGACGAGGAGGGTGTCCGGCCCGTTTTCTCCCGGCCCCGGAGGGGCTTCGGCCGTCGTCACATCTCCCGCACAGCTGCTGTGCGGACGGGGGTGTCTCGCCTTTCGGACGGACGGTGAGTCGAGCGGGCCGCCGCCCTCACGCAGTAGCCGACGTACCCGGCCTACCTACCCGGCCTACCCGACCAGGCTGACGTCCGAACCCTTCACCGTGATGTCGACACCGTTCGGCGCCGCCTCGACCTTGTCGAGCTTGATGCCGCCGGGCAGGCCGTCGATCTGCTGCCGGAAGTCGGTGATCAGACGGACCTTGTCCTCGGCGAGCTGGACGCCCAGGTTGGGGAGGGAGTCGGCCTGCACCTGGACGGTGTCGCCCTTGACGCTGACCGAGCTGAGCACGGAGACCGGGCGGGGAAGCTTGGTGCTGAGCACCGTGGCCTCCACCTCGACCTTGATCTTGCCGTTGCCGCCGTCGGAGAGGCCGACGACCTCGGCGGTGACTCCGCTCGCGACGTCCACGGGTTCGGCCTTCGCCGCCTTGAGGAGTTCGTCGTACGAGATCGTCGCCGTGCCGGTCGCCGAGGCGGCCTTCGCGGAGCTGTAGTCGCCGGAGAACGCGACGCCTCGCATCTGGGCGGTGAGGTCGTCGATACGGATCTTGTCGGGGGCGTTGCCGCTGGAGGCGCCCGTGCCGCCGGTGGCGCCGCTCGTGTCGGCCTCGTAGTTCTTGATGCCGACCTCCACCTCGTCCAGTTCGCCGCCGACGACCTGGGTGAGGAAGGGGAAGCCCTTGATCGAGACGCTGGGGGTGGTGGCCAGGCCCTCGTTGGTCTTCAGTCTGTCCGCTGCCTCGTCCTCGGCGAAGCCGACGGCTACTCGGTCGGCGATGATGAAGAGGCCGCCGAGGATGACGGTCACGATCAGAAGTATTCGCAGTGCTCGCATGGTTTACGTGTTCCCCCACCTTGGCGGTCTCCTGGCGCGAGGGTAACCCTGCCGGGGCCTCCGGCCGGGGGGACGGGGGGAGTTGTCGATCAGCTGTGACAGGGGTGACCGCGGGACCAGGCCTTTTCTTCGCCCCCGCCGCCCCTACCCATTCCCGTCACTTACTCAGGGGCTCCGCCCCCGAACCCCCGTATCGCCCTGAACGCGCTCGTCCTCAAACGCCGGACGGGCTGGTTGGTGCCGGCCCCGCCGCGAAAATCCAGCCCCTCCGGCGTTTGAGGAGCGGGGGTTCGGGGGCTGGCCCCCGAAAGGGACGGGAATGGGTAGGGGCGGCGGGGGCGAAGAAGGTTGGTTTCGTCAGGACAGTGCGCGGCCCAGTACGTAGATCGCCGGGGCCGCTGCCGCCAGGGGGAGGGCCACGCCCGCGGTGAAGTGGACGAAGCGGGACGGGTAGTCGTAGCTGGCGACGCGGTGGCCGATCAGGGCGCAGGCGGCGGCGCCCGCGCCGAGGAGCGCACCGGACGGCACGCCGAGGTCGGTCGGCCCGCCCGCCACAGCGCCCGCCGCCGCCCCCGCCACCAACGCCACAACCACCGAGACCACCGTCGGCAGCGGCAGCGCACGGGCCAGAACCGCCACCCCGACCGCCACCGCACCCACCGTCACCGCGTCCGGCTCCGCCGCCAGATGCCCCGTCGCCACGATCGCCAGCGCCGCCGAGACGACCGTGGCCATCAGCCCGGACATCCGCTCGTCCGCCGGCGCATGGCTGCGCAGCTGCAGGACCAGGGTCAGCAGGACCCAGACACCGAGCGTGCCGAGGATCGCCGCGGGAGCGTTCTCCCGCCCGGCCGCGAGCAGCGCGACGTCCGAGGTGAGCGCCCCCGCGAAGGCGAGCGCGATGCCCTGCCTGGCGGGCCACATCCCGTTCAGCCGGAACCAGCCCGCCGCGGTCACCGCCTGGAGGATCACCAGCGGTACGACCAGTGCGTACTCCCCGACGGCCGCCGCGCCTGCCATCAGCAGCCCGAGGACCGCCGTGAGTGCGGCCGGCTGCAGGCCGGGCTCGATGATCGGCGAACGGCCCTCCGCCCGGGCCCGCTGGGCGGCGGTGAGACGGGTGTTTCCGGTGACGGTGGCCGGCCCGTACTCCGGCGCGGAGGCAGGAGAGGGAGCCTGTGCGCCGGGCACGGGCGCCTGCGCCTGGCTTCCGTAGCCCTGCGGCTGGCCCGGCTGGTTCCAACCCGTCTCCGCCGGCATCGGCTGCCCCACCACCCCGTACTGCCCGCCCTGACCGCCCTGAGCGCCGTACTGGGCCGCGTACTGCTGCTCCCCCGGCCCGTGCGGAGCCTGCTGCGGGAAGTACGCCGTGTCCGCGGACGGGGCAGGGGCCGGCGCGGGTGCGGTCGGTGTGAGCGGTGGCTGGACCTGGGTCTCCCAGGTCTGGCCCTCCCAGTGCTGGGTGTACTGCTGCTGGTCGGGCTCGGCGTCGGCCTCGTACTGCTGCTGTTGGCCCGGCCACCCGGACGGCGGCGGCTGCTGCGGCTGCTGCGGTTGCTGCTGGTAGGGGTCGTAGCCCTCGTACGGCTGGTTGCTCATGGTCCCGTCACCCTCCTGCGAACGGCGGGAGCACTTCGACCGTGCCGCCCTCGGCCAGCCGTACCGTCTCATGTCCGCGGGTGCCCACGGGGTCACCGTCGATGAGGAACGAGCATCGCCGCAGGACGCGGACGAGTTCGCCGGGGTGTCGCTCGCGTGCCGTGTCGAGCGCGTCCGCGAGGGTCTCCGCCTCGTACGGCTCCTCCGCGACGCCCGCTGCGGCCTTGGCGGCGGCCCAGTAACGCACCGTGCCCTTTGCCATCTGAATCCTGATTCCTGATTCCTCGGTCGGTGAGTGGGTGACAAGCTGACAAGCACCGCCCAGGCTAGCCCGCGGGCGCCGCCGACCCGGCCGCCCACTGCCCGATGCGGGCCAGCAGCTTGTCGTCCGCCGCGTTCTCCGCGTGGCCCATTCCCGGCTCCAGCCACAGTTCGGCGTGGCCGTCGGAGGCGTCGGCCAGCATCCGGGGGTGGTCCACCGGGAAGTAGCCGTCCAGCTCGCCGTGGACGATCAGCAACGGCGTGGGCGTGATCAGCGGGACCGACTCCACCGGGGAGGAGGGGACGGGGTCCCACTCGCGGTGGTGGATACGGGTGCGCAGGCCGTAGCGTCCGACGGCACGGCCCATCGGGCGGGTTACCAGCCAGTGCAGGCGGCGCATAGGGGCCGTGCCCCGGTAGTACCAGCGAGCGGGTGCGCTGACCGAAACAACCGCGTCCGTATGCGCTCCCGTGCGCCCCTCGTGCTCCTCACCACCGGCCGAATTGATCGCCGCGTGCCGCAGGACGACCGAACCGCCCATCGAGAAGCCGACCGTGGCCACCCGGGTGTGACCGAGTTCTCGTGCCCACTCCACCGCCGCCGCCAGATCGAGCACCTCGCGGTCGCCGACCGTCGAACGCCCGCCGGAGGCGCCGTGGCCCCGGAAGGAGAACGTGACGACCGCCCCGTACTGCGTGAAGGCGGTGGCCGCCCGCCGTACGTGCAGCCGCTCCAGGTCGCCCGTGAAGCCGTGCGCGACGACGATGGCGAGGTCACCGGGGACGTCGCCGGGAACGTCGTCAGCGGTGTCGGACGTACCCCTTCCGGGGTCGTACGCGGCATCGATGGTGACCCCGTCGACCGTGTGCAGAAATCTCCGCAGAGGTGGCCGCAGGGTTGTCTCAAGGCGTGGACGAATCAAAGATCGCGTCACATGACCTGCCGGACCTAGGTTCATGTGGGCTATTCTGCTGGGCAGAGGACTCGGGCAGCGAAGCCCCCGGGTCCTTTTGCGCTTTCTGGAGCGTTGTATACGAACGCTGTATACGACTCCCAGGGGAGATATCGCGACAGGAAGTGCGATGTCGGAGCGCAATTGCGGCGCCCAGGGGCGCGGGAGCCGCGAGCAGTAGGAACGAGAAGTACGAAGCAGTGCCGCAAACGTCCTCGCAGGGACCGAGGAGGAACCGACGTTATGGGCAAGCAAACCGTGCAAGACCGTGTGACGACCCAGGCAGGTGGGGTGCGATGAGTTCTCTGCTGCTCCTTACCAATGCTCTCCAGCCGTCGACGGAGGTGCTTCCCGCCCTCGGCCTGCTGCTGCACAACGTGCGCGTGGCTCCGGCGGAGGGCCCCGCTCTCGTCGACACCCCTGGTGCCGACGTCATCCTCATCGACGGGCGGCGCGACCTGCCTCAGGTCCGCAGCCTGTGCCAGCTGCTGCGGTCCACCGGGCCCGGCTGTCCGCTCATCCTCGTCGTCACGGAGGGCGGTCTCGCGGCCGTCACCGCGGACTGGGGCATCGACGACGTCCTGCTCGACACCGCGGGTCCGGCGGAGGTCGAGGCACGGCTGCGGCTGGCCATGGGCCGCCAGCAGATCGTCAACGACGACTCCCCCATGGAGATCCGCAACGGCGACCTGTCGGTCGACGAGGCGACCTACTCCGCCAAGCTCAAGGGCCGGGTCCTCGACCTCACCTTCAAGGAGTTCGAGCTCCTGAAGTACCTGGCGCAGCACCCCGGCCGCGTCTTCACCCGCGCCCAGCTGCTCCAGGAGGTCTGGGGCTACGACTACTTCGGTGGCACGCGGACCGTCGACGTCCACGTACGACGGCTGCGGGCGAAGCTCGGGCCCGAGCACGAGTCGCTGATCGGGACCGTCCGCAACGTCGGCTACCGCTTCGTCACGCCGGAGAAGGCGGACCGCGCCACGGACGAGGCGAAGGCCAAGGCGGCCCAGCCGAGGCCGGAGGATGCGGACGAGTCGGCACACCTCGACGCCACCGGGAGTGCCGAGGTCACGGTGGAGGCACAGGAGCCCGTACGACCTGCACAGAGGTAGGTCCATCCGCGTAGACTCCGCGCCGTGGCCAAGGTGACTCGGGATGACGTAGCACGACTGGCAGGGACGTCGACTGCCGTCGTCAGTTACGTCATCAACAACGGACCCCGGCCGGTTGCCCCGGCCACGCGCGAGCGTGTCCTCGCCGCGATCAAGGAGCTGGGGTACCGGCCCGACCGGGTCGCCCAGGCCATGGCGTCGCGGCGTACGGACCTCATAGGCCTGATCGTGCCGGACGCGCGCCAGCCCTTCTTCGGGGAGATGGCGCACGCGGTCGAACAGGCCGCGTCCGAGCGCGGCAAGATGGTGCTCGTCGGCAATTCCGACTATGTCGGCGAGCGCGAGGTCCACTATCTGCGGGCCTTTCTCGGGATGCGGGTCTCGGGGCTCATCCTCGTCAGCCACGCGCTGAACGATCTGGCCGCCGCGGAGATCGAGGCGTGGGACGCCCGGGTGGTGCTGCTGCACGAGCGGCCCGAGGCCATCGACGACGTCGCCGTCGTCACGGACGACGTGGGCGGCGCCGAGCTCGCCACCCGTCATCTTCTCGAGCACGGGTACGAGTACGTCGCCTGTCTGGGCGGTGTCGCGGAGACCCCCACCGTCGGTGACCCCGTCTCCGACCATGTGGAGGGCTGGCGGCGTGCGATGCACGAGGCCGGGCGGTCGACGGAGGGTCGCCTCTTCGAGGCGCTCTACAACCGGTACGACGCGTACAAGGTCGGTCTTGAGCTGCTGGCCGGGCCGGATCGGCCGCCGGCGATCTTCTGTTCCACGGACGACCAGGCGGTCGGGCTGTTGCGGGCCGCGCGTGAGCTTCGGATAGACGTGCCGGGGGAGTTGGCTGTTGCCGGGTTCGACGACATCAAGGAAGCGGCGTTGACTGATCCGCCGCTTACCACGATCGCGAGCGATCGGTCTGCGATGGCTCGGGCGGCTGTTGATCTCGTTCTCGATGACGGGTTGCGGGTTGCTGGTGCTCGGCGGGAGCGGTTGAAGTTGTTTCCGTCTCAGTTGGTTGTGCGGCGGTCCTGCGGCTGCTAGTTCGTTGGCGGGTGCGGGTGCGTCGTGGCTGGTCGCGCAGTTCCCCGCGCCCCTAAAGACTGCGCCGTTCCCCGCGCCCCTGGAAGCGGCGGTTGCCCGCGCGCCTGAAAGCCAAAAGATTGCGCCGTTCCCCGCGCCCCTGAACAGAAGTCGGGCCCCCCCCCCCGCGGGGGGGGGGGGGGGTTTGAGTGGGGTGTTTATAAAACCGGGTTTAAGAGTTGTTAGACCTACACCACGGAGTGGTG
>NZ_JBHXSU010000031.1:59809-95706 GCF_042715345.1 Streptomyces sp. NPDC058697
AGCGCCGCCTGCTTCATTTTTTAAAACCACACCCCATTAACCCAAAATGATGGCGCGTTCCCCCCCCCCCCTCACACCACCCCGCCCCCCCCCTGGGGGGGGGGCCCCACTTCTGTTCAGGGGTTTCTAGAACAGCAGGTTGTACTGGTTGAAGCCCGTTCCCAGGCTTGTGCGTGCTGCGAAGAGGTCGCTGGACGCCTTGTTCGTGCCTCGGTAGAGCCAGAGGGTGCCGCCGGAGTCGCGGGTCATGATGTCGGCCACGCCGTCGCCGGTCACGTCGCCGTTGGAGACGTACGAGGTGAAGTTCCAGCCGGTGCGGGCCTTGATGCGGGCCGACCAGGGGGTCTTCTCCTTGCCGGTGCCGCGGTAGAGCCAGAGGGTGCCGTCCGTGGAGCGGACGAGGAGGTCGGGCTTGCCGTCGCCGGAGAAGTCGCCGTGGCCGAAGATCTTCACGTTCTTCCAGGAACCGCTGACGACCTTGACCTTGCCGTAGAACTCGCCGTTGCCGCGCCCCGGGTAGAGGTAGACCGAGCCGTCGGCGTCCACCGCGAGCAGGTCCGGGCGGGCGTCGCCCGTCATGTCGCCGGGGATCGCGTACGACTTGTAGCCGCCCCAGACCGAACTGATCTGCATCCAGGTCCAGTCACCGGCGGCGTGGTCCATGTAGCTGCGGTACAGCTTGCCGTCGGTCTTGTCGCGGACGATCAGGTCCTGGTAGAAGTCCCGGTCCAGGTCCGCCTGGAGGACCCAGGTGGCGGTCTGCCAGCCGTTGCCCTGGTAGGCGCGCTGCGCGAGCGACGTGCCCTTGCTCTCCTGCTGGAAGAGGCCGCCCGAGGGCGTGCGGGCCAGCAGGTCGGCGCGGCCGTCGTACGTCAGGTCGGTGTCGTCGACGCGCGGCTGGGCCGCCCAGGCGTAGGAGCTGACCTTGGTGAAGACCGGGTAGGCGCCCTTGCCGGTGCAGCCCGCGACGCCCCAGGAGACGATGCCGACGATCTTGTTGCCGACGACCAGGGGGCCGCCCGAGTCACCGTTGCAGGGGCTGTTGGTGCCCTCGTCCACGCCGGTGGCGGGGGTGCCCGCGCAGGTCATCGAGCCCTCGATGAACTCGTCGCCGCCGAGGACCGCCTGCATGGCGCTGTTACAGGTGGAGTCGGCGACCAGCGGGAGGCTCGCCTTCTTCAGCTTCGTGGAGAGGGTGGCGTCGTCGGCGCCGGAGGTCAGGCCCCAGCCGTAGACGGTGGCCGCGGTGCCGGCCTTGTAGAGCGCGCTGTCGTCGGACGCGGCCAGCCGCAGCCACTGCTGCTCCAGCGGGCGGTCCAGGGTGAGCACCGCGATGTCGTTCTGGATGGTGGCTTCGTTGTAGCGGGGGTGGGTCCACTGGCGGTAGACGCCCGCGGGGGTGCCGGTGGCGTAGTCGTCGAGGTCGGTGGTGCCGGCCAGGACGGCGCCGTTGCTCACCCAGTCCAGGCCCGCGACGCAGTGGGCGGCCGTGAGGACCTTGTTGGGGGCGACGAGCGTGCCGCCGCAGAAGTAGCCGTCGCCGGTGACCGGGTCGGAGTAGCCGAGCTGGACCATCCAGGGGGCACTGGCGATGGTGGTCTCACCGCCGCCGATGATGAACGGCGACTTGCTGGGCGAGGCGTCGTCCGGGGTCTCGCCGGTGGCCTTCGCCGCCTCGACGATCCGGTCGCGCAGCTCCTTGGTGGAGGCGGCCGGCTTCGCGGGCTGCGAGAGGTTCGCGTCGGGCAGACCCCCGGTGGGGTCGTCCGCCGCTGTCGCGGGCTGCGCCGCGAGGACGCCGGCGCAACTCAGCGCCAGCGCGAGAGCGGCCGCGGGGAACGCCGTGGCGGGGCGTCTCCAACGGTCGCGCAGGGCACGTATCACTCAGGGCTCCTGAGGTGGTGGTGTGTCGTGAACCCACCAAGATTGCGCCCCTCGTTCCCCGTTGCACACGTTCTTCACAGTGGTCCGACAAGTATTCGTCCGCCGCTTCCCGCACATCACCGTGCCGCAACCCCCCGTTTCACCGATCTCAGCGGCCCCCGGCGGCTTTATATCGGGCATACGCGGTTCTGTCGGGCTTCTCAGGGAGCACTCAGGGAGCTCTCATGGTCGGGGTTCAGAGTCTGAGTCATGACCGAGAGCTTCCGCCGCAGCGGCGAGTACCCCCAGGGCGAACAGCAGCAGTCCGCGTACCCGCAGGGCGACGCGCAGCAGTCCGCGTACCCCCAGCAGCCGTACGCCTCCGCGCACCCCGCGAGCTCCTCCTCCGACTACTCCACCCCCTCCGCCTCCTCCGTGAACCCGGAGTGGCCGCCCCCGCCGGCGTACGGGCCGGCGCAGCAGGGCGCCGCTCCCACGGCTCTTCTCACCGAGCCCGTCTCCCCGGCTCCCGCTCCCCGTAAGCGCGCCAAGGGTCCGCTGGCGCTGCTGGCCGCCGTGGCGATAGCCGCCGCGGCCGTGGGCGGCGGTACCGCGTACGCCTTCCAGGAGCTGACCGGCAACGACACGGTGGCGAGCAGCAGCACCAGCACCAGCGTCGTGCCCACCAGTGAGAAGGGCACGGTCGCCGGGGTCGCCAAGGCGGTCAGCCCGAGCATCGTCGAGATCAGCGCCACCTCGAACGCCGGCCAGTCCACCGGTTCAGGCGTGGTCATCACCAGCGGCGGCGAGATCATCACCAACAACCACGTGATCTCGGGTGCCTCCGAGATCAAGGTGCAGCTGAGCAACGGCAAGTCGTACACCGCGAAGGTCGTCGGCACCGACAGCAAGAAGGACCTCGCGCTGATCAAGCTGGAGGACGCGCCGTCCGGTCTGACGGTCGCCACGCTCGGCGACTCCGCGGGCGTCAAGGTCGGCGACCAGGTCGTGGCGATCGGCTCCCCCGAGGGACTGACCGGCACGGTCACCAGCGGCATCGTCTCCGCCCTCAACCGTGACGTCACCGTCTCCACGGACGAGAGCCAGGGCCAGCAGCAGCAACAGCAGGGCGGCGGCAGCGGTCAGTGGCCGTTCGAGTTCGGCGGCCAGGAGTTCAACGGCGACACCGGCTCGTCCACGACCACGTACAAGGCCCTGCAGACCGACGCGTCCCTCAACCCGGGCAACTCCGGCGGCGCGCTGATCGACATGAACGGCAACATCATCGGCATCAACTCCGCGATGTACTCCGCCGCGGACGCCACCTCGTCGAGCGCCGGCAGCGTGGGCCTCGGCTTCGCCATCCCGATCAACACCGTCAAGGCCGACCTGGACACCCTGCGGGCCGGCGGCTCGGACAGCTGACCGTCCGCGCGCACCCCTGCGAATCACCCCCTCCGAATCACCCCCTCCGACTCACTCCCTTCGCACCGAGCCACCCGGAGTTCGTCATGAAGATCAGGAACGTCTCCCACACCCTCACGGGCGCCGACCCGGCCGCCTTCGCCCTGGCCCTCGAAGTGGCGTACGAGCTCCACGCGCCGGCGCCCCGCGCGCCCGAGGTGGCCCCCGCGGCCGCTCCGCGCGGCGCCCGCCGGGGTGCCGGCGCCCGTACCGGCCGAACCGTACGAGGCTGATCCCTGCCGGGCCCGCGCGCCCGGCAGGCGTTACGAGAACAGCCCTGAGCAGCCCTGAACCGCTCTGAACGTGCGAGGCTGAAAGCGCCCCGACCACGTCCCACCGCACCCGAGGAACTGACCGCGATGAGCCCCGCCGAAGGCGACCGTGAACCCCAGCGCATCCTGATCGTCGACGACGAGCCGGCCGTGCGCGAAGCACTCCAGCGCAGCCTCGCCTTCGAGGGTTACGACACCGAGGTCGCCGTCGACGGTGCGGACGCCCTGGAGAAGTCCACGGTGTACCAGCCCGACCTGGTCGTCCTCGACATCCAGATGCCGCGGATGGACGGCCTGACCGCCGCCCGCCGGATGCGCGGCGCGGGGACCACGACGCCGATCCTCATGCTGACCGCCCGCGACACGGTCGGCGACCGCGTCACCGGCCTCGACGCCGGCGCCGACGACTATCTGGTCAAGCCCTTCGAACTCGACGAACTCTTCGCCCGCGTACGGGCGTTGCTGCGCCGCAGCTCGTATGCGGCCGCGGCGGTCGGCGCCCCCGCGGACGACGCTCTCACCTTCGGCGACCTCCGCATGGACCTCGCCACGCGCGAGGTCACGCGGGGTGGCCGGGCGGTCGAGCTGACCCGCACGGAGTTCACCCTGCTGGAGATGTTCCTGGCCCACCCGCGCCAGGTCCTCACCCGCGAGCAGATCCTGAAGGCGGTGTGGGGCTTCGACTTCGAGCCGTCCTCCAACTCCCTTGATGTGTACGTGATGTACCTCCGCAGGAAGACCGAGGCGGGCGGCGAGCCGCGTCTTGTGCACACGGTGCGGGGTGTGGGGTATGTCCTGCGGTCGGGTGGGGCGGAGTGAAGAAGGTGGTTCGCCGGTTCCGCTCCCTGCCGATCCGGTCACGACTGGCGCTGCTCGTCGCGGCAGCGGTGGCGTTCGGAGTGGCGGCGGTTTCGGTCACCTGCTGGTTCATCGTGCAGGGGAAGCTGTACGAGCAGGTGGACAGGCAGGTCGACAGCGCGGGCTTCAGGCTGAAGGAGCAGGACATCACTGCCCTGTTGGCCGCCTGCCCGAAGTCCGTGACCCCGTCGTCCGACGCCATGCAGCCCAGGGACTACTACGTGCAGGTGGTGAAGTCGGACGGCAACTCCTGTGTCTTCCCCAGCTCCGCAGGAGTCGTGAAGCCCACGGCCCAGGACAAGGAGGTGGCGACGGACCCCGACCAGGGCGGCTCCTTCCACAACACCACGGACGAGGACGGCAACAACGTACGGGTACGAACTGTCCCCGTCCTCGTGGGCTTCGGCCCCACCACTGAGCCCTATCCCGACGTGGCCCTGTTGGTCGGCGTCTCGCTCAAGGACACCGAGAAGACCCTCAACGACCTCGCGCTCATCCTGCTCCTCGTGTCCGGCATCGGGGTCCTGGGCGCCGGGGCCGCAGGTCTGGCCGTGGCCCGGGCGGGTCTCCGTCCCGTCGACAAGCTCACCGACGCCGTCGAGCACGTGGCCCGCACCGAGGATCTCTCCATCCGCATCCCTGTGGAGGACGAGAGCGAGGACGAGATCGCCCGCCTCTCCCGTTCCTTCAACTCCATGACGGCCTCGCTGGCGAACTCCCGTGAGCTGCAGCAGCAGCTCATCGCCGACGCCGGTCACGAACTGCGAACGCCCCTCACCTCCCTCCGTACGAACATCGAGCTGCTCACCCGGAGCGAGGAGACGGGGCGGCCCATCCCCGAGGCGGACCGCAAGGCGCTGCTCGCGTCCGTGAAGGCGCAGATGACCGAACTGGCCGCGCTGATCGGGGACTTGCAGACGCTGTCGCGGTCGGACGCGGGGACGCCGGCGGACCGCGTACAGGTGGTGTCGTTGCAGGACACCGTGGAGGCGGCCCTGCGCAGGGCCCGTCTGCGCGGCCCGGAGCTGACGATCACGGCGAACGTGGACCCCTGGTTCGTACGGGCGGAGCCCTCCGCGCTGGAGCGGGCCATCGTGAACATCCTCGACAACGCGGTGAAGTTCAGCCCCGAGGGCGGCACGGTCGACGTCACCCTCAAGGACGGCGAACTGACCGTACGGGACCACGGCCCGGGCATCCCCGCCGACGAACTCCCGCACGTCTTCGACCGCTTCTGGCGCTCCCCGAGCGCACGCGCCCTCCCGGGCTCGGGCCTGGGCCTGTCCATCGTGGCCCGTACGGTCCAACAGGCGGGCGGCGACGTGGCGTTGAGCCCCGCCGAGGGCGGCGGCACGGTGGCGACGATCCGGTTGCCCGGCGCCCCGACACCGCCGCCCGCGCTGGACTGAGGCGGCCCGCTGAGGCCGGCCTCAGCCCGCCTGGGACGGGGTCTGCTTCATTCCGTCGACCACGGCACGGTTCTTGACGGCCATGGTGAAGTTCACCGTGCCGGGCTTGATCAGGACGCCCTCTTCCTTGTACTGCTTCACCTGGACATTGCGCGCGCCGAGGTAGACATGGGTCTTCTTGTCGAAGATCCACTCCTCGCGCTGCCCGCTGGTCTCGTCCAGCCGGGCCACCGCCACCCCGTGGCGGCCGGCGGCGTCCACCGCGTCGTCGACGACGACGACACCCGGGATCTTGGCGGCGGCCTCGAACAGCGCCGGGTAGAGCTCGGCCGGCGGGTAGCTCTCGGCGAGCAGGTCACCGATGGTGGTGAAGGCCTGCTGGTCGGGGGTGTTCCCCTGGCCCTTGGTCTCCTTGTAGATCTTGGCAAGGAGTGCGTCGGGGTCGGTGGTCAGCTTGTTCAGGTAGTCGTACGACGGGCTGCCCAGGTGCGCCTTCGGGGTGTTGCCCTGCTCGTCGGGCAGGCTCAGGGTCTCGCCCTCGGGGCTGTCGTTGACGGCGGGGTCGATCAGCCAGCCCTCGACGCCGTCCGGGGAGTCCCAGATCTGCCGGCGGTGCAGTTCGTGGCTGGCCAGGCTGGACTTGCCGTTGACGGTCTTCACGAAGGTGTCGGCCAGCACGGACTCGATGTAGATGTACTGGCCGGGCTTGACGGTCGGGTGGTCGCCCTCGGCCGCCGCCAGGGAGATCTGGTCGAGCAGCTGGGGCACGCCCTTCGTGGACGCGGTACCGACGTCGGTGGTCAGGGCCGGTCCGGTGGCGACACCGCTGTCCCGCAGCCCGCTTCCGTCGCCACCGACCGTCACCACTCCGGCGATGACCACCGCGGACAGGGCGGCCGCCATCGCGGGCAGGGTGATCGCGGGGCGCGGCAGCCGGAATCGCCGGGCCTTCTTGGGGGCCGCGGCGGCCATCCCCGTAGTCCCCGTACTCCCCATAGTCCCCGTCGTCGCCGTGCGCTCTTCCCGCTGGGCCTGCTCGTGGATCTGGGCCATCAGACGCTCCTTGTGGAACTGGTGGCGGCCCGTCGGCAGGTCACGCGCCGTCTGGGACAGGAGCTGTGCGTCCTGGTCCCACTCGGCAGGGTGCTGCCGGGACGTGTTCGCGTTCATCGGTTTCCTTCCTGTGCGGGCCGGATCGCATTTACGTGATCGCCTCTTGTCTGTCGTGCGGGGCCGGGGCCTTCCCGTTTTTCGCGAACTTTCTTGAACGCGATGCCGGCGACAGGACGACCCAACTCACCCTGGCCTACGGCAAGTTGGGGCACGGCGAGCTGGGCCTCGGCGATCGAGCGCAGCTTCTTGCGGGCGCGGGAGAGGCGGGAGGCGACCGTCCCGACGGGGATGCCGAGCGCCTCCGCCGCGGCCTCGTAGTCCAGGCCCTCCCCCAGGCAGAGCGTGATGACCTCGCGCTCCGGTCTGCGCAGACTCGCGAGCGCGGTGAGGGCCGTGGCGAGCCGGTGCCGGTCGTCGACGCGGTCGGCGACCTCCTCGGCGTGGTCGGGCACGGCGAGCTCGGCCGCCGCGGCGGCGTTCGCGGCGCGGCGGTAGCGCCGGTTGCTTCGGTACTGGTTGCGCGCCGTGTTCGTGGCGATGCCCAGCAGCCAGGGCCGCAGCGAGCCGCCCTCCGGGTCGACCCTGTCGCGCAGCTTCCACGCCTCCATGAAGGTCGCGGCCATCACGTCCTCGGCCGTCGACCAGTCCGCGGTCAGCCGGAACGCGTGGTTGTAGACCGCACGGGCGTACGCGTCGAAGAGTTCGGCGAAGGCGCTCGAATCCCCGGCCCGTATCCGGGTTCGCATATGAGTGGTCACCTCTGTGAGCTGTCCGGCGGGAGGGGTCGCCTTCCCGTGAGCTGCGTCACAGGGAAGGCAGGGCCCGGTTTGCCCGCGAGGCGAGGCCCGTGCGAGTCTCGGGCATCATCTCTCCGAAAGGCTGACCCTGATGCTCGGCATGGTTCCAGGTCTGGTCCTCGGCGACTTCTCCTCCCGCGCTTCGACGCGGGAGCGGTAGCCCTTCCTGCGAGACTGCCCGACCTACGAGCCCGTACCGCGATATCGCGAGGCGGGCCGTCTGCCACGCACGGCGGCTTCCCCACTTCCCCGGCTCCTCGTCGAAGTGCTCTTCGTGCCCACCGCACGTTCGAACACGAGGAGTACGTCGTGTCCACGACGCCCACGATCAACTGGTCCGAAGACCAGTCCGCCCGACCTGCCCGACCTGCCCGATCCGCCCACTGGCACTCGGAGAGCTGCGCTCCGCCTCCCCGCCGGGTCGTCGTCGCCGACGACAGCACGAAAGCCGCCACCGCATACCAACTGGCCTGCGAGGGAACGGCGTTGCTGTGGCAGGGCGACTTCCACAACGCACGCCAGCTGCTCCGGGCGATGGCCCGCCGCATCGACCGGAAAGCGAACCCCGCCCGCCCCGACGCCACCCCGGCCGAGTCCTTCCACCTCCACCGCCGGGCGCGCGGCCACCGCGCCCGCGTACTGGGCAGACTCCTGGTCCTCCTGGACGACGACCACTCCCTGACCCTGCGCCGGGCACCCGACGTACGCCAGGCATGCACCGAGGCGTACGGGCCACCGCGAGGCGAACGGGCGGTCTCCCTCACGGAGTTGCTGGGTGTCATCGGGGCACATCAGTGGCGCGAGAAGGGTGTGGAGGTACCGTCCCTCGGGGAGGGCGTCCGCATCCATCCCCACTACGGCGTGTTCTCCCCGGTCAGAGGCGAGTACATCGACCTGGTCGCACGGGCACCGCTGCCCGCGCACACGCGCACGGCGTTCGACCTCGGTACGGGAACGGGGGTGCTGGCCGCCGTACTGGCCCGCCGGGGCCTCTCCCACGTCGTGGCCACCGACATCGGCCCGCGCGCCCTGGTCTGCGCCCGCGAGAACGCGGCCCGGCTGGGCCTCGCCGCCCGCATCGAGGTGACCGGCCCCGCCCTCTACCCCGAGGGCCGCGCCGACCTGGTGGTATGCAACCCGCCCTGGCTCCCCGCCCGCCCGACCTCCACCGTCGAACAGGGTGTCTACGACCCGGACGGCACGATGCTCCACGGTTTCCTGAACGGCCTGGCCGGCCATCTCCACCCGGGCGGCGAGGGCTGGCTCGTCCTGTCCGACCTGGCGGAACACCTGGACCTGAGAACCCGCGAGGACCTGCTGACCGCCATCACCACGGCGGGCCTACACGTGACGGACCGCCTCGACACCATCCCCCACCACCCCCGGTCCCACGACACCACGGACCCACTCCACCAAGCCCGAACCGCCGAAGTCACGTCCCTGTGGCGCCTGACCCCCGACTGACGTCCACGAGGAAGTGGGCTCAGGGCAGCGCTCACTGCCAGAAGATCTCCTCCACCACGATCTGGGGATCTTCGGTTCGGCGAACGAAGCTGTACTTCAGCCAGCCGTTTTCGTCGTCGAAGAAGCAGACGTGGCGGCCCTTCGGATCAGTGGACCGGACCGGCACGACCCACATGCCCTCGGGAAGTCCGGCATCAGCATCGATGCCTCGGAAATACGGGTCCTTCGCCGTAACCAGTTCAGCGCGCGCTGCGAGGGCGATCTCTCGAACATGGTCGGGCAACGCCTCGAAGATGACGAGAGCATCGATCCGCCAGTCCGCTTGCCATGGCGGCCCCATGAACCCATCAGTCACTCGCCGGGCTCCAGTTCTCGGACCCGGTGGTGAATCTTCGCCGCCTCTTCGAGGAGGGCTTTGGCTTCGGCGATGTCTGTGCACTCGTACGCGGCTCGGTGTTCAAGATCGCGAACGTGCTCGTCCAGCTTTGAGTCGCGGGCGAGGGCGTACTCACCCCACCAGAGGGCCATGAACGCGGGCACCGGCCCGAGGTTGTAGGCGTCGGCGATCGCCCGCTTCCAGTGGGCGTCGAAATCTGGGAGAAGCTCGGGAGTGTGCTCGGCGATGGCCTCGCGCAACGCCTTCGGGGTCCGCTCGGGCATGGGGGGGATGGCCGGATCGGATTCCGAAGCGTGAGCAGTCATGGCCGATGCCCTCCTTCGACGTGCCCTGTCTACGTTTACGACCATAGCCGCGCTCACCGACGCCGCGCGGATTGTCCGCGCACCGGCGCCGAGGGACACAGCTGAGGGGCCGCCAAGGGGTTGGTGGTCGTGATCTCTGCCATGAAGCCACCGTGGCGGGACACACACGTTCGCGTCTCGGTTTCCCGCTCGATTCACCCGATGGCGTTCACGCCCGCCTCACGCTTGACGGGGGCGAGTCGCTCATCTTCCCGACTCACCCCCTCAGCCGACGAACAGCCGCCCCATGGATGCCCCACAGGCAATGCGCCTACTCTCACTTTCAATCAACGGGTGGCACGGGCGTGGAAGCGGCCGTGGCCAGGCACAGGTACAGGGAGAGCAGCCATGGGTGAAGAACTGCACGACCACGACAGGGGTCTCTCCTTCGACCTGCCCACGCTTCAGCGGCGGAAGATGATCCGGCTGCTGGCCGGTGTCGGCCTGGTGCCGCTGGTCGGGTGCAGCAGCGACGACTCGGACGGCTCGGCCTCCTCGGCCGCCCCCTCCGGCAGTTCGTCGTCGTCCGCCGCCTCCTCCGGGAGCGCTGAGTGCGAGACCATTCCCGGCGAGACGGCCGGCCCGTACCCCGGTGACGGCTCCAACGGGGTGAACGTACTGAAGGAGAGCGGTGTCGTCCGCAAGGACATCACCTCCAGCTTCGGGTCGGCGAGCGGCAAGGCGGAGGGTGTGCCGCTGACCGTCACCCTCACCGTCGTCGACGCCGCCTCGGGCTGCGGTACGCCCAAGGAGGGTGCCGCCGTCTATCTCTGGCACTGCGACCGGGACGGCAACTACTCCCTCTACTCCGAGGGCGTCACCGAGGAGAACTACCTGCGCGGCGTCCAGGAGACCGACGCCAAGGGGCAGGTCACGTTCACCAGCATCTTCCCCGCCTGCTACACGGGCCGCTGGCCCCACATCCACTTCGAGGTGTACGGCAGCCTGGAGGACGCGACCAACGCCACGTCCATCACGGCCACTTCGCAGCTCGCGTTCGCCAAGGACGTGTGCGACACCGTGTACGCGACGGACGGCTACGACCGCAGCGTCCAGAACATGAGCCAGCTCTCCCTGGAGACCGACAACATCTTCAGCGACGGCTACGACCAGCAGCTGGCGACGACGAAGGGCAGCGTCGAGAAGGGCTACACGGCCACGCTCACGGTGCCGGTGTAGGCGCGCCGGTGTAGGCGCGCCGCCCCCGCACGGGCCTCGCTGATTTTCTGAAGCATCTCTGATCCGGCCGCGATGTCCCCGTGACGTCCGGCCGGTTCGCTCTTCTCGGGCACCGCGGGCGGCAGCTTCACTTGCGAGTGGGGCTGGGAGAAGAGTCCGTCCTCCGACAAGCTCCTCCCCAACGGCACCAGGAACCCGGCAACCTTTCCGTGCGGGGCGGCGACCTACCTCGCCGGCCCGCACCCGTCCGGCTGGGGAGTGCGAGCCGAGAGCCGCTCCCCAGCCGGCGCCTCCCCCTCCCCCCAAGCCGTCCACGCCCTCAGGGGGACGGCTGCGGAAGCAGTCTCATCGTCGTCTCCGCGTCCGCGGGCATCGGCCCCGCGAGCCCCGCGTACACCCCGCCCCGCGCCATCAGTTCCTCGTGCGTGCCCTCCTCCACCAGCCGTCCGCCGTCCACGACGAGGATCCGGTCGGCGTCGGGGGCCAGCGTCAGATCATGGGTGATCATGACGGTCGTACGGCCGGAGACCAGGCGCCGCAGCGGCTGGACGACACGGCGGGCGGCGGGCCCGTCGAGCCCGGTGGTCGGTTCGTCGAGTACGAGGACGGGGGCGGCCCGCAGGATCGCGCGGGCGAGGGCGACGCGCTGGAGCTGGCCGCCGGAGAGGATGGCCGTACCGGGGGCGATCTCCGTGTCGTACGCGTCCGGCAGCGCGTCGATGAACGCGTGGGCGTCGGCGTCCCGCGCGGCCCGTTCGATCTCCTGCTCGCTCGCGCCCGGCCGCCCGCAGCCGATGTTCTCGCGGATCGTGCCGTGCAGGATCAGCGTCTCCTGCGGCAGCAGGGCGACGTTCTCGCGGAGGAACTCCAGGGGTACGTCCGTGAGCGGGACTCCGTCCAGGCAGATCACGCCCTCGGTGGGGTCGTAGAAGCGGGTCAGGAGCTTGGAGAGCGTCGACTTTCCGGCGCCGCTCGGGCCGGTGACGAGGACGAACTCGCCGGGTCGCGCGGTGAACGTCACGTTGTGCAGGGCGTCGCGCTCCGGCCCGCCCGGGTAGCGGAAGGAGGCGCCGTGGAAGCTGACCCAGCCGCGTACGGGCCAGGGCCGGACCGGTTCGGCGGGGTCGGTGACCGCGGGCTCGGCGTCCAGGATCTCCTGGAGCCGCTGGGCGCCGGCCGTCGCGGCGGTCAGTGTCAGACCGAGCTGGCCGAGGTCGCGGATCGGCGGGTAGAGGTAGCCGAGGAAGGCGGCGAAGGCGAGCAACTGGCCAAGGGACATGCGTCCTTGGGCGATCTCCCAGGCGCCGAGCCCGATGACCGCGAGCACGCACACCGTCTCGACGACCTCGACGAACTGCTCGTACAGCTCACTCGCGCGGGCGCCCCGCACACTGGCGCGCAGCCAGGCCCTGGCCTCACGGTCGAGGCGCTTCTCCTCGGCGCGGCGGCGGTTGTAGGCCTGGGTGAGCACGATGTTGCCCAGGGACTCCTCGACGACCGAGGTGATAGCGCCGTCGGCGGTGCGCTCGTCCTGGGCGGCGGTCCTGATGCGGCCGGCGAAGCGGCGGGCGGCGACGAGGAAGAGAGGAGCGAGAAGGAAGGTGACCAGGGCGAGGTCCCAGCGGAGCCAGAGGGCGGCGGCGGAGTAGAAGAGCGCCGAGAACACGGCGGAGACCGTTCCCACGACGCCCGACACGACCATCTGCTCGATGGCCTCGACGTCACCCGTGAGCCGTTCGACCAGATCGCCCTGCCGGTGCTTCTGGAAGAAGTGCGGCGGCAGGTCCTGGACATGCCGGAAGACGCTCGCGCGCAGCCGCAGGACGAATCTCTCGGCCGTCCAGACGGCGAGGGAGTTCCCGAGGTATCCGACGATCGCCCCGAGCACGGCGACGCCGAGCCAGGCCCCGGCCGGACCCCAGAAGGCAGCGAGCGAACCGGCTTTGAGCGCGTGGTCGGTCAGCTCCGCGAAGAGCAGGATCGAGGCCGTCTCCGCCAGTGCCGACACGATCACGCACGCGACGATCAGCAGCAGCCATCTGCGGTCGCCGCGCGTCAACGGCCAGAACCGCGCGAATGCCTCCCTGACTTCCCGCATGCCGTCACATTCCCTTTCCTGATTACCCGAGTCGCCGAGTCACTGAGTAGCTGAGTCACTGAGTAGCCGGTTCCCGTCGACGGATCCGGAAAATGGCCGAGGCGGGGTCTCCGGAACGAATCCGGAGACCCCGCCTCGCGGCAGTGGCTACTTCTTGCCCACCGGGCGACGCTGCGGCTTCTTGGCACCGGGCTTCGGCGCGGGCTTCGCGGCGTGCTTCTTCGGGGCGGCGGGCTTGCGGTTCTTCTTGACCGGGGTGATCTTGTGGAAGCTCATGAGACGTCCCTCTTTCCTCTGCGGTTTCTTCTACGGTTCTTCTGCGGTGTATTTCCCTTTGTCGTGAGCCCCGTTCGGCTTCGACATGGAAAACACTACGAGACCGCGGAAGCGAAAATCGCCAAATTCGCTGAGACCTCAATTAATTGCGGCTGAGATCGATTTTCAGGAACCCGCGGGAACCGAACCGCAATTCACACAGACTTTATTACGCCGCTCACCCGGAATTTATTTACCTCGCGGGCCGCCCGGCGGGCTACTTGCCGATCGCCAGTCCCTGCCCGGTGACCCGCACTCTGATCCCGTCCTTCTGCACGCGCACGTCCCGCAGGGTCAGTTCGCCCTTCGGGGGCTTCGGCAGGCGGAAGCCGATGGAGAGGCGGTCGACGAGGGCGGGGCGGGTCAGGCGGGAGAGCCCGTCGAGGAGGGCCAGGTCGAAGCCGAGGCGCTTGAGGAGCTCGGGGTTCGCCACGGCGAGGTCGATGAGGTTGACCTTCATCAGCTGACCGGCGAACCGGGGAGAGCCGGTGAACTCCTCGAACTTGGAGTCGTCGCTCAGCGCCTCCTCGACCGCGGAGTCCGGCACACCGATCCGCTTCGCGATCGACGGCACCGAAAGCAGCTCCTTGGCCTTCTTCTTCTCCTTCGCCAGGCGCGTGGCGGACTTGCGGGTCAGGTGCAGGCCCTGCGACTCGCGGGTGCCGGGACGGAAGGTGGCCAGGTCGCCGATGTCCAGGCGCATACCGCCGACCTCGGTCGAGATACCGCGCTCGCCGTCGCGCTCGATCCGCGCGTCGGCCCGCATCCGCAGGTCGTGCCCGGCGACGGGCAGCACCCCGCGCGCCCGCACCTCGTCGCCGCCGTGACCGGTGAACGTCATCTGGGACGCGCCGAGTTCACGGTTCAGGTCGTCGAAGGAGAGCAGCACCTCGCCGTTCAGCTCCGGGATCCGGACGCCGCGCAGGGAGGTGGGCCCGCCGTCGACCCGTACGCCCGTCGCGGTGGCGGAGACCTTCGCCAGGGAGACCCGGTCGGCCGCCACGTCCGGGACGGTGACGGACACGGAGTCGAGCCGCTGGTCGAGGATCTGGGTGACGAAGGGGAAGCCGTCGATCTCGACCTCGGGGGACGCGCTCAGCTTCAGCTGGTCCCGGACCTTCTCGGCCGCGGTGCGCTCGGCGTACAGGAGCGCCCAGCGGTCGCCGAGGGCGAGGAAGGCGGCGAGGACGAGCACCGCGATGACGGCCTTGACGGCGAGGGACAGTCCGGTGAAGGGACTTCGCCTGCGCCGGCGGGTGCGTCGGCGGGGGCGGGCCCCGGAGTCCCGGCGGTCGCGGGAGCCCCGGCGGTGGTTGGGCGGTGCCCACTCCGCCTCCTGTCCGGCCCCTTCGATCACGGCCGGCTCCTCCACCTGGAGGAAGTCCTCAAGGGGTCCGTCGTCGAGGGCGGCGAGATCCTCGTACGGGTTCGGAGGCGAGTGGGAATGCGCCGAGATGGGATGGGGGGTACGCATCGACTGATTCGACCATGCGTACCAACCCCACCCGCAACTCCAATAGGCCCTTTGCGATCTACCTCACGGACAGATCGCCGTTACCGGGTGGCTACTTCACGACGGTGATCCGGTCGGCCGCGGGCGGCGCGATCGGGTTCGTGGCGGAGGAGTTCGCCAGCAGGTACTTCTCCAGGGCGGCGAGGTCGTCGTCGCCCACCAGGTCGCCGGTGCCCTGACCCAGGGTGGTGAAACCGTCGCCGCCGCCCGCGAGGAAGCTGTTCGTCGCGACGCGGTAGGTGGCGGCCGGGTCGATCGCGGCACCGTTCAGCTTGACCGAGTCGGCGACGACACGGTCGGCGCCGGTCTTCGTCAGGTCGAGCGTGTAGGTGAGGCCCTTCGAGATCTGGAGCACCTTCGGCGAGGCGGTGTTCGTGCCGCTGACCTGCTCCTTCAGCACCTGGACGAGCTGGGCTCCGGTGAAGTTCTGCAGGTTCACGGTGTTGGCGAACGGCTGGACCGTGAAGCCCTCGGCGTAGGTCACCACGCCGTCGCCCTCGCCGCCCTTGGCCGCGTAGGTGAGGGGCGCCCGGATACCGCCCGGGTTCATCAGCGCGAGGTCGGTCTCGGGGTCCAGCTCCTTGCCGTACGCGAGCTGCGCGTCGGCGATCAGGTCGCCGATCGGGGACTCGGTGCCGGCGTTGGAGATGTCACCGGAGATGTAGCCGATGGGCTTGTTGCCGATCGGCGCGGCGAGCGTGTTCCACTTCGCGATCAGCTCGGTCATGTCCGCGGCCTTGGGCACGGTACGCGTGACCACGTGGTTCGCGGAGCCGACGGCGGTCCGGGCGATGTCGCCGGTCCAGCGGTCGTACGTGAGCGTCGTGTCGGTGTAGAGCCGCCCGAAGGACGCGGCCGAGGTGACCGTACGGGGCTTGCCCGACGGGTCGTTGATCGTGCACGCGTACGCGGCGTGGGTGTGGCCGGTGACCAGCGCGTCGACCTTCGGCGTGATGTTCTTGGCGATGTCCACAATGGGGCCGGATATGCCGTCGCCGCCACCGGGCGAGTCGCAGTCGTAGTTGTACGCCGCCGAGGCGGGCAGCCCGCCCTCGTGGATCAGCGCGACGACGGACTTGACGCCCTGCTTCTCCAGCTCCTTGGCGTACTTGTTGATCGTCTCGACCTCGTCCTTGAACTTGAGGCCCTTCACGCCCTCGGCGGAGACGACACCCGGGGTGTCCTCAAGGGTCACGCCGATGAAGCCGACCTTGACGCCGTTCTTCTTCCACACCCAGTAGGGCTTGAGGATCGGCTTCTTGGTCTTCTCGTCCAGGACGTTCGCCGCAAGGTACGGGAAGTCGGCGCCCTTGAACTTCTTGCCCTCCACGTAACAGCCGTCCGTGGGGTGGCAGCCGCCCTTCTGCAGACGGCCCAGCTCCTTGGCACCCTCGTCGAACTCGTGGTTGCCGACGCTCGACACATCGAGGTCGAGCTTGTTCAGCGCCTCGATGGTGGGCTCGTCGTGGAAAAGTCCGGAGATCAGCGGGGAGGCACCGACCATGTCGCCGCCGGCCGCCGTGACCGAGTACTTGTTGCCTTCGCGGGCCTGGCGCAAATGCGTCGCCAGGTACTCGACACCGCCCGCGTCGATCGTCTTGCTGGTGCCGTCCGGCTGGAGCTCGGTGACCCGGCCGGAGGAGCCGGCCGGCGGCTCCAGGTTGCCGTGCAGGTCGTTGAAGGAGAGCAGCTGGACGTCCTGGTAGCGGCCCGGCTTCTGGTGGCCGGGCTTCTTCTTGCCCGTCTCGCCCGCGGACGCCGGCATCGCGGCGACAAGGGCGCCGACGGTGGCGACGCCCGCGGCCGCCGCGAGGAAGCGGGTGGTCCGGCGTCTGCGTCGGTACGGATGAGGTGTGGCTGACATGTGCCCCCCTGTGGGTCGGCTGATATGTGGGCCCCGTCCCGGCGCAGCCTAGGGTCAACGCGCGTAGCGCGACAGGGGGTTCAGGGTTACGGACTGGTTGCCGCGCGGTGCGATTCGCCGCGAACCGGACAGCCGGCGGGCCGACGGCGTGCCCGCGGCGCACTGGACGCGCGCTCCCCTGCCGGGCCACTTCGCCATGAACCGGACACGTCGTACTCTCGTACTCATGACCAGCGAAGACACCGCACCGGCTGTCCCGGCCCGCTCCCTCGACATCCTGTCCGCGCTGAGCCCCGGGCAGACCGAGGCCGTGCTCGACCTCCTCGCCGAGGCCGCCCGGGCCGACGGACAGCAGGCCGTGTCCGAGCAGGGCCGGCTGCAGCTGCGCGGTGGCGCCCGGGAGGGCGTCCGGCATCTGCTGCTGACCTCCCAGGACCGGCTCGTCGGGTACGCGCAGCTGGAGGACACCGACCCGGTCGAGGCCCCGGCCGCCGAACTGGTCGTCCACCCGGCGCACCGCGGGCACGGGCACGGGCGGGCGCTCGGCAACGCGCTGCTCGCCGAGTCCGGCAAGCGGGTGCGTGTCTGGGCCCACGGCGGCCACTCCGCGGCCCGCCATCTCGCCCAGGTCCTCGGCCTCACGCTCTTCCGCGAACTGCGGCAGATGCGGCGGCCGTTGACGGACCTGGACCTGCCCGGCCCGAAGCTTCCCGACGGTGTGCACGTACGGACGTTCGTGCCCGGCCAGGACGACACGGCGTGGCTCGCCGCGAACGCCGCCGCCTTCGCGCACCACCCCGAGCAGGGTTCGCTCTCCCAGCGGGACCTCGACGACCGCAAGGGTGAGCCGTGGTTCGACCCGGCCGGGTTCTTTCTCGCCTTCCGGGACGAGGAGCTGATCGGGTTCCACTGGACGAAGGTCCATGCGGAGGAGGGGCTCGGCGAGGTGTACGTCGTGGGCGTACGGCCCGGGGCTCAGGGGGGTGGGCTCGGCAAGGCCCTCACCACGATCGGGCTTCGGTATCTGGAGGGGCGGGGGGTGCCGACGGCGATGTTGTATGTGGATGCGGACAACAAGGCGGCGGTGGCTGTTTATGAGCGGCTCGGGTTCGTCACGTACGAGGCGGATTTGATGTATCGGACGGAGTCCTGAAGGAGGGGGCTGCGGACCGATTCAGGCTTACGGCCGGTGGGGGCTTGTCGCGCAGTTCCCCGCGCCCCTAAAAGGGGCGAAGCCTCAGCCCAGCCCGTAGAGGTTCCACGCACGCCCTCGCTCCCACCGCCAGTGCCACCGTCAGCAGCATTGCCCAGCGTTCGTGGGTGTCGGTCCAGCGGGGGTCTTCCGGGGTCACCAGGAGGGCCCAGCTGTTGGGGAGGAGCAGGAAGGCGGCGGCCGCGGTGGACAGGAGCCAGGTCGACACCGCCACTCCCGGCTCGGTGACGGTCGAGCGCTGGATGACCAGGGCCGCCGCGGTGAGGGCGAACACGGCGGTGGCGATCGCCTCCAGGGTGAGGGCGCCGACCGGCGGCCGGGCCTCCTCGGGTACGAGGAACAGCGCGGCCGTCCAGCAGAGCGCGGCCCACGGGGCGGCGAGTGCCACACGCAGGCCGACGCGCAGCGGGCGCCTCACCGGCACCGCCGAGGTGATGTGCCGGGCCGGGTCGTCCAGCAGGAACGCCAGGCCGAGGGCGAGGGCGAGCGCGGCGCCCCGCAGCGCGAGGAGGCCGGTCCACGGGTCGGGGTCACCGGACAGCAGGCGCGGGACGGCGGCCAGCAGCAGCCCCGTGGCGCCGCCCGCCGCGAGCGCGCGCCAGGGCAGCGTGCGCAGTACGGGGGTCAGGAGGGCGCGTGTCGTGACGGTCATTCCTGGCACGAGCCACCGTCCGCTTCCGCGTCGGCCGCCGGCTTGTCCGCGGCCGGTACTCCGAGCAGTTCCGCCACCCGCGCCGTCGACGTCTTCGGCGAGGTGAGCTCCGTCCACTTGGCCTTCACCTTGCCGGCGACGCTGTAGCGGGGCTTCTTGAGCAGTTCCACCACGATCCGGGTCTGTTCGGCGCTCATGCTCATGGATTCCGTGGGGGACAGGACGATGGCGGAGCCCGAGACGCTGTCGTCGAGGCGGACGTTGCGGAGCGCTGTCATCGGGTCGGACTCTCCGCCCAGCGCCAGCCACATGATCGTCACCATGCGGGCGTCGCACACCGTGCTGCCCGCCTTCTCGTTCCCCGCCACCAGCACGGACGCGACGGCCGCGGCGAACTCGGGGACGCGGTTGCCGCCCCAGGCCGTGCCGACAGTCACCTGGCCGGGCGTGGTCGACGGGGAGATCAGGGTGTCGGACGTCAGTCCGTAGGTGGCGTCGATGCGCTGCCGTACGGTCAGCCGCTCGCCCCCGGCGGCACCGCCCGCGAGATTCTGGACCCGGTCGAGGACCTCGGCCCAGTCGGCGGTGCGGCCGCTCCACTCGGGGAAGGCGCAGTAGGTGGACCGGCCGTGCTTCAGACACCGCTGGACCTTCTCCGGAGCGTTGGTGGCCAGCTCGCGGGCCGGTGTCGACCCGGCCGGAGTGCCCCCGGACTGGCCGACAGCGCCCACCAGCGTGAGGGCGAGCGATCCGGCGACGGCCACCTTGACGACCGTCGTACGCCCGCCGCTGACCAGCACCGCGACCAGGGCCACGAGCAGGACGAGCCCGACGAGGTACAGGACGTGCCAGCCGGCGGGGCGGCCCAGCAGGTCGGAGGGGAACGGGGAGGAGCCGCTCTCGGTGACGACCGGACCCAGCCAGCTCGTCCAGTCGGCGCTGGACGAGGGTGCCACGAAGAGCATCCCGAAGACCAGGAGGACGAGGATGACCGGCGCGGCGAAGACCGAGCGGAACAGGCGGGCGAGGAGGACACCGAGCGCGCCGAACAGCAGGACCGTCAGCGGGCCGACGGCGAGTTCGGCGGGCGAACCGTGTCCGACCGCGCCGGGCTTGAGCGCGGCCCAGGTGAACTGGACGAGGACGCACACCGCCGTGAACAGGACGGCCGGGACGATCGACAGCGCGTGGGCGATCGTGCGCCGCCACGGCTCGACCACCAGCACGTCGAAGTGGCGGTCCGTGTCGCGCCGGTGGGAGCGTACGACCGCGCGGTTGACGCCCAGCATGACGGCGAGCCCGATCAGTAGCGGCATGCCCGGGGTGGCCCGGTCGACGTCCTGGAGTATCGGATAGTCGCCCTGGCGCTGCGTGGTGTCCCACACGATCCAGGCGACGTACAGGATCGAGAGGCCGAAGAGGGGGATGGTCAGGCGCAGCTCGCGCGCCTCGAAGCGGGCGAGGGCGAACACGGCGGCCCAGGAGCGTGGCGGGTGCGCCGGTTCGACGGCCCGGACGGGTGTCTCGAGAACGGTGCTCATGCGGCCGCCACCTCCGAGGCCTCGCCGTCGAGGGTGAGCAAGTAGCCGTCCTCCAGGGTCGGTTCGACGAGGTCGGCGCCCGCGGGGGGCTCGCCGACGTTGCGGAAGGAGCCGGTGCCGGTGCGCCATCCGGCCCAGGCGCCCGGGTCGCGTTCGGTGCTGCTCCACACCCGGCCCGCCGCCCGTGCGGTCAGCTCGGCCGGGGTGCCCTCGAAGCGGACGCGGCCGCGGACCATGACGATCACGCGGTGGCAGAGCATCGCGACGTCCTCGGTCTGGTGGGTGGAGAGCAGCACGGTCCGCCCCTCCCCCGCCCGGGCGATCAACTCGCGGAAACGCATGCGCTGTTCGGGGTCGAGGCCGACGGTCGGCTCGTCGAGGACCAGGAAACCGGGGTCGCCGACGAGGGCGGCGGCCAGCGCGACCCGCTGGCGCATCCCGCCGGAGAGCTTCTTGATGCGCTTGCCCCGTACGTCGGACAGCGCGACGTCGTCCAGGATCCGCCGCACCTCGCGGTGGCGGGCGGTGCGGTCCGTCAGCTCCTTGAGGATCGCCACGTAGTCGACGAACTCGAAGGCCGTGAAGTCCGGGTGGAAGCCGGGCGCCTGCGGCAGATAGCCCAGCGCGCGCCGCACCTCCTGCCGTCCGGCGGTCGTGCCCGGGTCGTTGCCGAGCACCGTGAACGCCCCCTTGTCCGGGGGTACGGCGGTGGCCAGGACCCGCAACAGGGTGGTCTTTCCGGCCCCGTTGGGACCGAGCAGCCCGGTGACGCCCTCGCCGAGCCGCACCGACACGTCGTCGAGCGCGGCCGTGCCGCCGTAGCGGAGGGTCAGCCCGGAGGCGGACACCGTCGGCGTCGTAGGAAGGTCAGACATGCGTGACTCCTGTGGAAGAGACCGGAAGCAGAAGGAGGGGAGGGAGAGCGGTGGCCCTCACCCGTCGCCCCCGTCGGAGGAAGAAGAGGAGGAACCGCGGTTGCCGGAGCTCTTCGGGAGCAGGACGGCGATGAAGTGGAGGACCCGCAGGACGACCGAAGCGGTCATCAGCAGGCCTGCCTTGAGCAGCTTGAGCCTCCTGCGCGTGGCGTCGGACATCACGCGGTGCCTCCGTCCGAGTAGCCCGCGAACGGTGTGTGCGCGGAGGTCGAGTCGAAGCGGTCGCGGCCGAGGTAGAAGAGCCCGGCGGCGAGTGCGGCGACCGCGGCCGCGATGCCCTGCCCCGCCGCCGTGTAGGGCGCGAGGGTCTCCTCGGTCGTCTGCCGCGCGATCACCAGCAGGGCGACCCATGTTCCGCCGACCAGACCGGGCGCGAGGACCGGGCCCAGCCGGGGCGTCAGCGCGAGCCCGGTCGCGGTGAGCGCGAGCGCGGGCAGCAGCCAGGCCAGGGCCCGCAGTCCGTACGAGGGAAGCGCGAGCGTGGCAAGGCCGTTGAGGACGAGCGCGACGGCCAGCACGGGAACCGTGCGGATCAGCAGCAGCCGGAACCCGTGCATCGGCGACACCACGGCCATCTCGTACGTCGGGTCGAGCACCGGCCCGTACGACAGCGCGACCCCGGCCAGGGGCAGCAGCGGGGCGAGGGCGAGGAACATCGCCGGGGACTCGGGCGTCCGGGCGGCGTTGGCGACGATCACCGTGATGACCAGTACGGCGACGACCGCGCCCAGCCAGGACCGGCGCAGCACCGGTGTCGCGGCGAGCAGGCGGGCGGTGTGGTCGGCCACGCCCATCCGGACGAGCAGCGACTCCAGGAACCCCGGCCGCGGTACGTCCAGTTCGGCGTCGAGGCGCTCCCATCCCGCGTCCAGGGCGACCGGGTCGCCCACCTCGGCGAGCTGGGCCCGGCACCGTGCACAGGCGAGGAGGTGGGTGTCGGCCGACCAGAGCATCGGCGCCGCCAACTCGCCCCGTGCGTACGCCCGGAGGTCGTCCTCCGCGACGTGCCAGGTCATGCCGTCCGCGTCACCCGTACCGTTCGTGCCGTTCGTGTCGCTGCTCATGCCAACTCCTCCCGCAGCTGCTTGCGGGCCCGAAGGGCCCGTGTCTTGACCGTCCCCGGCGGGATGCCGAGCAGGACGGACGCCTCCCTGGTGGTCAGCCCGTCGATGACGGTGGCCTGGAGGACCGCCCGCAGCTCCGGCGACAGCCGGACCAGGGCGCCCGCGAGGTCCCCGTGCTCCACCCCCGCGAGCACGCGCTCCTCCGCGGACGCCTCGTCCCGGTGCCGCAGCCGCGCGAGCGCCTGACGCAGCCGGCCGCGCGCGCCGTCGCCCCGCAGCGCGTCGATCAGCCGCCGCGATCCGACGCGCCACAGCCAGCCGGCCACGTCGCCCTCCTCGCGGTAGCGGGCACTGCCGCGCCACACCGCGAGGAACGTCTCCTGTACGACGTCGTCGACGATCCCGGCGTCCGCGCACCGGCCGCGCAGCCGTGCTCCGAGCCACGGCGCGTACCGCCGGTACAGCTCTTCGAAGGCGCGCCGGTCACTGTCCGCCGCGATGGCCCGCAGCAGATCCCCGTCGCTTCTCGTTTCCCTCACACCCCCTCATCGCACGAGCCCCACCGATCGGTTCACGTCTCCGCGAGAACTTTCCGGAACCCGGCATTCACCTTGACAGGTCCCCGGCCATCCACCACCCTTTCACTACTCAATTAGTGAAAGGGTGGTGGTCGGTTGTGGTCGAGTACCGCATCGACCGGCGCAGCGGTGTCGCCACGTACGTCCAGATCGTCCAGCAGACCAAGCAGGCCCTGCGTCTCGGCGTCCTCGAACCGGGCGACAAGCTCCCCACGGCCCGTGAGGTCGTGGAGGCCACCGCGATCAATCCGAACACCGTTCTGAAGGCCTACCGCGAGCTGGAGCGCGAGGGCCTGGTCGAGGCCAGACGCGGCCTCGGCACGTTCGTACGGCGCTCGCTGGGCGCCGCACCCGCCGACCACACCGCCCTGCGCTCGAAGCTGACCGCCTGGCTGGACGAGGCACGCAAGGAAGGGCTGGAGCGCGAGGACATCGGCGCGCTCTTCGCCTCCGCACTGGACGAGAAATGCCCTGAGGGGGAGCGATGAACAGGGTTGGGGAAGGGACCGCGCTGACAGCGGCCGGGCTGGGCAAGCGGTATCGGCGCCGACGCGGCCATGTGCTGCGGGACTGCTCCTTCCGGCTGCCGGCCGGCCGGATCTGCGCCCTGGTCGGCCCGAACGGCGCGGGCAAGTCGACGCTCCTGCAGCTGGCGGCCGGTCTGATACGCCCCACCGAGGGCACCCTGACCGTTCTCGGCACCAGCCCCGCCGGGGCCCGCGAGCGCTTCGCCTACGTGGGCCAGGGCAAACCGCTGCCGCCCCAGCTCACGGTCGCCGCCACGCTCCGCCTCGGCGCCGAGCTGAACCGCGCCCGCTGGGACCGGCCGGCCGCGGAACGCATCGCGTACGGACACCCCACCGCCCAGGGCGCCCGGGACGGCGCCCTCGACCCCACCGCCAGAATCCGCTCCCTCTCCGGCGGCCAGCGCACCCGCGTCGCCCTGGCCCTGGCCTTCGGCAAGCGGCCCGAGCTGATGCTGCTGGACGAGCCGATGGCCGACCTCGACCCGCTGGCCAGGCGCGAGCTCCTCGGGGCGCTGCTGGGCGAGGCCGCCGAACACGGCACGACGATCGTGATGTCCTCGCACGTCGTCGCCGAGCTGGAGGGCGTCTGCGACCACCTGCTCCTCATGGGCGGCGGCCGGATCCGGCTCGGCGGCGACCCGGAGGAGCTGCTCGCCGCGCACACCCTGGTCACCGGCCCGGCGCGCGACCTCACCGGCCACACCGTCGTCGAGTCCCACGGCACGGGCCGCCAGCTCACCGCCCTGATCCGCCCGGACGGCCCGCTGTCCGACGACTGGCAGACCGCCACGCCCTCCCTGGAGGAGCTGCTCCTGGCCCATCTGCGCAACCCGAAGGCACCCGACCTGTTCACCGAGGACACCGAAGCCCGCGAGGAGCAGGGCGAGAGCGAAGAGGAAGCGACCGAGGAAGGCCGGAAGAACCAGGAAGAGAACGAGGAAGAGAACGAGGAGAACGCGCGCGCATGACGACCCTTCTCACCTCCACCGGCACGTCCACCGGCGCCTCCCCACGGACCGGCCGCGGCCTCGCCCGGTCCGTGCTGCGCCTGCACCGGTCGGCCCTGTGGTTCTGGCTGCTGCTGGTCGTGGTCCTGTCGGCGACGATGCTGTGGGCGTACGGTCCCGGCTTCGACGCCGCCGACACGGACCTCCAAAAGCGGTGCCGCGAGAGCGTGGAAGCCTGCCACTTCCCCGACGGCCCCGCGTTCCACAGGTACGACAGGGCCGTCTCGTACAGCACCCTCGCCGTCGCCTGCCTCCCCTTCCTCGTCGCCGTCTGGGCGGGCGCGGCCCTCATCGCCCGCGAACTGGAGACCGGCACCGCGCACCTCGCCTGGACCCAGTCCGTCTCCCCCACCCGCTGGCTCGCCGCGAAACTCGCCGTGCCCGCGCTGCTCATCACCGCGGGCACGGCCGTACTGGTCCCGCTGCACCGCCTGATGTGGAGCCAGGACGTGGGGCTGCGCTCGATGGACTGGTACGACCGGAGCATCTACCCGTCGACCGGAACCCTTCCGCTCGCCCACGCCCTGTGCGGCCTGGCCCTCGGCGCCCTCGCGGGCCTGGTCGTCGGCCGCGCGCTGCCCGCTCTGGGCGTCGCCTTCGTCGCCCTGCTGGCCGTGTTCTACCTGGGCAACGAGTACCGCCTGAGCCTGTGGCCGACGGTCACGGTCACCGGCGCCAAGGCCCTGAACCTGCCGGACGACGCTCTTCGGCTCGACCAGGGCGTGATCACGGACGAGGGCACCCGCATCGGCAACAACATGGCCTGCACCGATTTCGACGGCGTGGCCGACCTCCAGCGCTGCCTGGCCGACAACGGCCTCGACGAGATCTGGGCCACCTACCACCCGAAGTCCCACTTCTGGCCGCTCCAGCTCGCCGAGACCGGAGTCGTGCTGGCCGTCGCCGCCCTCGCGGTCACCGCCGCGTTCGTCCTGCTCCGCCGCCGTACCGCCACCGAGGGAGTCGCCGTATGAGTGCCTTCGCCGTGAAGGGAACAGCCGGGACCCCCGGGGTGCCGCCGGGCGGGCCCGTCAAGGGGCTGCCGTGGACCGTGCTGCGGCTGCACCGCGCGGCGCTCGTCGTGTGGGGCGCCTTCCTGCTGACCACCATCGGCATGCTGGTGTGGGAGGCCGGGATCAACGCGGACTCCGTACGGGACCGGATCGCCGCCTGCGGCCAGGACTCCAGCCTGTGCCGTTTCAGGGCGGTGGTCGACTACGGCGGGACCATCGGCTGGGCCTCCACCCTCGTCTACTACAGCTTCTTCGCCGTGGCCGCGTTCGCCGCCGGCGCGCTGACCGGGCGCGAGCTGGAGAACGGCACCGCGCAGCTCGCCTGGACGCAGTCCGTCTCGCCGACGCGGTGGCTGGCCGCCACGCTCGCCGTTCCGGCGCTGCTGCTGGTGGCCGGCGGCACGGTCTTCGTGTTCGTGTTCCGGTGGGCCTGGGCGGCCAACCGGGACCTGATGGGCGACGACTGGACCTTCAACGACGTGTTCGCCGCGCGGGGGCCCGCCCTGGTGGCGTACGGGCTGTGCGCGCTGGGTGTGGGCGCGCTCGCCGGGGTCGTGCTGCGGCGGTCGCTGCCGGCGCTGGGGGTCGCCTGCGGGGTGATGTACCTGATCAACCACAACCTGGAGAAGTACCGCGAGGATCTCTGGCCGAAGGTTGCCTCCGGCGGTTCCGGCAGTTCCGGCAGTTCCGGCAGTTCCGGTGGTTGGTTCCATCCCGAGTCCCACTACTGGCCGATGCATCTCGTGGAGACCGGGATTGTGCTCGGGGTCGCCGTTGTTGCCACGGGGGCGGCATTCTGGGTGCTTCGGCGCCGGACTGCCTGAGCGATTCGTTGTACGTGCGGGCCGTATGTGGCTGATCGCGCAGTTCCCCGCGCCCCTTACAGGGCGCGGGCCCGACTCCGGGGAGCCGCCCCCCGCTATCCCGCACGTCATGTCGCCGTAACCGGTCATTCAGACGGGCTTGCGACGCTCAGGCAATGAACCCCGTCGCGCCCGAGCCCTCGCCTCCGCCGGAGCACGAGCCCTCGTCCGTGAGGGAGAACGGAAGCCCGCAGATCCCCGCACAGCTCCCGCCCGCTCTCTCCGACGCGCCCGTTTCGGCCCCGGCGCGGAAGAATGGGTTCATGAGTCAGCCCAACGCCAGCGCACAGGTCCAGCACCCGCAGCCGTCAGTCGGCTCCATAGCCGCGCACCGCCCGCACACGGTGGCCGCGAACGTCTCCGACCTGGAGCCCGACCTCGACGCCGACCTCGACGCGTACGAGGACACGGTGGAGGACGGCATCCAGCTTCCCCAGGGCCGGTTCCTCGACCGGGAGCGCAGCTGGCTCGCGTTCAACGAACGGGTCCTCGAACTCGCCGAGGATCCGAACACCCCCCTCCTCGAACGGGCGAATTTCCTGGCGATCTTCGCCAGCAACCTCGACGAGTTCTTCATGGTCCGCGTGGCCGGCCTCAAGCGCCGCATCCACACCGGCGTGGCCACCCGCTCCGCCTCGGGGCTGCAGCCCCGTGAGGTGCTGGAGATGATCTGGGCCCGCTCCCGTGAGCTCATGGCCCGGCACGCCGCCTGCTACCAGGAGGACGTGGCCCCCCAGCTCGCCGAGGAGGGCATCCACCTCGTCCGCTGGAGCGAGCTGACCGAGAAGGAGCAGGCCCGCCTCTTCACGCTCTTCCGCCACAAGATCTTCCCGGTGCTGACTCCGCTGGCGGTCGACCCGGCCCATCCCTTCCCGTACATCTCGGGCCTGTCCCTGAACCTGGCCGTGGTCGTGCGCAACCCGGTCTCCGGCCACCGCCACTTCGCGCGCGTCAAGGTCCCGCCGTTGCTCTCCCGCTTCCTGGACGCCTCCCCGGACCGCTACGTCCCCATCGAGGACGTCATCGCGGCGCACCTGGAGGAGCTCTTCCCGGGCATGGAGGTCCTGGAGCACCACACGTTCCGCGTCACACGGAACGAGGACCTGGAGGTCGAGGAGGACGACGCCGAGAACCTCCTCCAGGCCCTGGAGAAGGAACTCATGCGGCGCCGCCTCGGACCGCCGGTGCGCCTGGAGGTCGAGGAGTCGATCGACCGGTACGTACTGGACCTGCTGGTCCGGGAGCTGAACATCACCGAGGCCGAGGTGTACCCGCTGCCGGGCCCCCTGGACCTCACGGGCCTCTTCGGCATCGGCAAGCTCGACCGGCCCGAGCTGAAGTACCAGAAGTTCATCGCGGGCACCCACCGCGACCTCGCGGAGGTCGAGTCGGCCTCGGCGCCGGACATCTTCGCGGCGCTCAGGGAGCGGGACGTACTCCTCCACCACCCGTACGACTCCTTCTCCACCTCCGTCCAGGCCTTCCTGGAGCAGGCGGCCGAGGACCCGGACGTCCTCGCGATCAAGCAGACCCTGTACCGGACCTCCGGCGACTCCCCGATAGTCGACGCGCTCATCGAGGCCGCCGAGTCCGGCAAGCAGGTGCTGGTCCTGGTCGAGATCAAGGCCCGCTTCGACGAGCAGGCCAACATCAAGTGGGCGAAGAAGCTGGAGGAGGCGGGCTGCCACGTGGTCTACGGCCTCGTCGGCCTGAAGACCCACTGCAAGCTCTCGCTGGTGGTGCGCCAGGAGGGCGAGACCCTCCGCCGCTACTGCCACGTCGGCACGGGCAACTACCACCCCAAGACCGCCCGGCTCTACGAGGACCTGGGACTCCTGACCGCCGACCCACAGGTCGGCGCGGACCTCTCGGACCTCTTCAACCGGCTCTCCGGCTACTCCCGCCGCGAGACCTACCGCCGGCTGCTCGTCGCGCCCAAGTCCCTGCGCGACGGCCTGATCGCCCGTATCAACAAGGAGGTCCAGCACCACCGTGCCGGACGTCCCGCCTACGTCCGCATCAAGGTCAACTCCATGGTGGACGAGGCACTCATCGACTCCCTCTACCGCGCGTCCGAGGCCGGCGTGCCGGTGGACGTGTGGGTGCGCGGAATCTGCGCCGTACGACCGGGAGTCCCGGGCCTGTCCGAGAACATACGCGTACGGTCCGTCCTCGGACGCTTCCTCGAACACTCCCGGATCTTCGGCTTCGGGAACGGCGGCGAGCCCGAGGTGTGGATCGGCAGCGCCGACATGATGCACCGCAACCTCGACCGCCGTATCGAAGCCCTGGTCAGGATCACCGACCCCGCTCACCGGGCAGCCCTCAACCGGCTGTTCGAGACCGGCATGTCCGACACCACTTCCTCCTGGCACCTCGGCCCCGACGGCGAATGGACCCGGCACGCGACCGACGCCGACGGCCAGCCACTGCGCAACGTCCAGGAGATGCTCATAGACGCCCGGAGGCGCCGGCGTGGCACAGCAACACCTTGACCCCACGGCCGGACCCGTGGCCGGGGACACCCTGGCGGCCTATCTCCAGGCCCAGGCCACGGAGTTCCTCCGCGCGCTGCGCCAGCACCGCGAGAGCGGCGGTGCCACGGCGACGGCGACGAACGGCACGGAGGAGGCCGTGGACGCGGCGCGCGCCCTGCGCCGCTCGGCCCGCCGCATCAGCGGCACGCTGCACACGTTCCGGCCGCTCCTCGACGAGGGCTGGTCGGAGGGCATGCGCCCCGAACTGGCCTGGCTGTCGGGCACCTTGGCCCGCGAGCACGCGTACGGGGCCAGGCTGGACCGTCTGCTGGCGGCCCTGCACCGTCTGTCGGGCTCTTCGTCCTTCCCGGCCCAGGCCTCGGACCCCGACGCGTATTCCGGCACGCACCCCGGCGCCCGCGCCCAACTCCCGTCGGAGAAGGGCGCCCTGACCGTCGGGGCGGCCAAGGCGGGCGCCCTTCTGGAGCGCCAGCTGACGCTGGCCCGCACGAGGGCCCACTCCGCCGCGCTGCAGGCACTCGGCTCCTCCCGTTTCCACGCCGTCGCCGACAACGTCGCCGTCCTCGCCAGCGAGGTCCCGCTGACCGCGTCCGCGTCCGGCACCGGCCTCAAGCCCCTGGCCGCCGCCGCGGACGAGCGCCTGTGCGACGCGGTGGCGGGGCTGCCCCTGATCACCGCGGGCCACCCCTACAACGCGGAGGCCCTGGTCCACGGCCTCTCCGCCGACACGGCCCCGCAGCCCCAGGACTCGCCCTGGCACCAGGTCCGGCTCCTGCTGCGCCTGCACCGCTATGCGCGCGAGGTCCTGTTCGGCGACGAAGCCCCAGTGGACGTACGCCTGCTGACGGCGGGTCAGGCCCTGGACCGGCACCGTGACGCGGCCGAGGCCGCCGCGGCGGCGGCCTCGGCGGCCCGCACCCCGCGGATCGCCCCGGCGACGGCGTACGCCCTCGGGGTGCTGCACGCGGACCAGCGACACGAGGTGGAAGCGGCCAGGTTCGCGTTCCAGCGGGCCTGGATGAGGGAGACGGTCGGCACTCCGTGACCCGCGGAGGCCCCGTACACGCGATGGGAGGCCCAGTGCACGCGACGAACGGAGACCCCGTGCTCGCGGCGGGCTGCGTACTGTGGCGCCGCTCGCCGTTCGACGGCGAACTGGAGATCTGCCTGGTCCACAGGCCGAAGTACGACGACTGGTCGCATCCGAAGGGCAAGCTGAAACGCGCCGAGGACGCGCTCGCGGGCGCGGTGCGCGAGGTGGAGGAGGAGACCGGCTACCGGTGCGCCACCGGACCCCGGCTGACCACCCTCCACTACATGGCCAACGACCGCCCCAAGCAGGTCAGTTACTGGGCGGCCGAGGCGACGGAGGGGCACTTCGCCCCCAACCGCGAGGTCGACCGCATCCTCTGGCTCCCCCCGACGGAAGCCCGCCATCGCCTCACCCAGCCCCGCGACAAGGACCTGGTCGACGAGCTGCTCGCGGTGCTCCGGCACGCGTGATTACGTCCCGGTACGGCACGCAATGCCCGTCCGGGTGCGGCTGATCGAACACACGTGGCGGAACGGTTAACGCCACCCGAACGATCTTTCCGCGCCGTTCTCTGTTGCTGCTGTGAATGTTGAGATGTGTGTGCACCACACCTGGCACGAGCAATCAACTCGCCTTACTCACTGAGGAGTTGCCAGCATGATGCACATCAGGAGAAGCGCCGCCCTTGTCGTGGCCGCGGCGGCGATCGCGACCGGCGTGAGCATGTCGCCGGCCGCCGCCGCCCAGAACAACGGCGTCTGCACCACCAGCACGAGCTCCAACCTGTTCGGCGAGCTCTGTCTGTACTTCAACTCCGGTCTGCAGGGCTCGCACGCCGACTTCAACGTGCCCACCAGGGACCACGCCGGCTATGTCTTCAGCTCCTCCGGCAACGGTCAGGGCCAGCCGGTGAAGAACAACGCCGCGGGCGGCCGGAACCTCGACACCGACTGCACGGCGAGCGTCTACTTCAACAGCGGCTGGAGCGGCGTCGCCGACTACATCCCGGCGAGGTCGTCCGTGGGTCAGTTCACCCGCGTCTACAACGAGAACGCCTCCAACCACTGGGAGTGCCCGTGACCCAGCGGCTGCGGGGGCGAGTGCTCGCCCCCGCGGCCGCGGCCGTCGGCGCCCTGCTGCTGACGTCCTGCGGCGACGCCGGCTCACCGGAAAAGGCCTCGCCGGAGCCCAGCCCCACCCCCTCCGTAGAGGTGAAGCTGCGGACCCCGCTCCTCCAACGCCCCATCGACCGGGCCCGGTTGCTCCCCTCCGAGCTGGCCGCGATCGGCCGCGCCGAGCTGATCACCCGCGCGGCCTGCATGCGCCGGTACGGCTTCGAGTACCGCGTCGACTTCACCAGGAGCCTGCACGCCACGATCCCCGACCGCTCGTACGGCGTGATGTCGAAGGAGCAGGCGAGCCGGTACGGCTACCACATGGCCCCGGACGTCGACCCGCGCGTACCGGCGAACCAGGAGAAGCAGACCGATCTGGTCGGCGCAGTGAAGGCCCGGACCGCAGAGGACCGCAAGGTCGAGCACCTCCTTCTCTACGGCAGCGAGTCGGAGACCATCACCGAGGCCGACATCAGACGCGGCGACGGAGCACAGCCTGCTCCCGAGGCGAAGGTCATCGGCGAGTACAAGGACAGGCCCGTGCGCGAGGGCGGCTGCTACGAGGAGGCCCGCACCACGGTCGTCGGCGACGGCGGCTCCGAGCGCAATCCGGTCGCCATGGGCATCTACCTGCGCTCCTTCGACGAGGCAGGGAAGGACCCCGAGGTCCGCGAGGTGGTGAAGAAGTGGTCGTCGTGCATGGCACGCAAGGGATACAAGTACGACTCCCCGCTCGACGCCGGCAACGACCTCCCCACGGCGAAGAGCCCCGAGCCCGACGCCCGCGAGAAGAAGGTCGCCCTCGCGGACATCGCCTGCAAGAACGACACCTCGCTGATCCGCGTCTGGTCGACGGTCGAGGCCCGCTACGAGCAGCGCGCAATGGCCAAGGAGAAAAAAGCGATCACCGCGGAGACCAAGCGCAAACAGGGCATGGTCCGACGCGCACTCGACATCCTGGGTTCGACCGAGGGGGCTGCCCGCTAGCCACCGGCGGTCAGCTTGTCGTTCCTAAGTGGCCCTCCGCGTCCGTGCGGGCCAGGCTGCGGGCGCGGCGGGCCGGGCCTCTCCAGCCGCAGGTGCAGCGCGCCAGGCAGAAAGGGCCCTGGTCGACCGTCGTCGTGTGATGTTCCGGAGGGTTGCTCTGCTCCTGATGCGCCACGGGAACAACGGTACCCACCGCAAGTGAACGCCACCCCAAGCCGGGTCCTCGCGTGACAACACCCCCCACCCGTCGTTAAGCGGAACGACAGGAGGCCCGCGCGAGGACGGCCAGGCTGGGGGTTGGCAGGCGATGGTGGAGCGGCGACTGAGACTGCGGGGCAGCGCTGTCGTTTGGGCCGCCGCGACGGCGGGGCTGGTGGTCTGCGCCGCCGGATGCTCGGGCCCCGGGGCCGCCGCCGAGGACGCACGGGCCGCCGAGGACCCGGTCAAGATCCTCCACCGGAGCGCGGAGAACCTGGTCCGGGCGGGCAGTTCCAAGGCACGTACGTCGATGGAGATGGCCACCGGCGGCACCCGCGTGACGATCCGCGGCGAGGGCGTCTACGACTACGCGGATCAGGTGGGCCGCCTGAAGGTGCTCCTCCCCCAGGACCCGGCCGGCGCCGACGAGCGCCGCCCGATCACCGAGCTCCTCGCGCCGGGCGCCCTCTACATGAAGAACCGCGGCGCGGGCGTCCCGGCCGACAAGTGGGTCCGCGTCGACACGGCCACGCTCTCCGACGGGAACCTGGTCACGGGCGGCGCGACCGACCCGTTCGCCGCCGCGGAACTGCTGCGGGGCACGCGGAAGGCGACATACGTGGGCAGGACGTCGGTCGCGGGCACCGCCGTACGGCACTACCGCGGTACCGCCGATCTCGCCGCGGCCGCGCGCGATGCCTCGCCCGGGAGCCGGGCGTCCCTGCGGGCGGCGGCGAAGGGCTTCGCCACGGCGACGGTCCCCTTCGACGTCTACCTCGACGAAAAGGGCCGTATCCGCAAGGTCCGCCACCGCTTCAGTTTCGTGAACGGGCAGCAGAAGGGTACGGTCGCGGTCTCCTCGACGACCCTGCTGTACGACTTCGGAGCCCCCGTCGACGTACGGCTGCCGGACGTGAAAGACATCTACGCCGGACGGATCGCCGAATAGGGAGGCCGGAATGTGCGGGGCCGGAAATGGTCCGTTGGTGCCATGCGCCGTCCGTGGGCCCCTCCCTACTCTAGGAAGTCGGTGACGGCAGGAAGAGGTGATGCACGTGGCTCCGGCGCGCGGTACGGCAGTTCAGGACCACGTGGCCCTCGCCGAGATCGAGCTGTGCGGCGACCTGATCATCGCCGCCTCGGCCGCCCGCGAGGACCGACTCAGCCCCGACCGCATCGACGAGGTCCTGAAACTGGCCGAAGAGCGCTTCCTGCAAGAACACGGCGAGAAGGCAGACAGATAGCACCAGCCCCTGCAAGGGGCGCGGGGAACTGCGCAGTCTTTTCGCCTTTAGGGGCGCGGGGAACGGCGCAGTCTCTGGCTTTTAGGGGCGCGGGGAACTGCGCGACCAGCCACAACGCACCCGCAGCCAACACACAGGCCCAGACAACCGGCTCACCCCCGGAGGGTCACGTGCGGAGAAGCCGCCCGATCGCCTTCGTCGCCTCCTCCACCTTCGCATCGATCTCCGTACCACCCTTCAGCGCCGCGTCCGCGACACAGTGCCGAAGGTGCTCTTCGAGAAGCTGGAGGGCGAACGACTGCAGGGCCTTGGTGGAGGCCGAGACCTGCGTGAGTATGTCGATGCAGTAGACGTCCTCGTCGACCATGCGCTGCAGGCCCCGGATCTGGCCCTCGATACGCCGCAGCCGCTTGAGGTGCTCGTCCTTCTGCTTGTGGTAGCCGTGGATCCCGCGGTCGTGATCGGTCACGATCTCCTGGGCGCCGGCCTCCCGCGCCTCCCCGGAGGGCACTGTGGCGCCGGCCTCGGTGGTCGTCATCGCGTCCTCCTGCTGACTGATACCCCTACCGGGTATATGGTAACGAACTTTGCTGGGTATAGGGCCCTTGGGCAACGTCCTCGAAGGACCCCGTGCTGATCACTTTGCCCGATGGGCGACACTGGTGGGCGGCCGGTTAGCCGTGGCCGGATGATGCGCCTAGCATCAGCCTGACCGAAACCGAAGCAATCCGAGGACCCCAAGTGCGATTTCGTCTGACCCCCAGGGAGACGAGCTTCTACGACATGTTCGCCGCATCCGCGGACAACATCGTCACGGGCTCGAAACTCCTGATGGAACTGCTCGGGGCGGACGCCTCCGGCCGGGCCGAGATCGCCGAGCGTATGCGGGCCGCGGAACACGCCGGTGACGATGCGACGCACGCGATCTTCCACCAGCTGAACTCCTCGTTCATCACGCCGTTCGACCGCGAGGACATCTACAACCTCGCCTCGTCCCTCGACGACATCATGGACTTCATGGAGGAGGCCGTCGACCTGGTCGTCCTCTACAACGTCGAGGATCTCCCGAAGGGCGTCGAGCAGCAGATCGAGGTACTGGCACGGGCCGCCGAGCTGACCGCCGAGGCCATGCCGAACCTGCGCACGATGGACAACCTCACCGAGTACTGGATCGAGGTCAACCGCCTGGAGAACCAGGCCGACCAGATCCACCGCAAGCTGCTGGCCATGCTGTTCAACGGCAAGTACGAGGCCATCGAGGTACTCAAGCTCAAGCAGATCGTGGACGTCCTCGAAGAGGCCGCCGACGCCTTCGAGCACGTGGCCAACACGGTGGAGACCATCGCGGTCAAGGAGTCCTGACCTTTTCATGGACACCTTCGCCTTGATCGTGACCATTGGTGTCGCGCTCGGATTCACCTATACCAACGGCTTCCACGACTCGGCCAACGCCATCGCCACCTCCGTGTCCACGCGTGCGCTGACGCCTCGGGCCGCGCTCGCGATGGCCGCTGTGATGAACCTCGCAGGCGCGTTCCTCGGCAGCGGGGTCGCCAAGACCGTCAGTGAAGGCCTGATCGAGACACCGCACGGCAACAAGGGCATGTGGATCCTGTTCGCCGCGCTGGTCGGCGCGATCGTCTGGAACCTCGTCACCTGGTACTTCGGCCTTCCGTCCTCCTCCTCGCACGCGTTGTTCGGCGGCATGGTGGGAGCGGCGCTCGCGGGCGGGATCGGGGTCATCTGGTCCGGCGTCCTGGAGAAGGTCGTCATCCCCATGTTCATCTCGCCGGTCGTCGGTCTGGTCGCCGGCTATCTGGTCATGTGCGCGATCATGTGGATGTTCCGGCGCTCCAACCCGCACAAGGCGAAGCGCGGTTTCCGTATCGCGCAGACGGTGTCGGCGGCCGGGATGGCCCTGGGCCACGGCCTCCAGGACGCGCAGAAGACGATGGGCATCGTGGTGATGGCCCTGGTCATCGCGGATGTCGAGGACGCGGGCGACCCGATTCCGGTGTGGGTCAAGATCGCGTGTGCGGTGATGCTCTCGCTGGGTACGTACGCGGGTGGCTGGCGCATCATGCGGACGCTGGGGCGGAAGATCATCGAGCTGGATCCGCCGCAGGGTTTCGCGGCGGAGACGACCGGCGCGTCGATCATGTTCACCACGGCGTTCCTGTTCCACGCGCCGATCTCGACGACCCACGTCATCACGTCCGCCATCATGGGTGTCGGCGCCACCAAGCGCGTGAACGCCGTCCGCTGGGGCGTCGCCAAGAACATCATCCTCGGCTGGTTCATCACGATGCCGGCGGCCGCGCTCGTAGCAGCGGCAAGCTTCTGGATCGTGAACCTGGCGTTCGTGTAGGGACGTTTCTCGCCCCCGCCGCCCCTACCCATTCCCGTCCCTTATTCAGGGGCTCCGCCCCCGAACCCCCAAAAGACTGCGCAGTTCCCCGCGCCCCTAGGTACCTAGGGG
>NZ_JBHXSU010000032.1:0-94727 GCF_042715345.1 Streptomyces sp. NPDC058697
CCTTTAAGGGGCGCGGGGAACTGCGCAATCTTTTGGGGGTTCGGGGGCGAAGCCCCTGAGACAGGGACGGGAATGGGTAGGGGCGGCGGGGGCGAAGAAAGGGTTGGGTCAGCCGAAGAAGACTCCTACCTCCTCGTAGAGGCGGGGGTCCACCGTCTTGAGGCGGGCCGTGGCCTCGGCGATGGGGACGCGGACGATGTCGGTGCCCTGGAGGGCGACCATCTTGCCGAAGTCACCGTCGCGGACGGCATCGATGGCATGCAGACCGAACCGCGTGGCCAGCCAACGGTCGAAGGCGCTGGGGGTCCCGCCACGCTGGACGTGACCGAGAACCGTCGTGCGGGCCTCCTTGCCCGTCCGGCGCTCGATCTCCTTGGACAGCCACTCCCCCACCCCGGAGAGGCGGACGTGACCGAAGGAGTCCAGCGACCCGTCCTTGAGGACCATGTCGCCGTCCTTCGGCATCGCCCCCTCCGCGACGACCACGATCGGCGCGTACGAGGCCTTGAAGCGCGAGGTCACCCACGCACAGACCTGGTCGACGTCGAACCGCTGCTCGGGGATGAGAATGACGTTCGCGCCGCCCGCGAGGCCGGAGTGGAGCGCGATCCAGCCCGCGTGCCGCCCCATGACCTCGCAGACGAGCACCCGCATGTGCGACTCGGCGGTGGTGTGCAGCCGGTCGATCGCCTCGGTCGCGATACCGACGGCGGTGTCGAAGCCGAAGGTGTAGTCCGTGGCCGACAGGTCGTTGTCGATGGTCTTCGGGACGCCGACCACCGGGACGCCGTACTCGTCGGTGAGACGGGCGGCGACGCCCAGCGTGTCCTCGCCGCCGATCGCGATGAGCGCGTCGACCTCCAGCTTGGCGAGGTTCTCCTTGATCCGGCGGATGCCGTTCTCGACCTTGAGGGGGTTGGTGCGCGAGGAGCCGATGATCGTGCCGCCACGGGGCAGGATGCCGCGCACGGCGGGGATGTCGAGCCGGACGGCGTCGCCCTCCAGGGGCCCTCGCCAGCCGTCCCGGAAGCCGGTGAAGTCGTAGCCGTACTCCTGCACGCCCTTGCGGACGATGCCCCGGATGACGGCGTTGAGCCCGGGGCAGTCGCCGCCTCCGGTCAGTACTCCGACCCGCATGGAAAAGTCCCTTCGCCGCGGTTGGCTGATGGGACTCACGCTAATAGTGATCCAGGTCACTTCAGCAGAGGGCGGAAGGTCAATTCCGGTGAATTGTGCGGGGGTTGATCATGCGTCTTCACTCTTTGGTGGGACGCGGACGGTTTACGCGTCGTCGAGGCCCCGCTCTATGGCATAGCGCACCAGCTCCACACGGTTGTGCAGCTGGAGCTTGCCCAGGGTGTTCTGCACATGGTTCTGGACCGTGCGGTGGGAGATCACCAGCCGCTCGGCGATCTGCTTGTAGCTCAGGCCCTTGGCGACCAGCCGGAGCACCTCGGTCTCACGGTCGGTGAGCTGCGGGGCCTTGGGCTCGTCGCCACCCGTGGCGGGCCCGGGGTCGGAGGCGAGCCTGCGGTACTCGCCGAGGACCAGGCCCGCGAGCCCGGGGGTGAAGACGGGGTCACCGACGGCCGTGCGGCGCACCGCGTCGATCAGCTCGTCCGTGGACGCCGACTTGAGCAGATAGCCGGTGGCCCCCGACTTGACCGCCTCCAGGACGTCCGCGTGCTCGCCGCTCGCGGAGAGGACCAGGACACGCAGGGCGGGATTGGCTCCGACCAGCTCCTTGCAGACCTGCACACCGGGCTTGGCCGGCAGGTTCAGGTCGAGGACGAGGACATCGGGGGCGGCGGCCTGCGCACGGCGCACCGCCTGCTCGCCGTCGCCCGCGGTGGCGACCACGTCGAACCCGGACTCGGCCAGGTCGCGCGCGACCGCGTCGCGCCACATGGGGTGGTCGTCCACCACCATGACCCTGATCGGGCCCTGTCCGTCAGTCATCGCCGCCCTGCCTTCGTCGCCATGGCCTCCGTGGTCCTCCTCGGCGGTTTCCCCGTCGTCTGCCCCGTCGCCCTTGTCATCGCTGTTCCGCCTTCCCCCGTGGACCCTTCGGGTCCTTCACATCCGTCACGTCCGTCTTCGGGACCTTCAGTTCGACCTCGGTGCCCTGGCCCGGCACCGAGATCAGCTCGGCCGTGCCGCCGATCTCGCGCAGCCGTCCGCGGATCGACAGGGCCACGCCGAGGCGGCCCTCCCCCTCGGCCTGGGCGAGCCGGCCCTCGGGGATGCCGGGACCGTCGTCGCGTACGGTCACGATCACCTCGTCCGGCTCGTCCTCGACCAGGATCCACGCGCGGGCGTCCGCGCCCACGTGCCGGTGGACGTTGTCCAGGGCGGCCCCGACGGCGGCGGCCAGCTCCTTCGCGGCGGCCGGGTCGAGCGGCACCGGGGTGCCCGGCGCGGAGAAGGTCACCTTCGCGGTGGCGTACGGGGCGAGCAGCGAGCGCAGGTCGCAGGGGCCGCCGTCGTCCGGGTCCGGCTCGTCCACCGCGCGCACCAGGGCGCCCTCGGCCTCGTCCTCGGACACGCGTGAGACCGGTACGAGCCCGCCCGAGACCAGTGTGCGCAGCGCGACCTCCTGTTCGCCCGCGAGGCGGCCCAGCTCCGCGGCCTCGCCGCCGAGCGTGGCACCGCGGCGCTGCACCATGGCCAGCACCTGGAGGACGCCGTCGTGGATGTCGCGGGCGAGCCGCTCCCGCTCGCGCGTCGCGGCCTCGATCTCCAGGGCGCGGGCAAGGGTGCGCTCGGAGGCACGGGCCACCTCGACGACGTATCCGATGGCGATAGAGGCGACCCAGACGAGCAGCACGTTGTGGAGGGTGTCCTGGCTGAGCGCGCCGCGCTGCACGACGTTGGCGACGCCGACGAGCGCCGACGCGAAGGCCGCCCAGCGCCAGCCGCCCTTGATCGCGAACGCCAGCACGGAACCCGCGGTCCATATCGACGGGAGGGTCGGGCCGCCGGCCACGATCCGGTCGTGGGCGTCCGCGACCGGTGTGAGAAGGATGCCGGTGAGGGCGATCGTCAGGTCGGCGGCGAGGAAGCGCTTGGTGCAGCTGGCCGCGTTGGCCACCCTGGGCAGGGTCGCGAAGGTCCACGCGATGAGCACCAGGTAGTAGCCGATGGCCACTTCTGGGCGGACGAAGCTGCCGTAGTGGGTGGCGAAGAGGCCGATCGCGTAGAACATCGTCAGGACCCGGTACCCGGTCAGCGCACGCCACAGGGGCTGCTCGACCGACATCCTCATGACTCTCTCGCGCTTGGCCATGTCCCCCACTACCCCATCCCCCGACGGTCGCGTCTAGGAGTCGGACCGTTCGTTCTCGTCCTTCTCGGCCTGCTTCTCCGCCTGCTTCTCCGCCTGTGCGGCTTCCTTCTGGGCTTGCTCGGCTTCCTTCTGGGCTTCCTTGTGCGCCTGTTTCTGCGCCTTCGCCTCGTCCGCGATCTGCCGTTTGGCGGCCGTCGCGTAGATGTCGACGTACTCCTGACCGGAGAGCTTCATGATCTCGTACATGACCTCGTCGGTCACGGCGCGCAGGACGAAGCGGTCGTGCTCCATGCCGTTGTACCGGCTGAAGTCCAGCGGCCTGCCGATGCGGATGCCCGGGCGCATCAGCTTGGGCATCACCTTCCCCGGCGGCTGGATCTTCTCGGTGTCGATCATGGCGACCGGGATGACGGGAGCGCCGGTGGCGAGTGCCACGCGCGCGAGGCCGCCGGGCTTGCCCCGGTAGAGGCGGCCGTCGGGCGACCGCGTGCCCTCGGGATAGATGCCGAACAGCTCGCCGCGCTCGATGACGTCCACGCCGCTCTTGATCGCCGCCTCGCCCGCGCCGCGCCCTCCGGAGCGGTCCACCGGCAGCTGACCGACGCCCTTGAAGAAGGCGGCCGTCATCCGGCCCTTGACGCCGGGGGTCGTGAAGTACTCGGCCTTCGCGATGAACGTCACCTTGCGGTCCAGGACCGCAGGCAGGAAGAACGAGTCCGAGAACGACAGGTGATTGCTCGCCAGGATGGCCGGGCCCTCGGCGGGAATGTTCTCGAGGCCTTCCACCCAGGGCCTGAAAGCGAGCTTCAGGGGCCCTCCGATGGAAAACTTCATTGCGCCGTAGATCAAGCGAGTGCCTCCTGTGTCTGTCGGTCAGACCTTAACCCGGAGCACTGTCAAAGAGCCCGACGGCCCTGGTCGGTGTCAGTGCGGTCGCGTACGGTGAAGTACGCCTCGAAGCTTCGGGGTGGTCGTCGCGTCGCCCCGGAATGAACAGGGAACCGTTCTCCCGAATGAACAGTTCTCGATGAACAGCCGTCCCTCTTCATGAGTCGTCCTTCTTCCCAGAGCGTCCTTCCTCCATCGTCCAAGAGCTTCCTTCCTCCATGAGTCGTCCCATGAGTCGTCCCTCTTCAATGAACAGGAGACCGAAGGTGCCGGTCCTTCCTGGAGCCGAGCCGTTCCGCCACGAGGGCGGAGAGGTCGGGGTCCTTCTCTGCCACGGGTTCACCGGTTCTCCGCAGTCGCTGCGCCCCTGGGCGGAGTATCTCGCCGAGCGCGGTCTGACCGTCGCGCTGCCGCTGCTGCCCGGGCACGGCACACGCTGGGAGGACATGCAGCTCACCGGCTGGCAGGACTGGTACGCGGAGGTGGACCGCGAGCTGCGCGCCCTGCGCGAGCGCTGCTCCCGGGTCTTCGTCTTCGGCCTCTCCATGGGCGGCGCGCTCACCCTGCGGCTCGCCGCCAGGCACGGCGACGAGATCAGCGGCATCGTGGTCGTCAACCCGGCGAACAAGGTGCACGGCCTGTCGGCGTACGCCCTTCCGGTACTGCGTCATCTCGTCCGTACGACGAAGGGGCTGACCAGCGACATCGCGAAGGAGGGCAGCTTCGAGGTCGGCTACGACCGGGTGCCCCTGCACGCGGCGCACTCGTTGCGGAACTTCTTCCGGCTGGTCGACGGCGAGCTCCCGCAGGTGACGCAGCCGATGCTGCTCCTGCACAGCCCGCAGGACCATGTCGTGCCGCCCGCCGACTCGGCCCGCATCCTCAGCCGGGTGTCGTCGACCGACGTCGCGGAGATACTCCTGGAACAGAGCTACCACGTCGCGACGTTGGACCACGACGCGGACCGGATCTTCGAGGAGAGCTTCGCCTTCGTCTCCCGGCTCGCACCCGGCGCCGGCAAGGAGACCGGCGCGGGCCAGGCGGGTCAGCAGGAAGGGACGGCCACTGGTGGCTGAGCACGACGCGGACCGCGAACCCGAGGAGAAGGACGCGCCGTCCGGTGAGGAACAGGGCCCGTCGTTCGACGAGGCCGCCGCGTGGGAGGCGATCGTCGCGGGGTACGGCGACGAACCGCCGGACCCGCCCGGCGCCAAGCCCTTCAAGTCGATCGAGGACCTGGCGCTCCTGGAGCCCGAGACGAACGACTCGGGCGACACCGACACGAAGAGCGCCAGAAGCACCAAGGCGTCCAAGGACACCAAGGACGCGACGGACACCACCGAGGCCACCGAGGCCACGGAGCCGACGGCGGAGGACGAGCCCTCCGCCGAGAAACCGCTCGGCAGCTCCGTCGCCTTCGCGCCCGGTGTCTCCGGCCCGCGTGACTACTCCATGCCCGAACCGGCCGAGGAGGACCTCGACGAGGACGACGAGGGCCACTTCGTGCCGCCCGAGCCGCCCCCGCTGCCCGCCGCGGACGCGACGGCCAAGTTCGCCTGGCTGGCCGTGATCGGCGGCCCGCTCCTGCTGCTCCTCGCCGTCCTGCTCGGCTGGACCATGACCTGGTGGCTCGCCACCATCGGCATCGGCGGTTTCCTCGGCGGCTTCGCCACGCTGGTGGGCCGCATGCGCGGCGACGACGAGGACGAGGACGACCCGGGGCGCGGCGCGGTCGTCTGACCCTGTCCCTGCCCGTATCGGTACATGCACGAGGGCCCGTCCGGAGACGCTCCGGGCGGGCCCTCGCCTATGGCCGGGGGCCTGTCTATGGCTCCAGGGCCCTGTCTATGGCCGGGGAGAGGCGGGCACCCGGAGGGCCGCCAGGACCGGCAGATGGTCCGTGGCGGCCCGCAGATCGGCCTCCGTCACGCCGGGGTGGCCGAGCGGTACCCCGCAGCCCAGTACCTCCACGCCCTCCGTGGCGAAGAGCGCGTCGATGCGCTGGTGGGGGTCGGTGGGCGTCGAGGTGTACTCCGCGCCCCACGGGGCCACCGCCCAGCCGTCCTGGAGCTCTGTGGCGAGGCGCTTGAAGGTGCGGCCGTTCGGTCGTTCGTTGAGGTCGCCGCCCGCGACGGCGTGCGGGGTGTCCAGGGCTGCGAGGCGGTCGAGGAGCATGCCGCCCTGCTCGTGGCGCTCGTCCTTCTGGAGGGAGAGGTGGCAGCTCAGTACGCCGAGACGGGCACCGCCGAAGCGGACGACCGCGGTGGCGAAGCCGCGTCTGTGCAGTCCCGGGGTGAGCGGGAGCAGTACGTCCTCGGTGTGCTCGACCGTCGCCCGCAGGGAGCAGAGGAGGGCGGGGCCCGATGCCGTACCGCCGCCGGAGAGGATCACCTGACCGGACGCGGCGGCCAGGCGGGCCAGTTTCTTGCGCCACCGGAAGAAGCGGGGGGCTTCCTGGACCAGGACGAGGTCCGGCTCGCAGGCGGTGATCACCCGGGCGAGTGCGGCGGTGTCGTCTCGCATGGAGCGGATGTTGTAGCTGAGGACCCGGATGACGGCCGAGCCGTCGGATTCCGTACGGGACGCTGGTAGCGGACTGGCGGAAGGGCTGGTCGGCATGGTGATCAAGATATAGGGCGGGGGGTGTCGGGTCGTGGTTTTACCGCGGGCCGGTGGGGGCTGGTCGCGCAGTTCCCCGCGCCCCTGGAGACGGGGCGGTAACCCTGGCTTTTAAGGGGCGCGGGGAACTGCGCGGCCAACCCCCACCGGCCCGCAGCCAACCCCACAACCCCACGCCCCCACAAACAGAACCGCCCGCCCCCCCCGGAGGGAAAGGCGGGCGGTCGAAGCGCCACTACATGATCGGATCGGGCTCCCGAGCCAGATCCGCCGCACCCACCAGCCCCGCCTCGTTGCCCAGTTGGGCGGCGATGACATCGGCGACCGGACGCCAGTTGCCACCCACGAGCCAGCGCTTGTACGACTTGCGGATGGGGTCGAGGACCAACTCGCCCTCGTCCGAGAGACCGCCGCCGACGATGAACGCGGAGGGGTCGAAGAGCGAGGCCAGATCGGCAAGACCGGCACCGGCCCAGCGGGCCAGCTCGCGGTACGAGTCCACGGCCACCGCGTCACCCTGGCGGGCGGCCATCGAGATGTGCTTGCCCTCGATGCCGTCGGGGGAGCCGTCGCCGAGCGACAGCAGGATCTCCGCGTTCTCGGGGGTCGCGTTGGCCCGCTGCTTCGCGTACCTGACGAGGGCCCGCCCGGACGCGTACTGCTCCCAGCAGCCCTGGGAGCCGCAGCCGCACAGCAGGCCGTCGGGGACCATCCGGATGTGGCCGAACTCGGCGGCCACGCCGAAGTGCCCGCGGCGCAGCTTGTTGCCGATGATGATGCCGCCGCCGAGGCCGGTGCCCAGCGTGATGCAGATGACGTTGCGGTGGCCTTTGCCCGCGCCGAACTTGTACTCGCCCCACGCCGCCGCGTTCGCGTCGTTCTCGACGACGACCGGCAGGCCCACGCGGGCCTCCACCTCGTCCTTCAGGGGCTCCTGCCGCCAGTCGATGTTCGGCGCGAAGTAGACCGTCGAGCGCTGGCGGTTGACGTATCCGGCGGCACCGATGCCCACGCCGACGATCTCGTGCCCCGCCCGGGCGCCCTCTACGGCCGCGGCGATCGCGTCCACGATGGCCTGCGGCGTCGTCGGAGTCGGCACCTTGAAGGTCGAGAGGATGTTGCCTTCCTCATCGACCACGCCGGCCGCGATCTTCGTGCCGCCGATATCGACGCCGATGGTGAGTCCCATGAATCCCTCAGTTTCGGTCGAGCCCCGCTACGGCCAACCGTACCCGAGCGGCTTCAGTCGAGGTCGATGTGTTCACCGGGACCGGTGCCCTCGTCACGGGGGCCCTGGGCGGTGTCACGGGTGGTCCAGCGCCGCTCCTGCGCCTCGACCGCGGAGCGGTAGGCGGCGAGCAGTTCGGAGCCGGCGGTGGCCAGGTGGTCGAAGACGTCGGGGTTGCGCTCGATGACGGGCTCGACGGCGGCCTTGGCCTGCTGCACGACCTGGTTGACCATCTGCTGGGCGGCGCCGCCCGCGACCGCGCCGAGCAGCGGCGACTGCAGCCCGGAGAGCTTGTCGGCGACGGCGTCGACGAGTTTGCGCAGTTCCTCGGCGGCCGAGCCGGGCGGCTGGCCGTACTGGGTGCGGCGGCGGGCCTTCTCCGCGGCGAGGTCCTCGGCGCACGCCTTCGCCCAGGCATCGGCGTCGGTCGCGCGCACCTCGTCGAACGCGTCCTTGGCGGTGTCGGCGTCGGACGTGGGGCGCTCATCGCTCATGGCGGACTCCAAGCGTGGGATCTGTATCTCTCGACGTTACCCGAACGGGGGTACACCGTTCATCGTGCGCGCGGCCACAGAACGGGACTCGGTCACCTTCCCCGGGGCCACAGGTCCGGGTCCGGTGCGAAGCGGACGGCCAGTTCGCCGTCGCGCAGGGAGGCGCCGTCCACGGTGCAGCGGCGCAGGGCGGACGGGAGGGGCACGATCCGGCGGAACTGCCCTGCCGTGACGACGAGTTCGTCACCACGGCGTACGAGGTCCAGCTCCTCCCGTATCGCACCGGGGAGGGGGATGTGCCAGACGAGCACGCCGTCCTCGGCGAGGCGGTCGGCGACGGGCCACTCGACCGGTCCCGGGGCCTCGCCCGGCGCGGGCACGGGCAGCGCGGCGAGGTCCTCGGTGCCGCGCGGGTCCCGGCCGAGGTGGGGGATCTCGCGTACGTCGAACGTCCGCCCCCACTCGTCACGCCACTCGTCGAGCACCTTGCGCTGCTGTACGGCGAGGGCGGCGAGCCAGGTGTCGGGGGACGCGTCGGGCAGGACGCGGTTCGCGACCAGGGCGTCGGTGCGCAGGCCGCGCAGGGCGAGGCCGGTGGCGGCGGCGCGCACGGCGTCGGTGCCGGCCGGGCCCGGTTCGGCGACCAGCCGTACGGTCGTGGCCGCGTCCTCGACGGCCAGCTGGACGGCGGCCAGCTCGACGTCCCAGCGGGCCGCCGTCTCGTACAGCCACTCCGAGGGCATCGGGACGCCGGCGAGACGGCCGAGTACGGGGCGCAGCGCGCGGGCGGCCTGGCGCTCCGCGGGGAGCAGGCGGCGGAGGTAGCGGCGCAGCTGTTCGGGGAGGGCGAGGAGGGCGAGCGCCTGGGGGGTGGGCGGGAGGTCGACGACCAGGAGGTCGTACGTGTCCGCCGTGGCCGCGTCGCGCAGGGCGCGGAGCAGGGCGAGTTCCTCGGCACCGGGGAGGGGGGTGAGTTCCTCGCCGTCCAGACGGGCTGCGCCCAGGAGGTCGAGGGCCGTGGTGGCGCGGTCCTGGAACGCGAGGAGGTCCGTGCGGAAGGCCTCGGTGGCGTCCGGACGCCACGTGGTGAGGTGGGGGGCGGCCTCGGTGGGGGTGGCGCCGGTGGGGGTGCCGAGGATGGCGCCGAGGGTGTCGGTGCGGTCGGCTGTGAGCACCAGGGTGCGGGTGCCCTGGCGGGCGGCCTCCAGGGCGGTGGCCGCGGCGACGGTGGTGCGGCCGGAGCCGCCGGGGCCGGTGATCAGGATGGTGCGCATGTAGGTCAACGCTACCGGTGCCTGACCGGCGGGCTGAGCAGAGAGGGCTCCGCCCCCACCGCCCCTACCCATTCCCGTCCCTTACCGGGGGCTCCGCCCCCAGACCCCCGGTATCGCGCTGAACACGCTCGTCCTCAAACGCCGGACGGTCTGGGTGGTGCGGGGCTGGCGGGGTGGGTGGGTTGACCGTGGGTGGGTGGGAAGTCGGCCTCAACGGCCTCGTCCTCAAACGCCGGACAGGCTGAAACACACCGGGCGGGCTGAAAGGCAGGGACGCAGCCCCGTCTTTCAGGGGCGCGGGGAACTGCGCGACCAGCCCCCACTCACCCGCACCCGACCAAACAACACCCGACGGAGTCCAGCGCGGAGCCTCGCGACTACTTCTCGCCCGACTCCACCCGCTTCTTCAAGCCCGCCAGCGCGCGGTCGATGATGACCTTTTCCGCCTTGCGCTTGATCATGCCGAGCATGGGGATCTTGACGTCGACGGTGAGCTGGTAGGTGACCTGGGTGGCACCGGTGCCCGCGGGCTTGAGGATGTAGGAGCCGTCGAGGGAGCGGAGCATCTGGGACTTGACCAGGGTCCAGGAGACCTCGTGGTCGCCGGTCCAGGTGTAGCCGAGGGTCTGGTCGTCCTTGATCGCGCCGGCGTCCATGACGAGGCGCACCTGCTCCGCGCGGCCCTTCTCGTCCGTGGCGAGCACCTCCGCCTCCTTCACCTCGCCGGTCCAGTCCGGATAGCGGGCGAAGTCGGCGATCACCGCCATGACATCGGCCGGTGCCGCCTCGATCGTGATGCTCGAGCTGGTGTGTTCCGCCATCGCCGTGGCTCCTCCAGATGCGGTCCGGACATAGGGGTGTTCGTCGGGGTACGAACGCTTCCTACCTGTGTATGCAGCGTGAAGGCTACCGCGCGGCGGACGGCCCGCCGCCCCCGGCCCTGCGCCCGCCGGTGGCCCTCACCACTCCAGCACCCACGGCTTCCCCGTTCCGGCGAAGTGACCCACGTTCACGCACTCCGTGGCGCCGACGCGCATCCGCCGGGCCAGTGGTTGGTGGACGTGGCCGAAGAGCGAGTAACGCGGCCGGGTGCGCCGGATCGCGTCGAGCAGTGCCCGGCTCCCCCGCTCGAAGCGCCGCGCCACCGTGTCGTAGACGAGCTCGGGCACCTCCGGCGGAATGTGCGTGCACAGGACGTCGACCTCTCCGACGGCCTCGATCTTCGCCGCGTACTCCTCGTCGCTGATCTCGTACGGCGTCCGCATGGGCGTACGCAGGCCCCCGCCGACGAAGCCGAAGACGCGGCCGCCGATCTCGACCCGCTCGCCGTCGAGCACGGTGGTGCCGGGCCCGGCGTACTCCGACCACAGGGACGGCACGTCGACGTTGCCGTAAGTGGCGTACGTCGGGGTGGGGAACGCCGCGAACAGTTCGGCGTACTGCTTGCGTACGGCCTTCTCGATGGCGGGTCCGCGGTCGACGCCCGCCCACAGCCGCGCACCGAAGGCCCGGGCCTCCTCGTAGTGGCGGGCGGTGCGCAGCTCGACGATGCGGTCCGTGTTCTCGGTGCCGAACAGGTCGGGGAAGATGCCGCGGGAGTGGTCGGCGTAGTCGATGAAGAGCACGAGGTCGCCGAGACAGATCAGGGCGTCCGCGCCGTCACCCGCCCCGACCAGGTCACGGACGTTTCCGTGCACGTCGCTCACCACGTGGACGCGTGTCTTTCGGGCCTCGCCGCCCGGGCCGCCGATGTCGTCGGCGTCGCCGCCTTGTGTGCCTGCCATGGCGATCAAGGGTAAGCCTGTGGAGCAAACGTGTGTAGACGCGGGCGGACCTGCGGTTACCTCCCGGTCAGTAACGTGGTGGACTACTCTGCGCGGAGAAACACTCAAGAGGAACACCAACGCGTGTGACGCGGGGAACATCTCACCCGACCCCCCTGTCCTAGAGGCAGTACCGGCGGGTAACGTCCGGGCAGTCCAGTCGTGCTCAGGGTTTCAACCACCTGAGTCCCAGAGCACACGCCCGAGCCTTGGACCGCTCCGTCGCATCACACGAAGTCGTGGCGTCGGCGCCCTATGAGGAGCAGCAGTCTTGCGCGAGTTCAGCCTTCCGGCTTTGTACGAGGTCCCCGCGGACGGCAATCTGACCGACATCGTCCGCAGAAACGCCGCGCAGCATCCGGACGTGGCGGTCATCGCCCGTAAGGTCGGCGGCACTTGGACGGATGTCTCGGCCACGACCTTCCTCGCCGAGGTGCAGGCCGCCGCCAAGGGCCTGATCGCCTCGGGCGTGGCGCCGGGCGACCGGGTCGGCCTCATGTCCCGTACGCGCTACGAGTGGACGCTCCTCGACTTCGCGATCTGGAGCGCGGGCGCGGTCACCGTGCCGGTGTACGAGACCAGCTCGGCGGAGCAGGTGCAGTGGATCCTCGGCGACTCGGGCGCGACGGCCGTCGTCGTGGAGCTGGACGCGCACGCGGCCGCCGTGGAGTCGGTGCGTGACGGGCTGCCCCACCTCAAGCACATCTGGCAGATCGAGGGCGGCGGTGTCGAGGAGCTGGGCCGGGCCGGCAAGGACGTCACGGACGCCGCCGTCGAGGAGCGCAGCTCGCTCGCCAAGGCCGACGACCCGGCGACCATCGTCTACACCAGCGGCACGACCGGGCGCCCCAAGGGCTGTGTGCTGACCCACCGCAGCTTCTTCGCCGAGTGCGGCAACATCGTGGAGCGGCTGCGCCCCCTGTTCCGTACGGGTGAGTGTTCGGTTCTGCTCTTCCTGCCGCTCGCGCACGTCTTCGGGCGGCTCGTGCAGGTAGCGCCGATGATGGCGCCGATCAAGCTGGGCATGGTCCCGGACATCAAGAACCTCACCGACGAACTGGCCTCGTTCCGGCCGACGTTGATCCTTGGTGTGCCGCGCGTCTTCGAGAAGGTCTACAACTCGGCGCGGGCCAAGGCGCAGGCCGACGGCAAGGGCAAGATCTTCGACAAGGCGGCGGACACGGCGATCGCGTACAGCCGCGCGCTGGACACCCCGTCGGGCCCGTCGATCGGCCTGCGGATCAAACACAAGACGTTCGACGCACTCGTCTACAGCAAGCTGCGCGCGGTGCTCGGCGGCAAGGGCGAGTACGCGATCTCCGGCGGCGCCCCGCTGGGCGAGCGGCTCGGCCACTTCTTCCGCGGTATCGGCTTCACGGTCCTGGAGGGCTACGGCCTCACCGAGTCCTGCGCGGCCACCGCCTTCAACCCGTGGGACCGGCAGAAGATCGGTACGGTCGGCCAGCCGCTGCCGGGCTCCGTGATCCGCATCGCGGACGACGGCGAGGTGCTGCTGCACGGCGAGCACCTGTTCAAGGGGTACTGGAACAACGAGGCCGCGACCGCCGAGGCGCTCGCCGACGGCTGGTTCCACACCGGTGACATCGGCACGCTCGACGAGGACGGCTATCTGCGGATCACCGGCCGCAAGAAGGAGATCATCGTCACCGCGGGCGGCAAGAACGTCGCCCCGGCCGTGATCGAGGACCGCATCCGCGCGCACGCGCTGGTCGCGGAGTGCATGGTCGTCGGCGACGGGCGTCCGTTCGTGGGCGCGCTGATCACCGTCGACGACGAGTTCCTGGGCCGCTGGGCCGACGAGCACGGCAAGCCGGCGGGTTCCACCGCGGCGTCGCTCGGACAGGATCCGGATTTGCTCGCGGCGATCCAGAGCGCGGTCGACGACGGCAACGCCGCGGTGTCGAAGGCGGAGTCTGTGCGGAAGTTCCGCGTTCTCGCCTCCCAGTTCACCGAGGACTCCGGCCATCTCACGCCGTCCCTCAAGCTCAAGCGCAATGTGGTGGCGAAGGACTACGCGGACGAGATCGAGGCCATCTATCGAGGCTGAGCCTCACTGGATCGTTCTTGTGGCGCGGGTCCGGTGGTTGTGATGGCTGCGGCCCGGTGGGGGCTGATCGCGCAGTTCCCCGCGCCCCTAAAGGGGCTGGGGCTGCACCTGCCGTCTTTTCAGGGGCGCGGGGAACTGCGCGATCAGCCACGACGCACCCGCACCCGCACCCGCCCGGCAACCCTCCCCGCCGAGCTCCAAGAAGCAGCCGTACAGAACCCCTACAGCAGCTCCTTCAGCCTCTCCGCCAGCAGATCCCAGCGCCACCTCTCCTCGACCCACTCCCGCCCCCGCTCCCCCATCCGGCACCGCAGCTCCGGATCGCCCAGCAGCGCGACGATGCGATCGGCCGCGTCCTCCGGGGAGCCGCCCCGGACGACCCAGCCGGTCTCGCCGTCGAGGACGGCATCAGGCGCCCCGCCGGAGTCGCCCGCGACCACGGGAAGCCCGGTCGCGGAGGCCTCCAGGTAGACGATGCCGAGCCCCTCGACGTCGAGGCCCCCGCGGCGGGTGCGGCACGGCATGGCGAAGACGTCACCGGCGCCGTAGTGGGCGGGGAGTTCGGACCAGGGGACGGCCCCGGTGAAGCGGACCGAGTCGGCGACACCGGTCTCGTGCGCGAGCCTGCGCAAGTCCTTCTCGTACGGCCCGCCGCCCACGATCAGCAGCACCGCCTCGGGCTCACGCGCCAGGATCCGCGGCATCGCGAGGATGAGCGTGTCCTGGCCCTTGCGCGGGACCAGCCGGGAGACGCAGACCACGACCGGGCGGTCGGTCAGGCCGAGCCGGGCCCGGACTGCGTCGCCGCCCGAACCGGGGTGGAAGGTCTTCTCGTCGACGCCCGGCGGCAGTTGGGCCATCCGCGCGGCCGCCTCGGGCGTCAGCGCGGCGGCGATCCGCGAGCGCGTGTACTCACCGAGATACGTGATCGTGTCCGTCGACTCGCCGATCCTGCGCAGCAGCCCGCGCGAGCCGGGCAGTTGCGCCCACCCCGCCTCATGACCGTGCGTCGTGGCCACGAGGCGCTCCGCGCCGGCCTTCCTCAGCGCGGGCGCCAGCAGCCCGAGCGGTGCCGCGGCACCGAACCACACCGACGTACAGCCGTGCTCGCGGAGCAGCCCCACGGCCCGCTGGGAGACCCTCGGAGTGGGCAGCAGCATGGTTGTTCGGTCGCGTACGATGGCGAAGGGCTGTTCGGTGTCGAAGGCGGCCGTCGCCTCGGCTCCCTCCCGGCCCCGCTTCCACGTGGAGGCGTAGACGACGAGCCGCTCGGGGTCCAGGCGCAGCGCCATGTTGTGCAGGAAGGCCTGGATGCCGCCCGGTCTCGGCGGAAAGTCGTTGGTCACGATCAGGGTCTTGTGCATCGCCGTCGACAGTACCGAAAGCACGGACGTACCGAACCCGCACCCGGCAGCTCCGCACGGCCGCGCTTCATGGCTCTCGCACAGGCGCGCGGGGAATCATGGCCGCACACAGGATCCGTACCGAAGAGGACAGGTGGGCATGACGGGAGCGAGGGGGGCGGGGTTCCCGTATCCGCTGGTGGGGACCTGGGGCCTGACCAGGCTGATGCTGCTGCTCTTCGTCTTCAAGGTGTGGATCTTCCCCGGCCCCGATGTCACCAGCGACGTCTCGGTGATCTACCAGGGCTGGTACGAGGTCCTGCGCACCGGCACGTTCCCGCTGGACGACGTGACCTGGCAGTACCCGCCGGCCGCGGCCCTCGCGATCCTCTCCCCCGCGCTGCTGCCGTTCCTGGAGTACACCTCGGCGTTCTTCGTCCTCGCCTTCCTCGCCGACCTGGTCGCCTTCGGCCTGCTCCTGTACGCGGGCCGGCGTCCGGGCAAGTCGCCGCGCGGCGCCTGGGCGTGGGTGGTGGGCGTGCCGCTGCTCGGGCCGACGGTGTATTCGCGGTACGACGTGATGGTGACGGCGGTCGTCGTGGCCGCGATCCTCGTGGGCGCCCGGCATCCGCGCGTGATGGGCGTGCTCGTCGCGTTCGGCGCGATGCTGAAGGTGTGGCCGGCGCTGCTGCTCGTGGGCACGCCGAAGCGGAAGGCGTGGGCCTCGGCGGCGGCGACGGCCGCGGGGCTGGCACTGCTGTTCGCGGTGTCGATGCCCGGCGCGTTCGCGTTCATGACCTTCCAGCGCGACCGCGGGACCGAGGTCGAGTCCCTGGGCTCCCTGGTCTTCCACATCGCCCGGCACCACGGCTGGGAGGGCCAGGTCCTGCTCAACTACGGCTCGGTGGAGTTCCTCGGGCCGTACGTGGACCTGGTGAGCACGGCGGCCCTGCTGCTGACGGGGCTCGCGTTCGGCTGGCTGCTGATGTGGCGGCTGCTGGCGACGCGCTTCCTGGCGCACACGCTCGCGGACGCCGCCTTCGTGGCGGTGCTCCTGTTCACGACGACCAGCCGGGTGATCAGCCCGCAGTACATGGTATGGCTGGTCGGTCTGGCCGCCGTGTGCCTGGTCTTCCGCGGCAGCCGGATGGGGCTGCCGGCCGGGATGGTCCTGACGGCGTGCTTCTTCACCGTCCTGGAGTTCCCCGTCTATTTCGCGAACGTCGTCGGCAGCGACGGCCTCGGCATCACGCTGCTCGTCATCCGCAACGGCCTGCTGGTCGCCGCGTCCGTAACCGCCGCCACCCTTCTCTGGCGCGACACGGTGTCGTACGCGACCCCGGCCGAGCTGCCCGCTCGGACGGCCCGCACGGAGGAGCCGCTGAACTCCTGAGCGGCTCTACTGGAGCGGCTCTGCTGGATGGCCGGTGCGGTGCGGTGCTTCGTGTGCGGGTCCGTCGTGGCTGGTCGCGCAGTTCCCCGCGCCCCTAAAAGCACGGGTGCACGCGAGCTTCTAAGGGGCGCGGGGCTGTGACATTTGCGGCTCCGCCGCGGGGCGCGACCAGCCCCCTACCCACCCGCAGCCGACACACATCACCCAAGCCGATCCCGCACATACGCCCGCCAAACCGCCGTGAACTCCTCCAGCGACGTGCCCAGGACCTCCTCCAGCCCCGCCTCCACGGCCCCGGCCCGTTTCTGCCGCTCGCCCACGGCCCGGTAGAACTCCCCCAGCCGCACCTCGCCCCACCGCTCGGCGATCAGTCGGCAGGCCAGCCACCCGCCCTCGTAGGCCCGCGCCAGCGCCCCCGCGTCGCCGCCGAAGCCGAAGTCCTCGTCGCCCGGGAGCGCGGCGGGCACCCGCCCCTCGGCCACCGCCCGCGCCAGCTCCGGCGCGGCCTGTTGCGCCGTGCGCCCGGTGCCGCGGTAGCCGACCCAGTCCGCGTACCCCTCGGAGAGCCACAGCGGGGTGGCCGCCGAGGTCGACGCGCGGGTCGCGACATGGGTCGTCTCGTGCGTGAGGACGACCTGCCGTCCGAAGGCGCCGAGCACCCCGTACGCGTCGGGGTTGACGATGATCCGGTCGGCGGGCGCCTTCGTGGATCCGCCCGCCTCGCCCGTGGTGACCGCGGCGATCCCCCGGTACCCGGACGCGGGCGCCCCGAGCAGCTCCGCCATCCCGTCCAGCGACTTCGGTACGAGGACGACGACCCGCCGCGACCAGTCCTCGCCCCACGCCTCCCGCACCGCGGGCACCGCACGGTCGGCCAGTTCCGCGTAGTGGCGCAGCGCGTCGCGCGGGCGGCCGACGCCCAGGACGAGGCTGTGCTCGCCGCGTACGGCCACGACGGCCCCCTGCTCCCACAGCTGCTGGCTGGAGTCCTTGGCGGGCCGGTCTTCGGTCACGTACCAGCGCCCGTCGGCCCGTGCCAGGCTCAGCGTGCGGGCGGTGACGATGGGGGCCTTGTCGTAGCCCTCTATGCGGTAGTGGAGCTCCGCGTCGGCCGTGGCGCGGTCGCCGGAGCGGTGCAGGCCGGTCACGCGGTACGTCCAGTCGGCCAGCGGGACCGCCCGCAGGTTCCTGAACTCGGTGCGCGCGGCGGCCCGTTCCCCGGCGGCGAGGGAGGCGGGTGCCTGCGTCGCCACGAACTCCCGCTCGCTGCCGTCGCGCACCGCGGCCGCCCGTGTGTCGAGCACGCGCTGGACGTCGCCGGACGCGCTGTCGGTCCCCGAGCCGCCACCGCAGCCGGCCGACGCGGTCAGAGCCGCCAGCAGCACTCCCACGACCCACCTCGGCGCACGCCCACGACCAGCCACGACCCTGATCGTACGGCGCCCGGCCGGTGGGGTCAGGGGCGCGTCACGGTGTTGACGGGCATCATGCCCACCGGGTCGTAGCGCACCGGGGCGCCCGGGTAGGGCGCGTGGATCACCTGGCCGTTGCCCACGTACATCCCGACATGGCTGGCGTCGCCCCGGTAGGTGACGATGTCACCGGGCTGCGCCTGGGAGAGCGACACCTGTCGTCCGGTGTGCGCCTGGGCCTGCGAGGTGCGCGGCAGCCCGACACCGGCCTGCGCGTACGACCACTGGGTGAGGCCCGAACAGTCGAACCCGGTGGGTCCGTTGGCGCCCCAGACGTACGGGCGGCCGACGGCCGAGCGGGCCGCGGCGACGGCGGCTGCCGCGCGGCCGGAGGACGGGACCGCGCCGGTGAGGTCGGGGACACGGCCGCCCGAGCGGGAGGCCCGGTCGTAGGCGGCACGGTCGGCGTCCGGCATGGCGTTGAGCAACTGCCGCGCCTTGGACAGCTTCTGCTCGACGGTGCGTTTGTGCCGGGCGACGGCCTTGCGGCTCTTGTCCAGTTCGGTGAGCTTGCGGGTCGCCTCCTCGCGCTCCTGGGAGAGATCACGCATGGCGCCCTGCAGTTCCTTGAGTTCCCCGGCCTGCCGGGAGCTGATCCGGTCGAGCACGGCGGCCTTGTCGAGGTACTCGTCGGGATCGTCGGAGAACATCAGCGCGAGTGAGGGATCGAGGCCGCCGGAGCGGTACTGCGCCCCGGCGAGCGAACCGAGCGCGTCCCGCATGGTGTTGATGCGGTCCTGCTGTCTGGCGATCCGGTCCTGCGCCCTGTCCACCTGGTCGCGCAGTGTGTCCGAGCGCTCGTCGGCCTTGTTGTACGACTCGGTGGCGTGCTCGGCCTCCTCGTACAGCCGGTCCACCTCTGCACGGGTGTCGTCCTGCGGCGCGGCGCCGGCCGGCAGGACGCCGAGGGCCGCGGCCGCGGCGGTCAGTACGCACAGGGTGGCGCCTCGGGCGCCCCGGTCGAAGCCGGACGGTACAAGGCGGCGATGGGACCCCACAGGAAGCCGCACTCCCTTCCGCTGACGTGCCCCCGGAGTTGGGGGAAACGCGGCAGACAGTAGCCGTGCGACTACGCGGTGGCCAAAGACCCATACGGGTACACAACGTGACGCCCCGCCTCAGACGCAGGTCATCAGCGGGGCGTGGGGTCAGCGCGAGTTACGGGAATTCGCCCGTTCGGGCGGCGTGGCGATCAACCTCCCGGCGGGCCCGGAGAGGCTCCGGGCCGGACGGGGAATCAGATCGCGGACGACCGGAGGAGGGAGCCGGGGATCAGACCCGGACGCCGAACTGGAAGGTGCCGATCGTGCTCATGGACTCGAGACGGACGACGGCACCCGGCTTCGGGGCGTGCACGATGACGCCGTTGCCCGCGTACAGACCGACGTGGCCGAGGCTGTTGAAGAAGACCAGGTCACCGGGCTTGAGCTGATCGCGGCCGATCTTCGTGCCGTCGTTCTGCTGCGTGTAGGTGGTCCGGGATATCGACACACCGGCCTGGCCGTACGCCCACTGCGTCAGACCGGAGCAGTCGTACGAGTTGGGGCCGCTGCCGCCGGAGACGTACGGCTTGCCCATCTGGGTCTTGGCGGCGGCGAGGGCGGCGGCACCGCGCTCGGAGGCGGGCACCTCGTTGCCGAGCTCGATGCGGTCCCCGGCGTCCCGGCTGGCACGCGTGTCCGCGGTCTTCAGGGCCGCCTGCTCCTGCGCGGTCAGGGTGTTGAGGAGCTTGCGCGCGTCGGCGAGCTTGGTCTGGACTTCCTTCTTCTTCTGAGCCAGCGTCTTGCGGGTCTCGGAGAGGTCCTTGAGCTTGCCGGCGGCTTCCTCACGCTGCTGGGCGAGGGTCCGCTGCTTCTCCTGGACCTTCTTCAGCGCCTCGACCTGCTGAGCGCTCAGCTGGTCGATCGTGGACGCCTTGTCGAGGTAGTCGTCCGGGTCGGAGGAGAGGAAGAGCTGGACGGAGGGGTCGATCGCGCCCGTGCGGTACTGGGAGCTGGCCATCAGACCGAGGCTGTCGCGCATGGTGTTGAGCTCGTCCTGGCCTCGCGCGACCTGGTCCTGGATGGTGTCGATCTCTTTTTCGAGCTTCTTCGCCTTCTCCTCGGCCCCGTTGGCCCTGTCCGTGGCCCGCGCCGAGTCTTCGTAGAGCGCGTCGACCTTGGTCTTGACCTCGTCCTTGTTCGGCTTCTCGCTGGGCGCGGCGTTGGCCGCCTGCGAGCTGAGGGCCACGGCTGCAGCGGCGGCGGTGGTGAGCACGGTCACACGGGTGCGGCTCGGCTGCTTCGGTCGACGGTGGGACGCCACGGAGGCGAGCTCCTTCATTACCTCAGCCGCCCACCGAGAACACCGGTTGGCGGTGCCCCTCCACCGTCACTCCCAATGAGTGATCACCCGAGTAGAGGTTCGACGCCCGACCCTAGTGATGTTCTTGTGATCAGTTCAAATCCTCCTCGGAAAAATCTCGGTCACCGACCGCATTCTTTGCACTCAACTCACATGCAGTAATGCTCGTTTGACGCTACGTTGCGTGAAGGTTTCGCCAATTCGGGCAAGATGCACATGTGTTGCACTTGGGGTGCCTGTTACGTAGGTGACGTACACCATCAGAAGGTCGGCCGAGCGAAATTCCCTTGCGGGACCGCTTGAAACCCGCTCGCTCAGCCGCGCGAGAAACGCTTCAGGAGGACCGCGGAGGCCACCGGGCGCGCCCCCGCCTTCGCCACCCCGTCGGCCACCTCGCGGTCGGTCGAGACGACGATGACGGGCCGCCCGGGCGGCTCGGCGCGCACCAGCTGACGGATCAACTCGTCGGCGGTGACGCCCGGTTTGGAGAAGAGCACCCGCACCCCGCGCGGCGGGGCGAGCAGCACCGGGGCGGCCAGCTCGGCCCCGTCGAAGACACAGGTGACCTCCGCGCCGGTCTGCGCGGCGAGCTGCGAGAGCTGCCCGAGGAGCCGCAGCCGCTGCTTTTCCAGGGGCATCTGCGGATAGCCGGTCTTGGTGACGTTGTAGCCGTCGACGACCAGATGCGCCTGCGGCAGCGCGAGCAACTGGTCGAGGATCGCGGGATCGTTCTCGGACAGCGCGCGGGCCGCGATGTCTTTTGGTGTCATCCGTCCCGGTTCGACCGCGTCCACGGTCTCGGCGGGCCGCACCGACACCGGCGGCAGGGCGAGTTCGCGCCGCAGCCCCTGTGCCGCGTCGAGCACGGTGTCCAGCAGCAGCCGTACGCGCATGTCCTCGACGCTGCGTCCCTCGCGGGCCGCGCGGCGGGTGGCCTCCAGGGTGGCCTCGACCTCGCTCAGCCGCGCCTTGAGCCGCCGGGCCTCGCTCTCGGCGGCGGACACCTGGGCCTGCCCCTCGCCGCGGACGGCCTCCATCTCGCCCCGCAGCTTGCGCAGGGCCGCCTCGCCGCGTTTGACGTCACTGAGGGCCCCGCGCAGCTTGCGGTGAAGCGATTCGGCTTCCTTCTTCGCCGACTCCAGCTCCGTCCGCAGCCGCTCCGTCTCGGTGCGGGTCTGGCCGCGCGCCTCGGCGAGCTCCTCGCGCAGCCGGTCGAGCTCGGCGCGGGTCTCCTCGTCGGCGCGCTCGGCGTCCGCCCGCAGGGCCTCCTCGCCCGCGGCGGTCACCAGCTTCACCCAGCCCGGGGGACGCAGCACATAGGCCGCGGCCGCCACATCCAGCGGGTCCGCGGCCGGGGGCGGCGAGCCGGAGTCGAGGGCGCCGGTCAGCTCCGACTGGGCCTCTCTGAGCTTCTCGGCGATGCGCTGTCTGAAAAGCGGGTCCGTCTCCAGGGCCGCCGCCATCGCATTGCCCGCGAACTTGGCACGTCGATTGGGGGCGAACCGGGCGTACTGTCGCAGCTGTACGGGCAGTTCGGCCACGGTCAGCCCGCCGAAACCGTCCGAGACGATCTGTACGACTCTGCGGCGCACGCCGTCGGGCAGCGGACGGTCGAGCACCTCGGCGGCGCCGTCGTCCGGCTCCCCGCCCGTGGTGGTCTCCACCATCCTTCACCCCATCGTCCGTGCGGGGCCCGCTCCTGTCAGGAGCCGGCGCCCGGCCTGTCCACCAGTTCCACCTGATCCACCGCATTGCACCAGCGACAGCGCACCGACTCGATGGTCTCACTGACCACGTCGCGCTCCTCGATCTTCGGTTCCCCGGCCAGGTCCAGATGCACGTACTCGACGACCTTCGACGAACGGGTCACGTCGAAGCGCGTGAGGTTGCCGCAGAGCGTGCAGCGCCACCGGGTCTCGGCGGTCGGCAGGGGTACCGTCATCGTTGCAGTCGCTCTCTTTCCTGAGTCTCCATGCCGCACCAGGTTCCCTGGAGCGTGTGGCTCGTAACCCTAAGGCCTGGCGGGTACTCGACGCGCGTCCACCGGGAGCGGCGAGGCGCTCTGTGCGGTTTGCTCCCGTTACGTCATGCTCTGCTCATGATCGGCAACTGGGGTAGGCCCGTCGACAGGGCAGTCAGGTCGGTCCGGGGTCAGTCCGCTCCGGTGACCTACGGACTGATCGCCCTGTGCTGCCTGGTCTTCGTGATCGGCCCGGGCTCGGGTCTCAGTCCCGCGTACGGCACCGGTGACGAGCTGCTTTCCGCCCAGCGGGCCTATTTCGAGCGCTGGGGCGTGGTGCCCGTCGAACTGTTCGAGGGGACACCGAGGGCCGCCGTCACTCCGGCCACCGCCCTCTTCGTGCACGGCAGCTGGCTGCATCTGCTGGGGAACATGCTCTTCCTCTATGTCTTCGGGGCGATGGCCGAGGAGCGGATGGGCCACTTCGCGTTCGCCCTCTTCTATCTGGGCTGTGGCTACCTCGCCCTGTTCGGCTACGCGGCCGCCCACTCCGACTCCGCGCAGACGTTGGTCGGCGCGTCCGGGGCGATCTCCGCGGTCCTCGGTGCGTTCCTCTACCTGTTCCCCAAAGCCCGGGTGACCAGTCTCTTTCCGTTCCTCTTCTTCCTGCCGCTCCGGTTTCCGGCCTGGGTCGTCCTGCCCTTCTGGGTGTCCCTCCAGTGGATGGCGGCAAGCCGCGCGACCCAGGGGCCGGCGGTGGCGTATCTGGCGCATTTGCTGGGGTTCTCGGCGGGGTTCCTCTACGCGTGGGTCCGCTACGGACGTACAGCTGCTGTGTTCTCCCGGGGGACAACCCCCGGACCCCCGGCCGAAAAGACTCCCGGGCGTGAGGCTGAGTAAGGTGAAAACCCAGCCATGGCCACCAAGGGAGAAAACCAGCCGTGATCACCGCGATCGTGCTCATCAAGACCAGCGTGGACCGGATCCCCGAGATCGCGGAGTCGATCGCCGCGCTGGACTCCGTCAGTGAGGTGTTCTCCGTGACTGGCACGTATGACTTGATCGCCATGGTCCGGGTGAAGGCGCATGACGATCTGGCGGATGTGATTCCCGGGATGATCAGCAAGATTCCGGGGGTGGAGGGGACGGATACGCATGTGGCGTTCCGTACATACTCTCAGCATGATCTTGAGGCCGCGTTCGCCATCGGGCTGGACAATTAGGTAGTTCGTCGGCTGCGGCTTCGTCGTGGCCGGTCGCGCAGTTCCCCGCGTCCCTGAAACGGCGCCCCCTGCCGCGTCGTCGAGCTCGGATGAAGAGTTCTTCATCCGGCGCTCATGCGGGGGCGCCGGTGAGGGCCGCAGCATCGGGGCATGGTTTTCTCTCATCGGATGGCGGCTCTCGCCGCTGTGGTGGTGATTCCTCTGGGGATCGCCGCCACGAGTTACGCCCTGACCGACAGTCCGGAGTCTCCGAAGGTGCCGCCCAAGGTGGAGCTGGAGAGCGGGTCGCCCTCCGCGACGCCCACGTCGACCGCCTCTCCGACGGCGGCTCCGACGCCGAGTGACGAGGTCGTGTCGCGGCCTCCGGTGAGTGACGACGATGACGATGACGACGGACCCGGGGACGACGGCTGAGCCCGTACCCGCACCCATGTCCGATTCCGATCTCGATCACGTTCCCGTGCGCCGGCGGATCTCGGCCCGGGTCCGCATCCTGCTCTGGCTGCTGCTCGTGATGGCCGTCGCGCTCGCCGCCGTGGCCACGACCACGCGTTCGATCCTCCTGCGGGACGTCGACTCCCGCGTCAGCGGTCTGCTCGCCCAGGAGGCGGGCGAGTTCGCGAACTTCGAGGAGCGGGGGGTGGACCCCGCGACCGGGGAGCGGTTCACCGAGCCGGGGCGGCTCCTCAAGGTCTTCCTGGAACGGCAGTACGCCGATCCGGACGAGGAACTGATGGGGCTGCTCGCGGGAAACCCTGACGCGGCCCCGGCGAAGCTCGTCCAGGACCGTGAGATCCCCGCGGGACTGCCCCTGCACCAGGACGAGGCCGGCCGCCGGCAGATCTTCGACTCCGCCGAGTCCACCGGCACGCTGCACCGCGCCGCCGGGGACGTCCGGTGGGCCAAGGTCGCCATCGCCCGCTCCGGCGGTGACCCGGAGGCCGCCTTCGTGGTCGCCTTCCATCCGGGGCGCGAGCACGACCGCGTGGACGAGGTGTTCCGCATCCTGCTCGCCATCTCCGGGGTCGCGCTGCTGATGACGACGGGGATCGGCTGGGTGGTGGCCGGGCGGATCCTCAAGCCGGTACGTCTGGTGCGTACCGCCGCCGCGCAGCTCACCGAGCAGGACCTCACCCGGCGCATCCCGGTCCGTGGCCACGACGACATCGCCGCGCTCGCCGAGACCTTCAACGCGATGCTCGACCGTCTGGAAGGCGCCTTCGCTGCCCAGCGCGAGTTCGTCGACGACGCGGGCCACGAACTGCGCACCCCGATCACCATCGTGCGCGGCCATCTGGAGCTGATGGGCGACGACCCGGCCGAGCGCGAGGAGACCATCCGGCTGGTCACCGACGAACTCGACCGGATGAGCCGCATCGTCGAGGACCTGCTGCTGCTCGCCAAGGCCGAGCGCCCGGACTTCGTCACGCCCGAACCGGTGCAGCTCGCCGAACTCACCGCCGATGTCTTCGTCAAGGCCCGCACCCTCGGCGACCGCCACTGGGAACTGGCCGAAGTCGCCGACGGGGAAGCCCAGTTGGACCCGCAGCGCATCACCCAGGCAATGGTCCAGCTCGCCCAGAACGCCGTGCAGCACACCGTCCCCGGCCAGTCGATCCGGATCGGCTCGCGCGTCATCGGCTCGCGTGTCGCCGGCGACCGCATCGAGTTGTACGTCGCCGACTCGGGCCCCGGTGTGCAGCCGCAGGACGCCGAGGTGATCTTCGAGCGGTTCCGGCGCGGCACCTCCCGGCGCGGCACCCGGGGCAGCGGCGCGGGCCTCGGCCTGTCGATCGTGCGGGCCATCGCGGAGGGGCACCGGGGCGGGAAGGTCCGGCTGCGGCAGACCCCGGGCGGCGGGGCCACCTTCGCCGTCGTGCTCGACTCGGTGCCGGACCCGCTCCTTGAGGCGGACCGCGCATGAACACCCGTACCACCCGTACTGCCTGTACCGGAAAGGCCTGTTGGACATGAAGCGCATCCTGATCGTCGAGGACGAGGAGCGCATCGCCTCCTTCGTCGAGAAGGGCCTGCGCGCGGGCGGCTTCACCACGACCGTCGTCGCGGACGGCGACTCCGCCTACGAGTACGCGCTCACCGGCGGCTTCGACCTGGTGATCCTGGACATCGGGCTGCCCGGCCGGGACGGGTTCACCGTGCTGCGCGAACTGCGTGAAGCCCGGGTGACGGTCCCGGTGATCGTGCTGACCGCCCGGGACTCCGTACGCGACGCGGTGGCCGGTCTGGAGGGCGGCGCCGACGACTGGATGACCAAGCCGTTCCGGTTCGAGGAACTTCTTGCGCGGGTGCGGCTGCGGCTGCGTACGGCGGCGGGGGTTCCCGAGGTCACCGTGCTGCGCGGGGGTGACCTCACGCTGGATCTGCGTACGCGGCGGGCTCGCGCGGGCGAGCGGGTGGTTGACCTGACGGCCCGTGAGTTCGTGTTGCTGGAGCTGTTTCTGCGGCATCCCGGGCAGGTTCTGTCGCGTGAGCAGATCCTGTCGCATGTGTGGGGGTATGACTTCGATCCGGGGTCCAACATCGTTGATGTGTATGTGCGTTCGCTTCGGAAGAAGCTTGGGGTTGAGCGGGTGGAGACCGTGCGGGGGATGGGGTATCGGCTCCCGGTGTGAGTGGGCTGTTGGGTCGGTCGTTGTTCGGCTGCGGGCCGGACCTGGCTGATCGCGCAGTTCCCCGCGCCCCTTACGGGGCTCGCGTGAAGGTTCCCTCATCTGGGGCTCATTGGGGGCTCACGGGGCGGTTGAACTCTTGGTGTCGTGAGTCTGAATCTCCGGCAAGCCGCCGCTCTCTGTGTGGCCCTGAGCCTCTGTGCCCTGCTGATCGTGCCCGGCAACTTTCCCGGGCTCGGTGGTGACGCGCGGCTGACGCTGGCCGTGTTCACGCTGGCGACCTGTGCGTGGATCGGTACGCCCATCGACGACACGTACATCGCCCTCGGTGCGGGACTCGCGCTGACGGTGACCGGTGTGATCAGCAGCGAGACGCTCTTCGGCACGCTCGGGGACTCGACGGTCTGGCTGCTGATCTGTGCGTTCGTGCTGGCGGCGGCCGTGGCCCGGACCGGGCTCGCGGGGCGGGCGGCGGCCTTCCTCGTCGGCGGGGCGCGCAGCGTCAGGCAGTTGGTGCATCTGACGACGGCCGCGCTGGTGGTGACGGCCTTCGCGGTGCCCGCGACCTCCGGACGGGCGGCGCTCGCGCTGCCGGTGTTCCTCGCGCTCGCCAAGGTGCTGGCCGACCGGAAGCGACTGGTCGTGATGCTGGCGCTGCTCTTTCCGACCGTGATCCTGCTGTCGGCGGTGGCGACCCTGATCGGTGCGGGTGCGCATCTGATCACGGTGTCGGTGCTGTGGGAGACGACCGGGGACCGTATCGATTTCACCCAGTGGCTGCTGCTCGGGCTGCCGTTGGCCGTGGCGTCCTCCCATCTGGCCGCCGAGACCGTGCTGTTGACGACGACTCGGCGAGCGGACCGCCGAACTCCCGTACGGATCACGGCCGATGACATCCAGCAGCACAGCGAGCAGCCGGTCACCGGCACCTGGTCGCCCGCCGAGTCGCGGTGCGCGCTGCTGCTCGCCACGGTGGTCGCGCTGTGGTGCAGCGAGCCCCTCCACCAGGTGTCCCCCGCGGTCGTCGCCCTGATCGGCGCGGTCGTCGCGGCCTCGCCCGCCCTCGGGACCGTGGGCCTGAAGGACGCACTGAAGACCGTTCCCTGGTCGCTGCTCCTCTTCATGGCCGCGACGATGGCGATGGGGGTCGCGCTCGCGGACTCGGGAGCGGCGGGATGGCTGGTGTCCGGGCTGCCGGGGGACGTGGCCCCGTGGCTGTTCCTCGCGCTCGTCGTCGCGGTGAGCACGGCCGCGCATCTGGTCCTCCAGTCCCGCTCCGCCCGCTCGTCCGTCCTCGTGCCGCTGGTGGTCGCGGCGGCGGTGGGTACGGGGGTCAACCCGGTCGCCGCCGCGCTGGCGTCCACGGCCGCGGCGGGCTTCTGCCACACGCTCCCGGCCTCGGCCAAACCGGTCACGCTCTTCGCCGAGATACCCGGCACACCGACGTACACCCCGCGCGACCTGCTGCGCCTGTCCGCGGTCCTGGCCCCGCTGACGGCCGCGCTCGTCCTGCTCTTCGCCCTCACCGTGTGGCCGCTGCTCGGCGTACCGGTCCTGAAGCCCTGAAGCCGCCAAGCCCGTAGGCCCGTAGACCCGCACGCCCGCACGCCCCGCAAGCCGTGAAGTCCTCAAGGAGCCCTCTCATGCTGACCCGTTTCGCCGTCGCCCCCAGTGGCTTCAAGGAGTCCCTGTCCGCCCAGGCCGCCGCCGACGCCATCGCGGCGGGCGTACGCCGTGTCGTACCGGACGCCGAGGTCGACCTGATCCCCCTGGTGGACGGCGGCGAGGGGACGGCCCGGGCTCTGGCCTCGGCGACCGGCGGCCGACTGGTCGCCCTGCCCGCAACCGGCCCGCTCGGCGAGCCCGTGGGCACCCACTTCGCACTGCTCGGCTCCGGATCCGGCACGGGCACAGGCACCGGATCCGACCTCGGCTCCGCCGACACGGCCGTCGTGGAGATGGCGGCGGTGGCCGGCCTCTCCCTCGTCCCGCATGGCCTGCGCGATCCGGGCGCCACCACCACGTACGGCGTCGGCGAGCTGATCCGCGCCGCCCTCGACACGGGCGTACGCCGCATCCTCGTCGGCTGCGGCGACTCGGGTACGTCGGACGGGGGCGCCGGGGCCCTGCAGGCGCTCGGCGCCCGCCTGCTCGACGAGGACGGCTTCGAACTCTCCCAAGGCGGCCGGGAGTTGACCCGCCTGCACCACATCGACCCGAAGGGCCTCGACCCCCGCCTGGCCCATACGGAACTGCTGGTCGCCTGCAACCCGTACAACGTGCTCTGCGGTGAGCGCGGCGTCGCCCGGGTCTTCGGTCCGCAGAAGGGCGCGACCCCCGCGCAGGTCGAGGAGCTGTCCGCGGGCCTGGAGAACTGGGCGTACGTCCTCACCCGGGACCTCCCGGTCACCTGCGACCTGTACGGCGGCCCCGGTACGGGTGCCTCCGGCGGCCTGGGCGCGGGGCTCGCCGCTCTCGGCGCCCGCCTCCTCCCCCGCTTCGAGGTGCTCCTCGACCATCTCGACCTGGACGCCCGCCTCGCCCGCGCCGACCTGGTCCTCACCGCCGAGGGTGCCCTGGACCACCAGACACCGCGCGGCAAGGTCCCGGCCGAGGTGGCCCGCCGCGCCAAGCTGAACGGACGCCCGGTCCTCGCCCTGGCGGGCACCCTCGGCGAGGGCGCCCACACGGTCCCGGGCGTGGACGCCTTCACCGGCATCCTGCCCGCCCCGATGGCCCTCGCCGAGGCCCTCGTACGAGCCTCCGAACTCCTCACCGACGCGACCGAGCGAGCCCTGCGGATGATCCTGCTGGGGGCGGGACTGCCACGAGCGGCGGGCGTGTGAGGGCGGCGGGGCGCGAACCTTCGCGCAGCCACCCGCCGGTCACACAGCCGGTCACACAGCCGGTCACACAGCCGGTCACACAGCCGGGACGCAACGCCCTTCCACTGTGCGGTAGTTCCACTTCGCGCCGTCGCTCACGAGTTCCTTGACGGCCCGGACGAACCGCTCGACGTGCTCGTCCGGGGTGCCGGCCCCGAAGCTGACCCGAATGGCGTTCAGGGACTTCTCGCCGGGCGCCGCCTCGGGGGCACCGCACTCGCCCTGGCTCTGCGGGTCACTGCCGAGGAGGGTGCGTACGAGCGGGTGCGCGCAGAACAGACCGTCCCGCACTCCGATGCCGTACTCGGCGGAGAGCGCGGCGGCGAAGTGCGAGCTGTTCCAGCCCTCGACGACGAAGGAGATGACACCGACGCGGGGCGCGTCGTCGCCGAAGAGCGAGAGGACGCGCACCTCGGGCACCTCGGCGAGCCCGGCCCTGACGGTGTCGATGAGGTGCTGCTCCCGGGCGACCAGCGTGTCGAAGCCGGCCTCGGTGAGGGCCTTGCAGGCGGAGGCGATGGAGTAGGCGCCGATGACGTTGGGCGACCCGGCCTCGTGCCGTGCGGCGCTCTCGTGCCACTCGACGTCGACGCCGCCGTCCACCCGCCGTGAGACCTTCCGCGAGGCACCTCCGCCCGCGAGGTACGGCTCGGCCTCGGTCAGCCAGTCGGCGCGTCCGGCGAGGACACCCGACCCGAAGGGCGCGTACAGCTTGTGCCCGGAGAAGGCGACCCAGTCGACGTCCAACTCCCGTACGGACACGGGGTGGTGGGGCGCGAGCTGGGCGGCGTCGAGCACGATCCGGGCGCCGTGCTCGTGGGCGGCGGCGGCCAGTTCCCGTACGGGCCACAGCTCGCCGGTGACGTTCGACGCGCCCGTGACGCACACGAGCGCCGGCCCGCGGGGGTCCCGCTCGGCGAGCGCACGCTCCAGCGTGGCGACGGCCTCGTCCGGGGTGCGCGGGGCGTTGAGGTAGGTGACGCGGGCGTCCCGCCACGGGAGCAGGGACGCGTGGTGCTCGGTCTCGAAGACGAAGACCTGGCAGTCGGCGGGGAGCGCGGCGGCGAGGAGGTTGAGCGAGTCGGTGGTGGACCGGGTGAAGACGACCTGGTCGCCGTCGCGGCAGTCGAGGAACTCCTCGACGGTCCTGCGGGCGTTCTCGAACAGGTCGGTGGACAGCTGGGAGAGGTACCCGGCCCCGCGGTGCACGCTCCCGTAGTACGGGGCGTACGCGGCCACGTCGTCCCACACCCGCTGCAGGGCCGGGGCGCTGGCGGCGTAGTCGAGCGCGGCGTAGGTGACCTCGCCGCCGGTGACGAGCGGGACCGTGACGTCCCGGCCCAGCACAGGCAGCGACGCGGAGGTGTCACGGCAGACGGCCTGGTCGGCGGCAGTGGAGGCAGCGGTGGAAACAGACATGGCGAACTCCTGTGAGGCAGGCGGGAACACCACGCGAGCGGGTGGAGCTCAAGCGTGGGTGAAGGGTGAAAAGGGGTGTGCGGAGGCGGGGCTCTACGCCCTATCGCATTCGCTTGCTCACAGAAGGCTCCCTCGGACGACCAGGACCCCTGGCGATACGAGGGGTCCGCGCTTGCCGTAGACCTCACTGCCTACGGCCTGGTCTTCACCCGGGGCACCCCGCCACGGACGGAGGGTTGCCGGACAGTCGGCCGGGGCCTGATGACTGTCGCTCATGACCTGCCTGCATCTTGCCACACGATGATCCGACCGCAACCCCGACGTCCGAATACCGGGACGGCCGGGGAGCGACGGGGCCTTTTCTCGCCCCCGCCGCCCCTACCCATTCCCGTCACTTACTCAGGGGCTCCGCCCCCGAACCCCCAAAAGACTGCGCAGTTCCCCGCGCCCCTGAAAAGGGGCGCGGGGAACTGCGCGACCAGCCACAACCCACCCGCAGCCGCTACGCGTTCGTCGCCGCCACCCACCGCTCCAGCGTGGCCTTCGCCGCCCCGGAGTCGATCGCGGCCGCCGCCTTCACCATCCCCGCCCGGAGCTGGTCCGCGAGCGGCCCGTCCCCCGGCGACAGAGCGACGAGCGCCGCCGCCGAGTTCAGCAGCACAGCGTCCCGCACAGGCCCGGTCTCCCCGTTCAGCAGCCGTCGGGCCACATCCGCGTTGTACGAGGCGTCGGCCCCCCGCAACGCCTCCACGGGCACCAGCTCGATCCCCACGTCACGCGGATCGAACGACTCCTCGCGCACCTTCCCGTCCCGCACGACCCACACCCGTGAGGTGGCCGTCGTCGTCAGCTCGTCCAGCCCGTCGTCACCGCGGAAGACGAGCGAGGAGTTGCCGCGCTCGGCGAACACCCCGGCCATGATCGGCGCCATCCGGGGATCGGCACACCCGACGGCCTGCGCCTTCACCTTCGCCGGATTGGTCAGCGGTCCGAGCGCGTTGAAGACCGTACGGATCCCCAACTGCCCGCGCGCGGCGCCCGCGTGGCGCATCGCGGGGTGGAACTTCGCCGCGAAGCAGAAGGTGATCCCGGCCGTCTCGGCGACCTGCGCCACCCGGTGTGTCGGCAGCTCCAGGTTGACCCCGAGCTTCTCCAGCACGTCGGACGCCCCGGAGGCCGAGGAGGCAGCCCGGTTGCCGTGCTTGACGACCTTGGCACCCGTCCCGGCGATGACGATCGCCGACATGGTGGAGATGTTGACGGTCTTCGCCCCGTCGCCGCCCGTACCGACGATGTCGACGGTGTCCCCCGGCACCTCGATCACGTTCGCGTGCTCGTACATCGCCTGGACGAATCCGACGATCTCCTCGACGGTCTCGCCCTTGGCCCGCAGCGCCACCACGAACCCGGCGATCTGCGCGTCGGTCGCCTCGCCCCGCATGATCAGGTCCATCGCCCAGGCGGTGTCCGCGGCGCTCAGGTCTCGTCCGTCCAGCAGGCCGTTCAGCAGGGCGGGCCAGGAACGGACCGCCGCGGTGTCGCCTCCTGCGGGGGTCACAGCGCTCATATGCCGCTCCTGGGTCGTCCGTCCCGCGATGGGGACGCCTGTGGGATGTGGGATTTTTCCCGTACTCCGTAGCCCGTAGTCCGTAGCTCGTTACGGGAACGGGTCCACCCTATCCAGCCCCGGGGACGGCAAAGAGCCCCGTCCGGGCAATGGACGGGGCTCCTGCCGTGGCGAACAGGTCGAAGATCAGTGGTGGCCGTGGCCGCTCGTGATCTCCTTGTACTCCTCGGCGGTGGGCTTCGGGATCTGGTTGTCCTCCCCGAAGTACGCGTTGCTGAGCTTGGCGCGCAGCTTCTGCGGGCCCTTCACCTTGCGCTCGACACCGTTCTCGTCGACCGCCGGGCCGATCGCGGCCGGCTCGTACTGCTCGTGCGCCGTGAGGGTGTGCAGAGCCTCCTGGCTGAGGGGCTCGTGGACCTCGATGAACTCACCGTGCGGCAGGCGCTTGATGATGCCCGACTCTCGGCCGTGCAGCACCTTGTCCTTGTCGCGGCGCTGGAGGCCGAGACAGATCCGCTTGGTGACGACGAACGCGATGACCGGTCCGACGAAGAACCCGACCCGGACGAACCAGGTGACCGAGTTGATCGACAGATGGAAGTGGGTCGCGACGATGTCGTTGCCACCGCCGATCAGCATGATCATGTACGCGGTCACCCAGGCGACACCGAAGGCCGTACGGGTCGGCGCGTTGCGCGGCCGGTCCAGGATGTGGTGCTCGCTCTTGTCCCCGGTGATCCAGGACTCGATGAACGGGTAGAGCGCGAGAATGCCGAGGAAGAGACCGAACAGCACCAGCGGGATGAACACACCCAGGACGAGTGTGTGACCCCAGAGGTTGATCTCCCAGCCGGGCATCGCGCGGATCAGACCCTCGGCGAAGCCCATGTACCAGTCCGGCTGGGCGCCCGTGGACACCTGGTCCGGCCGGTACGGTCCCAGCACCCAGATCGGGTTGATGGACGCGACCGCGGCCAGCACGGCGATGAAACCGAAGACCAGGAAGAAGAAGCCTCCGGCCTTGGCCATGTAGACCGGCAGCAGCGGCATGCCGACGACGTTCTTGTTGGTCTTTCCGGGACCCGCGAACTGCGTGTGCTTGTGGTAGAAGACCAGGATCAGGTGGCCGACCACGAGCCCGAGCATGATGCCGGGCAGCAGCAGGATGTGGATCGAGTAGAACCGCGAGACGAAGTCGCCGCCCGGGAACTCCCCGCCGAACAGGAAGAACGAGATGTACGTTCCGACGATCGGCGTGGCGAGGATCGCGCCCTGGGTGAAGCGGACGCCGGTGCCGGAGAGCAGGTCGTCCGGGAGCGAGTAGCCGGTGAACCCGGTGAACATGCCGAGGACGAACAGCAGGAAGCCGAACATCCAGTTGATCTCACGCGGCTTGCGGAACGCGCCGGTGAAGAACACGCGCATCATGTGCACGAACATGCCGGCCAGGAAGACGATGGCCGCCCAGTGGTGGATCTGCCGGATGAGCAGACCGCCGCGGACGTCGAAGCTGATGTCCAGCGTGGAGGCGAAGGCCTCCGACATCAGCTGCCCCTGCAGCGGGACATAGCTTCCGTGGTACTCGATCTCGTTCATCGAGGGGTGGAAGAACAGCGTCAGATACACACCCGTGAGGATGATGATGATGAAGCTGTAGAGGCAGATCTCGCCCAGCATGAAGGACCAGTGGTCCGGGAAGATCTTGCGCATGTTGGCCTTGGCCAGGGAGTAGATCCCCAGCCGGCCGTCGGCCCAGTCGGCGATCTTCTCGCCGGCCGGCGCCTTCTCGCGCGAGCGCGAGTCGGTGGTGGTCGTAGTGCTCATCCGCGCTCCCAGAATGCAGGACCGACAGGCTCGTCGAAGTCGCCGAGCGCCTGAAGGTAGCCCTCGTCGTTCACGCCGATGCGCAGCTGCGGCAGGGCGTGACCGGCCGGGCCGAAGATAACTCGGGCACCGTCGGCGAGGTCGAAGGTGGACTGGTGGCACGGGCAGAGAACGTGGTGCGTCTGCTGCTCGTACAGGGAGATCGGGCAACCGACGTGGGTGCAGATCTTCGAGTACGCCACGATGCCCTCGTGGGACCACTCGAGTTCACGCTTGTCCTTGATGTTGTCCGGCTGCAGCCGGACGATCATCAGGGCCGCCTTGGCGATCTCGGTCTGGAACTCGTGGGAGTGCTCCTCCAGGCCCTCGGGCTTGGCGAAGGTGAGCGAGCCGACGGCGACGTCGGAGGGGCGCAGCGGCTCGTTCGTGTTCATGTTGACGAGCTGCAGTCCCTTGCGCCACATCGTGTGCCGCAGCTTGTCCTCCGGCAGCGGACCGAGGTCGCGCAGCAGGACGATGCCGGACAGCGGGAACAGGGTCAGCGCGCCGAACATCGTGTTGCGGATCAGCTTGCGACGGCCGAGCGCGGACTCCTTGGCGCCCTGCTTGAAGTCGGCCAGCACCTTGGCCTTGACCTCGGGCTCCGCCGCGATGGCGTGGCGCTCGTCGGTCATCTCCTCGTCGGACATCAGGGTGCGGGCCCAGTGGACCGCACCCGCGCCGATGCAGAACAGCGCCAGACCGAGCGTCATGCCCAGGGCGAAGTTCAGTCCGCTGATGTGACCCAGCGGGAAGATGTAGACGATCTTGTCGGCGGGAATCGTGACGAACGCCGCGATGAAGCCGACCGTGGCCAGCATCGAGAGCGTGAACAGCAGGGCGACCGTGCGCTCGGACCGCTTGGCGGCCCGCTCGTCGATGTCCTGGATGCGGTGCTCGTGCGGCGGCAGACCGGGATCCGCGAACGGGTGCTTCTCGTCCGCGACACTCACGGCGCCGTGCGCGTGCTCGTCGTCGGCCCGCTCGGCGGGCAGGTTCTCTTCTGGGGTCTCTTGGCTACTCATGACTTCTTGGCCTTTGCGGTCCGGGCGGCGACCCACACGGCGACGGCGATCAGTCCGCCGAGACCGAAGACCCAGCCGAAGAGTCCTTCACTGACCGGCCCGAGGCCGCCCAGCTCCAGACCACCGGGGCTCTCCGAGTCGTCGCTGTTGACCGCGTCGAGGTACGCGATGATGTCCTGCTTGTTCTTCTCCGTCAGCGTGGTGTCGGGGAAGGACGGCATGTTCTGCGGGCCGGTCTGCATGGCCTCGTAGACGTGCTTCGGGTCGACATCCTCCAGCGTCGGGGCGTACTTGCCGTTCGTCAGCGCGCCGCCCTTGCCGGTGAAGTTGTGGCACTGGGCGCAGTTGGTACGGAAGAGCTCACCACCCTTGGCGATGTCCGCGCCCTCGGGGCTGTACTGGGCCTCGGTGGGCACTGTCGGACCGGCACCCAGCGAGGCGATGAACGCCGCGAGCTGGTCGATCTCGGCCTGCGAGTAGATGACCTTCTTCTTCGGAACCTGCGCGCCAGGCTGCTGGGCCGGCATGCGGCCGGTGCCGACCTGGAAGTCGACGGCCGCGGCGCCCACACCGACGAGACTCGGACCGTCAGTGGTGCCCTGACCGCCGGTGCCGTGGCAGCTGGCGCAGCCGACGGCGTAGAGCTTCTTGCCCTCGTCGATTGCTAGGGACTGGGCGGTTGTACCGGCCTGCGCCTCGTCCGCGGGCGCGAACGCGGTATACAGCCCCCCGGTGCATGCCAGCGCGAGGAGTAGGACGACGAGCGCCGCCAGCGGATGGCGTCGTCGTGCGGAGAGCTTTTTCACGGATTACCCCGGTGTCAGGATCTTCTGCGTCGATGCTTCTGGAATGTGCTCGGGAACGGGCCCGGCTACTTGATCATGTAGATCGTGGCGAAGAGGCCGATCCAGACGACATCGACGAAGTGCCAGTAGTAGGACACGACGATGGCGGCGGTCGCCTGCTCGTGCGTGAACCTGCGGGCGGCGTAGGTGCGCCCGAGGACCAGCAGGAAGGCGATGAGACCACCCGTCACGTGCAGGCCGTGGAAGCCGGTGGTCAGGTAGAACACCGAGCCGTACGGGTCGGAGGAGAGCGAGAGGCCCGCGTCCTTGACCAGTTCGGTGTACTCGAGGACCTGACCGCCGATGAAGATCGCACCCATGATGAAGGTGACGATGAACCACATCCGGAGCTTCTTCACGTCCCCGCGCTCGGCGGCGAAGACGCCGAGCTGGCAGGTGAGGGAGGAGAGCACCAGGATCGTGGTGTTCGTCGCCGAGAACGGGAAGTTGAGATGTTCCGCCATCTCCTTCCAGTGATCCGGCCCGGTCACCGATCGCAGGGTGAAGTACATCGCGAAGAGGGCCGCGAAGAACATCAGCTCGGAACTCAGCCAGATGATGGTTCCGACGCTGGTGAGGTTCGGCCGATTGACCGACGGGTGCGCGTGCCCGGTTTCTACTGTCGTTGCTGTCGCCACGACCGACATTATGTCGGTCGCTTATCTCGCCCTCACTCCCGGGGGTGCCGTTCGGAGTGTCTGTGGGTCGTGTCCAGCCCATATGGCCCATCGAAGCCCTGTCCGAACCGCTGTTGACCATGTGTTCAAGGGAGTAGCATCCGCGCTATCGGACCCTGTCCGTATCTGTCTCTACGACGCTGACGTCCCGGAGGAAGAATGCAGCCGACCGCAACGGTGCTGGTCTACAGCGACGACTCCAACACCCGTGAGCAGGTGCGGCTCGCCACCGGCCGGAGGCCGGCCACGGACGTGCCTCAGGTCGAGTTCATCGAGTGCGCGACGCCTGCCGCCGTCATCAAGGAGCTGGACCGCGGTGGCATCGATGTGTGCGTGCTCGACGGCGAGGCCGTTCCCGCGGGCGGGATGGGGATCTGCCGGCAGATCAAGGACGAGATCTTCAACTGTCCGCCGGTGCTGTTGCTGATCGGGCGGCCTCAGGACGCGTGGCTTGCCACGTGGAGCCGGGCTGACGCCGCGGTGACCTTGCCGGTGGAGCCGGTGGAGTTCGCCTCTGCGCTGGCGGGGTTGCTTCGCAGCCGGCGTGCTCTCAGCGCCTGAGAGCTCGGTCGGACCTGTGGTTCTGCGGGTGCGGGTGCGTTGTGGCTGGTCGCGCAGTTCCCCGCGCCCCTGAAATAGCTGGGCCCTGCCCAAAGGACGCGCCCCTGAAGAGTCGGCCCCCTGCCTAAACAGACTCGGGGCGTAGCCTCAGGCGGGCTTCCGGGCCGGGGCCCTCCGGGGTGTCGGCCACCAGGGCGCTGCCTGTGCGCCATTTTTTCCAGGTCAGGTTCCAGTCGCCGAAGCCGTTGCCGAACGGGGCCATCATCTCGCCGGACGAGTTGACGACCTGGACGATGTCGCCGGCGCGGATGTTCTCGTAGAACCACTGGGCGTTGGCGGTGCTCATGCCGGTGCAGCCGTGGCTGACGTTGGCGTAGCCCTGGGAACCCGTGGACCAGGGGGCGGCGTGAACGTACTCGCCGCTGTTGGTGAGCCTGACCGAGTTGTGGACGATCAGGTCGTAGAAGTCCGAAGAGCCGATGCTGGCGCTGGTCATGCGAACGGTACCCTCCTTCCCCAGTACGACCTTGACGCCGTTGCGGGTGTCGTAGCCCGGCTTGCCGGTGGTGACGGGGATCGACTTGATCGCCTCACCGTTCCGGTAGACCGTCATGGAGTGCGCCGAGGCGTCCGTGACGGCTTCCACGCGGTCGCCCGTGGTCAGGGTCAGGGGCTTGGCCCTGCCGCCCCAGAGGCGCTCGGCGACCTTGATCCCGGCCAGGTTGCTGTGGGCGCTGACGGTGGCCTGGGTGGGCCAGTACTCCTTGGGGCGGTAGTGCAGTTTCTTGTCGTCCACCCAGTGCCAGGCGCCCTCCACGGCGGGCCGGGAGTCGACCTTCAGTGAGCGCTCCACGACGGCGCGGGCGGCCTTGTCCTTGACCGGGAGGCTGAGCTCGGCGGTGACGGGCTGACCGACGCCGTACGTGCCCTTGTCGGGCCCGAACTTCACGTCCAGCCGCTTCTTCGTGGTGGGGGTTCCGGTGTCGAAGTCGACGACCTTGCGGCCGGGAGCGCCGTCCTCGTCCTCGGTGCTCACGTGGACCCTGTAGTGGACGCCGGCGGCCAGCGGGGAGGTGCTGTGCCAGCGGGTTCCGTCGGCCGAGAGTTCGCCCGCCACGTACCGTCCTGTGGCGTCCGTGGCGGTCACGTCGGTGATGCGGCCGTCGGAGTCCTCGGCGGTGATCTCCAGGGGCTTGTCCGGGTCGGCCTTCTTGCCGTCGTCCACGGGGATGCTGAAGGAGATGTCCTCCCCGGCGTCGTAGGGCTTGGCCGACAGCGGGTGGCCGTCGGAGCCGCAGGCCGTGACCCCGGCGCCGAGGGCGACTATGAGTGCCGTACTGACGGCTGTGCGGTATCGCGGTGTGTGGCTCATGACCTCACGCTAGGAAGCGGGGCCGGACCCGGCGCGCCGAGTGGGCCGTGCGAGGGATGAGCGGTGTGGCAAAAGAGGGAAGCCCGGACCTCCTGACGGAGTGTCCGGGCTTCCTGTGCTCTGCGCGTGTTACTGGTTCTGGCTTTCTCCGCGGTAGTACTCGAAGACCCAGCCCCACAGGCCGATCATGATGATCGGGGCCGAGAAGTAGAGCAGCCACCAGCCGAAGATCACGCCCATGAAGGCGAGCGCGCCACCGATGCCGAGGGAGAGCGGCTGCCAGCTGTGCGGGCTGAAGAAACCGACCTCACCGGCGTCGTCGGCGACGTCGGCCTCCTTGTTGTCCTGGGCGCCCACGTCGACACGCCGGGCCGTGAAGGCCAGGTAGTAGCCGATCATGACGCACAGGCCGAAGCCGAGGAAGAGCGCCGTGGTGCCGGCGGGCTCCTTGGACCACACGCCGTAGACGATGGCCATGGCCAGCACGAAGACGGCCAGCCAGAGGAACATCTTGCCTTGGACCTTCACTTGCCGGCCTCCTTGCCACCAGCGAGGGCCTTCTCACCGTGACCGGCGTTCTCGAGCTGGTCGAGAGCGGCGATCTCCGGGTGGTGCAGGTCGAAGGCGGGGGATTCGGAACGGATCCGCGGCAGCGTGAGGAAGTTGTGCCGCGGCGGCGGGCAGGACGTGGCCCACTCCAGCGAACGGCCGTAACCCCACGGGTCGTCGACCTCGACCTTCTTGCCGTACTTGGCCGTCTTCCAGACGTTGTACATGAAGGGAAGCATCGACAGACCGAGTACGAACGAGCTGATCGTCGAGATCGTGTTCAGGGCGGTGAAGCCGTCGGCCGCGAGATAGTCCGCGTAACGACGGGGCATGCCCTCGGCACCCAGCCAGTGCTGGACGAGGAAGGTGCCGTGGAAGCCGATGAACAGCGTCCAGAAGGTGATCTTGCCGAGGCGTTCGTCGAGCATCTTGCCGGTGAACTTCGGCCACCAGAAGTGGAAGCCGGAGAACATCGCGAACACCACCGTGCCGAACACCACGTAGTGGAAGTGCGCCACCACGAAGTACGAGTCCGAGACGTGGAAGTCCATCGGCGGCGAGGCCAGGATGACACCGGTCAGACCACCGAAGGTGAAGGTGATCAGGAAGCCCGTCGCCCAGAGCATCGGGGTCTCGAAACTCAAGGACCCCTTCCACATCGTGCCGATCCAGTTGAAGAACTTCACACCGGTCGGCACGGCGATGAGGAACGTCATGAAGGAGAAGAACGGCAGCAGCACCCCGCCGGTGACGTACATGTGGTGGGCCCACACCGTCACCGACAGGCCCGCGATCGCGATGGTCGCGCCGATCAGGCCCATGTAGCCGAACATCGGCTTGCGGGAGAAGACCGGGATGACCTCGCTGATGATGCCGAAGAACGGCAGCGCGATGATGTACACCTCTGGATGCCCGAAGAACCAGAACAGGTGCTGCCACAGCAACGCTCCGCCGTTGGCGGCGTCGAAGATGTGTGCGCCGAATTTCCGATCCGCCTCCAGCGCGAACAGCGCGGCGGCCAGGACGGGGAAGGCGAGCAGCACGAGGACCGCGGTGAGCAGCACGTTCCACACGAAGATCGGCATGCGGAACATCGTCATGCCGGGGGCGCGCATGCAGATGATGGTGGTGATGAAGTTGACCGCGCCCAGGATGGTGCCGAAGCCGGAGAACGCCAGACCCATGATCCACATGTCGGCGCCGATGCCCGGCGAGCGCACCGCGTCGGAGAGCGGGCTGTAGGCGAACCAGCCGAAGTCGGCCGCGCCCTGCGGGGTGAGGAAACCGCCGACCGCGATCAGCGAGCCGAACAGGTACAGCCAGTAGGCGAACATGTTCAGCCGCGGGAACGCCACATCGGGCGCGCCGATCTGCAGCGGCATGATCCAGTTGGTGAAACCGGCGAACAGCGGCGTCGCGAACATCAGCAGCATGATCGTGCCGTGCATCGTGAACGCCTGGTTGAACTGCTCGTTCGACATGATCTGCGTGCCCGGACGGGCCAGCTCGGCGCGCATGAACAGCGCCATCACGCCACCGATGCAGAAGAACGCGAACGACGTGACCAGGTACAACGTACCGATCGTCTTGTGGTCGGTGGTGGTGAGCCACTTGATCACAACGTTGCCGGGCTGCTTGCGCCGTACCGGTAGCTCGTTCTCGTACGAGTCTTCGGCCGCGGCGGCACCCTGAGGTTCATTGAGGATGCTCACAGGTTGTTCGTCTCCCGGTTCTTCTCGTGGTCCGTCTGCTCGATACCGGCCGGGACGTAACCGGTCTGACCCTTCTCGGCGAGCTCCTTGAGGTGGGCCTCGTAGCGCTCGGGAGAGACGACCTTCACGTTGAACAGCATCCGGGAGTGGTCGACGCCGCAGAGCTCGGCGCACTTGCCCATGAAGGTGCCCTCCTTGTTGGGAGTCACCTGGAAGGAGTTGGTGTGGCCCGGGATGACGTCCTGCTTCATGAGGAACGGCACCACCCAGAAGGAGTGGATGACGTCACGCGAAGTGAGGACGAAGCGGACCGTCTTGCCCTTGGGGAGCCAGAGGGTCGGACCGGGGTTGCCGTTCTGCGGGTTCTTCGTGGCAGGCGTACCGACGTCGTAGACGCCGCCGGCGTTCTCCGGGAACTGCTCCTTGAACCTGTTCGGAATCGCGTCCAGGTTCTCGTCGGTCTTCGCGTCACCGGTCGAGCCGTCGACGTTCTCGATGTAGTTGAAGCCCCAGCTCCACTGGAAGCCGACGACGTTGACCGTCACGTCGGGCTTCTTGTCGAGGCTGAGGAGCTTCGTCTCGTCGCGGGCCGTGAAGTAGAAGAGCACCGAGACGATGATGAGCGGGACCACCGTGTACAGCGCCTCGATGGGCATGTTGTACCGGGTCTGCGGAGGAACTTCGACCTTGGTGCGGCTGCGCCGGTGGAAGAACGCACTCCACAGGATCAGGCCCCAGACCAGCACGCCCGTGACGAGCGCTGCAGCCCACGAGCCCTGCCACAGGGAGAGGATCCGCGGAGCCTCTTCCGTGGTCGGGGTGGGCATACCAAGACGGGGAAAGTCCTTGTATGTGCAACCGGTGGCGGTCGCCAGGACCAGGCCCGCAGTCAGTGCCTGCAGCAGCTTCCGCCGCATCGGGCGCCGCGGCGAGCGGTCGGAGCCGTAGGGACTCACGTAGCGCCTTCCCGAGAGTCTCGCCCGCGCTGTTGGCTGCGGCCTTCTCGCTGGTCGGTCGCCGCCCTGCGTCGGGCAGGGGTTTGGATGTTTATGCGGACCAAACCCTACTGGACGCTTTTTGGGGTCGCGCGGGGAGGGTCCCCAACGCGCCGCGGCTCACCCCGAAGGGGTGGAATGCGGGGCTCCGGGCCGTATGTGACGGCCCGTCGCGGGGCGGCTGTGACCTCGGGGGGTTCGGTTCGTCGGCGGGTGCGGGTGCGATGTGGTTGCTCGCGCAGTTCCCCGCGCCCCTGAAGACGAAAGACGGGGCTGCGCCCACGTTTTTCGTCTTGGGGGCGGTAGCCCCTGCTTTTCAGGGGCGCGGGGAACTGCGCGACCAGCCCCCACCCACCCGCACCCGACGAACAGCCCCATGCACCCATACCCCTCCACACCGCATAGCGTGAGGCCGTGTCCTACTTCGACGCCGCATCCTCCGCCCCCCTCCACCCCGTGGCCCGCCAGGCCCTGCAGGCCTCCCTGGACGAGGGCTGGGCCGACCCGGCCCGCCTCTACCGGGAGGGACGGCGGGCGCGGCTCCTCCTGGACGCCGCCCGCGAGGCCGCCGCGGAGGCGATCGGCTGTCGCCCGGACGAGCTGGTGTTCACCACCTCCGGCACACGGGCGGTCCACACCGCGATCGCCGGCACGCTCGCGGGACGCCACCGCACCGGACGCCACCTGATCGTGTCCGCGGTCGAACATTCTTCGGTGCTCCATTCGGCCGAGACACACCGGGGCCAGGGCGGCACGGTGTCCGAAGTGCCCGTTCTGCGCACGGGCATGGTCTCCCCCGACGCGTACGCCGAGGCCCTGCGCCCCGACACCGCGCTCGCGTGTCTCCAGTCCGCCAACCACGAGGTGGGTACGGAGCAGCCGGTGGCCGCCGTCGCCGAGGCGTGCCGCGCGGCGGGCGTACCCCTTCTGGTGGACGCGGCGCAGTCGCTGGCCTGGGGGCAGGTCGAGGGCGGCTGGTCACTGCTGACGGGCAGCGCCCACAAGTGGGGCGGCCCCGCCGGGGTCGGGCTGCTCGTCGTGCGCAAGGGAGTGCGGTACGCCCCTCAAGGCCCGGCCGACGAACGGGAGTCAGGGCGTGCCCCCGGCTTCGAGAACATCCCCGGGATCGTCGCCGCGGCGGCCTCGCTGCGGGCCGTACGCGCGGAGGCGGCCACCGAGTCGGCCCGGCTGCGGGAGCTGACGGACCGGATCCGTGCGCGGGTGCCGGAACTGGTCCCGGATGTGGAGGTGGTGGGCGACCCGGTGCGTCGGCTCCCCCATCTCCTCACCTTCTCCTGTCTCTATGTCGACGGAGAGACTCTGCTGCACGAGCTGGACCGCGAGGGTTTCTCGGTGTCGTCCGGATCGTCCTGCACGAGCAGCACGCTGACGCCGAGCCATGTCCTCAAGGCCATGGGCATACTGAGCGAGGGCAACGTCCGGGTGTCCCTCCCGCTCGGCACCCCGGCACAGGACGTGGACCGCTTCCTGGACGTCCTGCCCCGCACGGTCGCGGCGGTCCGCGAGAAGCTGGGCGCCCCGGCGAGCGCCCCCGCCGTGACCGTCGTCCAGGACGACTCCCTTGTCGTGGACGCCCTCGGCAAGCGCTGCCCGATCCCGGTGATCGAACTCGCCAAGGTGATCACCGACGTCCCCGTCGGCGGCACGGTCCGCGTCCTCTCCGACGACGAGGCCGCCCGCCTGGACATCCCGGCCTGGTGCGAAATGCGAAACCAGGAGTACGTGGGAGAGGAACCGACAGAGGGCGGAACGGCATACGTGGTCCGCCGGAAGACGCCGTAGTCGCCTCAGGTGCGCGGGGCCGTATCCATTTGCGGCTCCCGCGCACCGGCGTCTTTCAGGGGCGCGGGGAACTGCGCGACCAGCCCCCACGCACCCGCACCCACACCCACACCCACACCCACACCCACACCCACAATCAAACGGACGCGCCCCACGAAAAGGGCACCGGCACTAAGCCAGGTGCCCTTGAACCTCCGCCGCCGCGTCATGCCCGTACGCCTTCGTGAACCGGTCCAGGAAGTGCGACCGCTTCAACTGGTACTCCTGTGTCCCCTTGGTCTCGATGACGAGCGTCGCGAGCATGCAGCCCACCTGCGCAGCCCGCTCGTGCGAGACCCCCCAGGCCAGCCCCGACAGGAACCCGGCCCGGAAGGCGTCCCCGACCCCGGTGGGGTCGACCTTCGCCGTCTCCTCGGGCACACCGACCTCGATCGTGTCCGCCCCGACCCCCTCGATCCGCACACCACGCGCCCCGAGGGTGGTCACCCGGTGGCCGACCCTCGAAAGGATCTCCGCGTCGCTCCAGCCGGTCTTGGACTCGATGAGCCCCTTCTCGTACTCGTTCGAGAAGAGGTACGTCGCTCCGTCGAGCAGCAGCCGGATCTCGTCGCCGTTCATGCGCGCGATCTGCTGGGAGAAGTCGGCGGCGAAGGGGATCGAGCGGGTCCGGCACTCCTCGGTGTGCCGGAGCATGCCCTCGGGGTCGTCCGCGCCGATCAGGACCAGGTCGAGTCCGCCCACCCGGTCGGCGACCGCCTTGAGCTCGATGAGGCGGGCCTCGCTCATGGCGCCGGTGTAGAAGGAGCCGATCTGGTTGTGGTCGGCATCCGTGGTGCAGACGAAGCGCGCGGTGTGCAGCACCTCGGAGATCCGTACGGACGCGGTGTCGACGCCGTGCCGGTCCAGCCAGGCGCGGTACTCGTCGAAGTCGGAGCCCGCCGCCCCGACCAGGATCGGCGAGGTGCCGAGCTGGCCCATGCCGAAGGCGATGTTCGCACCCACACCGCCCCGGCGTACGTCGAGATTGTCGACCAGGAAGGAGAGGGAGACCGTGTGCAGCTGATCCGCGACCAGCTGGTCGGCAAAGCGGCCGGGGAAGGTCATGAGGTGGTCTGTGGCGATGGAGCCCGAGACTGCGATACGCACGGCTAGGACACGCTCCTGCGAGGAGGGAGATTGACATCTAACGCTATCGGGTCCGCGCCGCGGCTTCGAAGCAGGCAAAACTACCCAATAGTAGGGCTTTTGTCGTAGGGCATGCGGTGCTTACGGTTCCGCTATGACGAACCTCAAGATCCATCGCGACGCTCCGCTCGATCTCGACGGCGGTCTGGCCGAGCTGCGGGGCGACTGCGCCCGCATGGTCCCGCACTGGTCGGCTCCCGCCAGGATCACCGCGCTGCCGGTGTCCCCGTCACTCATCCATGGCGTGACGGTGCCGTCGGCTTCCGCCCGGATGCTGGACGCGATGTCGGACTACGGAGACTAAGCGCTCCGCGGGGAGGCCGGATCGGACCTGCGGGCCGGCTGTGGCTGGTCGCGCAGTTCCCCGCGCCCCTAAAAACGTGAGCGGCGCCAATTAGGGAACCGCGCGCTCCCCCGTCGCGTCCCATCGCTGTCCCCCGTAAAGGGGAGGCAGGATACGACCCTGCTGTGTCCTGACCCGGTCAGGGCGGGTCTCATGGGACAGCGGTGCGGCAGAAGGAGCGATGCGGTGGACAGCGAGCGACCCGACAACGACGCGGCCGAGGCCGCCGACGAGGAAAAGCCACGCAGGCGGCATTCGCCGGTGGTCGTCGCCTCGGTCGCGGCCGCCGTGCTGCTCGCCGGGGGCGGCGGGGCGTACTTCGCCACGACCGCGTCCGGCGGCGGCGGAAGCAAGGACAGCTCCGGTACGCCCGGCGAGGACGGCACCCCGCCGCCGCTCGCCCTGGACGGCTACGCCGAGGGCGGCGCGAAGGACACGGGCGGCACGGACGGCATCGCGCCCGGCGAGCCCGACCCGAACGGCGCGGCCTACCGGGCCGAGGGCGAACTCCCCGACGGCCCCTCCTCCGCGGCCGTCCACCGTGCGAAGGGCGAGGTCACTTCGGCCGAGGTGGCGAAGCTGGCCAAGGCCCTGGGCGTGGAGGGCACACCGAAGGCGGAGGGCGACGCCTGGCTGGTCGGCGCCACGAAGGACGGTTCCGGTCCGGGTCTGCGGGTGACCAAGAAGGCACCCGGCACCTGGACGTTCAACCGCTTCGTGCCCGGCACCGACAACTGCAAGAGCACCACGGTGTGCGCGAGCGGGACGGCCAAGGGCACCGAGAGCGGCGCCAAGGGTGCCGGGACCGAACCGGTGAGCGTGGCCGCCGCGAAGAAGGCCGCCGCGCCCGTTCTCAAGGCGGCCGGCCAGGACGACGCCAAGCTCGACGCGAGCCAGCTCATGGACGCCGTACGCGTGGTGAACGCGGACCCGAAGGTGGGCGGACTGCCGACGTACGGCTGGTCGACCGGCCTCCAGATCGGCCCGGACGGGCAAGTGGTGGGCGGCAGCGGCCAGTTGAAAACACCGGCGAAGAGCGACACGTACCCCGTCATCAGTGCCGAGAAGACCCTCGCCCTGCTGAACGGGTCCGGGACGGGCGGCGGGCGCGTGGGCATCGGCGGGTGCGCGAGCCCCGTACCGCTGAAGGACAAGGACGAGAAGCCCTGCGAGACGTCGACCGTGGCGCCGAAGCCCGAGACGGTCGTCGTCGAGGACGCCGTGTTCGGTCTGGCCACGCACTTCGTGGACGGGCGGCAGGCGCTGGTGCCGTCCTGGCTCTTCGAGGTACGGCCCACTGGGGCGGGTGACAGCTTCACCGTCACGCATCCCGCGGTCGACCCGCGGTATCTGACCTCTCCGAAGCCTCCCGGTGTCATCCCGAGCGACGACCCGACAGTGGCTCCGAGCCCGCGGCCGAGCGAGCCGGGCGGCGGGACGACGGGGGCGCCGAAGACCGAGACCCGGGATGTCCGGGTCGAGGGCTACAGCGCGGACGGCAGGGAACTGACCGTGCGCTTCACGGGCGGGGTGTGCAGTGACTACAAGGCCTCGGCGCAGGAGTCCGGCGGCAAGGTGACCGTCCGGGTGACCGAGACGCTGAAGACGGACCAGGTCTGCATCCTGATCGCCAAGGTCTTCCACGAGAAGGTCGAGCTCAAGGAATCGCTCGGAGAGCGGAAGGTCGTCGACACGGACGGCAAGGCCGTACCGCTGGAGAAGGACCTGCCGAACCCGGCCGGGACGAGGTAGGCAGCCGGGGACACCCGGCCACCCGTACGCCAAAGGCGGCGCCCTGTTGGAGGGGGCGCCGCCTTTCGGTGTCGTTCGGGACGACGGACCCGGCCGTCATCCGTCAAACGCAAGCAGCAGGCTTAGCTGAAGGAGTCGCCGCAGGCGCAGGAACCCGTCGCGTTCGGGTTGTCGATCGTGAAGCCCTGCTTCTCGATGGTGTCCACGAAGTCGATGGAGGCGCCGCCCAGGTACGGAGCGCTCATGCGGTCGGTGACGACCTTCACGCTGCCGAACTCCTTGACGACATCGCCGTCGAGGGAGCGCTCGTCGAAGAAGAGCTGGTACCGCAGGCCGGAGCAGCCGCCGGGCTGAACGGCGACACGCAGCGCCAGGTCGTCGCGGCCTTCCTGCTCCAGCAGGCCCTTGACCTTGGCCGCGGCGGCGTCCGACAGGAGGATGCCGTCGCTCACGGTGGTGGTCTCGTCCGATACGGACATCTGCTTCTCTCCCGGGTTGTACGGAGACTGCTTGCCGACGGTTGCAACCGCCGGGGCCGCGGATTCATTCCGCGCCGAGCGTTGAGTCTTTGGCTTCTCTCTTCATGCTCGCACACCCGCCCGGAAGCGGAAAACGTCCTGTGGACAACCACCCCGCATACCACCTCGCGGGATTCACGTCACATGGACGCTATGGGCATCGTCAAAGTGACGTGAAGCGGTTATGATAGATAACGTCATTTCGACGAAAAGGCTTGTTCTGCTTGATCGTTCCAGTCGGTCGATCCAAGCGGGCCGCAGAACAGAAAGGGTGCGTGTCGTGACCACCGCCCAGACCCAGGAGCTCGACGTACAGCCGACGCCCCTCGCCCTGCTGCTCCTCGGCCGTGAGGCCGACCCGAGGAGCGAGCGCGGCGTCGAATGTCCCGGTGACCTGCCCTCGCCGTCCGACCCGGACCTGGTCGAGCGCGCCCGCGCGGCCAAGGAGAAGCTCGGGAGCAAGGTCTTCGTCCTCGGCCACCACTACCAGCGCGACGAGGTCATCCAGTTCGCGGACGTCACGGGTGACTCCTTCAAGCTGGCCAAGGACGCCGCCGCGCGCCCCGAGGCCGAGTACATCGTGTTCTGCGGTGTGCACTTCATGGCCGAGTCTGCGGACATCCTGACCTCCGACGACCAGAAGGTCGTCCTGCCCGACCTGGCCGCCGGCTGCTCGATGGCCGACATGGCCACCGCCGAGCAGGTCGCCGAGTGCTGGGACGTGCTGACCGAGGCCGGGATAGCCGAGCAGGTCGTGCCCGTCTCGTACATGAACTCCTCCGCGGACATCAAGGCGTTCACCGGCAAGCACGGGGGCACGATCTGCACCTCGTCCAACGCCCAGCGGGCCCTGGAGTGGGCCTTCGAGCAGGGCGAGAAGGTGCTCTTCCTGCCCGACCAGCACCTGGGCCGCAACACGGCCGTCCGCGACATGGGGATGACCCTGGAGGACTGCGTCCTCTACAACCCGCACAAGCCGAACGGCGGGCTCACGGCCGAGCAGCTCCGCGACGCCAAGATGATCCTGTGGCGGGGCCACTGCTCGGTGCACGGCCGTTTCTCCGTCGACTCGGTCAACGACGTGCGCGCCCGGATCCCCGGTGTGAACGTGCTGGTGCACCCCGAGTGCAAGCACGAGGTCGTCGAGGCGGCCGACTACGTGGGTTCCACGGAGTACATCATCAAGGCCCTGGAAGCGGCTCCGGCCGGTTCCAAGTGGGCGATCGGCACGGAGCTGAATCTCGTACGACGGCTGGCGAACCGGTTCGCGAGCGAGGACAAGGAGGTCGTCTTCCTCGACAAGACGGTCTGCTTCTGCTCGACCATGAACCGCATCGACCTCCCCCACCTGGTCTGGACCCTGGAGTCCCTGGCCGAGGGCAACCTCGTCAATCGCATCGAGGTGGACCGGGAAACCGAGCAGTTCGCCAAGCTGGCGCTTGAGCGGATGCTGGCGCTGCCGTAAAGCCAAAAAGACTGCGCAGTTCCCCGCGCCCCTTTTCAGGGGCGCGGGGAACTGCGCAATCGGGTACCTACACCCCCACTGGCTCCCGCTCGGCGGCAGCCTCGCGCTTCGCGGACTTCTTCTTCGCGCGGCGCTCCTTGCGGAGTTCGACCATCGCGTAGAGCGTCGGCACCAGGAGCAGCGTCAGCAGGGTCGACGTGATCAGACCGCCGATCACCACCACCGCCAGCGGCTGGGCGATGAAGCCGCCCTCGCCGGTGATGCCCAGGGCCATCGGGAGCAGGGCGAAGATGGTCGCCAGGGCCGTCATGAGGATCGGGCGCAGGCGGTGCCGGCCGCCTTCCACCACGGCCTCGACAACCCCGTAACCCTGCTTGCGGTACTGGTTGATCAGGTCGATCAGCACGATCGCGTTGGTCACGACGATGCCGATGAGCATCAGCATGCCGATCATCGACGGCACACCCATCGGCGTACCGGTGATGACCAGCAGACCGATCGCACCCGTCGCCGCGAACGGGATCGAGACGAGCAGGATCAGCGGCTGGATCAGCGACCGGAAGGTCGCGACCAGCAGCATGAAGACGATCGCGATCGCCGCGAGCATCGCGAGGCCGAGGGACGCGAACGCGTCGTCCTGGTCCTCGGACACACCGCCGATGGCGGCCGTGGCTCCGGCCGGCAGCTTCAGCTTGTCGAGCTTGGCCGTGAGGTCGGCGCTGACCGCGCCCGTGTTGTCACCGGTCGGCTTCGCCGAGATGGTGGCGGCGCGCTGACCGTCGATACGGGTCATCGAGACCGGCCCGTCGACCAGCTTCACCGTCGCGATGTCACCGAGCTTCACGGGCCCGAGGCTGAGGCTCCTCAGCTCGGACAGCGTCTCGGCCGGCTTCGCCGACCTGATGACGACGTCGCGCTCGGTGTCGTCCAGGATCGCCTTGCCGCTGGTGGTGCCGCGCACCGCCTGGGCGACGGCCGCGCCGAGGGTCGTGTCGTTGAACCCGGCCGCGGCGGCCTTGTCGTTGGCCCTGACCGAGATCCGCGGCACGGACTGGGCCAGGTCGCTGGTGACGTCGGTGACGTCGTCGAGCCCGGCGACCGCGTCGCGGACCTCCTCGGCGGCCTCGCGGAGCACGGCGGCGTCGGCCGACTTCACCACGACGCTCAGGTCCTGGCTGCCGAAGCCGTCACCGGCCGCGACCGTCGTCGTACCGATCCCGGAGAGCTTGCCGAGCCCCTCCTCGATACCGTCCTGGACGTCGTCGAAGGAGGCCGAATCGGCGACCTTGACGGTGTAGGAGGCCTGGTTGGTGTCCGTGCCCCCGCCGAACGCGGCCATGAAGCCGGAGGAGCCGACCGTGACCTGGTAGTCCTCGACGCCCTTGACGCCGTCGAGCATCTTCTCGACCTTCTTGGCCTCGGCGTCGGTCGCCGCCAGGCTGGTGCCCGGCTTCAACTCCTGCTTGACCGTGATGACTTCCTGCTCGCCCTGGTCGAAGAAGTTCGTCTTCAGCAGGGGCGTCATGCCGAACGTACCGACGAGGACCACCACCGCGATCGCCACGCTGGTGAGGCGGCGGCGGGTCGCGAAGCGCAGCACCGGCACGTAGAGGCGCTGGAGGCGGCTGCGCGCCTCCTTCTCCTCGGCCTTGCGGCGCGCTTCCTCCGGGTCGATGCCGCGCACGTCCTTGGGGGCGCGCAGGAACCAGTACGAGAGCACCGGTACGACCGTCAGCGAGACGAGCAGCGAGGCCAGCAGGGCCGCCGTGACGGTGAGGGAGAACGAGCCGAACAGCTCGCCGACCATGCCGCCGGTGAGACCGATGGGCAGGAACACCGCGACCGTGGTGAGCGTCGAGGAGGTGACCGCGCCCGCGACCTCGCGTACGGCCTTGAGGATCGCCTCCTGGCGCTCCTCGCCGTAGCCGAGGTGCCGCTTGATGTTCTCCAGGACCACGATCGAGTCGTCGACGACCCGGCCGATGGCGATGGTCAGAGCGCCCAGCGTGAGGATGTTGAGCGACTCGCTGCGGGTCCACAGCACGATCAGCGCGAGGACGACCGACAGCGGGATGGAGACCGCGGTGACCAGCGTCGAGCGGATCGACGCCAGGAAGACCAGGATGACCAGGACCGCGAAGAGCAGACCGAGGGCGCCCTCGGTGGTCAGGCCCTTGATGGACTTGGAGACGGCCGGGCCCTGGTCGCTGACGACGGTCAGCGTCGCGCCGGAGCCGAGGTCCTTGCGCAGGCCGGACAGCTTGTCCTGGACCGCGTCGGAGACCGCGACCGCGCTGCCGTCGTGGTCCATGGTGACGGAGACGGCGAGGCTGGGCCTGCCGTCGGTGCGGGTGATGGAGTCCGCCCTGGCGGGCTCCTCCTCGACGGTGGCGATGTCACCGAGGCGTACGGGCTTCTTGCCGCCCTCGCCGGTGACCATCAGGTCCTGGATCTGCTTCAGCGAGGTGAAGCCGCCGCCGACCTGGACCGTGCGGTTGCTGCCGTCCTCGTCGAAGGAACCGGCCGGGAGGGTCGCGCCGCCCGCCTGGAGTGCCTGGCCGAGCGCGGCCGTGTTCAGCCCCGCCCGCGCCAGCTTCGCGTCGTCGGGCGTGACCGAGACCTGCAGGTCCTGTACGCCGTCGACGGTGACCTGGCCGACGCCGTCGATGTCCTTCAGCGCGGGGACGACCGTGCGGTCGAGCTGGTCGGAGAGGGCCTGCTGGTCCTTGTCGGAGGTGACGGCCAGCACCACGGTCGGGATGTCGTCGGTGGAACCGGCGACGACCTGCGGGTCCACGTCGTCCGGGAGCTGCACCCGGGCGCGGTTCACGGCCTGCTGGACGTCGGCGACGATCCGGGCGGAGTCGTTGCCGTAGTCGAAGGAGGCCATGATCAGGGCGTTGCCCTCGCTGGCCGTGGAGGTGACGCCGGAGATCCCGTCGACCGCTTCGAGGTTGTCCTCGATGGGCTCGACGACCTGCTTCTCGACCACGTCGGGGGACGCGCCCTGGTACGGCGCGATCACCGACACCATGGGCAGTTCGATGGTGGGCAGCAGCTGCTGCTTGAGCTGCGGGATGGCTATCGCCCCGAAGGCCAGGGCGATGATCGACATCAGCCCGATGAGGGCACGTTGGGCGAGGCTGAAGCGGGACAGCCAGGACATGGGTGGCGGGTCTCTCTTCTGTGGCTTGAGTCTTTGGAGCGGCAGAATGGGCTCATGTGAGCGTCCGCCTATCACTCTGAGCCATGGCCGGGGCCCGACCGTCGCCCCCAGGTCTCGTTCCTTATGCGGCGCATACCGCGCCCGCAGTACGTGCGGGTGGAGCTCACTCCACCCTTGGGCGTACCAGTCCGGACTCGTACGCGATGACCACCAGCTGTGCCCGGTCGCGGGCTCCCAGCTTGGCCATGGCCCGGTTGACGTGCGTCTTCACCGTGAGCGGGCTGACGGTGAGGCGTTCGGCGATCTCGTCGTTGGAGTGCCCGCCGGCGACCTGGACGAGGACCTCGCGCTCGCGGACGGTCAGCGCTTCGAGGCGTTCGGCGCGGCCGGGGTCCCGGTCGTCGTCATCGCCGTCGCCCTGGGCGAGGAACTTCGCGATCAGCCCCTTGGTGGCGGCCGGCGACAGCAGCGCCTCGCCGCCCGCCGCGATCCGGATCGCGTTGAGCAGCTCGTCCGGCTCGGAGCCCTTGCCGAGGAACCCGGAGGCTCCGGCGCGCAGCGACTGCACCACGTACTCGTCGACCTCGAAGGTCGTCAGCATCACGACCCGTACGTGGGCGAGGCCCGGGTCCGCGCTGATGAGCCGGGTCGCGGCGAGACCGTCGGTGCCGGGCATACGGATGTCCATGAGCACGACGTCGGCCCGCTCGTCGCGGGCCAGCCGCACGGCCTCCGCCCCGTCCGAGGCCTCTCCGACGACCTCCATGTCGGGCTCGGAGTCGACCAGCACACGGAACGCGCTGCGCAGCAGTGCCTGGTCGTCGGCGAGCAGGACGCGGATGGTCATGCGGGGTCCCCCGTGGGTGCCGTGGTCGAGGCCGCCGGGCTGGATGCCGGTGCGGGTGGAGGTGCGGGTGCGGGTGCCGCCGCGGTGGACGCGGTGCTTCCGGTGCGGCTCTTGACCGGCAGGATCGCATGCACCCGGAAGCCGCCTCCGTATCGGGGTCCGGCGGTGCAGACGCCGTTCAGCGCGGTGACCCGTTCGCGCATGCCGAGCAGTCCGTGGCCGCCGTTCTCCTCCAGACGGGCCTCCGCGTCGTCGCCCGGCCCGTTGTCGAGGACGGTGATCTCCACGTTCGGTCCCACGCGTACGACGCTGACCTCGGCCTTCGCTTCGGCGCCCGCGTGCTTCTGCACGTTGGTGAGGGCTTCCTGGATGATGCGGTACGCGGCCAGGTCGACGGCTGCGGGGAGGGTGGTGCCGTGGTCGGTGCGGGCCACCTCCACGGGCAGGCCCGCGTTGCGGAAGGTGCCGACGAGCTCGTCGAGGCGATGCAGGCCCGGGGCGGGTTCGGTGGGGGCCTCGGGGTCGCCGGACTGTCTCAACAGGCCGACCGTGGCGCGGAGTTCGTTGAGCGCGGAGCGGCTGGCCTCGCGGACGTGGGCGAGGGCTTCCTTGGCCTGGTCGGGGCGCTTGTCCATGACGTGCGCGGCCACTCCGGCCTGCACGTTGACGAGGGCGATGTGGTGGGCGACGACGTCGTGCAGATCGCGGGCGATGCGGAGGCGTTCCTCGGCGACGCGGCGGCGGGCCTCCTCCTCGCGGGTGCGCTCGGCGCGCTCGGCTCTTTCCCGTATGGCGTGCACGAAGGCGCGGCGGCTGCGGACCGCGTCGCCCGCGGCGGCGGCCATGCCGGTCCAGGCGAAGATGCCGAGGTTCTCCTGCGCGTACCAGGGCAGGGGGCCGACGAGCATGGCGATGCCGGTCAGGACCGTCATGGTGAGGAGGCCCACGCGCCAGGTGGTGGGCCGGTCGGTGGCCGACGCGACCGTGTAGAGGGCGACGACGGCGGACATCACCACGGGGGCCCTGGGGTCGCCCGTCACGAACTCCACGACCGACAGGGCGCTCGTCGCGGCGAGGACCCTCAGGGGGTGGCCTCGGCGGAAGACCAGGGCGGTCGCGGCCAGCAGCATGAGGGTGAGGCTGAGGATGTCGGGGGTGCGGGCGCCCCAGTCCGGGCCGCCGTGTCGTCCGTTCGGCTCCGCGAACGAGCCGACGACCATGCAGGCGAGGACTGCTGCCGCGAGGGCGCCGTCCACCACCAGCGGGTATGCCCGCAGGCGGTTCTGGGCGCGCTCCAGTGTGCTCACGATTGTTTACGGTACGGGGCCCTTGCAGGGGGCGGAACCGGTGCCACCTGGAATCGGAGCCGGGGCTCCGCCCCGGACCCCGTGGGGGTGCGTTTTCGGGTGCGGGTCCGGTTGTGGCTTGTCGCGCAGTTCCCCGCGCCCCTAAAGACCCAAAGACCTAGGGGCGCGGGGAACTGCGCAGCGGGGGTTCGGGGGCGAGGAAAGTCAGCCGGGGATCAAGCCGTCGTCGTTCAGCATTTCCCGGACCTCGGAGAGTGTCGCGTCCGGGGACGGGAGGATCAGTTCGGAGGGTTCCAGGGCGTCGTCGGGGAGTGGCGCGCCCAGACGGCGGACCGCGTCGAGGAGCGCCCCCAGCGTGCGCCGGAAGCCCTCCTCGTCACCGGACTCCATCTCCGCCAGGAGCTCGTCGTCCAGCTTGTTCAGTTCGGTGAGGTGGCCGTCGTCCAGCCTCACCTGTCCCTCCCCCATGATCCGTACGATCATGACGCCCTCCTCGGCGTGGGACTACTGCCTGCGGCTACTGCTTGTCGAAGCGCGGAGTGTCCTGCGGCTGCTGCTTGGACTGAGTCTGGTCCTTGCCGCCCTCGATCGCCTGCTGGGAGGAGGAACCGCCGGCCAGCTCGGCCTTCATGCGCTGGAGCTCCAGCTCCACGTCCGTGCCGCCGGAGAGCCGGTCGAGCTCGGTCTGGATGTCGTCCTTGGCGAGCCCGGAGGAGTCGTCGAGGGCGCCGGAGGCGAGCAGCTCGTCGATGGCACCGGCGCGCGCCTGGAGCTGCGCGGTCTTGTCCTCGGCACGCTGGATGGCCATGCCGACGTCGCCCATCTCCTCGGAGATGCCCGAGAAGGCCTCGCCGATCCGGGTCTGCGCCTGGGCGGCCGTGTATGTCGCCTTGATCGTTTCCTTCTTGGTCCGGAAGGCGTCGACCTTGGCCTGGAGCCGCTGCGCCGCGAGGGTGAGCTTCTCCTCCTCGCCCTGGAGGGTCTGGTGCTGCGTCTCCAGGTCGGTGACCTGCTGCTGGAGCGCGGCACGGCGCGAGAGCGCCTCACGGGCCAGGTCCTCACGACCCAGCGCGAGCGCCTTGCGCCCCTGGTCCTCCAGCTTGGAGGACTGGTTCTGAAGCTGGTTCAGCTGCAGCTCCAGGCGCTTTCGGGAGGTCGCCACATCGGCGACTCCCCGGCGCACCTTCTGCAGCAGCTCCAGCTGCTTCTGGTACGAGTAGTCGAGGGTTTCGCGCGGGTCCTCGGCCCGGTCAAGGGCCTTGTTCGCCTTCGCGCGGAAGATCATCCCCATACGCTTCATGACACCGCTCATGGGCTTCGCGCGCCCCCTTCTGACGGACTCCAGCTCCAGCGACTGCAACAGAACCCACAGTACGGGCCCTGCATCCATTACCGCACTGTTCGGGGACGGATGCGCTCATCCCCAAGGACGACTGTGAATGATCTTGCTCCGGCGTAGGGAGTAGGTGTCCCCCTGGGTTCGTCCCGGGGTCGGCCGGGAGAACCGTGGGCAGCCACCCCTTTTCGGGCCCCTCTGTCCCCCTACAGACGACCGGTGTTGCCGGATCGTTCCCCACTCGGCTGACGTCCATGCCTCCGTACCCCTTACCCTTGGGTTTTGTGTTCCGTAGCCGTGCCAAGGATGAGAAGGCCCACGCCGACAAGGCGCCGGTGACCGACTCCACTCAGCCCCGTGACCCGCAGGCCCCCAAGGGTCGGCCCACGCCCAAGCGCAGTGAGGCCCAGACCCAGCGCCGAAGCGTGGCCAATACGCCGACGACGCGCAAGGAGGCCGCCAAGCGGCAGCGTGACGATCGCCGTACCCAGATGGCGAAGCAGCGCGAAGCGCTGGCCAGTGGGGACGAGCGCTATCTGCCCGCCCGTGACAAGGGCCCCGTGCGCAAGTTCGCGCGCGACTTCATCGACTCGCGGTTCTGCATCGCCGAGTTCTTCCTGCCGCTGGCGGTGATCATCCTCGTTCTGAGCATGGTCCAGATCGCCCAGCTGCAGAACGTGGCGCTGCTGCTGTGGCTCTTCGTGATCGTGATGATCGTGGTCGACTCGATCGGTATCGCGATCCGCATGAAGAAGCAGCTGAACGCGCGCTACCCGGACGAGCCCAAGCGCGGCGCGGTCGCCTACGCACTGATGCGCAGCCTCCAGATGCGTCGCCTGCGGCTGCCGAAGCCGCAGGTCAAGCGCGGAGAGCGGCCCTGAGCGCGGCATCCTTCGCGGGGGGCGCGGCCGATGCCTGGCTGAGCAAGCTGGGCGGCCTGCGTGATGTCGTACGGCAGGAACTGGTCGCCCGGCAGCTCGACGAGCAGATAGCCGGGCGGTTCCCCGTCGGGCAGCGGCTGCGTGTGCTCGACGTGGGCATGGGCCAGGGCACGCAGGCGCTGCGGCTGGCCCGGGCCGGGCATCAGGTCACGGGGGTCGAGCAGGACTCCACGATGATCGCCGTCGCGCGTGAGAGCCTCGCGGCCGAGCCGGAGGGGATCCGCGGCCGGGTGCGGCTCGTCGAGAGCGACGGGCGGGACACCGGGGTCCACTTCCTGCCGGGCAGCTTCGACGTGGTGCTCTGCCACGGCGTGCTGATGTACGTCGAGGAGCCCGACCCCCTCCTCGCCGGGCTCGCCCGGATGCTGGCCCCCGGCGGACTGCTCTCCCTGCTCGTGCGGAACGCCGACGCGCTGGCCATGCGGCCGGGGCTGGCCGGCGACTGGGCGGGCACCCTGGCGTCCTTCGACACCAGCGCGTACACGAACCGCCTCGGACTCGACGTACGGGCCGACCGGCTCGACGCGCTCACCGGCACCCTCGCCGGGATCGGGGCACCGCTGCACGCCTGGTACGGCGTGCGGGTCTTCACGGACACGGCCGCGGACGACGCGGCCGTCCCGGACGACGTGGAAACGCTGCTGGCCGCCGAGGAGCGGGCCGGGCGGACGGATCCGTACCGCCAAGTGGCGGCCCTGCTTCACCTGTGCGGCGTACGGGGCTGAGAACCCCCTGTTCGGCCCCGCACCGCAGGCCGGACCCACCGCCCCGGGGCAAGACTCGGGGCATGGATGACGCGTCGCCCGCCCGGCCCCGTGGCCGTGGCTCCACCCGGGTTCTTCCCTTGGTCGTCGGCTGCTGCTGTGTGGTCCTGCTCGGCGGGTGTTCCGGCAGTGCGGCGCCGACCGGCGCCGAAGGGGGCACCGAGGCCGCCCGGGCCGCCGCACCCCGGGCCGCGAACGATCTGCAGGACGACTACCAGAAGGTGATCAAGAACGTCCTGCCGTCGGTCGTGCAGATCCAGGCGACCAGTGATCTGGGCTCCGGGGTCGTGTACGACGACAAGGGGCACATCGTCACGAACGCGCATGTGGTCGGGGACGAGAAGACCTTCAAAGTGACGACGGCCAACAGCGAGGACGAGTTGACCGCGAAGCTCGTCTCCACGTACCCGCAGCAGGATCTCGCGGTCATCAAGCTGGACCGGAAGCCGGAAGGACTGAAGGCGGCCGGGTTCGGGGACTCCTCGAAGGTGGCCGTCGGCCAGATCGTGCTGGCGATGGGCTCGCCGCTCGGGCTGTCGTCCAGCGTCACCCAGGGCATCGTGTCGGCGACCGGACGCACCGTCAGCGAGGGCAGTACGGACGGCGGCACGGGCGCCACCATCGCCAACATGGTGCAGACGTCGGCCGCGATCAACCCGGGCAACAGCGGTGGGGCCCTCGTCGACCTCGACGGGCAGGTCATCGGCATCCCGACGCTCGCCGCGACCGATCCCGGCATGGGCGAGGGCGCTGCGGCGGGCATCGGCTTCGCGATTCCCGCGTCGATGGTGCGCACGGTCGCCGACCAGATCGTCAAGGACGGCAGGGTCACCGATTCGGGGCGGGCCGCGCTCGGCATCACCGCCCGGACCGTGGTGGGCGCCGACTACCGGCCCGCCGGGGTCGCGGTCGTCGAGGTCAAGGACGGCGGTGCGGCCGCGAACGCGGGGATCGAGCGGGGGGACGTCATCATCGGGCTGGGTGACACCGGGATCACCACGGTCACCTCGCTCTCCGAGGCGCTCGCGGACCGGAAGCCGGGCGGGAAGGTGCGGGTGACGTACACACGTGACGGTGACGAGAAGAGCGCCGAGGTGACGCTCGGCGAGCAGTGACCCTGCGGGTGGTCCCCCGCGGGTGGTCCCCCGCGGATGGCCGGCCGTGTCGCCGGCTGTGTCGCGGCCTTCGGCGGGTGGTGCGGGCGGGCGGCGCGGGGGCCGCGGTCGTTCGTACGGCCGCGGCCCTCACGCGTATGGGCTACGGGGGCCTAGGAAGCCTCTGCGTGCAGGCTCATCGGGCCGTAGATCTCCGTGGCGTCCTCGGAGAGCCGGACCTGGTCCGCCCCCGCCTCGGCCAGCGCCTTCCAGTGTTCGCCGAGCCAGGACTCCGCGTCGCCCTGGGTGGTGAACTCCTCGGGCTGGACCGCGGGCTGGACTTCCGTCCCGTCGGCCTTCTCGAACCGCCACGTCCATGCCGCCATGTCAGCCTCCCAAAAGTTCCCAGCAAGATCGGGCTCTTGCCCTGCAGCCTAGGTGTTCTGTTGGTTGTCCGGTGTTCAAGGGTGCAGGTCGAGAAGTGTTGTGTGTTGTCTGCGGGTTGGTGGGGGCTTGTCGCGCAGTTCCCCGCGCCCCTGAAGAAAGGCGGGCCATCGTGCCCCCTGACGCGCAGGACCCGGAGTGACGCGGAAAAATCAGAGTCGTGGAAGTTACTTTGCTTGGTACCGGTGGGCCCTCGGGGCTGCCTCGGCCCGACTGTCCCTGTGCTGCCTGTGCGGTGGCGCTGGGTGTGGATGCCCGGGCGGCTGCCGCTCTGCTGGTTGACGGGGCCCTGTTGCTGGATCTGACGCCGGGGGCCGCCTTTGCCGCGGCTCGGGCCGGGCGGTCGTTGGGCGGGGTGCGGCAGGTGTTGTTGTCGCATCCGCACAACGGGCCCGCGGTGGAGGTGCCGGCGGGACTGCCTCAGCCGGGGCGGGTGCCGGACGGGCGGGAGCTGGCGCTGCTGACGGGGCATCGGGTGCGGGCGCTGCCGATGGACGCACCGGGCACCGGGTACGCGGTGACGGGGCCCGACGGGCAGCGGCTGCTGTATCTGCCGCCGGGCGCGGCCCCCGCGGGTCTTGAGGAGTCGGCCGGGACGTACGACATGGTGGTCGCCGATGTCGTCGGGCGGCCGGACGCGCTGGCCCGGCTGCGGCTGGCGGGGGCCGTCGGACCGGCCACGGACGTGATCGCGGTGCACCTCGACCACGACGTGCCGCCCGGCCGGGAACTGACGCGGCGGCTCGCGGCGGCGGGGGCACGGGCGGTGCCGGACGGTACGACGCTGACCGTGGGGGTCTACGAGGACGTGCCCGACGTGCCCCGGCGGACCCTGGTGCTCGGCGGGGCCCGGTCCGGGAAGTCCGTGGAGGCCGAGCGGCGCCTGGAGGCCTTCCCCGACGTGCTGTACGTGGCGACCGGCGGGACGCGGAACGGGGACGGTGAGTGGGCCGCCCGGGTGCACGCCCATCGTGAGCGGCGGCCCGGCTCCTGGCGTACCGCCGAGACCTGTGACCTCGTACCCCTGTTGAAGGACGACGGGGCGCCGCTGCTCGTCGACTGTCTGTCGTTGTGGCTGACGGACGCGATGGACTCGGTGAACGCGTGGGACGACGACGAGTGGGGCGGTGGCGGTGAGCGTGCGCTGCGGGCCCGGGTGGAGGAGCTGACGGCCGCCGTCCGCGAGACCCGCCGCACGGTGGTCGCCGTCTCCAACGAGGTCGGCTCCGGCATCGTCCCCGCCACCCCCTCCGGCCGCCGCTACCGCGACGAACTCGGCCGCCTCAACGCGGCGTTCGCGACCGAGTGCGAGCACGTGCTGCTGGTGGTGGCGGGCCAGGCACTCACCCTGAAGGGCTAGGCGGCCGAGGGGCTAGGCGGCCGAAGGGCGGGGTGTGTGCCTGCCTGCCGTCTTGCGGGCGATGATGCGGTACGCGTTCGAGAAGCGGGTGCGGCGCAGGAGCGGGGCCAGGACATGGTCCAGGGCGAAGGCGGAGGCCAGCAGCGGGGTGGTGGCCCGGGTCAGGGCCGTACGGAGGGTGCGCTGGAGGTCGCTCGGCGGGCTCGGGCGCCAGGGCTCGTCGCCGCCCGGCAGCCGGTTGCCGATCGCGAGGGCCAGGGCGCCCGTCAGGTCGTACGGGATGTGCGGTTCGCGGCGGTCCGTGGAGACGACCGTGCAGCCGAGCTCGTCGAGTTCGTCGAGCAGGTTGCGCAGCGGCATGAGGTGGAGGTGCTGCGGCTGGCAGTAGGACACCCACCACTTGCCGAGCAGCGCCCCGAACGCGCAGTCCGGGTCCGGGACTTCGACGAGCAGATGCCCGCCGGGACGCAGTACGGCGAGCGCGGCGCGCAGTTCCTCGCGCGGGTCGGGGCTGTGCTCCAGGTGGTGGAACATGCTGACCACGTCGTAGCGGGCGCGCAGCCGGTCGACCAGGTCGGGCAGCCGGCCGTGGTGCGCCTCCTCGACCCGGCCCGCCGTCCGTGCCTGCTCGACGCGCGAGGTGGGGTCGAGCCCGTCGAACGACGTGTACATGTACAACTCCTTGGCCGCCGCCGGGAAGTGGCCGTGGCCGGTGCCGACGTCGAGCCAGCTCTCGGGCTCCGGGTAGGGGAGCATCGCGCGGGCGGCGGCCTCGTGGCGTCTGCGTCCGGCGCGGGTGCGCAGGATCCGCTCGGCGAAGCCCTCGTGGGTGTCGTGGTGCTCGTGGCCCTCGTAGAAGTCCCGGTAGTAGAAGGCCAGGCCCTCGGCGGTGAGGCGGGGGTTCTGGAAGGCGTGGGCGCAGTCCTCGCACTCGTCGACGACGAAGGTGCCGGGCTTGTGCTGGAGCAGGTCCGGGGTGCGCAGGCGGGTCCGCAGCCGCCGGGAGCCGCACCAGGGGCAGTCGGGGCGGCGGGGCTCGTGGAAGTGGTCGGTGCCCTGGGCGAGTTCGCTGAGATACGCGGCGCGGCGCCGGGCGACGGTCTGCTGGGCGGGAGGTGTGGGGGGTGTGGCGGGTGCGGGAAATGTGGCGGGTGTGGGGGGCATGGTCTGTCTGCTCCTGCCGGTCCGACGCGGTACGACCCTGTAGAGGCTGATATGAGCTACTACCGGTCGATACAAACCGGTATGACAATCCACTGCAAACCGGAACGTATGGGATAGCGATCTTCGATGCAACGACCCCGTGCAGCGCACTGACCGACCGTCAGGAGACCGGCCCGATCACTGCCGGTACTGTTCGGCGAATGAGCTCGCTTAATCTCGACGACTTCACCGATCTGATCGAGCGCCCCGACGGCGGTGTGCGCCGTGACGCCGAGGCGCGCCGGGAGCGGCAGGTCGTGCCGCCCGGGGCGCTGGGACGCCTCGACGACCTCGGTGAATGGCTGGCGGCCGCGCAGTCGGCCGTGCCGGTGCGGGCGATCGAGCGTCCGCGTGTGGTGCTGTTCGCGGGTGACCACGGGGTCGCCTCACTGGGGGTGTCGGCGCGGCCCGCGGGGGGCGCGGACGAGCTGGTGCGCGCCGTGCTCGACGGTTCGAGCCCCGTCTCGGTGCTGGCCCGGCGGCTCGGGGTGCCCGTGCGCGTGGTGGACATGGCCCTCGACTGCGATCCGGAGAGCCTGCCCGACGAGGTCGTACGGCATCGGGTGCGGCGCGGCTCCGGGCGCATCGACGTGGAGGACGCGCTGACCCTGGAGGAGGCGGAGGCCGCCTTCCGCGCGGGGGTCGCCGTCGCGGACGCGGAGGCGGACTCCGGGACCGACCTCGTCGTGCTCGGGGACGTGAGCGTCGGGGGGACCACCGCCGCGGCCGTGCTCATCGCGGCGCTGTGCGGTACCGACGCGTCGGTCGTCACCGGGCGTGGGGGGCGGGCGATTGACGACCTCGCCTGGATGCGGAAGTGCGCGGCGGTTCGCGACGCTCTGCGTCGCGCTCGGCCCGTTCTCGGGGATCAGCTGCAGTTGCTCGCGGCGGTGGGCGGGGCCGACCTTGCCGCGATCACCGGGTTCCTGTTGCAGAGTGCCGCGCGGAAGACTCCCGTGATCCTCGACGGGGTTGTGTCCGCGGCCTGTGCGCTGGTGGGGCAGCGGGTTGCCTTCCGGGCGCCGGACTGGTGGCTGGCGGGCCAGACCAGTGGTGAGCCGGCCCAGGCGAAGGCGTTCGACCGGATGGCGCTCGAACCGCTGCTCGATCACGGGGTGACTGTCGGGGAGGGGGCGGGGGCGTTGCTCGCGCTGCCGTTGGTACAGGCTGCGGCCGCATTGGCAGCGGAGCTGCCGGAGAGCCCGGAGGGCTCCGAAGACCCCGAGAAGGAATAGCGGCTTGGGGGTGGTTCGTCGGGTGCGGGCCGGTGGGGGCTGGTCGCGCAGTTCCCCGCGCCCCTAAAGACAAAAGCCGGGCTGCGCCGTGGCTTTTGTCTTTAGGGGGCGGTAGCCCCTGCCTTTAAGGGGCGCGGGGAACTGCGCGAGCAACCCCCACCCACCCGCACCCGCCCCCCAACGCAACCACCCCACCCGCTAGGCGCCCGCGCACAACAACGCCCCATATGATCCCGTTTCATGGGAAGCGCCCGAATCGCTGTCAAGCAAACCCCGGCTCCGGAGCCAGAGCGGGCCCCCGCCCGCACAGGCGACACCGCCCGCCCGACCACCCCCGCCTCCCGGCGGGCAGCCGCGTTCGCCGTCTGGTACCTCCGCCTCGTCGCGTTCCTCAACCTCCTGAGCGCCGTATGGGTCTCCCTCGGCCAGGACGTACGCCGCCACAACACGGAGAACTACTTCACCCCGTACCTCCTGACGGCAGGCTTCGCGTCGGGCGCGTTCACGATGTTCCTGGCGATCACGATGCGCCGCCGCAAACGAGCCGCCTGGATCCTCAACCTCGTACTCAGCGGGCTCTTCCTGTTGCTGTTCGCCTTCGCGATGGTCTTCCCGGAGATCCGCGCGTACCCCCAGAACTGGATCTCCCTCGCCCTGACGGCGACCTTCGTGGCGTCCCTGCTCGTCGGCCGGCGCGAGTTCTACGCGAAGGGCGACCGCTCGAACCCGAAGCTGGCGGCGGCCGTCGCGGTCGGCGGACTGCTGCTCTGCTCGCTGCTCGCCGCGCTCCTGGTGACCGTCACGAACGACGCGCACGACGCCGACCGTTCGACCTTCCCCGACCGCTGGCGCTACGGCACCCTGCGGCTGATCTCGGTCGCCGCCGACGAGTCCCGCTTCCCCGGGATCACCTCTCCCAACTGGGTGAACGTCACCATCAACGTGCTCAGCACCCTGCTGGTCCTGGCCGTCTTCTACGCGGCCTTCCGTTCCCGGCGCGCCGTCGACCCGCTCACCGAGGGCGACGAGGAGCGGCTGCGGGCGCTGCTCGACAGGAACGGTGACCGTGACTCGCTCGGTTACTTCGCGCTGCGCCGCGAGAAGAGCGTGGTGTGGTCGCCGACCGGCAAGGCGGCCGTCGTCTACCGCGTCGTGAGCGGTGTCTCGCTGGCCTCCGGCGACCCGATCGGCGATCCCGAGGCGTGGCCCGGCGCCATCGACCCCTGGCTCGCCGAGGCGCGCGCCCACGGCTGGATCCCGGCGGTGATGGGCGCGAGCGAGGAGGCGGGGACCATCTACGCACGCCACGGCCTCGACGCGCTGGAGCTCGGTGACGAGGCGATTGTCGAGACGGCCGAGTTCACGCTGGAGGGGCGGGCCATGCGGACCGTCCGCCAGGCCTACAACCGCGTCCAGCGCGCCGGCTACCAGGTCCGCGTCCGGCGCCACGAGGACATCCCGGCCGACGAGATGGCGTACCTGCTGAAGCGGGCCGACGACTGGCGGGACGGGGCCACCGAGCGGGGCTTCAGCATGGCGCTCGGGCGGCTCGGGGATCCGGGCGACGGCCGGTGCGTCATGCTCGAATGCACGAACAGCCGCACGGGAGAAGGCGCGGGAGAAGGCACGGACGAGCTGAGAGCGGTGCTCTCCTTCGTGCCCTGGGGGCCGCACGGGCTCTCCCTCGACCTCATGCGGCGGGACCGGGACTCCGAGAACGGACTGATGGAGTTCATGGTCATCGAGCTCCTCCAGCGGGCCCCCGAGATCGGGATCACGCAGGTCTCGCTCAACTTCGCGATGTTCCGTTCCGTCTTCGAACGTGGCGCGCGTCTCGGCGCGGGCCCGGTACTGCGGCTGTGGAGGTCGCTCCTCAGCTTCTTCTCTCGCTGGTGGCAGATCGAGTCGCTGTACCGCGCCAACGCCAAGTACCGGCCCATCTGGGAACCGCGGTTCCTGCTCTTCGAGAAGAGCGGTGACCTGCCGCGCATCGGCATCGCCGCGGCCCGAGCGGAGGGGTTCCTGGAGGCACCGGGACTGCCGAAGTGGCTGCACCGCAAGCACCTGGAGTCGCACAGATGAGTACGCGCAGATGAGGCGGACGAGGCTGATGAGGCAGACGCCGCTGACGAGTACGCACGGACCTGTGGCCGTCCGCCCATGAGCACCCTCGCCCGGCTGGCCCGCGCCGAATGGGGCCCGCTGTACGCGGCCGTACGCGCGGGTCTCGTCGAGCGGCGCCTGCGGGCGATCCCCATGACCGTCGCCGCGGTGTGCCTGACGGCGCTCACGCAGTACGCGCAGAACCAGTCCTGGGGCTACCGATTCGTCCAGAACATCGGTGCCGTCCGCGCCGAGGACCCGCTCTGGCTCGCCCTGCTGCGCACCCCGCTCTCCCTCTTCGTACCGGCCCTCGACCTGCCCGTGTGGGGTGCGCTCGCGCAGATCCTGCTCGTGTTCGGGATCGCCGAGATCTGTCTGGGCTGGTGGCGCACGCTCGTCATCGCGTACGTCGCCACGCTGGCCGGCACCCTCTACGCGCGGGTGGGCATCGCGCTGGGCCCGCACGGCTTTCTTGGGCTGCCCGCCTCGGACTCGCTGGTCGTGGACACCGGGCCGTCGGCGGCCGTGGTCGGGCTCGCGGTCTTCCTCTGCCAGCGGTATCGCGCGTACGTCACCGCGGGGGTCGTCGTCGCGGCCATGGTGGTGGAGGTGCTCCTCAAGGAGAACCTGGCGGGCAAGGAGCATCTGGCCGCGATCGCGGCCGTGCTGGTGCTGTGCGGGATCTCCGAGCTGCGTCACCGGCCGCCGGGCAGTGACCGGACGGGTTCCGGGTCCGGCTTGCCGCCGATCAGGTCCTGAAGCCTGCGGCGGGGGCCTGCCCAGCGGCGGTCGTGGTGGTAGGCCCGCAGCTGGGCCCTGGCCCGGGCCCGGTGCCGTCTGCGGTAGAAGCGCTTGGCCCACGGCGAGCCGGGGCGGGCCAGGCGGACTGCACCCACCAGGGCGACGAGCGGGACGATCACGCCGAAGATCGCCATACGTGCCTTGCCCTTGCTCAGGGCAAGGAGCGAGATGAGGAAGTTCAGCCCGATGCTGACGATGACGCCCGCGCGGTCCTGCAGTTCGTCCTCGGTGAGGTCGTTGACGCCGAACGGCAGAAAGCCGCTGAGCATCAGCCCCACCAGGGCCGCGGTGAGCACCACGACCTCGACGCTCTTGCGGCCCTCCTCGCTCCAGTAGACGTCGTCGAGGTGCAGGATCAGCGCGAACTCGTCGAGTACGAGTCCCGCGCCGATCCCGAACACCACGGCGAACACGGCCGAGCCGAAGCCGTGCCGGCCGCTGCCCACCGCGCCGAAGCCGCCGATCACCGTCAGGACGACACCGGGGACCACGTGGTGGATGTGGACACCGCCGGCCTCCACGTTGCCGAAGGGGCCCTTGCCGGCGCGGATCATCCGGACGACGATCCGGGTGATCAAGAAGGTCAGTACGAAGGAGGACAGCGCCAGCAGCAGCGGCAGCTTTCCCGGTTCGGTGATGTTCCGTGTCCACCAATCACCCATGCGTGCACTTTATCCACTTTGTTCATGTTGTTCATGGCTGCCGTGGGCGGCTCACAGGGGCTCTCGGGCCGCCGGGTAATCTGCGCCGGTGTCCAAGCCCTCACCGGAAACCACCCCGGCCTCCTGGTCCGACGGCCTTCGTTTCGCCTTCGGAACGCTCACCGTGCTGCCCGTCGAGGTGACGCGGTGGGACCGGGAGGCCGCGCGGGCCGGGATGCTGTGCGCGCCCGTCGCCGGGCTGGTCGTGGGTCTCGCCGCCGCGGCAGTCGGGCTGTTCCTGCTGGTCCTCGGCGCGGGGCCGCTGCTCGCGGCCGTGGCCGGGGCGGCCGTGCCCGCCGTGCTGACGCGCGGCCTCCATCTCGACGGGCTCGCCGACACCGCGGACGGGCTGGGCAGTGGCAAGCCGGCTGCGGACGCGCTGCGCATCATGAAGCAGTCGGACATCGGGCCGTTCGGTGTCATCACCCTTGTGTTCGTGCTGTTCGCCCAGGTGGCGGCGCTTGCCGAGGCCTACGGCGTCTCTTGGGGGCGGGGTGCCTTCGCGACCGTGGTGTCGGCGGTCGCGGCCCGGCTCGCGCTCACGCTGGCCGCGCGGGTGGGCGTGCCTGCGGCCCGGCCCGAGGGGTTGGGGGTGGTGGTCGCCGGCACGGTGCCCCTGCGGGGGGCTGTGCTGGTGGGGGTCGGTGTGGCCGTCCTCGTGGGGGTGGCGGGGGTGGGTTTCGGGGCGTACGGGGCCGTCCAGGGGGTGGTTGCCGTGCTGGTCGCGTGCGGGGTCGCCGAGCTTCTGCTTCGGCACTGTGTTCGCCGGTTCGGCGGGGTCACTGGGGACGTGTTCGGAGGTTTGGCCGAAACCGCCGCGACGGGCGCGCTGCTGGTTCTGGCTGTTTGGTGACTGTGCGGGCCGGTGGGGGCTGGTCGCGCAGTTCCCCGCGCCCCTGGGGTGGGTGGGGGTTCGGCGTTGTGTGTTGAGTGCGGGTTCGCTTGGGCTGAGCGCGCAGTTCCCCGCGCCCCTAAAAGCGGGGCTGCGCCCCAGCTTTTGTCTTTTAGGGGCGCGGGGAACTGCGCGGCCAGCCACGGACGACCTGCACGTCGCGAACCACCGAAACTCCCACCCACCCAGGGGCGCGGGGAACTGCGCGAACAGCCCCCACCGGGCCGCACCCAACACACAACGCTCAAGTCGTCGTTCAGCCCGCCTGCAAGGCGTGCGGCAGGGTGCCCCATGGGTGGGGGCCCTCGCCGGGGACCGCGCAGTGGATCGTGGCGCCCCGGGTGCGGGCCAGGTCGCCCACGGGGGCGCCCGGGGGCACGCCGTGGACCAGGTGGCACTGGCGGGTGCGGCCGGCCGTGAAGGGGGCCGGACGGAGGCTGCGGTACGTGTCCCAGGTTCCCTCGAAGGTGACCAGGACATCGGCGAGGCGGGCGTATGCCGGGTGCGGCGGTGCCCCGTGGTTCAGGGCAATCGTCGTGCAGCCCGCGCCCCACGCCGACGTGGCGAGCCGCTGGTAGTGGCCGAAGTCGCCCAGCCCCGACGTGACTTGGTCGAAGAATGCGCCGTCCGTGCCGTACCAGTCCCGGTAGCGCGAGAGGTCCCGGACGACCTCCGTACGCGGCCTGCGGCCGTAGTCGGTGTCGGCGTACCCGAGCACCCGGACGTCCCTCCCCCGCAGCCGCTCGGCGACCTCGGCGAAGGCCGGGTCGGGGCGCTCGCCGGACCCGCTGGCGGGGTTCAGCACGACCCCGTAGAGACGGGGCGCGGCCTCGACGATCGCCTCCCATTCGGCGGGGCGGACGGACGGGTGCTCGTAGTACGGGACGAGGAGGGTGCTCATCTGTGGGCGGTCGCCCTTCCCAGTTGCCAACAGACCAGGGTCGCCAGCACCGCGGCGGCGGCGCCGTACACGACGAGGCCGACCAGGTGCGGGCTCACCCCGTCCGCGAGCAGCGCCCCGGCCTGGGCGAGACCCGCGGCGCAGCAGACCACGGCGGCGCTCAGGACGGCGCCGAACGACTGGAGCAGCAGGCCGGTCCAGAGGACGACGCCGAGGAGCAGCAGGGCGGTGAGCCGTACGCCGCCGAGGCCGGGCGCGTGCGGCCAGAGGGCTGCCGTGGCGAGGCTCAGCAGGAACAGCGCGGCGAGATAGCCGCTGAGGCATTTGACGAGGGTGCCCGCGGTGGTCCGCCAGAACTCGCGTGAGGTGCTGCTGGAGCGCAGTCCGGCAAGGCTGCCGCTGCGGAACCGGTAGAGCAGCCACTCGGCCGGCCCCATGCTCAGTGTGAGCGCCACGGCGGCCGGAGCGGCGACCGCGGCGGTCGACGACCCGTCGGCCAGGACGTCGCCGAGCGCCACGAACACGACGAGGACGCCGCTGCCGAGCCCGAAGAACGCGTACGGCAGGGAGCCGGCGAGCCAGGGCGAGGCGCTGCGCGGCCGTTTGGTCTCCTGGGCGCCGCCGAAGGGCAGCAGGGCCGCGAACCCGGCGGACCAGCCGATCCGTGTCCCGTCCCCCGACTGCCGTACGGCCGGGGCGACTTCGATCGCGGCGAGCGCGCCGACGATACCGAGCGAGCCGAGCAGCAGGGCCAGTCTCGCGGCCTCCGGGACCGACTGGGTCATGGCCAGTACGGCACCGGCCGCCATGGGCAACAGCGCGGCGAGCAGGGCCCGTTCGCGACCCATCACCAGCAGGACAGTGGCCGCCGCGAGGTAGCAGGACTGGCCGGCGGCGAAGGCGACCGCGCCGAGGTGGCCGGGGGCGACGGCGAGTGCGACGAGCGAGCCGAGCAGGGCGCCCATGGGTGCCCCGACCAGGAGCGAGCGGCGGGAGGCCGCCTTGTCGCCCAACCCCAGCCAGGAGTAGGCCCGGTGGGCGAGCCCCTGGTTCCAGGTCCAGCCGCACAGGGCGCCGGCCAGCAGCGGGACCGTACCGGCGGGGAGCCCGAGGCCGTCCTGCGGGCCCGCGAGGAGAGGTGCCCCGAGGACGTAGCCGAGGCCGGGCAGGGCGAAGACGACGCCTCTCAACAGGCAGCCCAGCAGGCCTATTTCCCAGGGGTCGTGGGCCGGTGCCGAGGGTTCGGGATGGCGGCGCTCGACACGCTCGTACAGCTCCTCGGCGAGCGAGAAGGAGTCCTTGCAGCCGTACTTCTCGCGTATCTGGTCGTCCGACATGCCGTCGGACTCCAGGAGGGCGGCTATCTCGTCCGGGTGGACGGCGGCGGCTATGAACTCCTCCAGGCGCTTGGCGAGTTCGTCCACCGGGTCGGGCTCCGCCCAGCTGGGACGGCGTTGGCGCGGCACATAGGGCAGGGTGTCGGGCCGCGAGCCGGGCGGCATCCGGATCGATCCGCTCACCAGCCGGTCCCGTCCGTCGCGACGGCCTGGTACCAGGGGTCGCGCAGTTCGAGGGTCCAGTCGGCGACGGTCTCCAGCGTGGGCTCGTACACCTCGGGCAGGCCCGCGAGTTCCTGGTAGATCGTCCGGAAGGCGTCCACGGAGCGGCGGAGTGTGAAGCGCTCGATGACGCGCTGGCGGGACAACTGGCCCAGTTCCAGGCGTCGTTCGTCGTCCCGCAGCAGGACGAGCGCGGCGGCGGCCATCTTCTCGGGCTCGCGCGGCGGCACCACGAGCCCGGTGTCGCCGACCGCCTCGCTGACGCCGCCCACGTCGGTGGAGACCGTGGTCCGGCCGCAGGACATGGCCTCGATGATCGAGAAGGGGAAGCCCTCGGAGATCGAGGAGAGCATCACGACGTGCCCGGCCGCGTAGGCCCGCCACACCTCGCTGATGCGGCCCTCGAAGGTCAGCCCGTCGGTGGCGCCCAGTTCGGCGGCGAGCTTCTCCAGTTTGGTCTTGTACGCCTCTCCGCCGGGCGGCACCGGGCCGAACAACCGCAGCCTGGTCTCGGGGAGTTCGGCGCGCACCATGGCGTACGCGCGTAGCAGCGTCTCGAGGTCCTTGATCGGGTCGACGCGGCCGCACCAGGTGAGCGTGGGTACGTCCGGCTCGGGTCCTGCGTGCGGGAAGGCGGCGGGGTCGACGCCGTTGTAGACGGTACGGATCTTGTCCGGGTCGGCGCCGCCGCGCTCTTCCCAGCGGCGGTTGTACTGGTTGCACGGGGTGATCAGGTCGGCCGTCTTGTAGCCGAGGGTGTTGAGCTCCCGGTAGAAGCCGAGCATCAGGGCCTTGACGGGCCACCGCTGTGCGTCGCTGCGGTAGCCGAGGTAGCGCTCGCGCAGATAGATGCCGTGTTCGGTGAGCAGGAACGGGATGCCGTCCAACTGCCGTGCGGCCAGGGCGGGAAGGGTGGCAAGACCGCTGCCGGTGGCGTGCGAGACGGAGTTCTCGGGCAGCCGGACGCCCAGCGGGCGCAGCGCGTGCTCCAGCAGGTCGGTGGCGGTCAGCGCGTCGTGCACGGTGGGGCGTGCCTGGGCGATCTGGAGATGCGGCATGGTCCAGATCCACATCAGCGAGCGCAGCGCGGCCTCGGTGCGCAGGGCCGCCGACAGCTTTCCGTCACGGGCGAGTTGGGCGAGTTCGTAGAAGGCCTCGCCGAAGTCGCAGTGTGCCTCGGGGTCCAGGAAGGACAGCAGGAACCGCTCGTAGGTGTCGATGAAGCGGCGGCGGGCGGGACCGCGCGGCGGGCGCCGGGATCCCTGCAGCGTGCCCCACAGCGGCACGGACGTGTGCTGGTAGACGTTGCCCGGCAGCTCCCAGGTCACGGGTTCACGCCCGTTGCCGGAGAGCGAGACGACGTTGAACTCGACTTCGGGCATCCCCTTCACGAGCTGGTCGCACCAGGTGCTGACCCCGCCGTGGACCAGTGGATACGTGCCCTCCGTGAGCATGGTGACATGACGGCCTGTGCTCATCATGCGTGTTCCCCCCTGGAACATTTCTTACGGCTCGGTGGCGCGCCCCGGCCGGTCTTGGCCGGGGCGCGCGTCGTGCTGCGGCGCTGGTCTCCGTTATGCGGGCAGTCTCAGGGTGAGGGCGGTCTGCAGAGCGTCCGGCGTGGTCCAGGCCGAGCGCTCTCCCGCGTACGGCGTCCCGAACGCGGTGGTGCCGAGCAGGAGTTGCTTGAGTGTCCCTTCGGGTGCGGTCACCGGGATCCGGGTCCCGGACGGGGCGGTGACGGTGACGGTCGTGCCGACGCGGTACGCCGTGACCTCACCGTCGGTGACGGCCTGTTGCCAGGCGGCACGATTCTTCAGTTCGGTGCCGATGGCGCTCTGCCGCGGGTTCTCCAGCGGGGCGTTGTCGGCGTAGAGCGCGCGGTAGTCGGCGAGCACCTTGTCCAGGACCGGGTAGAGCAGCCGGTCCTCGGCCAGGTTGGACTGGTGCACGTAGTGCGGGCGCGGGTCGTTGCCCACGGCGTGGCCGAGGGCGGTGCGGGCCTCCTGCGGGAGGATGTACGACTCGAAGCCGGTCGCCGTGTCGAGCGGGTCGTCGAGACAGGTCGACGTGGGGTTGTTCTCGCAGATGCCGCTGCCGCCGTCGGCCTTCGAGGTGTAGATCCAGTTGTACTCGTCGGTGATCTCCTCGGCCGTGCCGACGTTGTAGTACACGTTCATCGGGTAGCGGGGCACGGTCAGCGTGCTGCCCACCGAACGCTGCTGCGGTTCACGGGAGTTGTCGGAGGCGGTCCAGTCGATGCCGTTGTCCGCGAGGGCGCCCGCGAGGTTCGGGTTGTCGTCCGGCTGCTGCGGCAGGGTCTTCAGGCCCGAGTGCTCGCCGGTGACCAACTCGCTGCTGTCGACGGGCAGTCCGTGGCTCGCCGCCCACAGGTTGTTGTCGCGGATCTCCGCCGAGATGTCGGCGCGGCTCACGTACTGGGTCGAGCCGTCGGCGTTCTTCGCACAGCTCCACGGCACGGTGCTGGTGTCCTGGACGCAGCCGAGGAAGGGGTGCGTGTAGGTGTGGTTGACCCAGCGGTACTCGGCCTTGTCGGCGAGGAGCTGGTCGGTCAGCGCGTCGACGTTGCCGTTCTCGCTCTTCCACTCCTCACCGGCCCCGGCGTTGTAGACCATGTCGAGGGTGAAGCCGCTGTCCCGCTGCCACTGGGCGGCGTACACCGCGTCGGCCGCGGTCATCCGGATCGGCGTGGTCCCCTCACCGTCACCGCCCACGCAGTCGAAGTCGCCGGGGGTGCAGTTGCGTTCGGTGTCCCAGCGGCTGTCGGGCGCGAACACATCATCGACATGGACAGAAAAATAGTTCCTGTTCTGACCAAGGTGTACGCCCTGAGTCAGCCATTCGACGATGCCACGCGCAAGAACACGGAACTGCTGCTGGTAGTGGTTGTAGGCGAAGGTCACGACGAGTTCGCGGCGTCCGTCGTGCGCGTACTCGCCGACCAGGCTGCCACGGCCGCTCCCGCCGGGCACGGCGGTGTCTACGTAGCTGGTGAAGCCCGCGCGGGGCCGGGCCACGTAGCCGTAACTCTCCTGGACGGAGGGCGAGTTGTCCTCGAATGTGAGGGGTCCGTCGAGGTAGCCGAAATAGCCCGCCCCGCCCGCCGTGGTGACCGCGGCCTCGCGGCCGTCGAGCGTGCCGGCCCAGCCGCCCGCGTCCGTGTAGTCGAGGCCGACCCCGGGGTGCGCCCAGGTGTAGGCGTCGACCTGGGGGATGCCGAAGGTCCTCTCGTACGTCTCCAGGGCCGTCTGCTCGGCCGAACCCGACCCGAACGGCGCCTCGTTGGGCAGCACGACGCCCTGGTACTTGGCGCGCGGTGTGCCGTCCACCGTGTCGCTCAGGAACGCCTCGGTGATGGCCGGGCGGCCGGAGTCGTTCAGGTCGACGGTCGTATACGGGATGCCGGTGGTCTTCAGCTCCTCGGTGATGGCTTCCACGGGGCTGTCGCCGTTGTCGACGACGAGCACCTTCAGGTCGATGCGCGGCTCTTCCGCCGCCGAGGCTGCGGGTGTTCCGAGCCCCAGGCTCAGCAGACCGGCGGCCGCCATGACAGCGGCCGCGTTTCTCCATCCGTGCGCACTCTGCGCCATGTTCGCCCCTCCCCCCACAAGATCCCCTGATGGTCGTTTCGAGGAGGATCCGTGGAAATCATGCAAAGCGACGAGTGGGTTACTCATCGCAAACAGCAGGAGTGTGTCTCAGGTCACAGAAGTGAGGGGTGATAAGTGGCCAGGCCACCACGCAGGGATGAACGGCCGCTGGAATGAGCGAAACGCGCCACCGCGCGTAGGCTCGTGCCCGGGACTCCACCGCCCCGGCCGACCTCACCCCTGACGGCCACAGCAACTCAACGGAAGCGAGATTTCACCACCGTGACTGCTCTCACTCTCAGCACCGCCGCGGCGCCCGGCCTGAAGGTCGACGCCATCGTCGTCGGTGTCGCCAAGGGCACCGGGCCCAAGTCCGGGGACCTGGTCGTGGCACCGGGCGCCGAGGCCGTGGACAAGGCGTACGACGGCAGGCTCGCCGGCGTTCTGGAGACCCTCGGCGCCTCGGGCGGCGAGGGCGAGGTGACGAAGCTGCCGGCTCCGTCCGGCTTCAAGGCACCCCTCGTGCTGGCGGTCGGTCTCGGTGCTCTGCCGGAGAAGGACGGTTCCTTCTCCGGGGAGACCCTGCGCCGGGCGGCCGGTGTCGCCGCACGTGCCCTCGCCGGTTCGAAGAAGGCCGCTTTCGCCCTGCCGATCGAGGACGCCGCCGACGCGGGCGCCGTCGGCGAGGGCGCACTGCTCGGCGCGTACTCCTTCGACGTCTACAAGGAGACCGCCAAGAGCGACGGCAGCGGGAAGGGCGCCAAGAACGGCAAGGCCCCGCTCGCCGAGGCCACGCTGCTCGGCGGCAAGCCCCGCGACAAGGCGTTCAAGGCCGCCATCGAGCGCGCCACCGCCGTGTCCGAGGAGCTGAACCGCGCCCGTGACCTCATCAACACCCCGCCGAACGACCTGAACCCGGAGGCCTTCGCCGCCGTCGCGCAGGCCGCGGCCAAGGAGCACGGCATCAAGGTGCAGGTGCTCGACGAGAAGGCCCTTGAGAAGGGCGGCTACGGCGGCATCCTCGGCGTCGGCGTCGGTTCCGCGTCCGCGCCCCGCCTGGTGAAGCTGTCGTACACCTCCTCGAAGGCGAAGAAGCACCTCGCCTTCGTCGGCAAGGGCATCACCTACGACTCGGGCGGCATCTCGCTGAAGCCGGCCGGGCACAACGAGACGATGAAGTGCGACATGAGCGGCGCCGCCGCCGTGTTCGCCGCGGTCGTCGCCGCCTCGCGGCTGGGTCTTGAGGTCAACGTGACGGGCTGGCTCGCGCTGGCCGAGAACATGCCCTCCGGTTCCGCGACCCGCCCCGGCGACGTGCTGCGCATGTACAGCGGCAAGACCGTCGAGGTCCTCAACACCGACGCCGAGGGCCGGCTCGTCCTCGCCGACGCGCTCGCCAAGGCCTCCGAGGAGACCCCGGACGCGATCGTCGACGTGGCGACGCTGACCGGCGCGATGATGCTGGCGCTGGGCAACCGGACGTTCGGTGTCATGGCGAACGACGACTCGTTCCGCACGGCGGTGTACGAGGCGGCCGAGGAGGTCGGCGAGGCGGCGTGGCCGATGCCGCTGCCGGACCACCTGCTGAAGGGCATGGACTCCCCCACGGCCGACATCGCCAACATGGGCGAGCGGTACGGCGGCGGACTGGTCGCCGGTCTGTTCTTGAAGGAGTTCGTCGGGGAGGGGATCACGTGGGCGCACCTGGACATCGCGGGGCCCGCCTTCAATGAGCAGGGGCCCTTCGGTTACACGCCCAAGGGCGGGACGGGGTCGGCTGTACGGACCCTGGTTCGGCTGGCGGAGATCACGGCCGCGGGTGATCTGGGCTGAGGCCCGCCCACTGGCCCGGTCCGGTCCGTCGTACGGCGGGTGCGGGCCGTCAGTGGCTGATCGCGCAGTTCCCCGCGCCCCTTGACGGGGCGCGGGGCCCGCAGTAAACGCACTGCCGTGTGATCGATCAGACGTCTCACTGCCCGGCCCGGCGTCCCGCTCGGCGCCGACAGGTGCGAAGATGGGTTCTCGGCAGGACAGGGCCCACCACAGGGCCGAAGAAAGAGCGGCCGGACACCAGCCGCCGCCCGGTCGACGCAGACCGGCGTACGGCGCACATGCATGGAGGACGTGACGTGGCGAACGACGCCAGCACCGTTTTCGACCTAGTGATCCTCGGCGGTGGTAGCGGCGGCTACGCCGCGGCCCTGCGCGGAGCGCAGCTGGGCCTGGACGTCGCCCTGATCGAGAAGAACAAGCTCGGCGGCACCTGCCTGCACAACGGCTGCATTCCCACCAAGGCCCTGCTGCATGCCGGCGAGATCGCCGACCAGGCACGCGAGGCGGACCAGTACGGCGTCCTGACGACGTTCCAGGGCATCGACATCAACGCCGTCCACAAGTACAAGGACGACGTGATCAGCGGCCTCTACAAGGGCCTGCAGGGCCTGGTGGCCTCGCGCAAGGTGACGTACATCGAGGGTGAGGGCCGTCTGTCGTCCCCCACCTCCGTGGACGTCAACGGACAGCGCATCCAGGGCCGTCACGTGCTCCTCGCGACCGGCTCCGTGCCGAAGTCGCTGCCGGGCCTGGAGATCGACGGCAACCGCATCGTCTCCTCGGACCACGCGCTGAAGCTGGACCGCGTCCCGCAGTCCGCGATCGTGCTGGGCGGCGGCGTCATCGGCGTCGAGTTCGCCTCCGCGTGGAAGTCCTTCGGCACCGACGTCACGGTCATCGAGGGTCTCAAGCACCTCGTGCCGGTCGAGGACGAGAACAGCTCCAAGCTTCTTGAGCGCGCCTTCCGCAAGCGCGGCATCAAGTTCAACCTCGGCACGTTCTTCGAGAAGGCCGAGTACACGCAGGACGGCGTCCGCGTGACGCTCGCCGACGGCAAGACCTTCGAGGCCGAGATCCTCCTGGTCGCCATCGGCCGCGGGCCGGTCTCCGCCGGTCTCGGCTACGAGGAGCAGGGCGTCGCGCTGGACCGCGGCTACGTCCTCGTCGACGAGTACATGCGCACGAACGTGCCGACCATCTCGGCCGTCGGTGACCTGGTCCCGACGCTCCAGCTCGCGCACGTCGGCTTCGCCGAGGGCATCCTGGTCGCGGAGCGTCTCGCCGGTCTGAAGACCGTTCCGATCGACTACGACGGCGTGCCGCGGGTGACGTACTGCCACCCCGAGGTCGCCTCCGTCGGCATCACCGAGGCCAAGGCCAAGGAGATCTACGGTGCGGACAAGGTCGTCGCTCTGAAGTACAACCTCGCGGGCAACGGCAAGAGCAAGATCCTCAAGACCGCGGGCGAGATCAAGCTCGTCCAGGTCAAGGACGGTGCCGTGGTCGGCGTCCACATGGTCGGCGACCGCATGGGCGAGCAGGTGGGCGAGGCCCAGCTGATCTACAACTGGGAGGCGCTGCCCGCCGAGGTCGCGCAGCTCATCCACGCCCACCCGACCCAGAACGAGGCCATGGGCGAGGCCCACCTCGCCCTGGCCGGCAAGCCGCTGCACTCGCACGACTGACCGACCCTCGGTCAACTCACGACGCGACGACACAGACTTCCGCAATTCGTAAGGAGCAACCGAAACCATGGCGGTTTCCGTAACCCTTCCGGCGCTCGGCGAGAGCGTCACCGAGGGCACTGTCACCCGCTGGCTGAAGGCCGAGGGCGAGCGCGTCGAGGCCGACGAGCCGCTGCTCGAGGTGTCCACCGACAAGGTCGACACCGAGATCCCCTCCCCTGCCGCCGGCGTGCTCGCCTCCATCAAGGTCGCCGAGGACGAGACGGTCGAGGTCGGCGCCGAGCTGGCCGTCATCGACGACGGCTCCGGCGCGCCCCCCGCCGCCCCGGCCCCCGCTGCCGCCGAGGCTCCGGCCCCGGCGGCCGCTCCCGAGCCGGCTCCGCAGGCCACCCCGTCCACCGAGGCCGCCGCTCCGGCGCCGGCCCCGACCGCCGCTGCCGCCACCGGTGGCGGCAGCGCCGAGGGCACCGACGTGGTCCTCCCCGCGCTGGGCGAGTCGGTCACCGAGGGCACCGTCACCCGGTGGCTCAAGGAGGTCGGCGAGGAGGTCGCGGAGGACGAGCCCCTGCTTGAGGTCTCCACGGACAAGGTCGACACCGAGATCCCCGCGCCGGTCGCCGGCGTGCTGCTGGAGATCGTGGTCGCCGAGGACGAGACCGCCGAGGTCGGCGCGAAGCTCGCCGTCATCGGCGCCCCGGGCGCGGCTCCGGCCGCCGCACCGGCCCCGGCCGCCCCGGCTCCGGCGCCCGCCGCCGCTGCCCCGGCCCCGGCCCCGGCCCCGGCCCCGGCTCCGGCTCCGGCAGCTCCCGCGGCTCCTGCTCCGGCTCCGGTCCAGCCGGCCGCTCCGGCTCCGAAGCCCGCCCCGGCCGCTCCGGCGCCGGTCGCGGCCGCTCCCGTCACCCCGGCCCCGGCTCCCGCCGCGACCTCCGGTGACGACGGCGCGTACGTGACCCCGCTGGTGCGCAAGCTCGCCGCCGAGAACGGCGTCGACCTGGCCGCCGTCAAGGGCACCGGCGTCGGCGGCCGTATCCGCAAGCAGGACGTCCTCGCCGCCGCCGAGGCGGCGAAGGCCGCCGCGGCGGCCCCGGCTCCGGCCGCGGCCGCCCCGAGCACCGCCAAGAAGGCGCCGACCCTGGAGGCCTCTCCCCTCCGCGGCCAGACCGTGAAGATGCCCCGCATCCGCAAGGTCATCGGCGACAACATGGTCAAGGCCCTGCACGAGCAGGCCCAGCTGTCCTCGGTCGTCGAGGTCGACGTCACGCGGCTGATGAGGCTGCGCGCGCAGGCCAAGGACTCCTTCGCGGCCCGCGAGGGCGTCAAGCTCTCTCCGATGCCGTTCTATGTGAAGGCGGCGGCCCAGGCGCTGAAGGCCCACCCGGCCGTCAACGCCCGGATCAACGTCGAAGAGGGCACGATCACCTACTTCGACACCGAGAACGTCGGTATCGCGGTGGACTCCGAGAAGGGCCTGATGACCCCGGTCATCAAGCACGCGGGCGACCTCAACATCGCCGGTATCGCCAAGGCCACCGCCGAGCTCGCGGGCAAGGTCCGGGCGAACAAGATCACCCCGGACGAGCTGTCCGGCGCGACCTTCACGATCTCGAACACCGGCTCGCGCGGCGCGCTCTTCGACACGATCATCGTGCCGCCGAACCAGGTCGCGATCCTGGGCATCGGTGCCACGGTGAAGCGTCCGGCCGTCATCGAGACGGAGGAGGGTACGGTCATCGGCGTCCGCGACATGACGTACCTGACGCTGTCCTACGACCACCGTCTGGTCGACGGCGCGGATGCCGCGCGTTACCTGACGGCGGTCAAGGCGATCCTGGAGGCGGGCGAGTTCGAGGTCGAACTCGGCCTGTAGCTCCGCCGCCGCCACATCGCACGACGAGGTGCCCCTGCCCGGTTCTCCGGGCGGGGGCCCTTTGCGTTCCCGACCGCAGAGACCGTGGCCATCCTGCGGGCCGGTGGGGGCTTGTCGCGCAGTTCCCCGCGCCCCTGAAAGCGGGGCTGCGCCCCTGGCTTTTGTCTTTAAGGGGCGCGGGGAACTGCGCGATCAGCCCCCACCGGCCCGCAGCCTGCGAACAACGAGCAGTCCTACGGCGCAACCCAGCGGAGCGCCACGTGTAAGTCTCATCTCACCTGCGCCAAAGCACACCCGCACACCCTTCCCGGAGGGATCCCCGGCCTTATTGTCTAGAAGTCAACGCCCCCGGGGCCGGAGCGCCCCTACCCAAGGAGCTTCAATGACCGCGCCCGTCGTCCACTCGCTCCGCGAACAGATCCGCGAGCACATCGTGGAGGGGATCGTGAGCGGTCGCTGGAAGCCGGGCGAGCGGATCGTGGAGCGCCGGATCGCCACCGAGCTGGAGGTCAGCCAGACACCCGTACGGGAGGCCCTGCGCGAGCTGGAGTCGCTGCGCCTGATCGAGTCGGCCCCCAACAAGGGCGTACGCGTACGCAATCTCACCGCGGCGGACCTGGAGGAGAGCTACCCCGTGCGGGCCGGTCTGGAGGCCATCGCGGCCGAGCTGGCCGCCGAGCGGCTGGCCGCCGACTGCTCGTCCCTGGAACCGCACGTCACGGCCCTGTACGAGGCCGACCGCAAGGCCGACGGCACCGGCCAGGTCCGCCACACGGTGGCCTTCCACCGCGAGCTGGTGCGCGCCGCGGGCAACTCCGTGCTGCTGCACACCTGGGAAGGCCTCGGCATCGAGGTCTTCACGGCCCTGTCGATCCGCTGGCTGGGCACGGTCCAGCAGTCGTACGCGGAGGAGCACGAGGCCCTGGTGGAGGCGTTCCGCCGCCGGGACCCCCTGATCGCGGAGCTGGTGAAGGCGCATGTACTGGGCTGCGCGCCGAGGACGGGCAGCGAGCCTTCGTAGCCGCGCCTCGGCGGGCCCGGAACACCGGAGCGCGGTCCCGCTCAGAAGTACCCTCACCTGCGAAAACAAGGCACCCGGTGCCTGGCGGCAAGGCACCCCGTGCCTACTTCCTCGTGATCAAGAGGTTTTGCCCTTCAATCCTTTGATCGATCATCGATCAGCGAGTTACAGTCGTCGGCGGGCTCCCACCAGAGCCTGCCGCCCTGTCCTGCCAAAGACCAAGGGCACCCCCGAAAACCCCTTGCCGACGAGGGAACCCCCCTCCGCATCCGGAAGGCGGCGCAATGACCGACCCCACCGCAATCCAGCCGAGCGAGCTCGACCAGCTCCCGGACCGTGACCCGGAGGAGACCGCCGAATGGCAGGCCTCCCTGGACGCCGTCACCAAGGCGGCCGGGCCGCACCGTGCCGCGTACCTGATGCGGCGCACGCTGGAGCGTGCCGAGGGCAACGGACTCGCGCTGCCCAAGCTGCTTGAGACCGACTACGTCAACACCATCCCGACCGCCGCCGAGCCCGTAGTGGACGGCGACGAGGCGATGGAGCGCAGGATCACCGCGTGGAACCGCTGGAACGCGGCCGCGATGGTGACCCGGGGCGCGAAACACGGCGTCGGCGGCCACATCGCCACCTTCGCCTCCGCGGCCTGGCTCTACGAGACGGGCTTCAACCACTTCTTCAAGGGCAAGGAGGCCGACGGGTCCGGCGACCAGCTCTACATCCAGGGCCACGCCTCCCCCGGCATCTACGCCCGTGCCTTCCTCGACGGCCGGCTCAACGAGACGCACCTCGACAACTTCCGCCAGGAGGCGGGCGGCAACGGCCTCCCGTCGTACCCGCACCCGCGGCGTCTGCCGTGGCTCTGGGAGTTCCCGACGGTGTCGATGGGCCTCGGCCCGCTGTCGGCCATCTACCAGGCGCGCTTCAACCGCTATCTGACCAACCGCGGCATCAAGGACGTATCGCAGTCGCACGTCTGGGCGTTCCTCGGTGACGGCGAGATGGACGAGCCGGAGTCGACGGCCGCCCTCGCACTCGCGAGCCGCGAGGGCCTGGACAACCTGACCTTCGTCATCAACTGCAACCTCCAGCGCCTCGACGGTCCGGTCCGCGCGAACTTCAAGATCGTGCAGGAGCTGGAGGCCCAGTTCCGCGGCGCCGGCTGGAACGTCATCAAGTCGCTGTGGGGCAACGCCTGGGACGAGCTGTTCCGGCTGGACACCACCGGCGCCCTGGTCCGCCGCCTCCGTGAGGTCCCGGACGCGCAGGTGCAGACGTACCAGACCCGTGACGCCGCCTACATCCGCCAGGACTTCTTCGGCTCCGACCCGGCGCTCGTCGAGCTGGCGAAGCTGCTGAGCGACGACAAGATCCTGGAGTGTTTCCACCTCTCCCGCGGCGGTCACGAGGCGCGCAAGGTGTACGCCGCGTACAAGGCGGCCGTGGAGTTCAAGGGCGCGCCGACGGTGATCCTGGCGCAGACGGTCAAGGGCCACACCCTGGGCCAGGGCTTCGCGTCGAAGAACGCCAACCACCAGATGAAGAAGCTGTCGACGGACGAGTTCAAGCAGATGCGTGACCTGCTCGAACTCCCCATCAAGGACAGCGACTTCGTCGACGGTGTGGTCCCCTACGGCCACCCGGGCGCCGGCTCCCCCGAGGTCCGCTACCTCCAGGAGCGCCGCGCGGCCCTAGGCGGCCCGGCCCCGGCCCGCCGTACGCACGCGCTGCCTCCTCTCCCCGCCCCCGCCGACAAGGCGTTCGCGGCCTTCGACAAGGGCTCCGGCTCGCAGAACGTGGCGACGACCATGGCCTTCGTACGCCTGGTCAAGGACCTGGTCCGCGACAAGACGTCCGGCAAGCGCTGGGTGCCGATCGTCCCCGACGAGGCGCGCACCTTCGGTATGGAGAGCCTCTTCCCGTCCCTCGGCATCTACTCGCCGAAGGGCCAGACGTACGAGCCGGTCGACCGCGACCAGCTGATGTACTACAAGGAGGCCAAGGACGGCCAGATCCTCAACGAGGGGATCACCGAGGCCGGTTCGATGGCCGACTTCATCGCCGCGTCCACCGCGTACTCCACGCACGGCGAGACGATGATCCCGTTCTACATCTTCTACTCGATGTTCGGCTGGCAGCGCACGGCCGACCAGATGTGGCAGCTCGGCGACCAGCTCGGCCGCGGCTTCCTCGTCGGCGCGACGGCCGGTCGTACGACGCTGACGGGCGAGGGCCTGCAGCACGCGGACGGGCACTCGCCGGTCATCGCGGCCACCAACCCGGCCGCCCTGTCGTACGACCCGGCGTTCGCGTACGAGGTCGCGACGATCGTCAAGGACGGGCTGCGCCGGATGTACGGCGAGGCGGCGCCCGGCGAGGACCAGAACGTCTTCTACTACCTCACCGTCTACAACGAGCCGATCCCGCAGCCCGCGAAGCCGTCGGGGCTCGGTATCGACGAGGGCATCGTCAAGGGCCTCTACCGCTTCAACACGGCGGAGTCGGCCGGCGTCCAGGTCAACGCCGCCAACGCCGCGCGCATCCAGCTGCTCGGTTCCGGTACGGCGATCCACTGGACCCTGGAGGCGCAGAAGCTGCTCGCCGAGGAGTGGGGCGTGGCCGCGGACGTCTGGTCCGCCACGTCCTGGACGGAGCTGCGGCGGGACGCCCTGGAGGCCGACGCGGCGCTGCTGCGCGGCGAGGACCGGGTGCCGTACGTCCGGCAGGCGCTGCAGGGAGCCGAGGGGCCCGTCCTCGCGGTATCCGACTACATGCGGCAGGTGCCCGACCAGATCGCGCAGTGGGTCGAGCAGGACTACTCCTCGCTCGGTGCGGACGGGTTCGGTCTCTCCGACACCCGCGAGGCCGCTCGCCGGCACTTCGGCGTCGACGCGCAGTCGATCGTCGTGGCGGCGTTGGCGCAGCTTGCGCGGCGCGGTGAGGTGCCGGCGTCTGCGGTGAAGGAAGCGCGGGCGCGGTACGGGTTGTAGTTCGGCTGCGGGCCCGGTGGGGGCTGGTCGCGCAGTTCCCCGCGCCCCTAAAAGATGAAAAGCCAGGGGCGCAGCCCCGCTTTTCAGGGGCGCGGGGAACTGCGCGATCGGTCCCCACCGGGCCCGCACTCGCCCACCCGGCATCATGAACGTATGCGTGCTGCTCGCCTCATCAAGATGGTGCTGCTTCTTCAGGCCAGGCCCTCCATGACGGCCGCCGCGCTCGCTCGGGAGCTGGAGGTGTCGGAGCGGACGATCACCCGGGACGCGCAGGCCCTGTCGGAGGCGGGCGTCCCGGTGTACGCGGACCGCGGCCGGGCCGGCGGGTACCGGCTGATCGGCGGGTACCGGACCCGACTCACCGGGCTCGCCAGGAGCGAGGCCGAGGCCCTGTTCCTCTCGGGCGTGCCCGGCGCGCTCCGGGAGATGGGCCTGGAGGACGCCGCGTCCGCCGCCCGGCTGAAGGTGTCCGCGGCCCTCCTCCCCTCCCTCAAGGACGCCTCCCGCACCGCGTCCCAGCGTTTCCACCTGGACGCCCCCGGCTGGTTCGCCGAGCCCAAGACGCCCGAGCTGCTGCCCGAGATCGCCGAGGCGGTCTGGGACGACCGTCGGATCACCGCGCGCTACCGGCGCCAGGAGACCGACGTGGAACGCGAGTTGGAGCCGTACGGGCTCATCCTCAAGGCGGGCGTCTGGTACGTGTGCGCCCGCGTCCCCGATCCCGGGTCCTACCGCGTCTACCGCATCGACCGGTTCACGTCGGTCGAGCCCGGCGACGAGCGCTTCAGCCGCGACGAGGGGTTCGACCTGCCGGGCTTCTGGGCGGAGCGGGCGGCCCAGTTCGCGCGTTCGCTCCTGCGGGCGACGGTCGTGGTGCGGCTCACCGAGGCGGGCGCGCGGGGGCTGAGGCGAACCGTCGATCCGCTCTCCGCGCAGGAGGCCCTGGCGGCGGCCGGCCCGCCCGACGACACGGGCCGGGTGACGCTCACGCTGCCGGTCGAGTCGTACGACGTCGCGTACACCCAGCTTCTCTCCCTCGGCCCCGAGGTGGAGGTCCTGGAACCGTCCGAACTCCGCGGGCGCTTCGCCGAGGCGACGGCCAGGGCGGCGGCGTACTACGACGCGCCGGAGTGAGGACTCGGGGCGCCGCGGCTACCGGTAGCCCGTCACATCCGCCGGCTTGCCCTGTGACTCCACCTCGATCATGTAGCGCCACGCGTCCGGCGCCGAGCCGTCGACGTCCGTGAAGCCGTACTCCTGGGCGAGGCCGCCGCTGGAGAGCGACTGTCCGTTCCAGCGGGCCGCGTCGGGGTCGGCGGCGAGGGCGACCAGGGCCCGTCCCACGAAGGTGGGCGTCTCGGAGATCGCGAAGTGCGGGACGTACGCGCAGGCGTCCCGCCAGTTCTCCTCGGTGACCTTGAAGGCTGTGTCGAGCATCGCCTCCGAGCGCAGCCAGCCCGGGGTGAGGCAGACCGCGGTGCAGCCGTGTTCCCTGAGCTCCTCCCCCAGGTCGTGGGCCATGCGGATGGGGGTCGTCTTGGCGAGGTCGTAGAAGAACGGTTTGCGGTAGCGGCGGTTGTACTCCTCCGTGCCGTCGGTGACCTCGACGAGCAGCCCGCCGGGGTTGCGGACGAGGAGCGGCAGGGCGATGTGGCTGGTGATGATGTGCGACTCGATGCCGAGGCGCATGATCCGCAGCCCCTTGTCCAGATCCATGTCCCACATGTCGGGCTGTTTCTCCGCCGACCAGTCGAGGAGGACGTCGCCGCCCCACATGTCGTTGACGAGGATGTCGAGGCGGCCCTGTTCGCGGTCGACGCGGTCGACGAGGGCCCGGACCTGTTCGGGTTCCAGGTGGTCCGTCGGTACGGCGATGCCCCGGCCGGTGGCGCCCGCGGCCGCGTCGACCAGTTCGGCCGTCTCCTCGATGGTCTCGGTGGTCCGGCCGACCTCGCTGACGTGCTCGCGGGTCGTGCGTCCGGTCACGTACACCGTGGCTCCGGCGCGGCCCAGCTCCACCGCCATGGCCCGTCCGGCGCCGCGTGTGGCGCCCCCGACCAGGGCGACCTTTCCCTCAAGTCGTGGGGTGAGTTGCGGGGCGGACTCCCGCGCTGTGGTCTGTCCTGTCGTCTCCATGGTCCGAGCATCGCGCCGAATGCCGACATCTGCTGTCGGACTTTCCGTCGGCATGTGCGCGCATAACGATCTGCCTGTCCCCGGGTGCGCGGGCCGGGTCGAGGCCCGATGCTTGTCCCGTGATGGACGAGACGGAGTTCTGGGAGCTGGTGGACGCGACCCGCGAGGCCGCGGAGGGCGACCCCGAGGAGCAGGCCGACCTGCTCGTGGAGCGGCTCGTCCAGTTGGACCCCGAGATGGTCCTGGACTTCGCCCGTCACTTCGAGGCCCGCTACAACCGTGCGTACATGTGGGACCTGTGGGGCGCGGCCTGGATCCTGCTCGACGGGGCGAGCGACGACGCCTTCGACTTCTTCCGCTGCTGGCTGATCGGCCAGGGCCGGGAGGTGTACGAGGCCGGCGTGCACGATCCCGACAAGCTCGCCGAGCTCCTCACGGACTTCGACGACGAGGTCGACGGGGACGGTGAGGAGCTCGGCTACGCGGCGGACGAGGCGTACGAGCAGCTCACCGGCACGGTCGCCCCGGACCTCGGTATTCCGGCCGCGCCGCCCGAGCCGCTGGGCACCGCGCTGGACCTGGAGAACCAGGCACAGCTGGCGGAGCGTTTCCCCCAGCTGTGGGACCGGTTCGCGGACTGACGGGCGGGCCCGGCGGCGGACTGACGGGCGGGCCCACCGGAGGACCGGGAGATGGTCCAACCAGGAGAACTCCCCTCACCAGGAAGCGCCGCGCGGCCCTGCCGTCCGGATCTGGTGCGCCGGGGCGACCACGGCGGCGGGCCAGGCGGCGGCCACGGGGGCGCCGTCCTTCCGTGCGCTGTGCGGCGGCGCCGCGTTCGCCCGGTCCAGTGCCGACGCGGTGGCGGCGGACGGCCCCACCACGACGGCGGCCACCACACAGGCCACGGTCCACGGGCTGCGTACGGCCCGCGCCCACAGCGAAGTCCCCCGGGTCTGCTGCTCCTTGCGACTGCTCATGATCCCCACCCTCCGGTCAGTGCGTGCCTCGACGCTAGAAGGCGTGGCTCGGGGTGATCCGTGAACCGGCTGTGGCGTACCTGTGAGGCGTTACGGGGAGTCGCGGGGCGGGCGGAAGGCGGGCGCGACGGTCGCTAGCGCCTGCCCTGGAGGTGGGCCGCGTGTTCCCTGATCTCGGGCAGGCGGGCCATCAGGGCGGCGCCCGGGCAGGCCGTCCAGTAGCCGTCGGTGTGGCCGGAGACGGCGGTGAAGGCCCCGCGGGTGCCGGCCGGGTACTTGCTCAGGCTGTTGGTGGAGACGAGCCGCACATGGGCGCGCGGGTCGATGTCCACGAGGCCGAGTTTCCAGGCGGCGACGGCCGCTATGGCGTCGGTCATGGCCTTCGGGACCGGCACGCCCGCGGTGAAGGTCCCTATCGCGGCGATGCCCGTCGTGCCCACGTTGAAGCCCTGCGTGTGGGCGCCGACGACGGCCCGGTCGATGCCGCCCGCCCGGCCCTCGTAGATCGTGCCGCAGCGGTCGACGAGGAAGTTGTAGCCGATGTCGTCCCAGTGCCGGACCCCGGCCTGTCCCGCGTACAGGTACCGGATGATCTTGGGTGCGTCGGCGCAGTCGTAGCTGTTCGGCGAGTCGGTGTGGTGCACGAACACGGCGGTCACGCGGCCTGCGTACCGGGTCGGCGGCCTCGTGTAGGCGGCGTCGGCCAGCCAGCGTTCCCTCGGCACGATGGGGGGCCGGTCGGCCTGGTGCCCCACGGCGGCCCGCGCCGCGACGGGACGCTCCGCCTCGCCCGGCGTCCGGTCGACCCCCACGGCACACAGCACGAGACCGGTGACGGCGACCAGCCCGGGAACACAGGCGAGGGCGACGCGCGCGGGGCGGGGTATGCGGGCCAGGGCTGACGGACGGAGCCCGGTAGCGGCCGACGGACGGGGCCGGGCATCGGTGGACGGACGCGGCCCGGTGTCGCCGTCGGCCTCGGGCCCGGTCCTCCGGAGCACCCTTCGCCACCAGGCGCGAACCCCCCGCCGCACACCACCGGCGCGGTGTGGCGGAGGGGTTCGTTGGGCGCACATGGGATCCACTCTCCGGGACAGTCGGGCCGTCCGCGATGTGTGCTGTGCCACCCGGTGGAACCAACGTCCCGGTCCGAGACGTTTCTACAGGTCCACGCACGCGTGCCGGATGGCCGGTTTCCACGCGCGCGTACCTGATCACCGGGCCCTCCCGGCACGTACTAGGAGACCCAAGAGAAAGGGAGCTCCGTGGACCTGCTCGACATCCTGCTGTTGCTGGTGATCCTCGGCTATGCGGCGTCCGGTTACCGGCGCGGGCTCGTCGCGGGCTGTGTGTCCCTGGCCGGCTTCGTGGGCGGTGCCGTGATCGGCGTATGGGTGCTGCCCTGGGTGATGGACCTGGTGGAGGCGGGGACCACGGCGGCGACGGTCACCGCGGTGCTCACGGTGCTGGTGCCCGCCGCCGCGGGCCACGAGCTGGCGGGCCGGCTTGCCCTGAAGCTCCGCCGCGAACTGGACAGCGGCCCCTTGCGCGCGGTCGACGGAGTGGGCGGCGCCGCGGCCAACTCGGTCGCCGTGCTGCTGGTGGCGTGGGTCGCGGCGAGCGTCCTCGGCGCGTCCGCCTCGCCGGTGGTCACCTCGTCGATCCGCGACTCCGCGCTGCTCGGCGCGGTGCAGGACGCGATGCCGGAGACCACCCCGACCTGGTTCTCCCGGGCCACCTCGGCGCTCACGGAGGCGGGCTTCCCGCAGGTCTTCAACCCCTTCGAGAACGAGCCGGCGGCCAGCGTCGCCAAGCCCTCGGGGGACAGCGTCACCGCGGCCGCCACGCGCGCCGCCCAGCGCTCCACCGTGAAGGTCGAGGGCGCGGTGGGCACCCAGGGCCGTGAGGGCAGCGGGTTCGTGTACGCGCGGGAGCGCGTCATGACCAACGCGCACGTGGTGGCGGGCATCGACGACCCGACCGTCCGCGTGGGCGGCACGGGCAAGGCGTACGAGGCGAAGGTCGTCCTCTTCGACCCGCAGAAGGACGTGGCCGTGCTCGACGTCCCGGGCCTGGAGGCGCCCGTCCTGGCCTTCGACACCAGCGCGACCCGCGGTGACGCGGCCGTGGTCGCGGGCTACCCGCAGGACGGCGGCCTCGACCTCCAGGCGGCCACCGTCGCCAACAAGATCAATGCCAGGGGACAGAACATCTACGGCTCCGACCAGGTCACCCGCGAGATCTACTCGATCCGCTCCACGGTCCGTCCCGGCAACTCCGGCGGCCCTCTGCTGACCACCACCGGCAAGGTCTACGGCGTCGTCTTCGCCCGCTCCACGAGCGACAACGAGACGGGGTACGTCCTGACCGCCGACGAGGTCGCGGGCGACGCCCAGCGCGCGGCGAAGGCGGAGGCCGCGGTGGACACGGGCGACCTAGTCACCTCCTGAGCCCCGGGCCGCCCGACCCGGACCTGGGCGCCCGACGCGAACCGGGGCGGCTCCACACGGACCCGGGCGGCTCGACGCGGACCGAGCGGCTCAACACGGACCGGAGCGGCTCAACCCTGACCGGGGTGGCTCGACGCGGCCCCGGGGGGCGCGGCATCGGGGCGGCATCGGGGCGGCGCGGCATTGGGCGGCTCGGCGCGCCCCTCGGCGGTCGGCGCGGCACCGGGCGGCCTCGCGGCATCAGGCGGCCGCGCGGCATCGGGCGCAGGTGGACGACCAGCCTGTTGGCACGTTTTGCCACCCAGGCGAAACATGCCCCCGGCCTCCTCCGGGCGTACGCTTCCCCGCGTGAGCACCAAGTCGTCCGCAGCGACCAGAACCCCGTCGCTGACCGAGCGCCGCAAGGCGGCAACCCAGTTCGACATCGCCCGCGCCGCCGCCGAGCTCTTCACCGAGCGCGGCCCCGACGGCACCACAGCCGAGGAGATCGCCGTACGCGCCGGTGTGGCGCTGCGGACCTTCTACCGCTACTTCCGCAACAAGCAGGACGCCGTCGGCCCCCTCCTCGCGATCGGCGGCGACCACTGGCGCGAGCGGCTGGCGGCGGCCGAGCCCGGCACCCCGCTCCCCCGGGCGCTGGAAACGGCCGTCACCGCGTCGCTGACCGTCCCTCACGAGGCCAAGGCGGAGGGGCTGCGCTGGACGCGGGGCCTGCTGCGGGCGTCCGCCGAGGACCCGGCGCTGCGCGCGGTCTGGTACCGCGTGAACCAGGAGTCCGAGGACAAGCTCATCCCCCTGGTGGCGCGGCTGGCGGGCGACGACACCGACCCGCTGGAGATCCGCCTCGCCGCCGCGGCCGCCACGGACGCGATCCGGGTCGCCCTGGAGACCTGGGCCGAGTCGGACGCGGACGTCGAGGGCCCGGGCTCCCCCGCGGAACTCGCCGTGCGCTGCCTGCGGGAACTGACGGGCGGGATGCGGTTGTTGGCGGAGCCGCGGAAGGTCAGAGACTCCGCCCCATGAGTACGTCGTCCACGTACTCCCCGTCCAGGTAGAACTCCCCCGGCTGGATCCCCTCGACGACGAAGCCCTCCGACTCGTACAGCTTGCGGGCCGGGGTGTTGTGGCCGAGGACGCGCAGGGTGATCCGCAGGGCGCCCTGGCGGCGGGACTCGGCGACGACCGCGCGGATCAGGGCCCGGCCCACGCCGTGACCGCGTGCCTCTTCGGCGACGGCGAGGCCCTGGATCTGCCGTACGTGCGCGTTCGAGAGGAGCGGGGTGGGGAAGCCGAGCCGTACATAGCCGAGGACGCGCCCCTCCAGCTCCGCCACCAGGTGGTCGCGGGGGCCGAAGCGCTCGTTGAAGAACGGGTCGTACGGCGGCTGCTCCTGAGGTCTGACCGCATGCTGATAGGACCAGATCGCGCGGTCGAGACGGCCCAGCGCCTCTTCGTCGTCGGGCCGGGCGGTGCGTATGGACGGCTCGGGCATGACGTCACTTTACGACCGGCGCCCGCGACACCGTCCGGTGTGCCGGGCCCCCTCGGCGTACTGCTCCGGGGGTGGTTGGCGGAGGATGGGGGGCATGGAGACTTCCCGAATCGCCGTGGCCGGCGCGTCCGGCCTCATCGGCAGCGCCCTGGTGCGCTCGCTGACCGCCGACGGGCACGAGGTGGTGCGGCTGGTGCGCCGTACGCCACGGGCGAAGGACGAGGTCGAGTGGGACCCCGAACGCCAGTACGTCGACGCGGCGGGGCTCGTCGGCTGCGACGCGGTGGTGAACCTCGCGGGCGCCGGCATCGGGGACCACCGCTGGACGGACGAGTACAAGCGGAAGATCCGGGACAGCCGGCTGCTCGGCACGGCCGCGCTTGCGGAGGCCGTCGCCTCCCTCGACCGGCCGCCGCAGGTCTTCCTCAACGGCAGTGCGATGGGGATCTACGGGGACACCGGCGAGCGGGCCGTGGACGAGAGCGCGCCTCCCGCGATCGGGTTCCTGCCCTCGCTGTGCGTCGAGTGGGAGGAGGCGGCGGCCCCCGCGGAGGAGGCGGGCGTACGGACCGTCTTCGCGCGCACCGGCCTGGTGGTGGCGGCGAAGGGCGGCGCCTGGGGGCGGCTCTTCCCGCTCTTCAAGGCGGGCCTCGGCGGGCGGATGGGCAACGGGCGGCAGTACTGGAGCTACATCGCGCTGCACGACCACGTGGCCGCGCTGCGGTTCCTGATCAACTCCGAGTCGCTGTCCGGCCCCTTCAACCTGACGGCTCCGGAGCCGCTCACCAACCGGGAGATCACTGCCGCGATGGGGCGTGCGCTGCACCGGCCCGCGGTGTTCGCGGTGCCCGCGCCTGTGCTGAGGATTGTGCTCGGGGAGATGGCGCAGGAGGTTCTGGGGAGCCAACGGGTCGTTCCTGCCCGGCTGTTGGAGTCGGGGTTCACCTTTGCGTTTCCGGGGATCGAGGAGGCCATCCGGGCTGTGCGTTAGCGTCCCGCTGGGCTGCGGTGGGTATCTGCGGGCCGGCTGTGGCTGAGCGCGCAGTTCCCCGCGCCCCTTACGGGGCACGGCCCCCTTACGGGGCACGGGGCGCGGGCATAGTCCCCGGCCGGCGGGACCGGCCCATGCGACCCGTGTGCGACCGTGCCCTGTTCATGCGCGAGTTCCACTGACCGGCGGCGGCCCTACTCTCGTGCCGAACTCGGGTATTCCTGGAGCCCGTTGGGGGCATCACGTCCCCAGCAGTCACGCGACCTCGGGGAGGGGCACGTGCTTGAGCCCGCGTATCAGGCGGACGTCGTCATCGTGGGAGCCGGAGTCGCCGGACTCGCGGCCGCCCATCGGCTGAACAGCGCAGGTGTAACGACCGTGGTCCTGGAGGCCGCCCCTTACGTGGGCGGCCGCATGACGACCGAGAAGGTCGACGGCTTCCGTCTCGACCGCATCGGCCAGCTCCTCTCCACCTCGTATCCCGAGCTTCGGCTGACCCCGGGTCTCGACAGGCTCGCCCTGCGGCCGTTCGCCCCCGGCGTGCTCGTCCACGCCGACGGCCGCGTCCACCGGGCCGGCGAGCCCGCAGGTGCCGGGGGCGCACGGGGCGCACTCGACGCGGCGCGCGCCCTGGTGAGCCCCCCTCGCAGGGTCAGGCAGATACCGGCGGTCGCCGTGCCGCCCGTCTCCCGGGCGTTTCCGCCGCTCGGCGGCGCCCTCGACCAGGCCCGGCTCGCCGCGGCCCTCGGACGGATCGCGACCGTCCCCGTGGACCGGCTGCTGGCCCGGCCCGAGCGGCCCGCGGGGCGCGCGCTCGCGGCCCGCGGCATGCCGGCCCGTACGGTCGAGGGTTTTCTGCGCCCGCTCCTTGCCGCGCTGCTCTGCGACCCGGATCTGACGACGTCCAGCCGGTGCGCGGACCTCGCGCTGCGCGCCTTCGCCTCCGGGCGGCTGTGCGTCCCGGAGGGCGGCGCCGACACGCTGCCGGAGCTGCTGGCGTCGGCCCTGCCGCCCGGGACGGTCCGCACCGGGGTGCGGGTCACCTCCGTGTCCACGACCTCCGTGACGACGGCGGACCACGGCGAACTGCGCTGCCGGGCCATCCTGGTGGCGACCGACGCCCACGCCGCCGCCCAGCTGCTGCCGGGCCTGCGGGTACCGCCGTTCCACCAGCTCACCGTGGTGCACCACACGGCCGACGAGGTACCCCTGGCCGAGCCCGCGCTGCTCCTGGACGCGGACCGCCGGGGCCCGGTGGCCCACACCGCGGTCATCAGCCAGGTCGACCCGACCCGCGCCCCCGTGGGCCGCGCCCTGATCTCGTCCACGATCCTCGGCGCACCCCCCGCGGACACGGACCGGGCCGTACGCGCCCACCTGGCCGCCCTCTACGGCACCGCCACGCACCGCTGGGAGCTGCTGGCGGTCCATCACACCCCCGACGCGGTCCCCGCGATGCCGCCCCCGCACGACCTGCGACGCCCGGTCCGCCTCCTCGCCGGCCTGTACGTCTGCGGCGACCACCGCGACACCAGCACGGTCCAGGGCGCCCTGCACTCGGGCCACCGATCGGCCACGGCCCTCCTGACAGACCTGGGCATCAACTCGGCGCCCACAGCAACCCCATTAACGGCCTCGACCGCCGCGTAGGCGTACGAGAGCCAGGGGGTGGAGGTCCCGCCGCGGGGCAGGACCTCCTCCCCATCCACCCCATCCACATCCCCGCGCCCCTGACCGGGGGCGCCCCGTCAGGGGCGCGGGGAACTGCGCGACGAGCCCCCACCGGCCCGCAGCCTCAAGACAACCCTGACCCTTCCTGTGGTGCCGGTCAGCCGAGTGCCGCAACCTTGTCGCGGTACCCCCTGACCGGCGCCGCATCCTTGTACGGCTCCAACCGCCGTTCGAAGTCCCGCACATACTCCACCGCCCGCACCGACCGCATCTCCGAAGCCTGCGTCGCCGCCTCCGCACCCAACTGGCAGGCCTGGTCCAGCTCACCGAGCCCGAGCCGCGCCGAGGCCAGGACGACCCGGCAGAAGAGGCGGCTGCGCGCATACCCGGGCGCCCGCAACTGCAGGGACCGCTCAGCATGCTGCGCGGCCGCCCGGTACTGCTGGAGGTCGCGGTGGCAGTGCCCGAACTCGTCCGCGAGCTGAGCCTCGTCGAAGAACCGCGCCCAGTACGGCACTTCGTCACCCGGCCGGGCGGTCTCCAGGGACCGCTCGGCCCGTACCAGCGAGGCCGTGGCCGCCCGCACCTCGCCGAGCACACCGTGCCCCCGCGCCTCGACCGCGTACAGCAGCGCCTGGACGACGGGCGGGGCCGACGAGCCCACGCCCTGCTGGGCGACCCGGGCCAGCTGCACCGCCTCCCGGCCGTGTCCCAGATAGACGGCTTGTCGACTCATCGTCACGAGCACGTACGAGCCGTACGCCCGGTCCCCCGCCGCCTGCGACAGCCGCAGCGCCTGGACGAAGTACCGCTGGGCCAGGCCGTGCGCGGCGATGTCGTACGAGGTCCAGCCCGCCAGCCGGGTCAGATCGGATGCGGCGGCGAACAGGCGGCGCCCCGTCTGCTCCCCGTAGGTGCCGCGCAGCATCGGCTCCAGCTCGTGCTCCAGGTACCGCACGAGGGCCTGCCGGGCGTGCCCTCCGCCGTACGCGTTGTCGAGCGTGCGGAACAGTTCCCCGACCGAGCGCAGCGCCGCGATGTCGCCCGCGGTCACCCGCTGCCCGGGGCCGCGCTCGGTCTGCGCGCGCTGCCGGGGCACGGCCGGGCGGCCCTGTACGGGGATCCGTACGGCACCGGGGTCGCCGCGGCCCACCCGGTCGTCGGCCCGGCCGATCAGCCAGTCCCGGCTGGGCACGACGAGCCCCGCCGGGGTGAACGCGATCTTGCGAAGCTCCGCATGGCTTCCGGAGTCCTTGCGCCACAGTCCGCCGACGATGTCGACGGCCTCCTCGGGGGTGGCGGCGAATTCGAGCCCGGCGTACACCGGGGCGCACGCGTCGAGTCCGAGGTCCTGGGCGGTGAGACGGCGTCCCAGCCGGCGGGTGAAGACCTCGGCGATCAGCGCGGGTGTGGTGCCTCTTGGCTGCTGGCCGCGCAGCCAGCGGGTCACTGATGTCTTGTCGTATCTGAGATCGAGCCCGTGTTCGAGGCCGAGCTGGTCCACTCGGCGGGCTAGCCCCGCGTTGGAGAACCCCGCTTCTGCGATTAGTGCGGCGAGCTGACGGTTGGGGGTGCGCTGCGCGGGTCGTTCCGTCATCTGCGGTGCGAACTCCTGCCTTCCGGGCTGGGGGCCTGCGGGAACAGGCCCGGGCGAGGTCGGCCGCCATGCCTTGAGCAGCCCTTGAAAGCCTCGTGAACGGCGCGAATGTAGCGGTCCGTAAGCACCCGATCGCACACTTCGACGCGCATTCATCCGATCGTGTGAGGATTGCCCCCAGGGCTGACGAGCTTCGACCGGACGTACAGTGGCGTGAGGCTGTTATGAGCCTTACGACTCTTTCAGGGAGGCGCTTGCCGTGAGTGAGCTGCGGTTCGTCCGCATGGGTTTCGGTGCGGACGCCGTCGAGTACCAGGAGGCCTGGGACGAGCAGCGCCGTGTGCACACGGCCCGTTTCCAGGACGAGATCCCCGACACCTGTCTGCTCCTGGAACACCCGCCGGTCTACACGGCGGGGCGGCGTACGGCGGACAGTGAGCGGCCGCTCGACGGCACGCCCGTCGTCGACGTGGACCGTGGCGGCAAGATCACCTGGCACGGGCCGGGGCAGCTGGTCGGCTACCCGATCCAGAAGCTGCCTCGCCCCGTTGACGTCGTCGCCCACCTCCGCCGCCTGGAGGACGCGATGATCCGGGTCTGCGCGGAGTTCGGTGTCGAGACGAGCCGGGTGGAGGGGCGGGCCGGTGTCTGGGTCCTCGGTGACCCGGTGGCCGAGCGGCCCTCTCTCGGCGGGCTCTCCCTCGACTTCGATCCCCGGCTCGCGGACGAGGAGTTCGATCCCCGGCTCGACGGGCCCGAGTACGCGCCGTCCAATGCGGGGCAGCGGCGTGAGGACCGGAAGATCTGTGCCATGGGTATCCGGGTCGCCAAGGGCGTCACAATGCATGGCTTCGCGCTGAACGTGAACCCCGACACGTCCAGTTTCGACAAGATCATCCCTTGCGGTATCCGTGACGCGGGTGTCACGTCGCTCGCCCATGAGTTGGGCCGCGATCTCACCATCGCGGAGGTCCTGCCGGTGGCTGAGCGGCATCTGCGGGACGTTCTCGGGAACGCGGAGTTGAGGCCGCGGGAGGTTGAGCGGGTGGTGGTATAGGGGCTTTTTTCGCCCCCGCCGCCCCTACCCATTCCCGTCCCTGACTCAGGGGCTTCGCCCCCGAACCCCCAAAAGATTGCGCAGTTCCCCGCGCCCCTAAAGGGTCTTTAGG
>NZ_JBHXSU010000033.1:0-94440 GCF_042715345.1 Streptomyces sp. NPDC058697
TACCCATTCCCGTCACTAACTCAGGGGCTCCGCCCCCGAACCCCCAAAAGATTGCGCAGTTCCCCGCGCCCCTAGGTCTTTAGGGGCGCGGGGAACTGCGCGACAAGCCCCCACCGGCCCGCACCCGACAACAAACCCCACGGGGTCTGGGGCAGAGCCCCAGGGGACGGGAAAGGTCAGTCCTTTGTGGCGTCCTGTTCGAGCGCCGCCAGGGCCGGGTCCAGGACGATGTCCTCGTCGCGGGCCTCGGTCGTGGGGTCCTCCGGGAAGTGGCAGGCCGTCAGATGGCCGGCCCGGTTCCCGGAGATCTGGACCAGCGGAGGCTCCTCCGTGGCGCACTTGTCCTTCGCCTTCCAGCAACGCGTCCGGAACCGGCACCCGCTCGGCGGATGGATCGGCGAGGGCACGTCACCGGAGAGCCGGATCCGCTCACGGTCGAGGGGCTCGTCGTCGAGGGCGACCTCCGGCACCGCCGACAGCAGGGCATGGGTGTACGGGTGACGGGGCCGGTTGTAGATGGAGTCCCGGTCCCCGACCTCCACCACCTTGCCGAGGTACATCACCGCGAGCCGCTGCGAGAAGTGCCGCACGATCGCCAGGTCGTGGGCGATGAAGAGGAAGGCGATGCCCATCTCCTCCTGGACCTTCTGGAGGAGGTTCACCACCTGCGCCTGGATCGACACGTCCAGGGCGGAGACCGGCTCGTCCGCCACGATCAGCTTCGGGTTGAGAGCCAACGCCCTCGCCACGCCGATGCGCTGGCGCTGGCCGCCGGAGAACTCGTGCGGGAAGCGGTTGTAGTGCTCCGGGTTGAGACCGACCAGTTCGAGGAGTTCGCGTACGCGCGTCTCCCGGCCGCCCTTCGGGTTGATCCCGTTGACCTCCATCGGCGACTTGATGATCGTGCCGACGGTCTGCCGCGGGTTCAGCGAGGAGTACGGGTCCTGGAAGATCATCTGGATCTCGGACCGTACGGGCGCGATCTGCTTGCGCGAGGCGTGCGTGATGTCCTGGCCCGCGTAGGTGATCTTTCCGCCGGTCGGTTCCAGGAGGCGGGTGATGAGCCGGCCCGTAGTCGACTTGCCGCAGCCGGACTCGCCGACCAGGCCGACGCTCTCGCCGACGCCGACGGTGAGGTCGACCCCGTCGACCGCCTGCACGGCTCCGACCTTGCGCTTGATCGGGAATCCGCCGTAGATCGGGAAGTGCTTCGTCAGGCCCTCGACGGAGAGCAGCGGCTCGCCGGCTCCGTCGACGGGGCCCTGCGGCTTCGGCAGGGTGAGTTTGTCGCTCATGTCTCGTTCTCCCTAGCCCAGCCGGGGTTTGATCTGCTCGATGAAAAAGGTCGACTTCTGCGCCGCGTCGAGGTGGCAGGCGGCGCCCCGGCCCTCGGGCAGCTGCGGCCGCTCGTCCGAGCAGCGGGTTCCGCCGACCTCGGCGGTGAAGCCGCAGCGCGGGTGGAAGGGGCAGCCCGACGGCGGGTTCAGCAGGCTGGGCGGGGAGCCGGGGATCGGCGTGAGCGCCTGCGCGGTGTCACCGCCGAGTCGCGGCATCGAGCTCAGCAGGCCCCAGGTGTAGGGGTGCTGGGGGTTGCGCAGCACCTCGCGGACGGTGCCGCGTTCCACGGCCCGCCCCGAGTACATCACCAGCAGGTCGTCGGCCATGTTGGAGATGACGCCGAGGTCGTGGGTGATGAAGATGATCGCCGAGCCGAACTCCTGCTGGAGGTCCTTGAGCAGGTCGAGGATCTGCGCCTGGACGGTCACGTCCAGGGCCGTGGTCGGCTCGTCCGCGATCAGCAGGTCGGGGTCGCAGATCAGCGCCATGGCGATCATCGCGCGCTGGCGCATACCGCCGGAGAACTGGTGCGGATAGTCGTTGAAGCGCATGGCCGGCTGCGGGATGCCGACCTTGTCGAGCATCTCGATGGCCCGCGCCTTCGCCTCCTTCTTGGAGGCGCCGGTGTGCTTCATGAACGGTTCCGCGATCTGCCGGCCCACCGTGTAGTACGGCGAGAGCGCGGTCAGCGGGTCCTGGAAGATCATCGCGACCTTGTTGCCGCGGAGCTTCTCCATCTCCTTCTCGGTCGCGGTGACCAGCTCCTTGCCGTCCAGGACGATCTCGCCCTCGACGGTGGAGGTCTTCGGGTTGTGCAGGCCGAGGACGGTCAGGTTGGTGACGGACTTGCCGGAGCCCGACTCGCCCACGATGCCCAGGGTCTTGCCGCGCTCGACGTCGAAGGAGAGCCCGTCGACGGCCTTCACGATGCCGTCCTCGGTGGAGAACCGCACGCGCAGGTCGCGGACCGAGAGGAAGGCCTCCGGCCCGCTCGGGGCCTTCTCGCCTTCGGTCTTGGTCAGTGTGGTCACGGTATTTCTCCTAGGCGAGGCGCACGCGCGGGTCGATGTAGGCGTAGGCGAGGTCCACGACGATGTTCAGGATCAGGATGAAGAAGGCCCCGAACAGCATGACGCCCATCGTCAGCGGAAGGTCCTTGGTCAGCGAGCCCTCGACCGCGAGACGCCCGATACCGGCCAGGTCGAAGGTGAACTCCGTGACCACCGCGCCCGACAGCAGCGCGCTGAGGTCCATGCCGATGATCGTGACGATCGGGATGAGTGAACCACGCCAGGCGTAGCGGAAGAAGACGTACCGCTGTCGCATGCCCTTGGCGCGGGCGGTGCGGACGTGCTCCTCCTGCAGCTGCTCGATCATGGTCGAGCGCGCCATACGCGTGTACTGGGCGGTGAAGATCGTGGCCATCACGGCCCAGGGGATCAGCATGCCCATGAACCAGCCGCCCGGGTCGCCAGTGAACGACACGTACTTGGGGTTCTCCAGCCAGCCGGTGTTGTAGACGAGGAGGCTGAGGACGATGGGACCCAGGAAGTAGATCTGGAACGAGCTGAGCACCATCGAGGAACCGCTGACCACCTTGTCGACGGCGGTGCCGCGCTTCCACGCGGCCAGCAGACCCGTACCGAGGCCGAACAGCAGGAAGATCACCAGGCCGCCGAGGGTCAGCGAGAGCGTCAGCGGGAAGCGGTCCATGATGGAGTCCCAGACGAAGTCGCCGCTGTCGAAGGAGACGCCCAGGCACGGGGCGGAGCAGTGGCCCTGCGGGAAGTCCCGGCCGGACACGATGCCCATCATGAATTCCCAGAACTGGGTGGTGATGGGCTTGTCGAGGCCGAGGTTCTCACGGATGACCGCGATGTTCTCGGGGGAACAGTTCTTGCCGCAGGACAGCTGCGCGAAGTCCTGGGGGATTGTGTAGAACAGGAAGAACGTGAAGGCGCCGATCAGGAACATGATCACGACGGCGCCGCTCAGCCTGCGGATGAGGAACTGAAGCATGGCGGGTGGGTGCTCTCTTCGGAACGCGGCGGCAGGAGGGGGATACCGTCCGCGGGGGTGCGCTCCGCCTGGCGCACACCCCCACGGATCAGCCGAGCTGAGGGGTTACGGCTGCTTCAGGTACACGTCGTTGATGTCGATGTAGCTCGACTCCGTGCTGTACCGGGCACCGCCGATGTTCGACCCGTAGAGCTGGATCTGCTTCGAGTAGTACACCGGGGCACCGGGGTTGATCTCCTCCACAATGCGGTGGTGAGCCTGCTCCCAGGTCTTGGCGGCCTCCTCGGGCTCCTGCGTCACGGCCTTCTGGATGAGGTCGTTGACCTGCTTGTCGTCGATGTGCGAGTAGTTCGGCGAACCGTCGGCGACCTGCGTGCCGTCGTAGACCGGGGTGATGACCGTGCCCGGGGACGGCCAGTCCTGGCCCCAGCCGGTCATGTAGAGGTCGTACGGGTTCTTCAGCTTGCCAACCTGCTCGTAGAAGGTCGCGCGGTCGATCTCCTTGGCCTGGACGTCGAAGCCGAGCTTGTTCAGCGCGTCCTTGATGATGACCATCTGGGCCTGGCCACGCGGGGTGTTGGAGTAGGCGTAGCTGAGCTTGGTGCCCTGCTTGAAGCCCGCCTCCTCCAGCAGCGCCTTGGCCTTGGCCGGGTCGCCGTTGGGCTTCTTCAGCTTGCCGAAGGGGTCGTACGTCGGGTCGAAGCCCGGCAGGGTCGGGGCCATCAGACCGCCGGCCACCTCACCGCCGTAACGGCCGCCGTCCGCCTGGACCATGGACTGGTTCGGGATCGCGTAGGTGATCGCGTCGCGGACCTTCTTGTCCTTCATCTTGGCGCTGTCGAGGTTGAAGGAGAGCTGCCACACGTAGGGCTGGTAGCCCTGGATGGTGCGCTTCTTCGCGGACGCGTCACCGATGACCGTGGACAGCTGGGCCGGGTCCACCGAGTCCGTGAACTGGATGGCGTTCTTGGCCTCGCCCTGGTCGGCGAGCAGGCGCTTGGTCTGGCTGGCCTGGTCGATGGTGTTGCTGAAGTTGTAGCCGTCGACGTACTGGTGGCGCACCGAGTCCGTCTTCGGGTCCCACTCGGTGTTCTTGACCAGCGTCACCGACTTGCCGGCCTTGTACTCGGAGACCTTGTACGGGCCGAGGGAGGCCGGAGCCTTGTCGTACTTCTCCTTCGTGTCCTGCTTCTCGGGCACGATGGCGTAGCCGGCCATGGCCAGGGCCTGCGGGAGGTCCGGCTGGGCCGTCTTGAAGTGGAAGACGACGGTCTTGGCGTCCGGGGTCTCCAGGACGGAGTCCGGCAGGTGCTTGCCCTTGTACGGGCCGTCCGGCAGCGCCTTGCGGTACTCGGGGCCCGAGAGCCAGTTCTGCACGTAGGTCGGGCCGTCGAAGATGAACTTCGCGTACTGCCGCTCGATGGTGTGGCGGACGTCGGCGGACGTGATGGCGTTGCCGTCCTCGTCCTTGATGCCGTCCTTGAGGGTGTACGTCCAGGTCTTGCCGCCGTCGGACGACTTGCCGGAGTCGGTGGCGACGTCACCGACGACCGTCAGGTTGCCCTTGTCGTCCTCCTGGAAGTTCGTCAGACCGCGGTGGACCAGGTTGGCGAACTGGCCGGCGTCGCTGACGTAGATCTGGCCCGGGTCCATGTGGGTCAGGTCGGACTGCTGGTAGACGTTGATGGTGCCGCCGGTCTTGGCCCCCGCCACCGCTTCGGCCGGGCCGTTCGACGCCTGGGCATCACCGTAGGCGACAGGCTTCGACTGTGCCGCGGCGTCGTCCTTGGACTTGGAGTTGTCCTTGGAGTTGTCCTTGCCGCTGTCACTGGAGCAGCCGGTCAGCGCCAGCGAACCCGCCGTGATGGCGACGGCTATGGCGCGCACGGTGCGCGTTCTGATGGGCTTCATGATGCCGATGCACCTACCTGTCGATAGTTGTCCACGAGTACTGCCTGACGGTCCGGTCACCCGGAACGGGGGTGGCAGTCCCCCCACCACCAATGGACGGTTAGCGTCCGGTCTTGGGGTCGAAAGCGTCCCGGACGGAGTCGCCGAGAAGATTGAAGGCGAGCACGAAGACCACCATCGCCACGCCCGGGAAGAACATGAACATCGGGTCCTGCTCATAGATCTCTGAGCCGATGGCGAACATCCGGCCCCAGTCCGGCGTCGGCTCGACGAAGCCCACACCGACGTACGAGAGGAAGGCGATGGAGAGGATCGAGCTGGGCAGCATGTAGGTGCCCTGCACGAGGATCGGCGTGACGATGTTCGGCAGGATCTCCTTGCGCACGATGCGCGTCGGAGAGGCTCCCGAGACCTTGGCCGCCTCCACGAACTCCCGCTCCCGCAGGGAGAGTACGGAGCTGCGCACGAGACGGGCCATGCCCATCCAGCCGAGGAACCACATCACGAGGATGATCGCGACGGCGCGCAGATAGACCGGGGTCTCGTCCGTCGGGGAGACGAACAGCGCCGTGACCACGGGCATGAAGGCGATGAAGAACAGCTGCTGCGGGAAGGCCAGGAAGAAGTCCGTGACCCGGCCCAGCCAGTAGTCGACCTTGCCGCCGAAGTAGCCGCTGACCATGCCGATGACGACACCCGTCAGAACGCTGAACACCGTGACCAGCACGGCCATGTAGAGCGACGTCCGCATGCCGTACAGCAGCATCGTGAACACGTCGCGCCCGAGCTTGGGCTCGACTCCGAACCAGAAGTCACCGGATATTCCCCCGAAGGAGCCGGTGGGCATGGCGAAGTCGTCGAGCAGGAAGGGATAGTCGGGCTCCTGCGCGTACAGCGTGTACGGATCCTTCCCGTACAGCGCCGAGATGACCGGGGCCAGTGCGGCGATCGCGAAGAAAAAAATCACCACGCACGCGGAGATGACTCCGGTACGGTCTCGCTTGAAGCGATGCCACATCAACTGCCCGGGGGAGCGGCCTTCGAGCTTCTCCGCCTCGACCGGCTCGGTTTTCGACGCGAGCTCGGGGTCCAAGGCCGCCGACGGCCCGGAGCCCTCGGCCTTGGTTGGACTGGTCATCTTTGTTCTTCCCCCGGGGGATGGAGAGTTGAGCGCAGCACAGATACCGGCAGGTTCTGTGGTTTCAGGGAACTTTCACCAAGTGGGTCAACGCGCGTCAAGGGCGGAAGACATAGGGATCTCCCTACCGTCGAAATTTTGAGCAAAAATTGCAAAGATTGACACCTGCGCGCGCTTGACAGGTGAGATGAGAATCCGGCGAAGCGGACATGAATGACGAAAATTTCGTTTACGTGTCCGAAACTTGATTGGCCAATGCCCGATATGCGAACGCCGCTGCTTCCACTGCGCCGTTGCCCGAACTGACACGGTTTCGGCGTCCGGGTACACCGAAGGCCCGGCTCCCCGCCTTTGTGCGGAGAACCGGGCGTTCAGAAGCCCTGAGGAGGCGTCAGCCGTGCTTGGCGCGGCTCGCGGAACGGGCGCGCTCGCGGGCGTCCAGGTTCACCTTGCGGATGCGGACCGACTCCGGGGTGACCTCGACACACTCGTCGTCGCGGCAGAACTCCAAGGACTGCTCCAGGGAGAGCTTGCGCGGCGGGACGATCGCCTCGAACGAGTCGGCGGCGGCCGAGCGCATGTTGGTGAGCTTCTTCTCCTTGGTGATGTTCACGTCCATGTCGTCGGAGCGCGAGTTCTCGCCGACGATCATGCCCTCGTACACCTCGGTGCCGGGGTCGGTGAACAGCACGCCGCGCTCCTGGAGGTTCGTCATCGCGAAGGCGGTGACGGCACCGGCGCGGTCGGCGACCAGGGAGCCGTTGTTACGGGTCGTCAGCACGCCGAACCAGGGCTCGTGGCCCTCGTGGATCGAGTGCGCGATACCGGTGCCGCGGGTGCCGGTGAGGAACTCGGTCCGGAACCCGATGAGACCGCGGGACGGCACGACGAACTCCAGACGCACCCACCCGGAACCGTGGTTGGACATATTGTCCATGCGGCCCTTGCGGACGCCCATGAGCTGCGTGACCGCGCCCATGTGCTCCTCGGGCACGTCGATCGTCATGCGCTCGACGGGCTCGTGGACCTTGCCGTCGATCTCCTGGGTGACCACCTGCGGCTTGCCGATGGTCAGCTCGAAGCCCTCGCGGCGCATCTGCTCGACCAGGATGGCGAGCGCGAGCTCACCACGGCCCTGGACCTCCCAGGCGTCGGGGCGCTCGGTGTCGAGGACCCGCAGCGAGACGTTACCGATCAGCTCGCGGTCCAGGCGGTCCTTGACCTGACGGGCGGTGACCTTGCGGTCCTTGACGGCGGCCTTCGCGGAGGCGCCCTTGCCGGTGCCGCCACGGCCGACCAGCGGCGAGGTGTTCGTACCGATGGTCATGGAGATCGCCGGCTCGTCGACCGTGATGAGCGGCAGCGCGATCGGGTTCTCGGGGTCGGCGAGGGTCTCACCGATCATGATGTCCGGGATACCGGCCACGGCACAGATGTCACCGGGGCCCGCCATCTCGGCCGGCTTGCGGGTGAGCGCCTCGGTCATCAGCAGCTCGGTGATGCGCACGTTGGACATCGTGCCGTCGCGCTTGATCCACGTGACGGTCTGGCCCTTGCGCAGCTCGCCCTGCTCGACGCGGAGCAGCGCGATACGGCCGAGGAAGTTGTCGGCGTCCAGGTTGGTGACGTGCGCCTGGAGCGGGGCCTCGGTGTCGAACTGCGGGGCCGGGACGTGCGACAGGATCGTGGAGAAGAACGGCTCCAGGCTGTTGCTGTCGGCCGGGACGGTGCCGTCCTCCGGCTTGGTCAGCGAGGCCACACCGTCGCGTGCACACGCGTAGACGATGGGGAACTCGATCTGCTCCTCGTCCGCCTCCAGGTCCAGGAAGAGGTCGTAGGTCTCGTTGACGACCTCGTCGATCCTGGAGTCCGGGCGGTCGGTCTTGTTGATGCACAGGATGACCGGCAGACGCTGCTGGAGCGCCTTGCGCAGCACGAAGCGCGTCTGGGGCAGCGGGCCCTCGGACGCGTCGACGAGCAGCACGACCGCGTCGACCATCGACAGACCGCGCTCGACCTCGCCGCCGAAGTCGGCGTGGCCCGGGGTGTCGATGATGTTGATCGTGATGACGTCTCCGCCATCCTTCGGGTGGTACTTCACGGCCGTGTTCTTGGCCAGGATCGTGATGCCCTTCTCACGCTCCAGGTCGTTGCTGTCCATCATGCGGTCGTCGAGCGACTCGGCGGCGTGCGCGGCGAAGGCACCGGCCTGCTTGAGCATGGCGTCGACCAGGGTGGTCTTGCCATGGTCGACGTGGGCGACGATGGCGACGTTGCGGATGTCGTGGCGCGTGGCCATATTGAGGCGCTTCTCCCGGAGTGAGTGAACGGCCTCCGCTGCGCGGGGCCCTGCCGGGCTGAAACGTGCCACGGCCTTACCCCATCGTACGTGCACGCTGCCGCTGGGGCTCCGCGGGCTGGGCAGGCCGGCTCTCACAGTGCGGGCCGTGGGGGCCGATCGCGCAGTTCCCCGCGCCCCTTACGGGGCCGCAGCCCCGCTCAGGACGATGGGCTCACCTGCGGCTTTGTGGGCTTCTTCAGGAAGCCCATGTCCTCGTAGAGAGGGGTCTGGAAGCCGAAGGCGCCCGCGTTGGCGAGGTTGGTCCGGGCCGCGGTGAGCTGGGGGCGCTGGTAGAGGGGGATCGAGCCGGCGGCGGCCCAGATGCGGGCGTCCGCCTTGCGGACCAGGGAGCGGGACTCACCCGGGTCCAGTTCGGCGATGGCCTGGTCGAAGAGCTGGTCGACCTGGTCGGTGCCGACGCGGGTGTAGTTCTGCTCGACGTTCAGGGAGCCGTCGGAGGCCGGGACCGGCTTGGAGTAGATCGGGCGGGCGTCGGTCGCGGGGAACGCGGACGCGGGCCAGGAGTACAGCGCCAGGTCGTACTGGCCCGAGGCGATGTGGTCCTTGAAGTAGCTCTCGTCGGCGACCTTGGAGATCTCGGTGCGGATGCCGATACGTTCCAGCATCCGCGCGATCCGCTCGCCGACCGCCCGCAGCGACTGGGAACCAGGGCCGGAGGGGAGCACGAAGCGCAGCGACAGCGGCTTGCCGTTCTTGGCCAGCGGTCCGGCCGCGGCCTGCCCCGGGGCCGCGGTGCCCTTCGGCGCGTACGCCCCCGGGGCACTGCCGTGCTGCAACTGCGACTTGCCCTCGCGGGCGAGGTTCTTCTCCACCTTGCCGGACGTACCCGGCCCGTCCATCTTCTGCTTCGTGTCGGTCTCGGCCCTCTGCTTCTTCCCGGCCTGCGGCTTCTTCGCCTTCTTCGCCTTCTCGGCCTGGCCGCGTACGCCCAGGACATAGGCCTGGTCGAGGAGCGCGACCCGCTGCAGTTCGGCCAGGGGCGCGGGCACGAGCAGGGCCGGGGCGCGGTCGGCACCCGGCTTGTCGTCGCCCGGCTTCCCGTCCTCACCGACGATGTACGTACCGTCGTCCCCGGAGCTGTCGGAACTGTCCGAGCTGCTGGAACTGTCGGAGCTCCCGGAGCTGTCGGAGCTGTCGGAATCCGTGGAGCCGTCGGAGCTGCTGGAACTTTCCGAGCCGTCGGAGCTGCTGGAGCTGCCCGAGCTGCCGGAATCCTCGGAGCCGGTCGAGCCTTCGTCGGAGTCCGTGTCCGAGTCCGAGTCCGTGTCCGAGTCCGCGGGGGGCTGTGATGACTGCGACGCCTCCGAGCCCGCCGGTTCCTTGGAGGCCCCGGCGCCGGCCGCCTTCTTCTCCTTCTGCTCCTCCTTGACCGGACCGCCCGACACCCACCCGGCGTCGGCCAGCAGGGCCTGCGCCTCCTTGGTGTCCTGGCCGCCGAGCGCTCCGCTGTTGTCGGCGTACGCGTGCTGTCCGGAGAGCGCGAGATGGCTGCCGACCGGTTCGGCGGGCAGGCCGAGCGGCCGCAGGACGACCCGGGCGAGCTCCTCCCGGTCGAGGGCGCGGGCCACGGCCCGGCGGACCCGCTCGTCGGCGAGCGGCCCCTCCTCGCCGTTCAACGCGAGCTGGGTGAAGGCGGGTTCGAGGGACTTGCGGACCTCGAAGCCGCGCAGGGCCGACTGCTCGTCCGCGTACTTCGCGACAGCCTTGCCCCGCTTCTTGCGGGCCAGGATCTCCTCGTCGGCCGCCTCCTCGTCGGAGCCGTGCGCGATCGCCCAGGAGCGCAGCGACTTGCCGGGGGTGAGGGCGGCGCCGGGGCCGTGGGCGAGCGGCGCCCCGTTGCCCTTGCCCTTGTCGCGGGCGGCGAGCGTGATGCGGTGGGCCTCGGCGGAGTCGATCTCGGCCAGGTCGACCTTGCCCTCGGCGAGCGCGGCGGTGCGCTTGTCGCGCGGTACGGCGCGCAGGACCAGCTCGGAGAGCTTGGCGGGGCGGCCCCACCAGCGCGGGTTGCGCTTCAGCCTGACCTCGCCGGAGTCCTTGTCGACGGTGTCGAGGGCGAAGGGGCCCGCGGTGACCTTCAGCTTGCGGCGGGCGCCGTCGTTGAAGGAGTCCGGGGTGCCCATGACGTCCTTCGGGTACAGCGGCGAGAAGAGCGACTGCCAGTCGGCGTACGGCTTGCTGAAGGTGACCCGCACCTCCAGGTCGTCGGCACCGCGTTCGATCTTCTCGATGCGGTCGTAGCCGGCGTTGCGTGCGGTCCAGTACGCGGAGTCCTTGCCGGACAGGGCGCGCCACTGGGCGGCGAAGTCGGCGGCGCCGATCTCCCGGCCGTCGCTCCAGACGGCCTGCTGGTTGAGCTTGTAGAGCACGACCTGTCTGGGCTCGCGGTCGACGATCTTCGCGGACTCCAGGTAGTCGGGGTTGCGCTGCGGCCGGCCGTTCGCGTCGAGCCGGTACATGGAGGGCAGCACGGCGCCCGCGACCTTGGAGGTGCCGGCGTCGGCGTCGGCCTGGAAGGCGTTGAGGGTCTCCGGGAGGGCGTCCACGGCCCAGCGCAGGGTGCCGCCGTCCGCGATCAGCCCGCGCTCCGCAGGGGCGATCTCCTGACCAGCGGTGGGCTTGCCCGCCGGGTCCTTCTCGCTGCATCCGGCCAGGGCCGGCACCGCGAGCACGCCCGCCGTGAGGAACGCGACCGAGCGCATCACCGCGCGGGGTCCGACGCCGTCGTGGGACATGACTGGTACCTCCGGGGCAGCGCTGATCACGATGAGCAGGACGGACGGGGCAGGTCAGGCACTGTGATGTAGATCACTTTTGGCGGTATTATGGAGTTGATCTGATCTATCGCCCCACTGAAGGGGAGAGTCGCCGCCCGCGGGCGGCGACACGGCGACCGGCCCACGGAAGCCCACCCGTGCGGCCCAACGGCTCCGCGCCACCGGGCGCGCCCCCTCCGGGCCGGGGGCGCACGCAGGGCGTGCAGGGAGCGACACGATCCGGTAATCCATGCAGATCCCTTCACAGGGGCCGATGTGACGCGCGACACTCGCAGGCGCATGAACGTTGCCGCCTTGGGCCGGAGGTCCGCGGAAGTGAGGGCAAGTCATGTCCGTGCACGATGACCTGACGTCAGTCCAGCGCTGTCTCGACGACCTGGTGAGGTCCGTGAAGCGTCTGGAACAGCAGATGGGTGGCGGCGGCCTGGAGATGCGCAGGGTGCGCACCGACGCCGACCACCTCCGCGAGAGCGTGGCGCTGCTCCGCGAGGCCGCACCCGGCCTCGGCAAACCGCGCCGCCCCGACCTCGTGTCCATCCCCGACACCCCGTACGACAACACCCTGTGGACGGACTCCGACGACGAGGGTCTCGGCGCCCGCGACCGCCACGCACCCTGAACCCGACCGGAGTCTGAAGTTGGCCACTGGTACGGAACCCCAAATGAACAGCGGCGGCGTACGGACCCGTACGCGCGCCGCGATCGCCGCCCCGCATCTGCGGACCGACCGCTGGTGGCTGGCGCCCGCCGCCACCGCGGCCGGGCTGCTGGCCTTCGTCGTCTACTCGACCTGGCGGGCGTTCGCGAACAGCGACTACTACGCGGCCCCGTACGTCTCGCCGTTCTACTCGCCCTGTCTGGCGGAGAACTGCGAGCCGATGCGGAGCGGCCCGAACTGGGAGATCTTCGGCAGCTGGTGGGGCCTGTCCCCCGCGCTGATCGTCCTGATCTTCCCGCTCGGCTTCCGGCTGACCTGCTACTACTACCGCAAGGCCTACTACCGCGGCTTCTGGGCCTCGCCGCCGGCCTGCGCGGTCGCCGAGCCGCACAAGAAGTACACCGGCGAGACCCGCTTCCCGCTGATCTTCCAGAACATCCACCGCTACTTCTTCTTCGCGGCGGTGCCGGTCGCCGGGATCCTCACGTACGACACCGTGCTCGCCTTCCGTGACGAGCACTACGAGTGGGGCCACATGGGGCTCGGCACGCTCGTGTTCCTGGTCAACATCACGCTGATCTGGGCGTACACCCTGTCCTGCCACTCCTGCCGGCACATCGTCGGCGGCAAGCTCAAGCACTTCTCCAAGCACCCCGTGCGCTACAAGGCGTGGAAGTTCGTGGGGAAGCTGAACAACCGCCATATGCAGCTCGCCTGGGCGTCGTTGATCAGCGTGGCGCTCGCGGACTTCTACGTGTACCTGGTCGCGTCCGGTGCCTTCGACGATCCGAGGTTTTTCTAGATGAGTGGGGCCTTCTGATGTCCGTGGTCGACCGACAGGAGTGGGACGTCGTCGTGGTCGGTGCCGGGGGCGCCGGCCTCAGGGCCGCCATCGAGGCACGTGAACGCGGGGCGCGTACGGCCGTGATCTGCAAGTCGCTGTTCGGCAAGGCGCACACGGTGATGGCCGAGGGCGGCATCGCGGCGGCCATGGGCAATGTGAACTCCGGGGACAACTGGCAGGTCCACTTCCGCGACACCATGCGCGGCGGCAAGTTCCTCAACCAGTGGCGGATGGCCGAGCTGCACGCGCAGGAGGCTCCCGACCGGGTCTGGGAGCTGGAGACCTGGGGCGCCCTCTTCGACCGCACGAAGGACGGGCGCATCTCGCAGCGCAACTTCGGCGGGCACGAGTACCCGCGGCTCGCGCACGTCGGCGACCGTACGGGACTTGAGCTGATCCGCACGCTCCAGCAGAAGATCGTGTCCCTCCAGCAGGAGGACTTCAAGGAGACCGGTGACTACGAGTCACGCCTGAAGGTCTACCAGGAGTGCACGGTCACCCGGATCCTCAAGGACGGCGACAAGGTCTCCGGGGCCTTCTGCTACGAGCGCGAGTCCGGCCGTTTCTTCGTCCTTGAGGCCCCCTCTGTCGTCGTCTCCACCGGCGGCATCGGCAAGTCCTTCAAGGTGACGTCGAACTCGTGGGAGTACACGGGCGACGGGCACGCGCTGGCGCTGCTCGCGGGTGCGCCCCTGCTGAACATGGAGTTCGTGCAGTTCCACCCGACGGGCATGGTCTGGCCACCGTCCGTGAAGGGCATCCTCGTCACGGAGTCCGTGCGCGGGGACGGCGGGGTTCTGAGAAACTCCGAGGGCAAGCGGTTCATGTTCGACTACATCCCGGACGTCTTCAAGGAGAAGTACGCGCAGTCGGAGGAGGAGGGCGACCGGTGGTACGAGGACCCGGACCACAACCGCCGGCCCCCTGAGCTGCTCCCCCGGGACGAGGTGGCACGGGCCATCAACTCCGAGGTGAAAGCCGGCCGCGGCTCCCCGCACGGGGGCGTCTTCCTGGACGTGTCGACCCGGATGCCCGCCGAGGTGATCCGGCGCCGACTGCCGTCCATGTACCACCAGTTCAAGGAACTCGCGGACGTCGACATCACCGCCGAGGCGATGGAGGTCGGGCCCACCTGTCACTACGTGATGGGCGGGATCGCGGTCGAGTCGGACAGCGCGTCGGCGCGCGGCGTGCCCGGTCTCTTCGCGGCCGGGGAGGTCGCCGGCGGCATGCACGGCTCCAACCGGCTCGGCGGCAACTCCCTCTCCGACCTGCTGGTGTTCGGGCGGCGGGCCGGTCTGCACGCGGCGCGGTACGCCACCGGGCTCACGGGGGCCCGGCCCCTGGTGGACGACGTCCAGGTGGACACCGCGGCCGCGGAGGCACTGCGGCCCTTCTCCGCCGAGGGCCCCGAGCCCGGCGCGGAGAACGGCCGGCCGCCGGAGAACCCGTACACCCTCCACCAGGAACTCCAGCAGACGATGAACGACCTCGTCGGCATCATCCGTCGTGAGGCGGAGATGGAGGCGGCCCTGGAGAAACTCGCCGACCTGCGCGTACGGGCCCGGCGGGCCGGTGTAGAGGGGCACCGGCAGTTCAACCCCGGCTGGCACCTCGCACTGGACCTGCGGAACATGCTGCTCGTCAGCGAGTGCGTGGCGAGGGCCGCGCTGGAGCGTACGGAGTCGCGGGGCGGCCACACGCGGGAGGACCATCCGGCGATGGACCGGGCGTGGCGGCGCGTGAACCTGCTCTGCCAACTGGTCGATCCCACCGGCGGGTTGGCGGCGACCGACCCCGTGCGCGGCCAGATCGACCTGGTGCGCGAGACCACCGAACCCATCCGCCCCGACCTGCTCGCCCTCTTCGACAAGGAGGAGCTGGTCAAGTACCTCGCCGAAGAGGAGCTGTACGAGTGAGCAGCTATGAGGCCCGCTTCAAGGTGTGGCGCGGGGATGCCGGGGGCGGTGGCCTGGAGGACTTCGGGATCGAGGTCAACGACGGCGAGGTGGTGCTCGACATCATCCACCGCATCCAGGCGACCCAGGCGCCCGATCTGGCCGTGCGCTGGAACTGCAAGGCGGGCAAGTGCGGTTCGTGCTCGGCGGAGATCAACGGACGTCCGCGGCTGTTGTGCATGACGCGGATGTCGGTGTTCACCCGCGAGGAGACGATCACCGTGACCCCGCTGCGGGCGTTCCCGGTCGTACGGGACCTGGTGACGGACGTCGGCTTCAACTACATGAAGGCGCGGGAGGTGCCCGCGTTCGTGCCGCCGGAGGATCTCGGTCCCGGTGAGTACCGGATGATGCAGGAGGACGTGGACCGGTCGCAGGAGTTCCGCAAGTGCATCGAGTGCTTCCTGTGCCAGGACACCTGTCATGTGGTGCGCGACCACGAGGAGAACAAGACCGCGTTCGCCGGCCCGCGTTTCCTGATGCGGGTGGCCGAGCTGGACATGCATCCCCTGGACGCGGCCGACGAGAGCGGTCTGGACCGCAAGAAGACCGCCCAGGACGAGCACGGCCTCGGCTACTGCAACATCACCAAGTGCTGCACGGAGGTCTGCCCCGAGGGCATCAAGATCACGGACAACGCCCTGATTCCCTTGAAGGAACGGGCAGTTGACCGCAAGTACGATCCGCTGGTGTGGCTGGGCGACAAGATCCGCAGGCGGCCGTCCGGTTCGGTGTAGGAGGTCGGACCCGGCCGAGGTGGCGGGACCCGGCCGGGGTCAGAACAGGCTCAGCAGCGCCTCTGCCGGGTCCGTGAGGCCCTTCCCGCCGTTGGGGAGGGGCAGTTCGAACCACACCGTCTTGCCGCGGGGTGTGCGGCGCGAGCCCCAGGCCGCGCTCAGGAGGCCGACGAGCTGGAGGCCGCGGCCGCCCTCGTCCGTGTCACGGGCGCGGCGGCGGCGGGGCTGCACCAGGCCGGCGTCCCAGACCTCGCAGACCAGGGTGCGGTCGAGGAGGAGACGCAGCCGGATCTCGCCCTCGCCGTAGCGCAGGGCGTTGGTGACGAGTTCGCTGACGAGGAGTTCGGCCGTGTCGACGAGCGGCTCCAGGCCCCAGCTGACGAGCTGGCCCCGGGCGTACTCCCGGGCGCGGCCCACGCTGCGCGGCTCGCGCGGCAGCGTCCAGTCGCCGACGGACTCGGCCGGCAGCCCCTGGACACGTGCCATCAGCAAGGCGATGTCGTCCTCGCCGTGATGCGTGTCGAGCGTGTTGAGAACGTGGTCGCAGACGTCCTCCAAGGGACTGGAGGGGTCCGTGAGGGCGCCCACGAAGGCCTGCAGGCCCTCGTCCAGGGGGTGGTCGCGTGATTCGACCAGTCCGTCCGTGTAGAGCGCCAGGAGGGCGCCTTCCGGCAGCTCCACCTCCACCTCCTCGAACGGCTCGCCGCCGACGCCGAGCGGCATCCCCGGCGGTACGTCGAGCATCAGCGCGCTCTCGCCCGGCTCGACGAGGACCGGCGGGAGATGGCCCGCGTTGGCGAAGGTGCAGCGGCGGGTGACGGAGTCGTAGACCGCGTACACACAGGTGGCGAGGTAGACCTCGGAGAGGTCGGCGTCCCGGGACTGGCGCGCACCGCGCGTAGACTGCTGGACTCCGCCGGGCGTTCCCAGACCGCGGGCGATCTCGTCCAACGCGGAGAGGACCTCCGCCGGTTCGAGGTCGAGCAGCGCCAAGGTGCGTACGGCCGTGCGGAGTTCACCCATCGCGACGGCAGCGCGCAGACCGCGGCCCATCACGTCGCCGACCACCAACGCCGTGCGGTGGCCGGGGAGTTCGATGACGTCGAACCAGTCGCCGCCGACCTCCGTGGCCGCGTTTCCGGGAAGGTAGCGGCAGGCGATGTCCAGGCCGGAGGCCTCCGGGTCGCCCGGGGGAAGCAGGGAGCGCTGCAGTATCAGGGCGCGCTCGTGCTCCCGGCGGTAGAGGCGGGCGTTGTCGATACAGACCGCGGCGCGCGAGGCCAGTTCGACCGCGAGGGAGCTGTCCCGTTCCCCGAACGGCTCGCTCCCCTTCGTACGCGAGAACTGGACCAGGCCGACGACCGTGTCGTGGGCGACCATCGGCACCGCGAGCGTGGACTGGATCAGGCCGCCCTCCTCGGCGGCGACGCTCTGCGGGCGGGCGGTGCGCAGGGCGTCGGCGAAGGGCGAGTTGAAGGCGTAGTGGTGGACCGCGCCGACGTTCACCGGCTCCGGGCCGCCGATGAAGGGCGCGTCGGACACGGCGCTGGCGTAGGCGACGCGGCGCATCTCGGCGCTGCCGTCGGCGAGGCCGGGCGGGGTCTCGTCGCCTGCCAGGAGGCCTTGGTAGAGGTCGACTGAAGCGAGGTCGCAGAAGCCCGGGACCGCCACGTCGAGGAGTTCGCGGGCCGTGGTCTCCAGGTCGAGGGAGTTGCCTATGCGCGCGCCCGCCTCGTTCAGAAGGGCGAGATTGCGCCGCGCCTGGGCGGCCTCGCGGGCGGCGGCGCGGCGCGAGGTGATGTCGGTGCCCAGCCAGGCGATGCCGATCGGACGGCCCGAACCGCTGTGTACGCGATAGAGGTTGATGGACCAGTGGCGGCGCTCGCTGGAACCGGGCACGGTTCCGCTGACCAGCAGCTCGTTGACCGAGTCACCGGTCTCCAGGACCCTGCGCAGGATCGCGGAGACCCGCTCGGCCTCGCCCGGTGGCAGATAGTCCTTGACGGTGCGTCCGCGATGGTCGTCGACGGTGCCGCCGAACACCGAGGCGAACCGCTCGTTGGCACGGCGGATGCGCAGGTCCGGGTCGATCAGCAGGAAGCCGAAAGGAGATTGGCCGAAAATGGCCTGCGAGGCGGCAAGATCGGTCTCGATCCTGCGCAGAATGCGTACGTCCACGACTATGCAGACGGCGGCCCGCTCGCCCTCCTCGGTCCGCGTCGGCATGACGTAGACCTCGGCGAGTCCTTCGGCGGTCAGGCCGGTGTCTTCGGGGTCGGGCAGCCGGAAGGGGACCACACCGGTCCACTCCCGGCCGTCGAGGACTTCGGCCATCTTGCGCTGGCCCAGCTCGCGCTTGTCCTCGGCGACGAAGGCCTCGATGGGGTCCATGCCGACCGCGCGCTCGGTCGAGATGCCGAAGAGCTGCTCGGCGCGCAGACTCCACTGGTCGACGAGGCCGTCGGGGCCGATGGAGAACGAGGCGACCTTGATGTAGTCGTAGATCGATCCGGGCGGACTGCTCTGCCACACGACCTCGCCGGGCACCTCGCCCTGCGTCTCGGCGGGCACACCGGATATTCCGCCGTGCCCCGCGCGCCGCGCCTCGTCCGGCACCGGCAATGCGCCATCGCCTGTCGTCGCATCAGCCATCGCGCCGCCCGACGGGTCCTCGGACTCCGTGGCCTTCGCTGGTATCTCGCTCACGCGAACCGTCCCCTCCAGCTCACCGCGCCCGGCACCGGTCACCGGAGGCGGCTGCCCGCAGTATCCAGCACTACGGTGCCGCACAACACGGTGTTCACGATCACAGCACGGTCCCGATGCTTTTAGGACCGGCCGCGACAAACACTCCCAGTCTTCTAACCACGTGGGACCCCGTCGAACCACGGACTTGGCGGTGGCTCGTGTGTCCGAGGGGTCGGGGGGTGTTCGGGGGGTGCTTGGGGGGTGCTCGGGATGGGTTGCGGATCGGTTGGGGAGTGGCTGCGGATTGGCTTGGGGTGGGTTGGGGATTGGTTGGGGATCGGCCGGGGGGGTGGGCGCGAGGGGGCCGCGTGGGGGCTTTGGGTTGACTGCCGTCCGGTTGGGGATCGGCGGGGGGTAGGAGGCCGCGGGTCGGCTGCCGTCCGGCTGCCGTCCGGCTGCCGTCCGGCTGCCGTCCGGCTGCAGATCGGCTGCAGATCGGAGGGGGATCTGACGGGGATCAGTTGGGGAGGAGGCGCTGGTCAGCTGGGGGTGGACGCCCGGCCGGCTGCGGGTGGACTCCCCGTCGGCTGCGGATCGGCCTGAGAGACAGCTGCGGACTGGCTTGGGGTCAGCTGATGGTCGGTTGGGGGCGGCTGCCGATCGGCTTGCGGTCAGCTGATGGTCGGCTTGGGGTCGGCCGCTGATCGGCTCAGGGCCGGCCGCTGACCGGCTTGGGGTCGGCTGCGAGGGACTCGCGATTGGCTGCCGAGCAGCTGCGGGGCGGCTTCCGGTCGGCTGTGGAGCGGCTGCCGGTCAGGTCGGGAGTGCCAGTTCGAACCACACCGTCTTGCCCTTGCCGCCCGGTCGGGTGCCCCAGCGGCGGGAGGAGTTCGCCACCAGCTGAAGGCCGCGGCCGCTTTCGTCCTCGGGCTCCGCGTCGCGTTCCTGCGGTGGGTCGGGGAGGGGGTCGGAGACCTCGACCAGCAGGACGTCCATCGGTTCCGTGGGGCGTACGAGGCGAACCCCGATGGGACCCGTGGCGTGCCGCAGGGAGTTGGTGACCAGCTCGCTGACCAACAGCGCGGTCACGTCTCCGAGAGAGTCGAGGCCCCAGGCATTGAGCTGCCCCCGGACGACGGTTCGGGCGGTCCGGACGGCGCCTGGATCCGCGGGAAAGGTCCACTCGGCGATATCGCCCTCGGTGTGGATCACGCAGATCACTCCCAGGCCAGAAGCGGACCATGTCCGGTTTCATGGGGTTAATGGGCACATACCCGATATCCCGGGCGGAGTACCGTGCGCGAGGGCGCACTGTGGCGCGAACGGCGTACTCGGCGCTCGTCTCGGCCGCCACATGCGCCTCGCGAGCCCGAGCGTCCCACGTACGGTGTGCGTCCCGCACCCCGCAGACTCGAGTGCGCGAAGTTGTGATGGTCACACCTTTTTCTTCGCCCCCGCCGCCCCTACCCATTCCCGTCCCTTTTCGGGGGCCAGCCCCCGAACCCCCGCTCCTCAAACGCCGGAGGGGCTGACCACCAGCCCGTCCGGCGTCAAGGGATGGGAACGGGTAAGGGCGGCGGGGGCGAAAGAAGGTCACTACCCCGCTGCCGACCCGCTCCCCCAAACCCCCCGCGCAACCTCCATCACGGCCGGCACATCCTGCTCCAGCCACTCCACGTCCCAAAGCTCATCCGGGGTCAACCAGCGAAGCTCGTCGTGGTCCTGGAGCGGCTTGGGCGCAGGCGAGTCAGCCAGGAGCCGCACGGTCCAGACCTGAAGGGCATACGGCGACCGCAGAGGCCACTCACCCGGAACACGGTCAAGCACCTCCGACTCGACCCCGAGCTCCTCGCGAAGCTCCCGCACGAGCGCCCCCTCGGAAGTCTCCCCGGCCTCCACCTTCCCCCCGGGCAGCTCCCACCGCCCGGCCAACTCCGCGGGCGCACTGCGACGCGCGGCAAGGAGACACCCGTCGCTCAGCACGGCGGCTCCCACCACCACGATCCGTTCGGTCATGCGCCGGAGCCTACGGGAGCCCCACCGACACACCCACACGCGTCACTTCGAGCCGTTCTGCCCGATCCGCTCGACCCAGTAGAGCTGCTTGTGCCCACGGTCGTCGAGGCTGTCCGCGATCTTCTGGGCCTCGGCCCTCGTCGCGTACCTGCCGACGCGGTAGCGATTGCCGTTGTCGTCCTGTCGTATGACGAGCCAGGGAAGTGTGATGGTGCCGTCGTTCATCGCGCCCCTCCGCTCCCCGCCCCCGGCTCGCGTCCTGCCCCGCCACATAAGGAAACCGCAATCCGCATATGCCCGAGCCTACGCCTAACCTTCACGCAGCGAATACGGCTTTTCACAAAGAGGTATGCGCTGGATGCCCGAGAGGTACGCAATCGGCCAGCACGAAGGGGGCGCATCCTCACGGACACGCCCCCTCATCCCCCTCAGGCTCCCGCCGACAGTGCGGAGACCGCGCCGAACACCCCCCACGAGAACGACCGGATTCCACCGGCACCACCCCGCCGACGAGCAGCCCACAGCCGCCCCAAGTCGAAGGCGGCCAGGGCAGTTACGGCCTATTTCACCGGCAAGTGATACGCGATCCGGTACCGGTCCGCCGGCACCACCACGTCCGCCGTCTCCACCGGCCGCCCCGACGCGTAGTACGTCCGCTGGATGACGACCACGACATGCCCGGGCACACCCCCCAGCGCCGACAGTTCCTCGGCGAGGCCGGGCCGGGCGCCCACCTCCTCCGTGACGTTGTCCACGATCACGTCGATGGCGGCCATGCGCTCGACCACGCCCATGCCGCCCAGGGGACCCTCCTCGGGAAGCATCACCGGTGTGCGGCCCGTGACGGTGAGGGGCTCCCAGGAGGTGGAGAGCATCATGGCCTCGCCCGCGTCCCGGAAGACGTACTTCGTGCACATCACGCGGTCGCCGGCCTGAAGGCCGAGCCGCTCGGCGATGGCACCGCTCGCCTCGGCCTGCGCGCTGTGCGACTCCCACGTACCGCGCGCGGAGACGTCGGCCTGCTCCTGGCGGAACGGTGTCGCACCGCTGTCCGGCCGGTACCCGGAGCGGGCGACGCGGCGCGGCACCGGACGCTCGCGCACATACGTACCGGACCCGGAGCGGCCCTCGACCAGACCCTCGGCCATCAGGACCTTGCGGGCTTCAAGGGCGACCGTGTCCGAGACGCCGTACTCCTCGCGGATTCTGGCCTGTGACGGGAGCCGTGTGTGCGGTGGCAGCGATCCGTCGACGATCTTCTTGCGAAGATCACCTGCGACGCGCAGATACGCCGGCTGCTCACCGAATGTCACTGGCCACTCCCGTCAGGTTGTACAGACAGCTACAGGGTGGCAACCGTGGGTTGTGCCAGGCAAGCGAAGGCCAGAGAATCACTCGATGTGATGACTTGCGGCCGCTCAAGGCTTTACGCAGGCATTTTCTCCCCGCTATGGCCGCCGTCACACCTCTGCGCCGGTGCCTCCTGTGCCGCCTCCCGTACCGCTGTCCTCACCGCCGCCGTCCTCGTACGACTCCGGCGGCGAAGAGGCGAGGCCCAGAGCCTTGCGCGTGGTGACCGTCTTCTCGGCGTCGGTGAGTTCCAGCGCCTTGTCGTAGTGCTCGTAGAAGACGTCCGCGTCGGTGGCCTTCGCCGCTGCCGACCACTCCCCCTGCGCCTTGTCCAGGTCCTTGACCAGCGCGGCGACCGGATCCTTCGCGTCGGCGGGCCAGTCGTGGCCGCGCAGCATTCCGAGCTGCTCGGTGAGGGCGGCCGAGACCCTGGTCGCCCACTCCTTGTGGCCGGGCAGGTCGTCCTCGACGTACTCCTCCTCGGGCGCCGAGTCCATCGCCTCGTTGAGGACCCGGGCCGCCTTCAGATAGGTGAGCTGGTCGGCGTCGAGGGTCGTCTCGTCCTGGCGCAGGGAGCCGGTCAGGCTGCCCTTCTCGTCCACGTTGCCGAACAGACAGCTGATCTCGCGGTCGCCGAGGCTCCAGCTGTCCCGGGTCGGCGTGAAGTAGTAGATGTCGACGTTGTCCGGGATGGCCCAGGTGTCCATGGCGTAGGCGTACTGGAGTGTGTAGCACTTCTCGTCGGCGGCCTCGGTGATCTCGCTGTCACCGGGGTAACTGCCGCTCGCCATGCTGAAGTTCGCGAAGACCTCGCCGTCGTGCTCCTCGTCGCAGGGCACCGTGTCGACGTCGTACGCCATGCCTTCCAGCGAGCCGCCCGGCGTGTCGAAGCACTCGCCCTCGTCCACGGAGAAGGTGGCGCCGTTCTCGCTCGCCTCACGCGCCCCCTCCTGGAAGCCGTCCCAGAACTCGGCCGCTCCGCCGGTGGCGAGCGCGAGGGCGAGGATCGCGGCGCCGATGCCCGAGAGGATCATGCCGGCGATCGCCATGCCCTTGCCGCGTTCGCCCTTCCTCCTGATCTGCGCCAGCGCGAAGAAGCCGAGGATCAGGCCTACCAGGGGGAGGAAGCAGAGGATGCCGAGCACGAGTGCGGCTATGGCGAGGCCGTTGACCGGGGCCGGGCTGTTGTACGGGGTGTAACCCTGCCCCCAGGGCTGGTAGCCGTACTGGCCGCCCGGTCCTGGTCCCGGGACCGGGCCCTGCGGCTGGCCCGGGTACGCGCCGTACGGGCCCTGGGGCTGGCCCGGCGGCGGGTACGGTCCCTGGGACGGCCCCTGCGGGGGCTGGGGACCGGGGGGCGGGGGTATCTCCACTAGTACCGTGCTCCTCGTCCGAGTGCTGGGTGTCCCGGTGGTGCGGAACTGACGTACGACAGGGCGCATCGTAAGCGCGGCCCGGACGGCGACGGAACACAGGGAACGATCCCGACGATTCGGTCGGCGACTACATTTCTTCGCCCCCGCCGCCCCTACCCATTCCCGTCCCTTACTCGGGGGCTTCGCCCCCGAACCCCCAAAAGACTGCGCAGTTCCCCGCGCCCCTAGGTTTCTAGGGGCGCGGGGAACTGCGCGAGCAACCCACGACGGCCCGCAGCCAAAAACCAACCCCACGGGGTCTGGGGCGGAGCCCCGGAAAGGGACGGGAATGGGTAGGGGCGGCGGGGGCGAGGGGAACTACCGGCGGACCGCTACCGCCACGTAGTCGTCGGACGGGTCAGAACTGAAGCCCCCACGAGTTGATGTACCCGGTGTCCAGCGAAGCGTTGTCGCTCACCCGGAGGGTCCACGTCCCGTTGGCGACCTCGGACGAGGCGTTCACCGTGTACGTCGTGTTGATGTTGTCCGTCGAACCCCCGGTCCCGTACGCCTTCAGCGTGTAGGCCGTCCCGTCGGGAGCGATCAACTGGACCTGGAGATCACCGATGTAGGTGTGGACGATGTTCACCGGCACGCTCAGCGCGGCGGGCGCGTTGCCGGTGACGCCGCTCACCGTGACCGGCGAGTTCGCGGTGGAGTTGTCCGCGATCGCGTAGTCCGCGGTGTTCTCGAAGAGGTCACCCGTCGGAGGCGGAGTGGTACCGCCGCCGCCGACCTTCAGCAGACGGTTGGGCGAACCCGTACCGGGGCTGGTGACGACCCCGGTGGTGGCCGAGTTGACCAGCGCGGTCTGGACGGCGGCCGGCGTCGCGGTCGGGTTGTCGGCCAGATAGAGCGCGGCGGCCCCGGCGACATGCGGGGTCGCCATCGACGTACCGGAGATGGTGTTGGTCGCGGAGTCGCCCGTGCCCCAGGCGGAGGTGATGGAGGAGCCGGGGGCGAAGAGGTCGAGGACCGTGCCGTAGTTGGAGTAGCTGGCCTTGGCGTCGGTGCTGGTGGTGGCGCCGACGGTGATGGCCTCGGTGACACGGGCGGGCGAGCGGGTCGAGGCGTTCGTCGTCTCGTTGCCTGCCGCGACGGCGTAGGTGACACCGGAGGTGATGGAGTTGCGTACGGCGGCGTCGATCGCCGTGTCGACGGTCCCGCCGAGGCTCATGTTGGCGACGGCCGGCTTGACGGCGTTGGTCGTCACCCAGTCGATGCCCGCGACGACCTGGGCGGTGGTGCCGGAGCCCGCATTGTTGAGGACACGGACGCCGACGATCTTCGCCTTCTTGGCGACGCCGTACGCCGTGCCGGCGACCGTGCCCGCGACGTGCGTGCCGTGGCCGTGGCCGTCCTGGGCGGTGTTGTCGTTGTCGACGGCGTCGTAGCCGTAGGAGGCCCGGCCGCCGAAGTCGGTGTGGGTGATGCGGACACCGGTGTCGATGACGTAGGCGGTGACGCCCTCGCCGGCGGTGTCGTCGTAGGTGTAGCTCTGGTTGAGCGGGAGGGCCGCCTGGTCGATGCGGTCGAGGCCCCAGGAGGGCGGGTTGGGCTGGGTCGTCGCGATGGAGAAGACGCGGTTCTGGACGACGGAGGCGACGGCCGGGTCGGCGGCGAACCTCTTCGCCTCGGCCTCGGTGGCCTCGACGGCGTAACCGTTCAGCGCCTTCTTGTACGTACGCTCGATGGTGGCGCCGTACTCCTTCGCGAGGGCCCTGCCCTCGGCCGAGCCGGACTTCGCGGCGTCCGGGTGGAGCGTCACGATGTAGCTGTTCGCGATCGTGTCGGGCGCGCCGGCGTACTGGATCCGGCCTTCGGGGCCCGCGGCGGCCTGCGCCGGGAGGGCGGAGACGAGACCGGCGACGAGGGCCGCCGTACCGATGCCCGCGATACCGGCGAATCGGTTGATACCGGTGAATCCGGTGATACCGGCGAGTCTTCGCCGGGCATGACGCATCACTGCCATCTGAGGATCCTCCTCAATCGGTGGTGCGCTGGTGGTGGGGGGTGGTGCGGTCGTGCGCACAGGAAGACGGCAGGGTCATGTCAAAGAACTGGCCGGTTCGCCCTGCGCTCAGCCGAAAGATTGCGGCTTCCACAGGAATTGCACAAGAGCCCTGCGCAGACGTAACGCAGGTGCCATATGCCAGTCATGACACTCCGTCACCAATCGGTGCATCTAACCTGCCGACATGACTCCCTTGCCGGATTGTTTCTGCCCGGTGGACGGCACGCGCGTCCCCATGGACTCGCTCGCGTGGTGCTGTCCGGTCTGCCGCGGCCCGCTCGACCTGGACTTCGCGCCCACGCCCGCCTCCCTCAAGTCCCTCGCGGGCAGGGTGAATTCCCTCTGGCGGTACGCGGAGTGCCTGCCCCTGTCGTCCCCCTCGGTGTCCCTCGGCGAGGGCCGCACCCCGCTGGTCCCGCTCAAGGACGGCGTTTCGGCCAAGCTGGACTTCCTGATGCCGACGCTCTCCTTCAAGGACCGCGGAGCCGTCCTGCTCGCCGAGCTGGCCCTGCGGCTGCGACCGGGCCGGGTCGTCGCGGACAGCAGCGGCAACGCGGGCACGGCGGTCGCCGCGTACTGCGCCAGGGCCCAACTGCCCTGCACGGTCTACGTACCCGACGGCACGTCCGCGAAGAAGCTGGAGCAGATCGGGGCGCACGGGGCCCGCCTCGAAGTCGTCCCGGGCGACCGGGAGGCGGCCGCGGGGGCGGCCCGGGAGGCGGCGGACGCGGACGGCACGTTCTACGCGTCGCACGTCTTCAACCCGTACTTCCTGCACGGCACGAAGACGTACGTCCACGAGCTGTGGGAGGACCTCGGCGGCCGGCTCCCCGAGGTGATCGTCGTCCCCGTCGGCAACGGCACGCTCCTGCTCGGCGCGTCCCTCGCGATCGCCGAGCTGCACGCGGCGGGAATGATCGACCGCCGGCCCGCCCTGTACGCCGTCCAGTCCGCCGCCGTCGCCCCGCTCGCCCACGCCTGGCACGAGGGCGCCGACGACCTGGTCGGGGTCACCCCGGCGGCCCCCACGTTCGCCGAGGGCATCGCGATCCCCCGGCCGCCGCGGGCCCGGCAGATCCTGCGCGCGGTACGGGAGTCCGGCGGCACGTTCCTCACCGTGACGGAGGACCAACTCCGCCACGCCCAGCGGGACCTTGCCTCGCAGGGGTTGTACGTGGAGTCGACGGGGGTTGCCTGCTGGGCGGCTGTGCGGGAGGGGGTGCTGGGGGCGCGCACGGGTGTCGTGCCGCTGTGCGGCGCGGGCCTGAAATCGGGGCTCGCGCGTCTGTAGAGGCTGCGGGTGGTGTTTCGGGTGCGGGCCCGGTGGGGGTTGGTCGCGCAGTTCCCCGCGCCCCTGAAAAACGGGGCTGCGCCCCTGTCTTTCATCTTTTGGGGGCGCGGGGAACTGCGCGACCAGCCCCCACCGGCCCGCAGGCGAAACACAACCTCACCCCGCGGCCAACCTTTGCTGCTCCTCCTCCACAATCCGTCGAGCAATCGTCCCGTCCGAAACATCGACCGCATCCGGCGTCGCCTCGGCGACGTCACTGCGGCGGGCGTACGCGTCGAAGAGGCGGGACTTGCTCTCCAGGATCCGCAGCAGCCGGTCGTCCACGCTGTCCGTGGCGAGGAGCCGGTGCACCTGGACGGAACGGACCTGCCCCATGCGGTGGGCGCGGGCGACGGCCTGGTGCTCCAGGGTCGGCTTGACCTGCGGTTCGCAGAGGATCACGACGGACGCGGCCTGGAGGTTGAGGCCGACACCGCCGGCCTCGATCTGGCAGAGCAGCACGGCGTGCCCGGACGCGGCCGTGAACTCGTCGACCAGCTGCTGCCGCCGGGTGGCGGGCACACCACCCGCGATCGGCCCCAACACACCTTCACCGACGGCCTGTTGGACGGTGGCGAGGACGTCCCGGAAGTAGGAGAAGACGACCACCTTCAGATCGTTCACGGCGGCTTCCGCGACGAGCTCGCGCAACCGCTGGAGCTTCGCCGACTTCTCGGCGTGCGCGTACGCGGCTCTGCGCATCGCCATGAAGTTCCCGGCGGCGACCGCCTCGCGGTAGGCGTCCATGTCGGCGGCGCTGAACTCCTCCCACTCGTCGACCTGGACGAGCGCGGGCAGTTCGGTGAGCACGTCCTGCTGGTTGCGCCGCAGATAGGCGGGGGCGACGGACCTGCGGAACGTGTGCGGTCCTGCGACGGCGTCGCTGCCCTGGATCTTCGGCACCAGCTCGGGCTGGAGGTAGCGGACGAGGGTGCGGAACTCCTCGACACGGTTCTCCATCGGCGTACCCGTGAGGAACAGGACGCGCTCGCACCGGTCGGTCCATCGCGCGACGGCCCGGGAGCGACGGGCGTCGGGGTTCTTGACGTAGTGGGCCTCGTCGACGACGAGCGCGGCGGGGGCAGCGGGTGCGGCGGGGACCCCGGCCGGGGCCTTCGCGCTCCTCCCGCCCTTCGTCCCCCGCGCACCCTTCGCCGAGTCCCGGGCCGGGTCCGGGTCCGGGTCCGGCAGGCTGTGCAGCACGTCGAAGGTGGTGACCGCGACACCGCCGCGCTCGCGCCACTCGGCGTACGCCTCCTGCCGGTCCGGTCCGTGCACGGGCACCGCTCGCAGGGTGCTGCGGGAGCGGATCTCGCGCGTCCAGTTGATCAGTACGCTCGCCGGGCACACCACCAGGAAGTGCTTGTGCCCGTCGGCGGCGAGGTGCGCGAGCACGGCGATGGCCTGGACGGTCTTGCCGAGGCCCATCTCGTCGCCGAGGACCACCCGGCGCTGGGCGAGCGCGAACCGCGCGCCGAAGGACTGGTAGCCGCGGAGCGAGACCCGGCGGTGCGTGTCGTCGAGCCCCTGCGCGTGCACCCGGTCCGCGACCTCGGCGGGCAGGAACCCCTCGGCGGCCTCGACGTCGGGCGCGCTGCCGGCGATCTCGGCGAGCTGGCTGTAGTACTCCGGGGACCGCAGCTCGAAGTCCACCCACGCCTCGGCGTCGGACGCGGACTCCCGCAGCAGGTCGGTGGATGCCTGCGTGAGCAGCATCGGTACGCCCTTGGCGACGGCGTCGCCGGTCAGCGCGCGGAGTTCGGCGACTGCGGCGAGGGCGCTCTCACGCCTGGCCCTGCCGGTAAGGGCCATCCGCAGCCGCCCGGTGGCCGGACGGGCCGCCGGGAGAAGCGTCTTGAACGTCCGGTCGAGCTCTGTGGCGGCGTCCACGGCCCGGCGCAGTTCGGGGCCCGCCTCGACGAGCCGGCGCAGCGCGATGACGAGGGCGGTGGTCCGCGGTTCGGGGTGGTCGACGTCGATCCGTACGGACACGGTCTCCTCGACCGCTCGGGCGATCTGCCGGGCGGCGGCGAGTGCCTGGTCGGCGGTCTGGGCTCCGACGCCCGGTATCTGCCGCAGCTCGTACCGGCTCGCGTCGAACACGCCGCGCACCGATCCGAGCCCCGCCGCCTCAAGGGCTCCGAGCCTGAGCCGTCCCTCGGTGACGTCCTTCAGGCGTGAGACCGGGATGCCCTCCAGCTCCTGGGCGACCAGCTCGGCGAGGACCGGCGCGAGGGCCGTACGCACCTGGTCGACGGCCCGCGCGTGATCGTCGAGCACTCGTCGCGCGAGCCCGCGCAGCCGCTCGCCCCGCCCGACGACCGTACGGGTCCTCCGCCCCACCGGTACGGGGCTGTCGACCGCCCCCTCACCCTCCGCCATGACGCCCCTCGTGTGCCGTACGCCGCGATGAGCGGTCATCCTTCCACGGGGGACCGACAGTCGCGCCGGACGCCGGACGGGGCGCCCGCCCGGACCGCCGAGGTACCGCGGGCTAGGTGCGGGCGTCGCGGGGCCGGCGGAACACGAACGCCGAGGCCACTCCGCCGATGAGGCCGAAGAGATGGCCCTGCCAGCTGACGCCGGCCGTCGTCGGCAGTACGCCCCACAGGATCGAGCCGTAGACCGCGCCGACGATGAGCCCTATGACCACGTCACCGATCCGGCGGTCCACGAAGCCGCGGACCAGGAGGTAGCCGAAGAGACCGAAGACGACGCCGGACGCGCCGGCGGTTATGGAGTGTTCGGACGCGGTGAGCCAGACGCCCAGGCCGCTGACGAGGATCGTCACGGTGACGACGGCGAGGAAGCGGCGGATCCCGGACAGCGCGGCGAGAAAGCCGAGGAGCAGCAACGGCACGCTGTTCGCCGCGAGATGGTCCCAGCCGAAGTGCACGAACGCGGCGGGCACGATGTCCCGGAGCTCGCCGAACTCGCGCGGTGTGATGCCGAAGGTGTCCAGGGCGTGGCCCGTCGCCACGTCGATGGCTTCCAGCACCCAGAGCAGGGCGACCCAGCCGCCCGTCAACAGGGCCGCGTTCTTGACCCGCTCACCGCGCGACACCGGCGCGGGAACAGCCACGCCGTACGGCCCGTACGCCATGAGAACCTCCTGGCTTTCCTCGTGTAGTCCTCAACGTACGGAAGGCTCGGCCCGGTTCCCGCCCATGGCCGGGCGAAGCGGAATCCCGGTGACCACTCTCGGTCTCGTACTTTTTACGCATTGTGAGCGGGTGCCCATGGCCCCACTGTGATCTGCCATGGACAACGGATCACAGGCCCGGGAGACCCGCCTGGTCGAGCTGGTCGTGCCCGGCATCGGTCCGGTGGACCGCGCGGAGGCACTGGAGCCACCGGTCGTCCACCGGATCAGTGGGGACGAGGCCGCCGGCTGGTTCGGAGCGGTGGAGGAGGACGACACCGAGCCCATCGTCGAACGGCAGGTGTACGACTGGAACCGGCTCACGATCGGCGGCGCGGGCCGGGCCATGTGGCTGCTCCTGCTGCCCTTTCTGCTGATCAACCTGGTGACGTGGATGCAGCCCAGGCTTCCGCGGCGCAGCAGGGTGTCGGGTTGGCTGTACGACTTCGGGGCCCGGCTGCTCGGACTGTCGCTGACGGTGATGCTGGTGGGCGTGTTCGGGCAGGCCGCCATGGACCAGGTCGTGTGGCAGTGCGGGGCGCCCGCGCACTCCGCCTGCGGTGCCGAGAACCCGTTGGTCGGGCCCGCACGCGACGTGGGCACCGGACTGGGGCTGACGCTCGCGGCCGTGGTGCCGCTGCTCGTCGGAGCGGTGATGGCGTTCAGCGCGCGGGACGCCAAGAAGGAGTACCGGCCGGTCCTGAAGACCGTGGAGGGCGAGGAGTACCGGCGCCTGGACCGGGAGGACAAGCGGCGGGCCCGGGAGACCGGCAAGGTGCGGCGGCCGCTGGAGGTGCGCGGTTTCTGGGAGCACAACTGGCGGGCCGAGGGCCTCACTTCACAGCACCGGTGTGCGGGACTGCTCACCGTCGCGATGCTGGTGATCGTTCCGGGGCTCCAGTACGACCTGCGCCGGGACGGCACGGTCGTCGGCCTGGTGCTGTTCGTGCTGATTCTGTTGCTGGCGGCGCTGATGGTCGCCGACGGGCCCTGGTTCAGAAGGGTGGAGTGGGCGAATCGGTGGCCGCCCAACCACCGGCGCACCACCCTCGGCGTGTGTCTCGGGGTGACGGTCTGCGCCATGCTCTACTGCGCGCTCCCCGAGCGGGACTGGCTCGCGGCGCGCGGGAGTTCCCGGATGCTGCCGGGAATGGGCGAGGAGGCCAACGACGTCGTGATCGCCCAGGGCGTCGGCGTGCTGCTGATGGTCGTCGCCTGTCTGGTGATGTGCCTCAGGGACCGCGACCGGGCGGGAAGGACGTCCCTGTACGGACTGCTGGGGCCCGTGGTCGCGGTGGTGGCCTGCTTCATCGGGTGGCTCTACACGGCGGCGTTCTCCCTGTGGGTGCAGGGCTGGCTCACCCCGGACGGCGACCCGTACGCCACCGAACTCCCGCGCGCGGTACGGGTGATCGCCGCGGCCTTCCCGCTGGTGGTGGTCCTGGGCGGGCTCGCGGCCGGGGCCAACGCCCTGTGGAAACTGTGGAGGCGCAGGACGGGGGCCGCGGCACACCCGGGGGAGGAGAAGGAGGACAGGAAGCACCGCAGCGAGATCAACTGGGCCCGGAACGTGGGAGAGGACGGCCTGAACTGGTACGACCAGGGCCTCGCCGCGCTGGCCTCCCTCATCGTGGCCCTGGTCCTCACCCTGTACCTGGCGAACTGGGTGGGCGACGGTTCCCTGACGACGGACGTCCGCCGGACCACCAGCGACACGGTCAGGCAGCTCACCACCCTCGGCGCCCTCGCCCTGATCGCCCTCGTGGCGGTCGCGGTACTCGCCGTACGGGCCGTCGCGCTCCGTCCCGAGATGCGCAGGAACACGGGCATCGCCTGGGCGTTCGGCGTGTTCTGGCCGCGCGCCGCGCACCCTTTCGCCCCGGCGGCCTGGACCGTACGGACCGTGCCCGAACTCGTGCACCGCATCGAGCATCTGCTCGACTCCGACAGCCGTACGCGGATACTGCTGCACGCGCAGTCCATGGGGTCGGTCATCGCCGTGGCCGCGTTGTGGCAGATTCCGCCCGAACTGCGTCCGCGTATCGGCCTGTTGACGACCGGAAGCCCGATCGGCGCGGTGTTCGCACGCCACTACCCCGGCTATGTGACGGCCGAGTCCCTCGACGCCCTGGTCCGCAACGAGGACGACGATGGGGATGACGGCGGGGACGACGCCGCCCCGGACAGGACTCGCCTGCTCAGGACGTGGGTCAACATCCACCGCGAGACCGACGTGCTGGCCGGTCCGACCCATGTCGACGGCGTGGACCAGGAGTGGAAGGACGGGGTGGCGCCGATGGACCCCGACACCGGGCGGTCGCACGCCCGCACCCGCGCCCAGCCGGTCTTCTGGCCCCTGGAGCGGCACAACGGATACCGCCGCGACCCCAGGATCGCGGCGGTCCGCAGAGCGATCCTCGACACCCTCGCCGAGTCGGCCCCTCCTCCGTCCGCTCCCCCGGCGACACCTCCTCCACGCCGGCCCACGCCCTCTCCCACGCCGGCACCCGCGCCGGCCCCCGCGCCGACACGAAGGGGGCCGACCCCTGACAGGACCGGCCCCGCCTGACGCCCGCAGGGCCCCAGGGCTCCGAACGAGTGGACTCGCCGGAACGATTAGCGGACGGGGACCTCCGCCCGGGGTCCGGATGGTGACGTTGCCGTCCGGACCCCTGACCTGGAAGAGACGCCCCGACATGCGACGTACCCCCTCCCGCCGGCTGTTCACCGCGGCGATCCTCGTGGCGTCGGTGCTGGCACCGATGACAGCGATCCCCGCCACGGCGGTCAACGCCGCGGGCGTCGGCCGGCACGGCGTCGGCCCGTACGACGGCAACCGGCACTGCGTCCACCCGCACGGCGCCGACCGGCACGGCGTCGACCGGCACGACAAGGACGAGTGCCCGCCGAAGGGTCTCGGTCCCAAGCTGACCGCCCGGCTGGACAAGGCCATCGCGGACGTCCGCCGGGATGCCGACATCCCCGGTGTCATCGTCGGACTGTGGATGCCGGGCAAGGGAAGCTACGTACGCGCGACCGGGGTCGCCGACACCGCCACCGGCAGGCCGATGACCACCGACCCGTTCATGCGGATCGGCAGCGAGACCAAGACCTTCACCGTCACCGCGCTGCTCCAGCTCGTCGACGACGGACGGATCCGGCTCGACGACCCGATCTCCAAGTACATCCATGGCGTGCCGGGCGGCAAGCGGATCACCCTGCGTCATCTCGCCGAGATGCGCAGCGGCCTGTACCCGTACAGCGCCGACCCGGACTTCGTGCACGATCTGCTCAGCGACCCGGGCCGCTCGTTCACCCCGCAAGAGGTGCTCGCGTACGGCTTCAAGCACAAGAACACCTTCAAGCCGGGGAAGCAGTTCCAGTACTCCAACAGCAACCTCGTCCTTCTCGGCCTGGTGATCGAGAAGGTGACCGGGCACAACCTCGTCGACGTCATCGACCAGCGGGTGCTGCGCCCTTCCCACCTGGGCCACACGCTGTTCCCCCTGGACGCCGAGTTCCCCGAGCCGCACGCGCGCGGCTACACCAACCAGACGCTGAGCGGCGATGTCGAGGACGCCACGGACTGGAACCCCAGCTGGGCCTGGGCGGCCGGGGCGATGATCTCGAACCTGCACGACCTGCGCCGCTGGGCCAAGATCGTCGCCACCGGGACCCTGCTCAGCCCCGAGACCCAGCGGGAACGGCTCAAGATGCTGCCGACCGGCTTCCCCGGCACGAACTACGGCCTCGGCATCTTCGAGTCCGACGGCTGGATCGGCCACAACGGCTCCATCCCCGGGTACGAGAGCGTGACCGTCTACCTGCCGTCCAAGAAGGCCACCTTGGTGATCCTCCTCAACACCGACATCTCCTACGAGGGCAAGGAGCCGTCCTCGGTCCTCGCCCAGAAGATCACCGAGATCGTGACCCCGAAGAACGTCTACGACCGCCCGGTCCCGCCGCGTTAGAACGCCCCGTACCGCCTCTCGGCAGCCCCGGTCTCCGCGACTACCGGGGCTGCCACGCCCGTACGAGGTCCTCCGGTCCCCAGTGCGCGGCGAGCGGCAGATCGTCGGACACCCCGCAGCGGGAGACCGCGACCAGTGGGGTGTCCGGAGTGGTCCCGGGGACCGCGAGCATGTCGCGTACCAGGGCGTCGTATTCGTGACGGCCGAAGGGCTGGGTCTCCAGCCACTTGACCGACCCGACGAAGTGCACCCGCCGGGCCACCGGTTCGCGGTCCGCGCCGATGAGGTCGAGCTCGGGGTTGTTCTGGCGGTTCCACCAGCCGCCGACGGCCTCGGTCTCGGGCCACTCGTCACTGGGCATCAGACGCAGCAGGGACTCGCGGACCAGTGGTTCGACCGCCCGCCCGCGCCAGGTGGTCCAGGACCGCTCGATGCGTTCCAGCGCCAGGTCACCGCGGCCCCGCTCGATGAAGGGGATCGCGCGTGCCAGGAACGCCAGCCAGAACCGCAGATAGGGGTCGGCGATCCGGTAGCGCTTGTTCTTGCTGTCCGGCTTGGCGGAGAGTGGGAGATCGGCGGCCAGGACCCGCTTGGCCTGCAGCGTGGCCAGCAGCGGGGAGAGGGTCCCGGACGGCAGCGCACTGGCACCACCGGCCCGGGCCGCGATCGCGCTGAACGTGCGCTCACCGCTGCCGACCGCTTCCAGCACGGCCCGTGAGTGCGAGGCCTCGGGGAACTCGCCCAGCAGGGACAGCTCGCCGGCCACCAGCAGGGGCGAGAGCGGATTGGCGACCGAGGCCCGCAGAAAGTCCGTACGTCCCATCCCCGGCCGCCAGGACTGCACGATCTCGGGAAATCCGCCGGTGATCAGCTGGGCGTCGACGGCCGCCGCGGCATCGAGCTCGGTCATGGCCCGGACATCGGCCAGGTTCAGCGGATGGACGGTCATCTTCGCCGCCCGCCCGAAGAACGGGCGGCCGTACGACTGCAACGCCTCCATCACCGACGTATCGCTGCCGACGAGTACCAGAAGCACGGGCTTGGCGGACAGGTGACGGTCCCAGACGGTCTGGAGGGCGCCCTCGAATTCCTGGTCCTGCTCGACCAGCCAGGGCACCTCGTCGATCACCGCGATGCTGGGCGAGTCGTCGGGCACCGCGAGGGCCAGCGACCGCAGGGCCTGGTTCCAGTCCTGCGCCTGAAGCCCGGCGACCAGCTCCGCACCCGGCAGCGGCGACTGCGCGAGGGTCGCGGCGAATTCGGCGCGCTCCGTCACGGGGTTACGCCCCCGAGTGGCCTGAAACACCACGTACGGCGCCCCCGACCGGTCACAGAACTCCTGCACCAGCCGCGACTTCCCCACCCGACGCCGCCCCGTCATGATCACGGCCCGCCCCCGGGTGGCCCCACCCCCCTCCGCCACGGTCCGGTACTGCCCGCCCAGCAGCTCAAGATCTCCGGCCCGGCCCTGAAACTCCACGAGCACCTCACGGCAACCAAAGTAGATGGATTCTTACGTAGATTGAATCTTACTTCACTCGGTACCGTCGCGCTCGCGCCGCCACCCCGACGAACGAGGGCCGGCACGACCGTGCCGGCCTCGAAGGCGGCGAAGTTCACCGGGGTCCGCTGCGCCTTCATGCTCCGGACGTCGGCGGCGAACTCCGCGGCCGTGGACCTGCCGTCCCACAGGGCCGTGCTGACCTGTGTGCCCTGGTCCCGGATGACCTCGGTGATCGCCTGCGCGGCGGCGACGTCGTCGGGTTCTTCCTGGTCGGCTCCTGCGGGGACCAGGCACCGGCGTTCAGGTCGAAGCGGTACACCATCGACAAGGACAGGAACTGGTCCCAGGTCGACGCCCGGGACGCCGGCTGGCTGCTGCTCACGGTGCAGGGCGAGCGGACGGGCACCGCGGCCGTCCGGGTCAGCGAGACGATCGAGACCTCCGGCGGCGGCCCGGGCTCGACGGTGCGTCTCGTCACCGACTCCGTCACGGTCGGCGCGATGCCGATGGGACACCCGACGGGACCGACGAAGACCTACGACTTCACCCCGAACGGCACGGCCGACGTACCGGTCTGGATCCTCCAGGTCGGGAACGGCGTGTTCGTGGGCGTGGCACCGGAGCTGTCCACCGACACCGCGCTGGCCATCAGGAAACACTCGCCGTTCCCGCACACCGCCGTCATGTCGATGCTGGAGGGCGGCTCGAAGAACATGGCCGAGGCACAGAGTTACGCCCGGATCACCTACGAGGCGATGGACTCGCAGTACGCCCAGGGCTCGGCCGAGACGGTCGCGGCAAGGATCGGCGACATGCCGCACTCCCTGCGCCCCTGAAAACGGGCGTTGCGGCATAGCCCTTGCTGTCACGCCAGGCCAGCAGGCTGACTGCGCCCAGCTACGTCTTCCTCGGCACCGCCACCGCAGCGGCCCTCGGCATCCGGCTCCGAATGTGAACTCCTACGCGACCCAGCAGTGAAGGCAGCTACGGCTGGAGGACCTCGATCTCCAGCTCAGGATCAAAGCCAGAGTCCGAAGCAACCCTGCGAGCGAACTCGCGCACCCCCGCGAGCTGGCGTTCGCCGAAGGAAAAGTCCAGGGCCTCGGTGTAGTAGCGGCGCAACGCCTGCTCGTCGAACGCCTCCCACCGGGCGGCCTGCTCGCACACTTTGTCGACTTCGGCCATCGAGAGGTCCCGGGACTCCAGGAAAGCCCGGTGTACTTCGCGCACGATGTGAGGGTTCTGCTCCAGGTAGTCCTTGCGGACGGCCCAGGCCGCGAAAACGAACGGCAGACCGGTCCACGCCTTCCACATCTCGCCCAGGTCGTACACCAGCAGTCCCAGATCCTCGGCCTGGTGGAGGTAGGCGCGCAGCGCGGCGTCACCGATGACGACCGCGGCATCTGCGTCCTGCATCATCACCGGCAGGTCCGGCGGGCAGGTGAAGTACTCCGGGCGAACCCCTTCCCGTTCCTCCAACAGCAGTCGAGCCAGGCGTACCGACGAGCGCGAGGTGGAGCCCAAGGCGACCCGGCGCCCGTCCAACTCGCGCAGTGGAACCTGGCTGACGATCAGGCAGGAGGTCACCGCACCATCGCTGCCCACCGCGATGTCCGGGAGCAACACCAGGTCGCCGGCGTTCTTGAGGTACTCCATGCAAGCGATCGGACCGATGTCCAGGGTCCCGTCGACCAGCAGACCACTCAGCCGGTCCGGAGTGTCCTTGGTCAACTCCAGGTCGAGCAAACTGCCGGTGCGGGCCAGGCCCCAGTAGATCGGCAGACAGTTGAGGAACTGAATGTGCCCGACACGGGGACGCTTCGCCGGCTCATGCGGGACGCGAGCTACGTAGGAAATCTCCACTTCCACAGGCTAGTACTTCAGATTCTGCCTCCTGCTCGCACATGAACAGCAGGCATGCCCCCGTCACCAGTGTGATCGGCAGGACACGACCTAGTCGCACGCTTCGAGGGCTCCAGGGTGTGTCCTCGGCCCGTCTCCCGGGGTGTCGGGTCAGCCCGCGGTTGGGGCGTCGGTGAGGCCCACCCGGTCGCCGACGTCATCGCTGTGGGCGGCATCGAGTACGGCATCGAGCAGCCCGGGGAATCTGGCGTCCACGTCGCTGCGGCGCAGCTTGACGAAACAGCGGGTGCCTTCTTGGCGGGTTCGGGTGACACCGGCATCGCGCAGCACGCGCAGATGGTGGCTGAGCGTCGATTTGGCGACGGGGGCGCGCAGTTCCCCCCATCCCCGCTCCCGGCCGTCGGCAAGTACGCGCGCCAGCCCGACACGGATCGGGTCGCTGAGGGCTGCCATCACCCCGATGAGGGTCATCTCGTCCGACTCGGGGTGGCGTGCTTGCTTCATGACGACCATGGCAGCTTGTTCGATGTTTCACGAACGTCGAACAAAGGGAGCTGTGGTGCCCACTCAGTCGCACGAGGATTTCACCGGCAAGGTCGTCGTCGTCACGGGCGCGGGATCGGGGATCGGCCGTGCCACTGCCCAAGCCTTCGCCCGCGCCGGGGCCCACGTTCTCGGCGTCGGCCGCCGCGGTGACGCCCTGGCGGAGACTGCCGCCGAACACGCTGGGATCGTCGCGCACGCGGCCGACCTGTGCGCCCCGGACGTACCTCAGCAGGTGATCGAGGCCGCGACAGATCGGTGGGGGCGCCTGGATGTGGTCGTCAACAACGCCGGAGCCACCAAGATGATGCCGTTGGCCGAGACCACCGCCGACGGCATCGCGGCCCTGTTCGGCCTCAACGTCACCGCACCCAGCCTGCTCGCGCACGCCGCCCTGCCGCACTTGCGCCGGACCAAGGGCTCGATCGTGAACGTCTCCAGCACTTTCGGCCACCGGCCGTTGCCCGGCGCCGCGCACTACGCGGCCTCCAAAGCGGCGCTGGAACAGCTCACCCGTAGCTGGGCAGTGGAACTGGCCGCCGAGGGCATCCGTGTCAACGCTGTGGCACCCGGCCCCACCGAGAGCCAGGCGCTCGCCGCCACTGGATTGCCTGAGACGATCGTCGATCAGATCAAGCGGGAGGAAGTGTCCCGCATTCCCCTCGGCCGCCGGGGCGAGCCCGACGAGGTCGCCACCTGGGTCCTGCGTCTGGCGGATCCGGCCACGACCTGGCTCACCGGCCAAATCCTCACCGTTGACGGCGGCCTGGAACTCACCTGACCAGGGCCGGCCCAGAGCATGACAGCCGACCTCTCGTCCCGCCCGCCCAGGACATCGCAGAGCAGTTCGAAGGGGAACAGCCCCAAGTGCCGCTGGAGGACTGGGAGTGGGGAGCGCCTGGGACCTGCCCGGTCGATCAAGAGAGATGCTCCTACCGCAGGCGGTGACAGGAACGCTGGAGAGGTTCAACCCTTCTCGGCGATGTGCCTGCCGAGATCGAGTTCGACGCCCTGGGGCTGCTGGAAGCCGCGTGCGAAGAGGCCGCGCACGCGATCCGCGCTCTCCGGACGGCCCGCCGTGCGCCCGAAGGCGGCCAGAGAGGCTGCGTAGTCACTCGCCGGAATCGTGGTGGCCGCGTCGACGAACTCCTTCGTGCCCGAAATCGCGGCCTTGTCGAAACCGGCGATGCGGCGGGCGAAGGCGTCGACGAAATCGTCCAGTTCGCCTTCGGGCAGAACGCGGTTGACATAGCCGTACTCGGCTGCGAGCTGAGCCGGGAAGTCGTCACCTCCCAGCACGATCTCCATTGCGCGGCCCCGGCCCACCAGTTCGGCCAGACGCCCCATGGGGTTGCCGCCGGGCACGGCGCCGATGCCCACTTCGGGCTGGCCCAGGATGGCGCTGGGGCCGGCGAAGCGGATGTCGGTGCTCAGTACGAACTCGCTGCCCGCGCCTCGGACACGGCCGTTGATCGCCGAGATCGTGACGGCCGGGACCCTGCTCAGCCGCAGCAGGTTGTCCGAGACAGGGGGGAGCTCGGTGGGGCCGAGCGGCATCGCGGCCGCGCGCTCGTTGTCCATCAGAAGGTCGAGGTGCGCCATGAAGAAGTCCGGGTTGGCGCTCTGGAAGACCACGACGGTGAGATCGGGGTCCTGCTCGATGCGGGTCACCAGATCGGCGAACTGCTCGACGGTGTCGAGGTCGATGAGGTTGATCGGGGCATTCTCGAAGGTCACCTTCCAGTAGGACGGCGACACCACATGGACGTCAAACTGCGAGTGATTGCTCATTGGTCATCCATTCAGATTCCGAAGATCCCTGCACAGGATCTTTCCGGCCGGTGATTTGGGTATTGCCGCCAGGAATTCGACTGCGGTGACGGCACACCGGGTGTTTGGTCAGGGCCACCGCCACGGGCGGCGCGATGAACACGTAAGTGACACGGGTGACGTTGCCTGGCCTCCAGAGACCCGGTCAGGTCGTACCGCGGACGGCTTCCTCGGCTTGCGGGCGGAAACCGCGCGGAGGCGGCTGGCCGCTGACGAGGCGTCAGGCCAGGGCGGCGTAGACCTCGTTGACGTAGGCGATCGTGCGGTCGCTGCCCAGCAGCCCGGCGCCCATCTTGTTCATGACGTAGGAGATCGTGGTCCGGCGTTCGGTGTCGATCACGACGATCGATCCGCCGAACCCGGGCGAGAAGCAGACGCGTCCGTGCGGGATGTACGGCACGGCGGGCGACGGCAGCCCGTACCCGATGCCGAACCGCACGTGTGCGCCGAGTACGAGATCCGGGCCGTCGGACTGCGGCCGGAAAATGAGAGCGATCGTCTCCGGCGACAGCAACCGCACCCCGTCGACCGCACCGCCACAGGCGACGACGGACTGGATTCTGGCCAGTGAGCGGGCGTTGCCGTGGCCGTTGGCCGCGCCGATCTCGGCGCGACGCCACTGGGGTGTCAGCGATGCGCGGGCGTCGACCAGCGGTCCCGTGAAGGTGCGCAACCTGATGTTGTCCGGGTCGGGCGTGGAGGGATCGAACGACGTGCGCTGTGGCGGAACGATGTCGGCGACCCGGTCGGTCTCGGTGTCGGGCAGCCCGATGTGGAAGTCGGCGTCCAGAGGGCCCGTGATCTCCTCGGCGACGAACCGTCCGAGAGTACGTCCGCCCACCCGCCGGATCAGTTCGCCCACCAGATGCCCGTAGTCGAGCAGGTGGTATCCGGACGCGGTCCCGGGCGTCCACCAGGGCGCCTGCGCGGCCAGTCGGGCCGCCGCGGTCCGCGCGTCGTAGACGTCCTCGAGCTCTATCGGCTGGTCCCATCCCGGGACGCCGGAGGTGTGGGACAACACGTGCCTCACTCGCACGTCTTCCTTGCCCGCGGCGGCGAACTCCGGCCAGTACCGCGCCACCGGGGCGTCGACATCGAGGAGACCACGCTCGACCAGCAGCAACGCCGCCAGCGCGGTCACCGTCTTCGTGCACGACCAGACGTTGGTGAGCGTGTCCCGTTGCCAGGGTCTGGTTCGCCGCCCGTCTGTCCAACCGCCCCAGATGTCGACCAGCGGCACGGCGCCGACGTCGACCACGAGCGATCCGCCCAACTCGTCGCCCGCGTCGATGTTCTTCGCGAACAGCGCGCGCAGGCCGGCGAAACGGTCGTCGCACACGCCGGATACGTCGGTCATCGTCAACCTCATGCTTCTGCTCGGGCTGCGGGTTCGGCCGACGACCTACGGCTCGACGGTCTCGTAGAACTGCATGTCCCGGGTTTCCAGGGCCGGAAGGGCCTGTCCGAATCCCCAGGTCCTGAAGTGGTCGCTGGCCGCGTGGGCCTCGAAACCGGCGCGGTCGGCGTAGATCTCGAGGATGTGGATCGTCCTGGGCCGCGCCGGATCCCGGTACGCGACGTAGCTCAGGCAGGCAGGTTCCCGCCTGCTCGCCGGCACCAGTTGCTCGACGGCCTGATGCAGCGTCTTCTCCATCCCTTCGCGGGCGGTCCAGACGACCGAGGCCACGAATGCCATGGCGTCACCCCTTTCCTCCGGACGCGGCGCTCTGCACCGCGATGGTGATCGCCCTGGTGAGTTCGGTCTGGATGCGGTCCAGCGCCCGGGTGTCCTGCTGGGCCTTGGCGAGCAGCAGCGCCCCTTCGATGGAGGTGAGAACCATGGTGGCCAGCGACTGGGCGTGCTCCATCGTGAGTCCGCGTTGCCATAGGCCCTGGGTGATCAGCTCTTCCCAGGAGGAGAACGATTCGCCGGCGGCGGTCATCGCCTCGGGGTAGTTGTCGCCGTGGATCACGCTCGCGGCGACGGGGCATCCGGCCCGGTAGTCGCTCGCCCTCAACTGCTCCCGGAACATGTCGATGATCTCGTCGACGACGCGGGTCGGGTCGTCGTCGGCCACGAGGGCGGCGATCTGCCTGCTGCGCAGCGTCCCGGCCAGGCGGATCGCGTCACGCAGCAGCTCGGCCTTGCCGCCGGGGAAGTGGTGGTAGATCGAGCCGCGCGGCGCCTGGGCCCGGTCGGCGACCTCGGTCAGCGATGTCGCGTCGACACCGTTCTCCTGCACGGTCTCGAACCCGGCGAACAGCATCCGGCGGCGCACGTCGGTCCGTGGCTTGCTGGGCACATCAACCTCCTCGCTAGCTATGTCTCCGACTATAGCTCAACATGCAGAGAAACTGCCGTCACGCCCACATATCAGCCCAGGACGGGAGAAGGATTGTGAACTGGATCACTCAATTTACTATAGCTACAGGTATAGGATCTGCGGCACGCCCCCGAACTCCAACCCGTAGAGAGAACGTGGTTCACCATGGCTGATTCGATGCGGTCGCTCTGGTTCGTCGAGCCCCGTCGGCTTGAGTGGCGTGAAGTGCCCGCGCCGGCGCTGAAGGGCGACACCGAGGCGCTGGTGCGGCCGGTGATCGCCGCACGTTGTCCGCTGGACGTGCCGATTCTTCACGGCCGGCTTCCCATACCGCCCGGATACGCGTTCGGGCACAACGCGGTCGCCGAGGTCGTCGCCATCGGGGACACCGTCACCGGCGTCGCCGTCAGAGATCTGGTGGTCGTGTCGCCCGAACTGTCCTGCGGCCAGTGCGAGCCATGTCTGCGCGGATGGAGCACGCAGTGCACCACCATGCCGCACGGCGCCACCTACGGAGTGGCGGTGAACGGACAGTGGGGCGGCCTGTTCGACGACCTCGTGCGTGTCCCCTACGCCGACACGATGCTGCACCGCATCCCCGCCGGGGTCGATCCGCTCGACTGCGTGACCCTCGGCGACATCGGCGGAGCCACCGAGGAACTGGCGCGCCGCCACGTCGTGGACGGCGGACGCAAGCGGGTACTCATGCTCGCCCCCGGAGTGACGGGGCTCTTCCAGACCGCCCTGGCATTCGCCTACGGAGCCGAGCACGTCCTCTACGTCGATCCCGATCCCGCCAACCGGGCCATCGCCGAACAGTACGGCGCGCAGACCGCACCGGAGCCCCCGCCCGAGGGCGAGGGCCTGTTCGACCTGGCGATCGAGGCATCCGCAAGCACCAAATGGTTCCACCGCGGCCTCAGCCTGCTCGCGGGGGAAGGCTTCTTCGAGAGCCTCGGCGGCCTGACCGGTGACATACCGTTCCCCGCGTTCCCGGTGTTCATGAAGGGCATCACCGTGCGTCTCGCGCGCTTCAACAGTGCCGCGAACGTCTCCATCGCACTCGACGCCGTCGCCGCCGCCAAGTTCAAGCCCTCGGCCTTCTACTCCCCGATCGTGGACTGGGAGGATCTGCCTGAGGCGATGCTCGAACCGGCCCGGATGCTCGTAGCCACGAAATAGACCTGTCGGTCTTTGTGCCCCTGACCGATGAGTCGGGGCGGGGCAACTTCATAGAGTCGGCCGTCTCGGATCAGGGCCCACAGGGCGTTGACTCTGCGGCGGGCGAGGGCGAGCACGGCCTGGGTATGGCGTTTGCCCTCAGCGCGCCTGCGGTCGTAAAACGCCCGGGAGTTGGGGTCGTAACGCACGCTCGTCAGGGCGGACATGCGGGAAACGCGCTGGAGTCCCGGTGGTAATGGCGCGGCCGGTGGGGGTTGCCGTTCCGCTTCCCGGAATCGTGCGGCGCCGGAGCTACACCGACGAACGCCGCGAGCCCGTCCGGGCTGGTGAAGTCCGCCAGGTCGTTGCCCACCGCGGCAAGAACTCGGCACCGAGCAGCTGACCGATGCCGGGCATGCCGACCACGATCTCGGCGACCTCGGCGTTCAGGGTCTTGACCTCCTCACCCCCCGGCCAGGAACACTCGACCAAGCAGGCGCCCGGCCGGAACCTTTGCCACTCGCAAGACGAGCGCCATCGCCCCGCCGCGTGAACGAAGGCGGACACCGGGCACCACGCACTTCTCGGCCGCAGGCCAGACTCTGGACAATGCACGCCCCAGCACGGGCGCTCTCATCCTTCCCAGCACGAATCCAGCACGAATCCAGCACAGTAAAAATCCAGGGACCTGACCTCAAAGAGTCAGACCCCTGTTGACTGCGTGGGGGGACTCCCAGGGACTGTCGCTGCTCCTGCAGGCGCGTCCAGCGGCTGCCGTTGAGGCTGCCCTGTTGCCGGAAGACGAACCGGCGCCACCCTCACCTGTTCGCGCTGATGTGTTGCCCGGCCTGCCACACCGCCCACAGCCGGGCGTATGTGCCGTCGGCGGTGAGGAGTTCGTCATGGGTGCCGGTCTCGATGACACGGCCGGCGTCCATGACCACGATCCGGTCGCACGTGGCGGCTTGGGAGAGCCGGTGAGCGATCACGATGCCGGTCCGGCCGGCGAGGACCGCTTCCGAGGCGCGGTCGAGCCGCTCGGCGTGGGCGGAACCGGCCTCGGCGGTGGCTTCGTCGAGGATCGCCAGCTCGGGGTCCGCGAGGAGCAGGCGGGCGAGGGCGAGCTGTTGCGCCTGTGCATCGGTGAGCGGATGTCCGCCGGTACCGACCACCGTGTCGAGGGCATCCGCCGACAGGTCCAGCAGATCGGCCGCGCCGGTGGTTTCGAGCGCGGCGCGGATGTCGCGGTCGGTGGCGTCGGGGGCGGCGAGCGTGAGGTTCTCCCGCAGCGTCCCGGCGAACACGTGTACTTCCTGGGTGATCACCACGGTGCGGCGGGGACGGGTCACCGTCCCGTCGTCAGGTCGGTGAACGCCCGCGATCACGGCGGCGAGCGTGGTCTTCCCCGCCCCGGACGGGCCGACGATCGCGAGGTGCTGACCGGCCGGGACATTGAGGTCGATGCCATCGAGTACGGGTGGACCGTCGGCGTAGCGGAACGCGACCTCGCGGAGCCGAACGGCGGCGGTGGCCGTGTCCGCCGGGTCTATCGGCTCCACCTCGTCTGTCGGCTCTACCTCGTCTATCGGCTCGACCCCGTCCATCGGGTCCGTCGGAGTCGTCGTCGCCTCGGCCGCGTCCACCGTCGGGATCGTGACGACTCCGATCATGCGACTCAGCGAGGCAAGGGCCGACTGAAGGGTGTCGATGACGAACAGCAGCTGGTTGACCGGCCCCAGCAGGCGCAGCACGAGCAGCATGGCGGTGGTGGCACCGCCGACGGTCGAGGATCCGTGGTCGATGAGCACGAATCCGACGACGAGCACGGCGGCCAGGCTCAGGCATTCGCCGAGGTTGAGCCGGGCGTTGAGCATGCTCTGCACGGTGCGTGCCCGCAGCGACTGCACCGCGACGCCCCAGGAGTCCGTCAGCACGGTGCGATGACGTCGCTCGGCGAGCCCGAAGCCGAGCACGGTGGCGTAACCGCGCTGGGACTCGAGGATCTGCTGGGCCCGCGCACTCATCGCCGCACGCTCGGCCCGGTACACCCGGGGCCCGGTGCGCAGGTACCACCGCATGGCGAGCGCGTACACGGGCAGCACGACGGCGAACGCGGCCGCATAGGGCCATTCCAGCGCCGCGAGCCCGCCCAGCGACACGACGATGGTGAACGCGCTGACGGTGAGCGCGGGGATCACCGTGGGGGCGGCATCGGCGACGGCGGTGACGTCGTCGCTGGACCGGGATATCAGGTCCCCGGTACCGGCGCGCTCGACGAGGTGCTGCGGGAGCTGCATGGCGCGGCTCACGAGCCGCTCGCGCAGCGCGGCGAGGACGCTGTGGTAGATGCGGGAGGCGTGCACGATCGCCACCGCGGTGCCGGCGGCGCCGAGGACGCCCGAAAGCACCATGACGGCCGTGACCGTCAGCACGGTGCCGAGATCCGCGGTGCCCGCCCGCACCCGGTCGACGAGGTACCCGATCGCCACCGGCGGAATCAGGTCGACAGCGGTGCTGACGATCCCGACCACGCCGACGGCGGCGAGCCGGAGCCCGTGTCCGCGGCCGAGCCGCCGTACCTCCCTGGCCGTCGCCCGGCCGCCCGCGACGGGCAGCGCCTGTCCGGTCGTAGCGGATGCCACGCTCATCCCATCGTCCTTCCGTGCAGGGGTGCGTCCTCGAACAGGTCGACGACGCGGTCGCAGCGCCCGAGCAGGGCCGGGGACGAGGCGATCAGCAGCGTGGAGCGGCCCGCGCGGACGCCGCGCAGACGCACCGCGATCGCGTGCTCGGTGACCGGGTCCACCGCCGTGGTCGGGTCGTGCAGCACGAGCACCGGCGCGTCGCTCGCCAGTGCCCGGGCGAGCGCGATCCGCTGGCGCTGGCCACCGGAGAGGCGGTTGCCGTCCTCGCCGACCGGGAGGTCGAGATCGGCGGCGAAGTCATCGCACGCCGCGGCTCGCACCGCGGCGTCGATCAGCTCCGGCGCGCCGGCGCCGACGGTGAGGTTGTCGCGGATCGTTCCGCTGAACAGTGTGGCCCGGTGCGGGGCGACCGTGACCCGGGAGCGGTACTCCGCCGCGGTCAGCTCCCGTGCCGGGAGTCCGTCGAGTCGCGCCTCCACCTCGCCGCCGGCGCGCGGGTCGAGCAGCGCCCGGGCGATGCGGGCGGCGGTCCGGTCGTCGGCGCGCACTCCCACGAGCTCTCCGGGGTCAACCCGGATCGTCACGCCCGGCGTGGACACCTCCAGTACGGGCAACGGCGCGGCCTGTGCCCGTATCGCGTCGTCCTGTCCGGGACTCCCGCCGCCGGTGCCGCGCAGCACGTCGATGACGCGCGCGGACGCGGCGCGGGCTCCGGCGAGGTTGGGGATGGAGGCGCTCGCGATCGACTGGATCTGCGGCAGCAGTGCCTGGGTGAGGCCGACGGCGGCGATCAGCTCGCCGATGCTCAGCCGTCCGTCCACGGCGAACCAGCCCGCCAGCCCCATCACCGCGGCGACGAACGCGCTGCTGACCGCACCCGAGCCCGCGAGGAACCTGCCCAGCAGCCGCGCGTTGCGCTTGGCCCCGACGAGGGTCTCCTGGCTCGCCTGCCGGTACCTCCTTGTCGCCTCGGCCTCGGCGCGGATGCCCTTGACCACCCGGTAGCCGGCGACCAGATCCGTGGCCCGTCCGACGGTGGAGGCCAGGAGTTCCTGGTACGCGCGGGTGTCCCGGGAGAGCCGCTCGCTGAGCACGCCCATCAGCCACACCGCGGCAGGCGCTCCCAGCAGCACCACCAGCCCGAGCAGCCAGTGCGTCGCAAGCAGCGATACGGCGATGAACCCGATGGCCGCGATCCTCGACACCGGCAGGATCAGCAGGATCACCGCGTTGGCCAGGCGGGCGACGTCGTTGGTCATCACCGAGACGACGCTGCCGTCCGGCGCCCGCGCCGCACCGCCGGCCGGATGCAGCACGGCGGTCGAGAGGGTGCTCCGGAGCCGGTGCTGCAGCAGCTGCACCGCGTACGAGGTCAGCCGATTCGCCAACTTCGCCGCCAGCGTCAACACGGCGTACAGGGCCATCAGCACGCCGAGCCACAGCACCAGCTGCCCCGCGTCCCCGGTCGCCAGCGCCCGGTCGATGGCGACACCCATCACCACGGGGACCGCCGACTCGCCCACCTGCCACACGACCGCGAGCAGCATCGCCGGAACGGTGACCCGCTTCACCGAGAAGATCACACGCAGCAGGAACCGACCCGGTGTAATACCTGCTCCGGCCTCTAACGGAGGAGCTTCGTCCGGTTCGGGGGGTGACTGCAGCAGCGTGGGCAGCCGGCGGGTCAGAGGTCCTCGCCCCAGTCCCGCGGTGTCGGCGCCCGAGAAACGCGAGGAGTTGCTCACGCGTGGCTCCGGTCGCTGTCGCCGAGCGGGAAACACCAGAGCAGGGCATCGGCGAAGAGTCCCCGCCACCATGCGTAGTCGTGTCCGCCGGCGAACTCCCGGTAGAGGGTGTCGTAGCCCTTCGCGGTGAGCACGTGGTCCAGCCAGCGGCTGTGGGTGTTCGAGCCCTCCAGCTCACCGACGTCGTGGAAGATGCGGACCGGTGCCGCTTCCGCGGCGAGGTGGTCGGCGATCAGCGTCGGTACGGGGGTGCGCCGCAGCAGCTCGCCCGCCCCGGTGCCCCACGTGAGGTCAGGGTGGTATCCGCACGACGGGGACTGGAGGATGGCGTTGCCGAACGCCGTCGGGTGGTGGAGCGCTGTCCAGCCGGCGCACAGGCCGCCGAAGCTCTCGCCAGCCAGCGCCACGTCGGCGGGGTGGCGTGAGAGCGGATACCGGTGGTGGAGCCACGGCAGCAGTTCTTCGACCAGCATCCGGGAGAACGCCGGATCGCAGAGCAGCTCTTTGTCGCGCTGCGATCCGGGCTGCTCGACGAGGACCACCGCACAGGGCCGGATCAGTCCCGCCTCGACGAGGGCGTCACGAACGCTCGGCGCGCTGTGATCCGGTGTCCCGTCCAGGTGGATCACGAAGGGCAGTGCGCTCCCGTCCGGGAGCTCGCCCGGGGGCATCGAGACCCAGATGCGGCGCTCGTTTCCCAGCAACTCGCTCGCCAGCACGGCGGCATCCATCGCCGGGGCCGGCCGCGCCTCGGCCCGGTCGAGCCAGGGCAGCGGCACCGCGTCGGGCAGCACCGCCACCGAGGCCCCGGAGAACCGCTCCACCGAGCATTCCGAGAACCTCGGCGGCGGGTTGAACGGGTCCGGGACCTGTTCGCCCTCACGCGTCGGCCCACCTCGTGTGAACACGTACGAGAAGCGCAGGTCGGAACGCATCCGCAGGGTGAGCACGCGAAACGGCGTCCCCGCCACCGAGGTGAACTCCGTGTCGATCGGGTTGAAGCCGATTCTGGGGCCGATCACCACCGAGAGGGTGACCGTCGTGTCGTCTCCGGGCTCGTCGACGAACGTCACCTCCACCTCGTCCGCGGAGACCCGCTCGACCAGCGGCGTACCTGACTGCTCGAGATGCCGTCTGAACCTCTCCGGGCTCCACTCACCGGTCGACAGCTTCTCGACGGACGGATCAGACATGTATCGCGCTCTCCGCATCGGTGTGGTCTGCATCGGTGTGGTCGGCGGACCTGTGCCGGGTCCGTTCGCGGCCGAGCGGCACCACCTGGGGGCTGCCGGCCACCGGATCACGCATCACCAGGCAGCGCAGACCGAACACCTCCTCGACCAGTTCGGCCGTGACGACCTCGTCCGGAGTTCCCTCGGCGACCACGGCACCGTCCTTCATGGCGATCAGGTGGGTGCCGTAGCGGGCGGCGTGGTTCAGGTCGTGCAGTACGGCGACCAGGGTGTGGCCGGCGTGGTGCAGGTCGGTGAACAGCTCTAGCAGCTCGATCTGGTGGGTGATGTCGAGGAAGGTGGTCGGCTCGTCGAGCAGCATGATGTCGGTGTGCTGCGCCAGCGCCATCGCCACCCACACACGCTGGCGCTGCCCGCCCGACAGCTCGTCCACCAGGCGCCCGGACAGGTCGGTGACCGAGGTCTGGCGCATCGCCCTGAGCACGGCCCGCTCGTCGTCCTCGGTCCACTGCCGGATGAACCCCTGGTGGGGGTACCGTCCCCGGGCCACCAGATCGGCGACGGTGACCCCGTCCGGGGCGATCGAGCTCTGCGGCAGCAGTCCGATCCGCCGAGCCACCTCTTTGGTCCGGTAGGAGCTGATGTCGGCACCGTCGAGGACGATCTGCCCGGCCGACGGCTTCAGCAGTCGGGACAGGCCGCGCAGCAGGGTGGACTTGCCGCACGCGTTCGGACCGACGACGACCGTGAACGACTCGTCGGGGATCGCCACCGAGAGGTGCTCGGAGATGATCCGCTTGTCGTAGCCGATCGTCGCCGACTCCACGCTCAGGCGCGCGGTGCCGGGCGGGATTGCGCTCACAGGCGTCTCCTTGCTTCGGTGAACAGCAGGTATCCGAGGTAGCCGCCGCCGAGCACGACGGTGATGATGCCGACCGGCAGCGGGGTGGGGGCCACGTGCTGGGCGAGGTAGTCCGACGCCAGGCACAGCAGCGCTCCGACGAACGCGGCGGGAGCGAGGGTGATCCCCGCGGTGCGGGCGAGTCGGCGTCCGATCTGCGGGGCGACCAGGGAGATGAACGCGATCGGCCCCGACGCGGCCGTGACCGTCGCCGTCAGCGCCACTCCCACCAGGATCAGGCCCAGGCGTGCGGGCGAGACCCGTACCCCTTGCGAGGCGGCCACGTCGTCACCCAGCTGCATCTGCCGCAGCGGCCGGCTCAACATCCCGGCCAGCAGCAGGAGTACGGCGATGCAGGCGCCGCCGATGACGACCCGGTCCCAGGACACGCCGTTGAGCGAACCGGCACCCCACGCGGCCGCGGACATCGCCTGGTCCAGGTCGGCCTTGAGGATCAGCCAGGTGTTGAGCGACTCGAGCATCGCCGAGACGCCGATGCCGACGACGATCAACCGGAACCCCTGCACCCCTCGTCGGTGGGCGAGCACGTACACGCCCACGGCGGTGGCCATCCCGCCCAGCAACGCCCCGCCGACCAGCTGCGCGTAGGTGCCGTTGACGACCAGGATCACGACCAGCGCCCCGGTGTAGGAGCCCTGGGAGAACCCGATGAGGCCGGGGTCGGCGAGAGGGTTGCGCAACAGTGACTGGAAGACCGCCCCGCTCACTCCCAGAGCCGCGCCGAACACCAGCGCCGCGGCCACCCGGGGCAGCCGCCACTCGACCACGATGTCGTGGACCATGCCGGTCTCCCGGCCGGTCAGTGCGGAGAGCACCTGCCCGGGACCCAGCGAGTACGAGCCGGTCATCAGCGCGAGCACCGCCGTACCGGTGATCACGACCGCGAGCACCGAGCAGACGACGACCGGGCGCCACTGGAGCCGCACCGCGATCCGCCCGCGCCGCAGCACCAGCACCCGCCGCCCGAAGTCCACCTGCGGAACGTGCGTGTTCACAGTCCGCTCGCCTTCCTCCGCCGCGCCAGCGCGACAAGGACGGGAGCGCCGACGAAGGCGGTGACGATCCCCACGGGGATCTCACCGGGTCTCATCACGACGCGGCCGAGGATGTCGGAGACCAGCAGCAGGCTCGGGGCGAGGAGGACGCTGTACGCGAAGATCCAGCGTTGGTCCGGGCCGACGATCCAGCGGGCCACGTGCGGCACCATGAGTCCGACGAATCCGATGGGTCCGGCGATCGCCGTGGCGCCACCGGCAAGGAGGGTGAGTGCGATCACCGCGAGCACGCGGGTGCGTACCAACCGGATCCCTTGGGCGACCGCCAACTCGTCGCCCAGAGCCAGAGCGTTGAGCGGGCCCGACACCGCGAAGGCCAGGACGAGTGCCACCGCGAGGAACGGCAGGACCGGCCATACGACGTCGAGCGGGCGACCCGCGATCGACCCGGCGTTCCAGTTCCGCATCGCGTCGAAGGCGTCCGGGTCGGTCAACTGGAGCGCCTCCCTGGCGCCGCCGAGCACGGCGCCGACGCATATCCCGGCGAGCACCATGACCACCGCCGAGGAGCCCTGTCGTGTCGACCCGAGGGCGAGCACCAGGAGCGTGACGATCAGCGCTCCCGCGAACGCGAACCACATGTAGCCCTGGACGTCGCTGACGCCGAGCAGGCCCACGGCGACCGTCACCGCGAAGGACGCGCCGGCATGGACGCCGAGGACACCCGGATCGGCCAGGGGATTGCGGGTGAGCGCCTGGATCAGCGCGCCCGACAGACCGAGGGCGGCGCCGACCACCAGACCCACGATCGTGCGCGGCAGCCGGAAGTCGCGGATCGCGAACTCGTCGGCGTCGGCCGAGGAGTGGAACAGCGCGTCCCACACCACCGACGGCGCGATCGCCGTCGAGCCGATCATGACACTCAGCACCAGCAGGACCACCAGTACCACCAGCGCGACGACCAGGCCGAGCAGACGACGACGCGGTCCGGGCACCGTCTCGGTGCCCGGACCGTCCTGCCGCAGGGCGAGGGCTGTCACTGCTTGCCGGGGAGCGTCGCCAGAGCGCGGTCGAGCGAGTCCAGGTACTGCAGGACGGGCCCGTAGGAGTTGTTGCCGGGGCAGAAGACTCCCAGCGCTCGGCCGGAGGTCACGGCGGGCAGCGCCTTCCAGGTGTTGGTTGCGACCACCGGCTTGAACGGCTCCGTCGGCTTGCCGTCGGCGTCGACGGGGTAGGTGATCACGTCGTACTTGGACAGCTCACCGATCTGCTCGAACGGCAGGGACTCGTAGGCCAGGGGGTCCTTGCCCTCGGCCGCCTCGGGCAGGTCGAGGCCGATGTCGTCCCGGGCGATCTCGGAGCAGCCGATGTCCGCGATGTAGAACGTTCCGGGATCGCTCCAGTCTCCCCGGGAGACATCGACGAACGAGCTGTCGGCGATGGTCTCGCGGTAGGTCTTCTGGATCTTGCCGACCTTCTCCTTGAACTCCGCCTTCTGCCGGCCGAGTTCGTCCGTGACGTCGCCGGCCTTGGCGATCTCGTCGGCGAAGGCCTTCCACTCGGTGTCGAGCCCCCAGTACACGGTCGGGGCGATCGACTCGAGTCGCTTGCCGACCTTGCCCCAGTCGTTCGAGTGGAACTGGACCAGGATGAGGTCCGGCTTGAGGGCGGCGAGCTTCTCGAGGTCCACCTCGCCACCGCTGCTGCCGATGACCTCGGCTGCCTCGTACGCGGTCTTCTGTTCCTGCGGCAGCACGTCGAGTTCGGCGTCGGACACCTCGGTGACGCCCACCGGCTTGCCACCCAGATCGATGAAGGGGAGGTTCGTGTTGCCGATCGTGACGATCCGCCGGGGGGCGGCGGGAATCTTGACGGTGCCGTTCTCGGCCTTGACGCTGCGGGTCTCGGCGGCGGCCTTGTCGCCGGTGCCGCCGGTGTCGTCGCCGTCACCGCCACAGGCGGTGAGGACGAGCGACGTACTCAACAGGGCGGCGGCGAGGGCCGTGCCGCGTCTCGCTATAGGCGTGCTGCTCATGGTGGTTTTCTTTCTCTTCTTGCCCGGGTGGAGGGGTGTGCCCGGGTGGCGGGGATCAGTCAGCGGTGGCGCGGACGAGTTCGTGGACGGTGACGCCCAGGCCGACGGTGCGCGCCGACCTGCGCGTGAGGCCGGCCCGGGCGATGACGGCATCCAACTCCGCTGCGGTACGGAGGCCGGAGCCGTGGCAGACCAGGCCGATCAGGTCTTCCTCGCCGTCGTGCTCGTCGAGGTCGTCGGTGTCGAAGACGTCCTCGATCAGCAGCACGCGTCCATCGAGGGTGAGGTTCTCGGCCGCCCGGCGCAGTGCGTGAGCGGCGTCGGCGTCGGGCAGGGTCTTGAAGGCGCGGCTGATGAGCACGGCGTCGGCCGCCGGGCCGGGCTCGAAGACGGACTGCTCCAGCACGCCGACCCGCGTGCGTTGCCGCTCGTCGGGAATCGTGGCGGGCAGGTCGCGGCGCAGCCAGTCGGCCTGGGCGGGCAGGGCGCAGATCGTCACGCGCAGGCTCTCGTGGGCCGCGACGTACTCACGGGCGTGGGCGCCGGCACCACCTGAGTGGATCACCAGGTGCCGGACTCCGGCGAGCAGGCCGGACGTGGCGATCGGTCCGGCCAGTGCGGGCTGGAACTTCGCCAGGCGCTCCAAGTGACGGTCCTCGTAGTCCTGTTCGGCCCGCACCTCGGCGAAGGTCCGGCCGGTGACCGACGCGTAGGCGGGCCGGCCGGTGCGGACCGACTCCGTGAGTCCGTGCATCCCGAGCAGCTCGCGGCCGACCACCCCGGCGGAGTGGAGCCGATCGGCGATGAACTCGAGAGTGAGGACATCGCCGACGGGCGTCAGGGCGTAGTGACCCGGTTCTGTCTCGGTCACCACGTCCAGGGTGTGCAGGTAACGCAGCAGCTTGCCCAGAGCGCGCTCGTCGGCGCCGGCCTTGGCGGCAAGCTCGGTCACGCCGGTCACGCCGCGGGAGATCAGGTCGGGAACGCCCAGCTCGACGGCGGTGCGGATCGCGATCGGCGCGACGAGCTCGGTCAGGTCGTGGAGCTTCTGGAACGGGGTGACCGTCCGCTCCGGGTCGGGTACCGCCCCGTCGGTGTCCAGGGCGACGACCGCGGAGCGACGCCAGTAGCCGGCGAAGTCGATGTCCTCCTTGGGCACGCCACGGTCCTCGACCAGGTGCCGGCGGATGTCCCGGACGGCCGTGTGCTCGCCGGCCAGCCACACGAACGCCTGGCCCGGCCACCACCGCGTACCGCGGACGGCCTCGGTGAGCGGCGACACGGTCCCGGCCGTCGCGCCGGGGCGGACCAGCCACGTCACGTCCACCCCGGGCAGCTCGCGCAGCTCCTGGCGGTGGGCGTCCTCGGCGATCTCGATGAACACCTGCGCCCGGGCGTCGGACGGGAGCTCGTCGAGCAGGCGGCCGATCGCGGGGAGCGCGGTGTCGTCGCCTGCCACCAGCCACCAGTCGGCGCCGACCGGGAACGCCTTGGACGTGCTCGGGCCGCCGAGGTGGATCCGGTCACCCGGCCGGGTGCGGTAGGCCCACGTCGTTCCCACACCCACCCCGTGCTTGACGAAGTCCACGTCCAGCTCGCCCGCCTCGGTGTCCCACCGGCGGACCGTGTAGGCCCTCGACAGCGGTCGAGGATCCTTGGGCACGATCAACCTGGCCTCGCCCTGGACCGGGAGCACCGGATCGCGCTGGCCCGGGTACGGGAAGTAGAGCGCGAGGTCGTCGTCGAAGCCCGGGGACTCAAAGGCCGGCCGCGCGAAGCCGTCCGCGGTGGTGAACGCACGAAACTGTCCGCCGCTCAGCGTGACCCGCCGCATTCCGGGGGTGAGGTCGACGGTCCGGACCACCTCGACCGCACGCAGGGTCGGCGGGTGCACGGTGAGCCGGCGCGAGGTTTTGGGCATGCGGGGAACCGAACTTTCTCATCGCTTCGAGGGAAGGAGGCGCGCGCCGGCATCGGGAGGGCGCGCACGGGTAAGGTTAGGGGAACCTTACCTAGGATGGTGTGCGCAGACTGCCGTACGGTTAGGACATGGTCCTGCCCTCATCGTTCGCCACGGGTTCCGGCGGCCCTCCGCCGATTCCGGGCGCGCGGTGGAGCCCGGTGGACGCGCCCGTCCAGCCGCTGCTGCTGTGGGTTCGCACCGGCACGGCGCAGGTGCGCCTCGGCAGCGGGCCGGTGCTCCGCCTCGGGGCCGGCGAAGGCGCCTGGATTCCCGCGGACGGACGGGCGGAGCGGGCGATCACCACCGAGCCGGGCACGGTCGCCTTCCCGCTGTGTCCCCATGCCGGCGTCGGCGCTCGGGGGTTGTCGGACCTGACGCGGTTCGACGTTCCCAGCGGCTGGCAGGACTGGTTGATCCAGCTCTTCAACCTTCAGGTCACTCCGTTCAGCGGCCGCGGGTACTCCCCCGAGGCGATCGCGGAGCTCCTTCGGCGTCCCGGCTCACGCGCGCCGGCGCCCGCCGTGGTCGGGCGGGATCCGAGCCCGGAGGGGTTCGCCTCGCCGGCGATGCCGCGAGCCCGCGGCGCCAGAGCGGTCGCCGACGAACTGATGCGCGACCCCGCGCTCGACCTCACGGTCGAGGGATGGGCATCGCGCGTGCTCTCCAGCGCGCGCACCCTTCGCCGTGACTTCCTCGCCGACACTGGGCTCACGTTCGCGCGGTGGCGGCTGCACTGCCGGCTCGGCGCCGCCGTGGAGTTCCTCGCCGCCGGTTACGACGTGGACCAGGTGGCCGCCCTGGTGGGCTTCGCCAGCCGCAACGGCCTCACGCGGGCCTTCAAAGGACGGTTCGGGCTGACCCCCCACGAGTTCGGACGGGAGCTCTCCGCCCGACCTGGTGCCGGTGGGCTGACGCAACGGGCGGCGGCGGCACGGGGGACCGACGACCTGATCCGGATGATGCGCGAGATGGACACTCCCGCCGCGCCCGAGATGCTGCCCGCGGCCAGCACGCCGTCGCACAGCAACGACATCCACGTCCTCAGCTGGATGTACCGAGGCAGCGGGTACCTGGACATCGGCGACCAGCGCTACGAGCGGGAGCGCGGGGTGGCGACCTGGATCCCGGCGGAGCTGGAGCATGTCACCGGCCTCCGCGAGAACTCCGTCTCCCTGCCGCTGGGCAACGCGAGCACCGCCGACCTCCGTCTGACCGCGCCGCTGCAGGTGCGGTTCTCACCCGCGTGGGACGACTACTTGATGTTCTGCTCGATCAGCGCCCGGTCCGGACTGCGCCCCGACGACCACAACCCCCGCCACATCCTCGACCTGTTCGCGGAACAGGTCGCCGCGCAGCGAGCGCTGTCGGTACCGATGCCCACCGATCCGCGTGCGCGTGCCGTCGCGATGGAATGCCTGCGTCGTATCGGCGAGCCCGGCGGGACGCAGGATGTCGATGTCCGTGCCGAGATCCACCGCGCCTTCCGCGACGAGACGGGGATGACACTCGGTCGCTGGCGCTATGCCGCCCGCATGCGCATCGCCCGCGACCTGCTCGCCGGGGGCGCCCCGCCCAGCGCCGTCGCACGCCGGATCGGGTACGCCCACCTCCCCACGTTCAGCGCCGCGTTCTCCCGCTTCCACGGACTGTCTCCGCGCGAATACCAGGAACGCGAGGCGGCCAAGAGTCGCTGAGAGGAGGTTCACGCCATCTACGCCCAGGCGTTCGGAGCCGCGTGAGTCAGGTCGCCCCGACCGCGGAAATCACACCCCTACGATCCGGAGCCGATCGCCGTAGAGCTTGCCCATGTCGTCAATATCGGAGGTCAACATGACCACAGGGCAGCGCTGTCGCAGCGCGGCCTCTGCGACCGCCGCATCGATCGCGTACTTGTGCCCGTGCAAGGACGTGCTGCGCCCGCTGCCGGGCCCGCTCAGAGACCGGCCCCTTGCGGCTCTCGCAGTCCGCCAAGTACTCGTCCCAGCACGGGCGTTCTCATCCCATCCCAGCACGATCCCAGCAGGGGAAGAAACCAAGGGCCCGACCCCGAAGAGTCGGACCCTCTCTGACCTGCATGTCTGCCAGATCAGCGATGTGGCGATAGGTCACCCGCTACACGTTGAAGCGGAACTCGGCCACAAGCCTTTGACCTGCGGGAATGTGACGCTATCCCAGCACGGGCGACGCGACAAATTAAAGAAAATCCAAGGTCGCCAACGCTACCCGGCAGCGCCCGCACGTGCCTGAAGTCTGCGGAACTTCTACGCATGCCACATCAGGCTCGTGCCACCGCTCCGAACCTCGCAGAGCAGCACAACGCTCGCAGTCTTCCAGGACGACGGCGGCCAGCTCCGCCGCTGGCCGCCGTCCAGAATGTACGTCCAGACCTCCGGGCCCGCGCGAGCGTCTACGGATCCCGCATACCCCCCACGGTTTGGTGGGACATAGCCAGAAGCTTCTGCGGTGCCGCAAGTCAGCCTGCATAGCTCAGCGGATAGAGCAGGCACCTTCCAAGCGCCTGCTCCGTCTCAGGAGAAGGCGCTGGCAGCCAGCCCTTTCGAAACCGCCTATCTCAAACCGGAGTCAATTCGCTTCAATTGCAACGCTGATGGAACCACCATCCGCGACCCCGCAGGTCGCCTGCTTGGCTCTGGTCAGTGCCACATAGAGCGCGCGATGATCTTCCCTGTCCTGGACGAGCCCTGCCGCCAGAGCTTCACGCTCCGAATTGGTCAAGAGAACCCCGACGTGGTTCCACTCACGACCTTTGGCCTGGTGCGCCGTGAGACCAGGGATCAGCCGATTCCCGGCAGCATGCAGACGAGCGCGGAGCATATCCAGACGTGCCGTGTGGTGATGATTTCTCTTCTTCGGGAGTCTTCGTCGAGTCTCTGTCCCAACGACGTCATTGAGCGCAGACCAAATCTCTGCGATTCCGGCCGATCCTGCCAGATCAGTAATGAGTTGCTGCAAGCCGGGCCTCAAGCGCTCCAACGCTTCAGCGTCAATGTCGAGCGCGATGAGTGCCTCTTTGTGGAATGTGGCGTTGACTCCAAACTTCTGTTGCGTTACTTCACTGAGCAGGAGTGTGCAGGCCGCTTCGTGCACTTGCCCCTTGGCGGATCCGTACGCCAGCGGAAGGACGTGGGGTCCGGAGCTCCACAGAGTCTTCCACTGCAACGACAACACCACGTCCATGTCCTCCGCTTGCCCTTGCCGCAGGATCACTCCATGGCCGGCCCGCAATTCATCCGCCAAGCGCTCCTGTCCGTCGGTTCTCCAACGGAAAGACCGTCGCAGTGGTCGCTGAACGAACTGAGCATCACGTACCAACTCCGGTACCAGATCGGGTCGAGCTCCTCGAAAGCCGTAGAGAGCCTGCCACGGATCACCAACGACGGTAACGTCGAGTCCGGCGTCCACCGCGAGCCGTACGAGGGAGAGATCGAAGGCGTTCGCGTCGAAAATCTCGTCAACGATCAGTGCGCCTGCGGTATCCGCTAGACGGGCCAAGATCGCGTCACAAGCGCCTTCAAGTGCCAGCGCCGCTTCGAGGAGAGTACGTGCGTCCTGATGGGTGCAAAAGCCTTCGGCCAGTGCTGTGGCTACGTCCTGCCTGCTGGGTCTGTTCGCTTGTGTACTCCGTCGCAGGGTTTCGACCACCACCCGGTTGCCAGCCAGTGCCACAATCGGTTCTATGCGCGACCACTTGGTGGGCAGTTGCACCTGCCAAGAGTCGATGACGGTAAGACTGTGGTGTCCGCTTGGCCAGCTGACATGCCCCGTATCCAGCAAGTAACCGAGCAGATCGCAGACGACGGTGTCCAGTGTGACAATGCGGTGCGGCCACGCAAGTGCATCCGGGCCCCATTGGCGGAGCACACGGTCACGTAGCTCAGCGGTGGCAGAGCGGGTAAAGCTCACAGCCAGGACGGCACGCTGGTCAGTGCCCTGGAAGCGCTGGATGCCGAAGCGTTGTGCAGCCACGGTGGTCTTCCCTGACCCCGGCGCTGCTTCGATGTAGACGCGTCGGTGCGGCGTTCCGGCTGCGACGAGTTGTTCAGCGGTCAGGCCGTCGGCGATGTCATTCCGTGTCCCCACCGAATTCCTCCCACGGGTCCGCCGTCGCAGGTTCGGTTGCCCTTGTGTCCGTGTTCCACGGGTCTGTTGTCCACGGATCAGTGGGAGCAGGGCCAGGAGCAGTGGCCAGCCAAGTTCCAACTGGGGGAAGCTCGGACGATGGAACTGCACTGGGGCTAAAGGAGAACGGTTCAGGAGCAGTGGGCCAGGTTTGCGTTGGTGTCTCGGATTCTGTTGTCTGCTTTTCTTCGGGTCCGTTCTCCGACTCCGCCACGGACTGCGGGTAGAGAAAGTCGAAGAGCTTCATGAGATGGTCCGGAACGTGGATGGGCTCATCGTCTTCGATGGCGTCGGCAAGGCGGACGGCGAGGGCATCCGCAAAAGCACCCTTGTCCCTCGCGTGGGGACCCGCCGGTGTATCGGGGGCACCCTCCTTACCCTTGCGGGCACTTTTGAACAAGTCGTATACAGCACGCTCGGTGACCGGTTCGGTGAGCAGTTCTGCTCTGATGTCAGCCAAGGCCAGTGCTATGAGGCGCTCGTTGCCTTCCGCTATGGACGGCTCCAACGTTGGGTGACTGATGAAGGCTTGTACAATCTCTGGGTCGTGATCGTCCAGCCATTTCGGCGCGGTTGGTTGCTCATCGAACGGAAGGTCACTGTCCCGCAGCACGGCCAGTCGTGAACAAATCTCTGCCCCTTTGGTGGCCAGGAGGCGGGAAGTCCATGGCCCGACTTTGTTCCCGGTGTAGACGATGCTGAGCGCCTCGATGAAGGCGTGCTTCGCCGAGTCCTCTCCGGCCCATGCCCTGCCGAACTCACGGATGATGGCGGCTTCAGTCACACCTTCGACCACGACGAGTCGCTCGGCGAACAACGCGGCGGACCGGCTGGCATCCATGTGGAGGCGAGCCGTACGCAGCGTCTCATCTCGCTTGATCATGGGGATCTTGGTGATCGGATGGCAGACTCTGCTGCCGTCTGCAGCCCGGCGCAGCACCACGAGCTGTTCTGGATCACAAGAGGTGATGACGTCCGTTGCATGGCTCGACAGCACGACCTGCAGTTCTGGACGCTGACGTACGGTCTTGCGCAGGTAGCGGACGAGCGCGTGCTGCAGCTGGGGGTGAAGGTGGGCTTCGGGCTCCTCGATGATCACTGTGGTATGGAAGGGGGTACTGGGGAAGAACGAATCAGCCTCGGACTCGGCTTCCGCCGTAGCCTGCTCCATGCGTTCCTGGGCCAGGCGCTGCTCATTCTCGTTCGTTATTTCTTCGGATGCCTCGCGACCTTGGGATGGCTCTTCCGCTGCCGGGGCACCACGGGTGGAGTCAGGTATCGCGGCAAGAGTCACCGCGATGTGGAGCAGGTTGACATACCCGAGACCCGAGACTTCCAGCGGGCGCGCCGATGCACGGCCTTCCATGACGGCCAGCATCAGCTCAAGGACGCGCGCAAGGTAGGAGTCGTCTATGACTTGGCCCCGCACGTAAGGCCACTGGCGCTGTACCCCTGCGGACAGCGAGGCTAGGTGATCGCCGACGCGTTTTTCGACTGCTTCGATGAGTCCGTCCTTGGCCAAGCTCTCCAGCAGGCGGGACGCCTTGACGCGCAACGGCACCAGGCTGCGGCTGCCGTCCAGTCGCTGCTGCTCCGCTCTCAACAACTCAATGAGGATCCGGGTCTCGCGACGGGCCAGCTCATCGAGCGGGTGCCGCCACGCCGGCAAGTAGATAAATTTGAAGGGGTCCGTGCCCAGTCCCGTGTCATGCATCCGGTTGCGGTCTACCCTGGCGCGGACTGCCCCCAGGTTGCGCTGGAACTCTGTGAACCATTTCTGCGCAACTCCGTCCGACGTATGACGCCAGGAACGCTGGATTTGATGTCCTAGCGGACCTTCGGCTGCGCTGTCCTGCTCAAGGCTGTACTGCACCTCTACGCCTGGTCCACCACCGGCCGCCAGAACCGCAGTGCCCAGGCGAGGCAGGTGGGGAAAACGGCTGGTGTGGGCCAGGTACAAGGCATCCATAACTGTCGTCTTGCCCGCGCCATTCGCACCGATCACGACGCTGAAACGCCCCGGCAGCTCACACTCGATCGGCCCTTCCGCACTTGCCCGCAAGCCGGAAACGCTCACACGGCTCAAAAACAACGCCGCCCCCTTGTCGCCCCAATCGCATCTGACGGCTCCATCATCCCCTCGGGCACTGACAGCGGTAGGTCCTCGGTCTCCGCTGACCGCCCAGCCGCGCACACCGTGACCGCCGCAAGTGCCGGGGATCAGACGGGGATCGGGTCCCGTCTCGGTGTAGTCGGGTGCACGTCAGCGGTCCTCCACGATGAAGCAGGCCCGTTGGTAGAGCTCGTCGAACGTGATGACTTCGACGTCCTGGATTGATCTCCTGTACTGCTCGAAGGAGGTGATCTTCTCTGGGTTCGCCGCGCCGCCGTCGGTGAACTCGCTGAGGCTTCCGATCACCAGCACCTGTCGGGGGCGGACGGTTGAGACTTCGATGTCGGTCGGGGCGCCGTCGTCCCGGTAGTGCCTGTGCAGTTCACCGCTGACCAATAGTCGGGCCTTGTGGGCAGTCTTCTGCACCTGCGCCACGGCGCCGACGACGTCCTTGGAGACCTGATACACGTCTGGGAGCCGGTACGGCGCGCCAGCTAGCAGTCGCGTCATGTGGGTCTTGATCTCGCAGAACAGCAGGCTGCTGATGAAGCCCTTGGAGCGCATGACCGCGTCACTGCGCTTTCCTGCCCCCGTGAAGATGTTGGCGCCAGTCGTGATGCGCTCCAACTTGCCGTCATCGAAGGGGCCACAGGCGACGAGGTTAAGGCCGTACCCGAAGATCCACGGATTCTCCTCAAAGAAGCCTTGCCAGACCGCCTCCGGCCCTGCCGCCCCGCGCTCCCGCTCGAAGAACTCCGGGTCGTTCAACAGCTGTCTGAACCGTTGGAGTTGCGACTTGCGGTTGCTGATCAGTCTGATGTCCTCTTCCGTGAGGGCGCCGCCAACGGCGATCCTGACAGCTTCGAGAAGCGTCGTGCGGTCCTGGTCGGCCAGGAGTCGAGCCAACTCGGCCTCGTCGCCAGCGACCAGCCGCACGCTGCTTCCGGGGATGTCCAGCCCGACACAGCTCTGGAGGAAGCTGATGACCTTCCAGAAATTCTCGTGGACGTCACTGGTGTCAATGAGCGCCTTGACGATCTGAGGGGCCTCGGTGCCAGGAATCGCCTCCATGGCGGCCGTCTTCTCAGCCTTGGTCTTGTCCTTCTTCCACAGCTTGATCCTGGGAGAAAAGACGCCGTCCTTTTTGATGAGGGTGACGTGGCACAGCGTCGCCACCTGCGGCCGGTCGTCGAGGAGGAATTCGGTGATCAAACGACCGTGGCGGGTGTCGTAGAAGTAGGGAAATCCGTGTCCGCGGATCTCAAGGTCCGAGAAGTCCTGCCGTGTGACGTCGAACTCCTGGGTCAGCAGACCGATGCGGAGACGCCGAGCGATGGGCGGATCATCCTCGGCCGTCTGGTTCCTCCAGTCCGGCGGGACGGCCGGCAGAGGCCCTGGGTCGCCTTCGACCACGAGGGACTGAACATCCTGGCGCTGGAGCCTGGTGAACACGGGTTCCAACCGCTGCCAGATCACATCAGTGACCGCTTTTGTGAACGCGGGCAGCAACACGCGATCCACGGTGAGAACAGCCTCGTATGTATCGTCCGTCCATCGGTCACCGGGCATGGGGTGGTAGTTACCGCCGTCACGGCGCAGCGTCAGGACGGTCGCGCGGATCAGGTCGCGGACCACCTCCTCGCCGTCATGGTCGAGCAGGCTGTAGATCTGCCCGAGAACGAGGTCGAGCTTGCCGGTGTCGTCGTCGGCGAGCGGCAGGGAGATCATCGGGCCCGTGGCCTGTATGGCGAACGGTGTGTAAATCGGCCGGCCCGACAGGAACTCGAAGGTGCGGAATGTCCAGCCGTCCGGCCCGAGGAGGCGGTTCAGCTTCTCGACTCGTCGGGAGGACTGGTCAACATCGGGCTGTACCTCTGGATGAACGAGCCGTGCCAGGAAGGCGAGCAGGACTTCATCGGGGCCATCGAGGAGTTGGAAGCGTGGGTCCTCGAAGACCCAGTCGTCCGGCAAGTCCAGTGGGTTGTTGATCCGGTGTTGGACTATGTCGTCGCGCGCCGTCGTGAACGGGCGGTCCGTCGACGCCAGCCGGTCCAGGTCGTACAGGCTCTCGAGGAAGTCGATCTCGTCGAGCCGTCCCCACCAGGGGCCGCCCTCACCGCGCAGGTAGTCAAAGATGTCGCGTCGCGTCACCGCCGTGATCCTCGGCGTGCTTTGCGGTGCCAACAAGGGCTCGGCCTGAGTCATGCCCCCAGGATGGACGTGCGTCGCCTCACAAGGAGGGCTATTCGGGACTCTTGGATCTCTTGGCTTGAGTGGGTGGCGTCGTCATCCAGGTCTCCAACGCGGCAAGGCCGGTCCGCCGTGCCAGCCTTCGGAGCCCCAGGAACACTGGCAGCGGGGATGCCACCGTGTCCGGCACACACGGCTGACGCTCGCCCACACCGGCGTGCTGCACGCCGCTGATCCGGGCCGACCTGTGCTCCAGCATGTGCCGTTCACAGGCCAACGCTGGGGGCCTTTTCGCTGAAGAGCCATTCCATTCCCACGCCGCTACGGACGGCCTGACCAGCATCCCAATACGCCTGACGCCCCATCAGAACGAGCGTCCTCCAGCATCAAGATATCGACCTTAACCACCCACACCACACATAACGTGCATGCACAAAACCCTAGTTCAGGAGCCCTTGGCCACCGGCTCAAGGACCGCCACGCACTCCACATGATGAGACATCGGAACAGCGTCGGACCCAACGCCTTCCTCTCCTCGGCCAGGAGAGCCGCCGGGCACCGCGACCCTCACCTCACCACCCGGATTCGCAAAGTCTCCTACGCCGACGGCAAAAGGCGCCATGTACCCCGCACCCCAAGCCCGTTGAGTCAGGACCCCATCAACGACTCTGAACCCAAGCCGTTTCGCATCAACACCAGGAAGACCTGTTCTCGCCGTAAACGCGCCCTCCAGTACCTCTCATCCGAACGAGGAGTCCTCTCAGCCCACCCCGGATTCCCGGAAAGGCAGCGGGCATTGTGTTTCCAGGGCAACGCACTCAGGGAACGGCAGGAGGTTACATGCACCAGGACCTCAACGAACGGCAGCAGGAGGTACTCGACTGGGTGGGCCAGGGGTGTGCCGACGGAGTCTGGCCGGACAGTACGTACAAGACCAGCGGACAGGCCCTGCAGAACCGAGGGCTCATCAAAATCACCAAACGCCGCGGGCATTGGAGCGCCCACCTCACCGAGAAAGGGCGCCAGCATCTCACCGAACGCGGCATCCGCCCCGTGGAGCAGAGCACCCGACCGCCACAACAGCCCACCCGAAAGCCGGCACTACCGCGCCCCAGAGCCGTGCCGAAGGCCCGTAAGAACTACGCGGACCAACTACTCGAAGAACTGGCCGCTGCGAACGACGGCTGTCTCATCAAGCCCATCGAATCCGGCCCGCACGCGGTGAATTGGGCGTCACGCGTCAGCGCCGCCCGCAAGTCCGGCAAGATCCCCCAGACGCAAGAACTCTACGGATACCGCACCCACCGCGGCTACGAGATCAAGCTGGTCGACATCCCTGCCTGGCGCCTCTCGGAACTCACCCCGCTCCATGTGGCGGCCAGACTCACCAAACCCCATGCCGTCGTGGCCGCCCTCCAAAAGCAGCCGCAGCCCATGGGCCTGACCAAACCCCTCCAGGGCCGAGCCCTGCGCATTATCCAGACCCTCATCACCGCCACCGAAGCACAAGGCCACAAGGCCGCGCTCGGAACCACACAAGGCGCGCCCCCGCCCCATCGGCGCCGTAAGGCGCAACCGCACTTCACCATCACCGCCCAAGGCGAAAGTGTCGGATTCCTCGTCCTTCAAGAACGGGACCGCAGCGAACACGTCCCCACGGACAAGGAGCTCGTCGACGCCAAGAAGTACTCATGGATGCGCATCGCCCGCTTCGACTACACCCCCTCCAGCCGCCTGCGTTTCATGCTCCGCGGCGGCAGCCCGCACCGCGCCAGCGAATGGACCGACCTCCCCGACCGGCCTCTGGAAGAACAACTCGCCGAGATCGTGCAAGAGGTCGGCCTCCGCGGCGAAGCCGCGGAACGTAAACGCCTTGCAGACCAGCAAGCCAGAGAGGTACAGCAAAAGCGCTGGGAAGCCGCCATGCAGGAAGCCCGCGCCGCCTACGCCCACGCCTACCGCGTCAAGCACCTTGGAGAACAGACAGACGCCTGGTACCAAGCCAGCCACCTGACCGAATACATCGCAGCAGTACGCGACCACGCCACATCACTGCCGCCCGGGCAGGAGCGGACCGAGATCGAGGCGTGGCTCGTGTTCGCGGACGCGCACCTCCAACACCTCACCGAATCGGTCTCAGCGCCGAAACTGGCCACACCGCCGATGCCCAGCGGCGACGACCTCAAGCCCTTCCTCCGCCACTGGAGCCCCTACGGGCCCCGCTCCTACTGAGTCTTGGCTCCGTCCGCGACCTACGGAATTCACCAAGGGACGGAAGAGCGGCAACATAGCGGCGGATCGCCGGTTACCGAAACCGGCGCTCCGCCGAATGCCGGTAGCTCCACCGCCACTCACTGACCAACCGTCGAAAGACAGAAAGGGGATCAGGAGAAATCACACCGCCACGAGCCGGACCCTCTCGCCGCACAGCTTGGCCATGTCGTCAATATCGGACGTCAGCATGACCACGGGGCGGTGCTGTCGCAGCGCGGCCTCGGCGACGGCCGCATCGATCGCGTACTTGTGTCCGTGCAACCCGGCATTCATCAGCAACTTCGAGGCCGCCCTCGCCTCCTCGTCTCCGACTGGGACGACCCGCAGCCCGGAAAGCACCCAGTTCAGGCGGGACTTGTTCGTACGAGCGTGGACGGCTTCGATGATGGCGAGCGCACTGATCACGACCTCCATGCCGCGCGAGCGCGCCTCAGCAATCAAAGCCACCACCTGCTCGTCGTCGGCGAGCAGCTTCGAGAGTCCCTCGCTGTCGAGGACCAGCGTCCCCTCGTGACTCAACCTGCGGCGGGCCACTCTGCCTCCTCGGCGAACACCTCGTCGAAGACCTGCCGCGCCCGCTGGCGAGCCGGCTCGGAAACCGGCCCCTTGCGGCTCTCGTAGTCCGCCAAGTACTCGTCCAGGACCTGCCCACGCAGCTCACGCTCGACCGCCTCAGCGATGAACGCGGAGAACTCCCGCTTGCCCACCCGCGCCCGGATTGCCTCCGCGGTCCCCTCCGGCAGCGACAGGCTCACCCGCGTCGCCGGGCCTTCCCCGATGCTGTACGTCGTCTCACCCATACGTCGAGTGTGTCAAACGAGTAGGAAAAGCGCCACGGATCGAATCTGCACGGCCCCGGAGCCGTGAAGAAGTCGTGGGATGGAGCCCCACCCGCCCGCCTGTCGCATCGGGAGATCGCTGTCCGAAACCCAGCACGGGCGTTCTCATCCCCTCCCAGCACGATCCCAGCACGGTAGGGATGAGCAGGAGTGATGACAGATGACGAGGGGTCAGCTATCCCAGCACCATCCCAGCAGGGGAAGAAACCAAGGGCCCGACCCCGAAGAGTCGGACCCTCTCTTACCTGCATTTTTTTGCCAGATCAGCGATGTGGTGACATGTCACCCGCTAGACGTTGAACCTGAACTCCACCACGTCCCCGTCCTGCATCACATACTCCTTGCCCTCCATGCGGGCCTTGCCCTTGGAGCGGGCCTCGGCCACTGAGCCTGTTTCGACGAGGTCTTCGAAGGAGATGACCTCCGCCTTGATGAAGCCCTTCTGGAAGTCGGTGTGGATGACTCCGGCGGCCTCGGGGGCGGTGGCGCCCTTCTTGATGGTCCAGGCGCGGGATTCCTTCGGGCCGGCCGTGAGGTACGTCTGCAGGCCGAGGGTGTTGAAGCCCACGTGGGCGAGCGTGGCGAGGCCGGGCTCCTCGACTCCGACGGACTGGAGGAGCTCAAGGGCCTCCTCGTCGTCGAGCTCGGCGAGGTCCGCCTCCAGCTTGGCGTTGAGGAAGATCGCCTCGGCCGGGGCGACCAAGGCGCTCTGCTCGGCCTTGAAGGCGTCGTCCGTCAGCTCGTCCTCGTCGACGTTGAAGACATAGAGGAACGGCTTGACCGTGAGCAGGTGAAGGTCGTGGAGGAGGGCCTCCTGGTCCGAGTCCTGCTTGATGCCCGCGGCGAAGAGGGTCTGGCCGCCGTCCAGGATCTCCTTGGCCGCCTCGACCGCCGCCACCTTCGCCACGACGTCCTTCTTGATCCGCGACTCCTTCTGGAGGCGCGGCAGGACCTTCTCGATGGTCTGCAGGTCGGCGAGGATCAGCTCGGTGTTGATCGTCTCGATGTCGTCCTTCGGCGAGACCTTGCCGTCCACGTGCACGACGTTCTCGTCCTTGAAGGCACGGATGACCTGGCAGATCGCGTCCGACTCACGGATGTTCGCGAGGAACTTGTTGCCGAGGCCCTCGCCCTCGCTCGCGCCGCGCACGATGCCCGCGATGTCCACGAAGTCGACCGTGGCCGGGAGGATCTTCTGCGAACCGAAGATCTCGGCCAGCTTGGTCAGCCGGGCGTCGGGGACACCGACCACGCCGACGTTCGGCTCGATCGTGGCGAACGGGTAGTTGGCCGCCAGCACGTCGTTCTTGGTCAGGGCGTTGAACAGGGTCGACTTGCCGACATTCGGCAGACCGACGATTCCGATCGTGAGCGACACGTTGCGACTTCCCGTACGTAAGGGTGGAGGACGATCCAGACGATCCACCAGTCTACGGCGTTCCGCGCCCCGCACCGGCGACGTATCGAACGCTTGCCCAAGGTCGGCCAAAGCGCGTGTCCCAGGGCCCATTCCACACATAACCCGACCTAAGTTGGACCTGTGGAGCAACACAGAACTCGTCCCCCTCAGTCACCGCCGCTGCGACGCGGCGCGCCCCTTCCCCCGCAGGCCGGCCGGGGTGGGACCCGTACGGCCCGGCAGCAGGCCGGGGCCGGTGTCCCGAGGACCGCGCCGGCCCCCTCACCGCTGGTGCAGGCCGTACGCCGGTTCCCCAACCCCCGGCTCACCGGGCTGGGCAGCGGGCTGTTCTGTGCCGCGGTGATGTTCGCGCTGGCCTGTCTCGACGCGCTGCTGTTCGGGTCTTCGCTCGTCGTCTACGGGGTGCTGTTCCTGCCGGTGTGCGCGTTGACGGCGGTGTGGGTGCGGCGGGCCGATCTCGTCACGGCGGTCGTCGCCGTGCCGATCGCCTTCGCCGTCGGACTGCTGCCGATCGCCGACAGCGGTGGCGGGCTCGGCGGACGACTGATGGGGCTGGTCACCGCTCTCGCCCTGCACGCCGGGTGGCTGTACGGGGGCACGCTGGTCGCCGGACTCATCGTCACCGTGCGCAAGGTGCGGATGATGAGCCGCCGTGCCGCCCAGCGGCGCCGGGCAGCCGCCTGAGGTTCCGTCCCTCTGGATCCCCCTGGGCCCCCTGGGGTGGTCGGCGCCCGGCGTCGACCACCGCGTGGTCGCTAGTCCGCCTTCGCCGCTCTCATCGCCGCGCCCACGATCCCCGCGTTGTTCTGCAGCTGGGCCGGGACGATCTCCGCCTTGACGCCCTCGATCAGGGGCAGGAACTTGTGGGACTTGCGGCTGACGCCGCCGCCGATGATGAAGAGCTCGGGCGAGAAGAGCATCTCCACATGGGCGAGGTACTTCTGGACGCGGTGGGCCCAGTGCTCCCAGGAGAGGTCGTGGTCCTCCTTGGCCTTCGTGGACGCGTGCTTCTCCGCGTCGTGGCCGTTCAGCTCCAGGTGGCCCAGCTCCGTGTTCGGCACGAGGATGCCGTCCACGAAGAGGGCGCTGCCGATGCCCGTACCGAACGTGAGCAGGAAGACCGTGCCCTGGCGGCCCTGGCCCGCGCCGAACTGCATCTCGGCGACGCCCGCCGCGTCCGCGTCGTTCAGCACGGTCACCGGCAGGCCGCCCAGCCGGTCGCTGAGCAGGGCGCGGGCGTCCGTGTCGATCCAGTCCTTGTCGACGTTGGCGGCCGTACGGATGGTGGCGCCGCCGGTGACCACACCCGGGAAGGTGATCCCGACCGGGCCCGTCCAGCCGAAGTGGCCGACGACCTCCTTCACGCCGTCCGCCACCGCGTCGCGCGTCGCGGGGTGCGGCGTGAGCACCTTGTGGCGCTCCTCCACCAGGTCGCCCACGTCCAGGTCCACGGGAGCACCCTTGATCCCTGAGCCACCGATGTCCACACCGAAGATCTGCATGGCTCTACGTTACGTCGTACGACGGACAGTCACTCGGCCGAGGGGGTCCCGGCGGTGCGGTCCGCCACCAGAGCGGCCGCCTCCGCGCGCAGGTCGCGGCGCAGTTCCTTGGGGAGGGAGAACGTGATGGACTCGTCGGCCGTCTTGACCGTCTCCACGTCGCCGTAGCCACGCTCGGCCAGCCACTCCAGTACGCCGTCCACCAGTACGTCCGGGACCGAGGCGCCGGAGGTCAGGCCGACCGTGGTGACGCCCTCCAGCCAGGCCTCGTCGATCTCGGCGGCGAAGTCCACCAGATGGGCGGCGGAGGCGCCCGCGTCCAGGGCGACCTCGACCATGCGGATCGAGTTCGAGGAGTTCTTCGAGCCCACCACGATCACCAGCTGGGCGTCCTCGGCGAGCTTCTTCACCGCGATCTGGCGGTTCTGCGTGGCGTAGCAGATGTCGTCGCTGGGCGGGGAGATGAGCTGCGGGAACTTGTTCTTGAGGGCGTCGACCGTCTCCATGGTCTCGTCGACCGACAGCGTGGTCTGCGAGAGCCAGACCACCTTGGAGGGGTCCCGGACCTCGACCTTGGCGACGTCCTCGGGGCCGTCGACGAGCGTGATGTGCTCGGGCGCCTCGCCGGACGTGCCGATGACTTCCTCGTGGCCCTCGTGCCCGATCAGGAGGATGTCGTAGTCCTCCTTGGCGAAGCGGACCGCTTCCTTGTGGACCTTGGTGACCAGCGGGCAGGTCGCGTCGATGGTGGCGAGTTTGCCGGCCGCGGCCTCGTCGTGGACGACCGGGGCGACGCCGTGCGCCGAGAACATGACGATGGACCCCTCGGGGACCTCCGCCGTCTGCTCGACGAAGATCGCGCCCTTCTTCTCCAGGGTCTGCACGACGTACTTGTTGTGGACGATTTCGTGGCGGACATAGATCGGGGCCCCGTACTGCTCAAGGGCCTTCTCGACGGCGATCACGGCACGGTCGACTCCCGCGCAGTAGCCACGGGGGGCGGCGAGGAGGACACGGCGGCCAGTCGAAGCAGTCATGCGTCCCATCGTAAGGCCGCGCCCGGCGGGTCAAAGATCGCCGCCTTGGGGAGACTGGTCGGGAGCTGGGAGGGGTGGGGCCAGGCGCGACTCTCGGGAGGTACGGATGTCCGGTACGGAGGCCTCGGCCCACGCGGCCGGCGAGGAACACGACGAACACGGCCTGCGGCGGAATCTCGGCTTCCGTGATCTGGTCGTCTACGGGCTGCTGTTCATCGCCCCCATGGCGCCGGTCGGCATCTTCGGGACCCTCGACGCCAAGTCGCACGGGGCGGTCGCGCTGGTCTATGTCGTCGCCACGGTCGCGATGGCGTTCACCGCTTTCAGCTACGCCCAGATGGTGCGGGTGGTCCCCCAGGCGGGTTCGGTGTTCGCCTACGCGCGCGCGGCGCTCGGAAAGGAGGCGGGGTTCGTCGCCGGCTGGATGGCGATGCTGGACTACCTCCTCATCCCGGCTGTGGCGTACCTCTTCTCCGGGATCGCGATGAACTCCCTGGTCCCGGAGGTCTCGCGGTGGGTGTGGACGGCGCTCGCCGTCGTCGTCACGACGCTGCTCAACCTGTGGGGCGTACGGGCCGCCGCGCGCGTCGGTTTCCTGGTGCTCGCGATGGAAATCGTGGTCCTCCTTGTCTTCGTCGTGTCGGCGGTCGTCGTCCTCGCGCGCGACGGGGCCGAGCGGGGGTGGCTCTCGCCGTTGTCGGGCGACGGCTCCCAGGGGGCGTTCGCGCTGTCCGCCGTCGTCGGGGCCGTGTCGGTCGCCGTGCTCTCCTATCTCGGCTTCGACGCGATCGCCTCCTTCGCAGAGGAGGTGACCGGTAGTTCGGAGAAGGTGGCCAGGGCCGTGCTGTTCTGTCTCGCCCTCGCCGGTGTGCTGTTCATCGCGCAGACGTATCTCATCGCCCTGCTCGAACCTCTGTCGTCCGCGCAGCTCGCCGCCGATCCGGGCAAGCAGGGGTCGGCGTTCTACGACGCCGTGGACGCCTCCGTCGGGACGTGGCTGCACGATCTGGTGGCGGTGAGCAAGGCGATCGGGGCGGCGTTCGCGGCGCTGGCCGGGCAGGCGGCGGCCGGGCGGCTGCTGTTCGCGATGTCCCGGGACCGGCGGCTGCCGCGGGTTCTGTCCCGGACGGACTCCGGGGTGCCGCGGGTGGCTCTGCTCTGCGCGGCCGTCATCACGATGGTGGCCGCGGTGTGGGCCGCTCGGCGTGACGACGGGATGGACCATCTGGTGTCGGTGGTCGACGTCGGGGCGTTGACGGCGTTCACGCTGCTGCACGCGAGTGTGGTGGGCTGGTTCGCCGTGCGGCGGCGGGGTGGGGCTGTGGTGTGGTGGCGGCATGTGCTGATGCCGGTTCTCGGGGCGGCGATCACTGTGGCCGTGATCTTCGAGGCGTCGGGGGCGGCGCAGGTGGTGGGGGCGGTGTGGCTGGTTGTTGGGGTGGGGGTGCTGGTGGGGCAACGGGGGCGGGGGCCTTCGGAGGGCTGAACCGAGGATTTCGCCCCCGCCGCCCCTACCCATTCCCGTCCCTGACTCAGGGGCTTCGCCCCCGAACCCCCAAAAGATTGCGCAGTTCCCCGCGCCCCTAGGTCTTTAGGGGCGCGGGGAACTGCGCGATCAGCCACAGCGGACCCGCACCCGCCCAACTCGGCCGACGCACGACCGCTCTGTCACAGCCGGCGGATACCCTCGCCGCATGGCTCTCAACACGTCCTCGGACGCACCCATCCCCGTCGGTGAGGTGTCGCGGCTCATCGGGGGGTGGATCGACCAGCTCGGGGCGGTGTGGGTGGAGGGGCAGATCACCCAGTTGTCGCGGCGGCCGGGCGCGGGGGTCGTGTTTCTGACGCTGCGCGATCCGTCGTACGACATCTCGGTGAGCGTGACCTGCTACCGCCAGGTGTTCGACGCGGTCGCCGACGTGGTGAGCGAGGGCGCCCGTGTCGTCGTACTCGCGAAGCCCGAGTGGTACGCGCCGCGTGGGCAGCTGTCGTTGCGGGCCGCCGAGATAAAGCCGGTCGGCGTGGGTGAACTGCTCGCCCGGCTGGAGCAGTTGAAGAAGTCCCTCGCCGCCGAAGGGCTGTTCGCGGCCGAGCGCAAGAAGCCGCTGCCCTTCCTGCCCCAGCTCATCGGGCTCGTCTGCGGCCGTGCCTCCGCCGCCGAGCGGGATGTGCTGGAGAACGCGCGCCACCGCTGGCCCGCCGTCCGCTTCGAGGTGCGCAACGTCGCCGTGCAGGGCGTCCACGCGGTCCCCCAGGTCGTCCAGGCGGTGAAGGAACTGGACGCGCTCGACGACGTGGACGTGATCATCGTGGCGCGCGGCGGCGGCAGCGTGGAGGACCTGCTCCCGTTCTCGGACGAGCAGCTCGTACGGGCGGTCGCGTCCTGCCGTACACCGGTCGTGTCGGCCATCGGGCACGAACCCGACAACCCGCTGCTCGACCACGTGGCCGACCTGCGCGCCTCCACTCCGACCGACGCGGCGAAGAAGGTCGTTCCGGACGTCGGCGAGGAGTACGAGCGCGTCCAGTTCCTGCGGGACCGCGCCCGCCGCAGCGTCCAGTCCTTCATCGACCGGGAGGAGAGGGGTCTCGCGCACGCGCTGGCCCGCCCCTCGATAGAGGATCCGCACCGGATGGTCGACGAGCGCGCGGACCATGTCGCCTCGCTGCTCGACCGCGGCCGCCGTACGCTCGGGCACCTCCTCGACCGTGCCGACTCGGAGCTGACGCACACGCACGCGCGCGTGGTGGCCCTCTCCCCCGCCGCGACCCTCAAGCGGGGTTACGCGGTGCTGCAGAAGGCCGACGGCCACGCGGTCCGGTCCCCGGACGAGGTGACGGCGGAGGAGTCCCTGCGAGCGCGGGTCGCCGAGGGCGAGTTCACGGTACGAGTCGATGTCCGAGACAGACCCTAGGGTGGGCGCATGACCAGCAGGACGGACGAGGCGCTCGGGTACGAGCAGGCACGGGACGAGCTCATCGAGGTCGTACGACGCCTGGAGGCGGGCGGTACGACCCTTGAGGAGTCGCTCGCCCTGTGGGAGCGGGGCGAGGAGTTGGCCAAGGTGTGCCGGCGGTGGCTGGACGGCGCCCGCGCCCGCCTCGACGCGGCTCTGGCGGGGGCCGGGGAGGAAGCCGAGGAGGAGTCCGGCGAATCCGGTGCCGGTTCCGGCTCCGGCTCCGGCACCGGTTCCGGCACCGAGTAGCTCCCGGACACACGCTTCGCGATCACGTTCACAGCGGCTTCGCCGACCCTCGCCGTCTGTGAACCGGATCACCATGCTCCAGTTTTGGTTGAATCCTAAACTTCATCGACGTACCTTCGGAAGTGCAAGGCGAATCCCCCCACAGGGTTCGACGCACTCCCCGAAAAGGTTGATTCATGTCCCTCGTCCTTGATCCCACCGCTCAGGACCTGCTCTTCCGCGAGGCCCGCACCGCGAACGCCTTCACCGACGAGCCCGTCTCCGAGGAGCAGGTGCAGGCGATCTACGACCTGGTCAAGTTCGGCCCGACCGCCTTCAACCAGTCCCCGCTGCGCATCACCCTGGTCCGCTCCGCCGAGGCCCGCGAGCGCCTGGTGCGGCACATGTCCGAGGGCAACCAGCCGAAGACGGCCGGCGCACCGCTCGTCGCGATCCTCTCCGCGGACAACGAGTTCCACGAGGAACTCCCGTACCTCCTGCCGCACTTCCCGCAGGCCAAGGACCTCTTCTTCGCCGAGCGTCCGGTCCGTGAGGGTGCCGCCACCGTCAACGCCGCGCTGCAGGCCGCGTACTTCATCGTCGGCGTCCGCGCCGCCGGCCTGGCCGCCGGTCCGATGACGGGCTTCGACTTCGCGGGCGTCCAGAAGGAGTTCCTCGACGACGACCACACCCCGCTGATGGTGGTCAACATCGGCAAGCCGGCCGAGGACGCCTGGCACCCGCGCTCCCCGCGCCTCGACGCCGACCAGGTCATCACGACGGTCTGACCCTCGCAGCACGCATGACGACGACGGCCCCCGGCACGAACGCCGGGGGCCGTCGCCATGTGCGCGCGCCTTACTCCGTCTTCAGGGCCTGGGCCATCTTCGTCAGCTGAGCGAAGGACGCCGTTCCGGTCACGACCGTCGTGGAGCCCTTCTCCCGGAGGACGAGGGCGTCGTACTTCGCGCCCTCGTACCGCTCCCAGGTGCGCTCGCCTATGCGCTGCGTCGTGTTCGTCTCCTCGGCGCCCTGGCTCGCGTCGTCGATGAACGTGACGGGCTTCTGAGTCGACTGCTCGATCGCCACGTACTCACCGTCGGGGTCGTGGAAGCCGAGGTGCCACGCGTCGAAGTCGGCGCCCTGGAACCGCACCGACGTCGCCTTCCACTGCTTGGACAGCCCCTCGGGCGCCGCCACCGGATAGGCGGCCGCACGGCGGGCCGTCAGGAGTTCCACGCGGTAGTCGACCCGCTTGAGAGGGGGCTCCGAGTCGTCATTGGGAATGAAGACGTAGATGAAGCCCGCGACTATGCCGATCAGGCCCAGGGACAACACCATGTCCCGGACCGTCTGCTTGCCTTTCATACCTGCCACGCACCCATCGTCGCAGGTGTACTGGTCTGCTCATCCGTGGGCCCCCCTGCTCATTTTGTCGGACTGAGGATAGAGTCGGCCCGAACCCTCATCCGGCCGTCGTCGTATCAGAAAGGTGCGCTCCGATGACCGAGCATCACTTGCCGTCCGAACTCGAGGTCCCGTCCGAGGCCCCCGACCGAAACCTCGCCCTTGAGCTCGTCCGGGTCACCGAAGCCGCCGCGATGGCCGCGGGCCGCTGGGTCGGCCGCGGCGACAAGAACGGCGCCGACGGCGCTGCCGTACGGGCCATGCGGACCCTCGTCTCCACCGTCTCGATGAACGGCGTCGTCGTCATCGGTGAGGGCGAGAAGGACGAGGCCCCGATGCTCTTCAACGGGGAGCGCGTCGGAGACGGGACGGGCCCCGAGTGCGACATCGCCGTCGACCCGATCGACGGCACCACGCTCACCGCGAAGGGCATGACGAACGCGATCGCGGTGCTGGCCGCCGCCGACCGCGGCACCATGTTCGACCCGTCCGCGGTCTTCTACATGGACAAACTGGTCACCGGCCCCGAGGCCGCCGACTTCGTCGACATCAACGCGCCCGTGTCCGTGAACATCCGCCGGGTCGCCAAGGCCAAGCGCGTCACGCCCGAGGACGTCACGGTCGTCATCCTCGACCGGCCGCGCCACGACGGCATCATCAAGGAGATCCGGGAGACCGGCGCACGCATCAAGCTCATCTCCGACGGCGATGTCGCGGGCTCCATCCTGGCGCTGCGCGAGGGCACCGGCATCGATCTGCTGCTCGGCATCGGCGGTACGCCCGAGGGCATCATCTCCGCCTGTGCGGTGAAGTGCCTGGGCGGCACGATCCAGGGCAAGTTGTGGCCCAAGGAGGACGAGGAGCGGCAGCGCGCGATCGACGCGGGGCACGACCTCGACCGGGTCCTGTTCACCGACGACCTGGTCTCCGGCGAGAACGTCTTCTTCGTCGCCACCGGGATCACCGACGGTGAGTTGCTGCGGGGGGTTCGCTATCGGCCCGAGACCGCGACGACCGACTCGATCGTGATGCGGTCGAAGTCGGGGACGGTGCGGCAGATCAACTCGGAGCATCGGCTGGCGAAGCTGCGGGCTTATAGCGCGATCGACTTCGACAGGGCGAAGTAGTTCGCTGGTCAAGCGTGCGATGCGGACCGTGGGCATCTGCGGGTTCGTTTGGGCTGGTCGCGCAGTTCCCCGCGCCCCTGAAGGGGCGCGTTCTGGCGGCGCGGTGGCAGGCTCAGCGCCGCAGACGTGACGCAACGGCCGAAGCTGCGGCGGAGCGATTGATTTTTGTACGGCGATGGGGCGCCCCTTGTGCGGAGGGGCGCCCCATCGGTGTGAGTGTCAGCCGGCTGCGGCTATCGGGCCTGTGGCGCGGGCGGCCTTCTGCAGTTCGAGGTCGCGGCGGCGGCGTCGGGCCAGGACGACTCGGCGCTCGGCGGCGGTGAGGCCGCCCCAGACTCCGTAGGGCTCGGGTTGCAGCAGTGCGTGCTCTCGGCATTCGACCATCACCGGACAGCGCGCGCAGACCCGCTTGGCCGCCTCCTCCCGGGACAGCCGGGCCGCGGTGGGTTCTTTCGAGGGCGCGAAGAACAACCCGGCCTCGTCCCGGCGGCACACGGCCTCCGTGTGCCAAGGGGCGTCCTGGTCCCTCTCGCGCACCGGCACCGGCTGGGGCGGAACGGCAGCGACCTGCAGGGACTGATGCGGCGGATGCAGCACGGTCTACTCCTGACGACGGCTTCGCGAGCGAGAGACGATGCAGCAAGGCCTACCCGCTGTACGCGCGCCTATGCACTCAGTTCCGAAGCGCGGGAGATCCCGACCGGCACTGGACCGTCACTACTGGACCAATACCCTCCGCTCGCCGGGAAATTCGCGACCGTCAATGCCCGAGGTGTTTGCGCAACTTCGCGTTCACCCGGTCCCCGACCCGGTCGAGGATGTCCTCGATCAGCTTGCCCCGCTTGGGTTTTGCCTCGATATTTCCCAGTACGGCCAGTCCGTCCACATACACCACGGGTGCGTCGTGGTCGGCCGAATCGAGCGTGTCCACCTCGAAGTTGCCGAGGACCCCGCCGCCGTTGCCGCGCAGCGACACGTTCTCCGGGACGCGGATCTCGACGTTGCCGAAGACCGCTATCGCCTTGATCACGACCTGCTGGTGCTCGAAGACCGCCTCGCTGAGGTCTATCTCCACGCTGCCGAAGATCGCGTACGCGTGCGTGCGGCGGCCGATGCGCCAGCGGCCCTTGCGGACGGCCGCGCTGAACACCGCCACCACGTTCTCCTCGGCGACCGAAGGGACCGTGCCCGGGGTGGGGCGGTTCGGTGCCGGGGCGAACGTCGCCGCCGGGCGGGAGCGGTGGGCCACCGGCAGGTCCGCCACGAGGGGTTCCAGCTCGCCGACGGTCTTCGCGCGGAAGACGTCCTCGACCCGCTCGGAGTGCTCCTCCGCGGTGAGGCGGCCCTCGGCGAGGGCCTCGCGCAGGATGTCGGCCGTCCGGTCGCGGTCGGCGTCGGACGCCCGGAGGTCGGTCTGCTTCCGAAGGTCGGGTGCGGGTGAGGTGCGCTTCTCTAGGTCCACGACAGCAGCGTACCCAAACGCGATAGATCGCGACTAGGGGGTGTGGACGGCGAACTGAGCCTTACCTCACAAGCTTGGTGTCGGTAGCAGGTTCTACGCTGGTGGGCGCCCGCCAATGGAGGCCGGCCGCTGTCTGTCGATGAAGGATTTGGCGAGATGCCTGAGTTCGCGTACACCGATCTGCTCCCCCAGGGAGAGGACACCACCCCCTACCGGCTGGTGACCTCCGAGGGTGTCTCCACCTTCGAGGCCGACGGGCGCACGTTCCTCAAGGTGGAGCCGGAGGCTCTGCGCAAGCTCGCCGCCGAGGCCATCCACGACATCCAGCACTATCTGCGGCCGGCACACCTCGCCCAGCTGCGGCGCATCATCGACGACCCCGAGGCGTCGGGCAACGACAAGTTCGTGGCGCTCGACCTCCTGAAGAACGCGAACATCGCCGCCGCGGGCGTGCTCCCCATGTGCCAGGACACCGGCACGGCGATCGTCATGGGCAAACGCGGACAGAACGTGCTCACCGAGGGCGGCGACGAGGCCGCGCTGAGTCGCGGCATCTACGACGCCTACCTGAACCTCAACCTGCGGTACTCGCAGATGGCCCCGCTCACCATGTGGGACGAGAAGAACACCGGGTCGAACCTGCCCGCCCAGATCGAGCTGTACGCGACCGACGGCGGCGCCTACAAGTTCCTCTTCATGGCCAAGGGCGGCGGCTCGGCCAACAAGTCGTTCCTGTACCAGGAGACGAAGGCCGTCCTGAACGAGTCCTCCATGATGAAGTTCCTGGAGGAGAAGATCCGCTCCCTGGGGACCGCGGCCTGCCCGCCGTACCACCTGGCGATCGTCGTCGGCGGTACGAGCGCGGAGTACGCCCTGAAGACCGCGAAGTACGCCTCCGCGCACTACCTGGACGAGATCCCGGCCGAGGGCTCCGAGCTCGGGCACGGCTTCCGGGACAAGGAGCTGGAGGAGAAGGTCTTCGAGCTGACGCAGCGGATCGGGATCGGCGCGCAGTTCGGCGGCAAGTACTTCTGCCACGACGTGCGTGTGGTGCGGCTGCCGCGGCACGGGGCGTCCTGCCCGGTCGCCATCGCCGTCTCCTGCTCGGCGGATCGTCAGGCCGTCGCGAAGATCACCGCCGAGGGCGTCTTCCTGGAGCAGCTGGAGACGGACCCGGCGCGGTTCCTCCCCGAGACGACGGAGGAGCACCTCGACGAGGCGTCCGACGTCGTCGAGATCGACCTGAACCAGCCCATGGACGACATCCTCGCCGAGCTCACGAAGTTCCCGGTGAAGACCCGGCTGTCCCTCTCCGGACCGCTCGTCGTCGCGCGGGACATCGCGCACGCCAAGATCAAGGAGCGTCTTGACGCGGGCGAGGAGATGCCGCAGTACCTGAAGGACCACCCCGTGTACTACGCGGGGCCGGCCAAGACCCCCGAGGGGTACGCGTCCGGGTCGTTCGGGCCCACCACGGCCGGGCGGATGGACTCGTACGTGGAGCAGTTCCAGGCGGCGGGCGGTTCCAAGGTGATGCTCGCCAAGGGGAACCGGTCCGCGCAGGTCACCAACGCCTGTGACGCGCACGGTGGTTTCTACCTCGGCTCCATCGGGGGGCCCGCGGCGCGGCTTGCGCAGGACTGCATCAAGAAGGTCGAGGTCGTCGAGTACGAGGAGCTCGGGATGGAGGCCGTGTGGAAGATCGAGGTGGAGGACTTCCCGGCGTTCATCGTCGTTGACGACAAGGGCAACGACTTCTTCAAGGACCCGGCGCCTGCGCCGACGTTCACGTCGATTCCTGTGCGGGGGCCTGGGCTGGGTTAGTCCGTTCGTCGCGACAGGCGTTTTTTCGCCCCCGCCGCCCCTACCCATTCCCGTCCCTTACTCGGGGGCTCCGCCCCCGAACCCCCGAAAGACCAAAAGACTGCGCAGTTCCCCGCGCCCCTGGGTACCTGGGGGCGCGGGGAACTGCGCGATCAGCCCCCACCGGGCCCGCAGCCGCAATCGCTACGGACGGGAATGGGTAGGGGCGGCGGGGGCGCTGTACGTCTCATGAGCGACTACCGGATCGAACACGACTCCATGGGTGAGGTCCGCGTCCCCGCGGACGCGAAATGGCGGGCGCAGACCCAGCGTGCCGTCGAGAACTTCCCCATCTCCGGCCAGCGGATCGAGCGGGCGCACATCGAGGCCCTCGCCAGGATCAAGGCGGCCGCGGCCAAGGTGAACGCCGGGCTCGGAGTGCTGGACAAGGACGTCTCGGAGGCCATCCAGGAGGCGGCCGCGGAGGTCGTGGACGGGAAGTGGGACGAGCACTTCCCGGTGGACGTTTTTCAGACAGGCTCCGGGACCTCGTCCAACATGAACACGAACGAGGTCATCGCCACGCTGGCGACGGAACGGCTCGGCAGGGACGTACATCCGAACGACCATGTGAACGCCTCGCAGTCCAGCAACGACGTCTTCCCCTCGTCCATCCACATCGCCGCGACCGCCGCCGTCACCCGCGATCTCGTCCCGACCCTTGAGCACCTCGCGGACGCGCTCACCCGCAAGTCCGAGGAGTTCGCCGACGTCGTGAAGTCCGGGCGTACGCATCTCATGGATGCCACGCCCGTGACGCTCGGGCAGGAGTTCGGCGGGTACGCCGCCCAGGTGCGGTACGGGATCGAGCGGCTTCAGGCCTCCCTGCCGCGGCTTGCCGAGCTGCCGCTCGGGGGGACCGCCGTGGGGACCGGGATCAACACCCCGCCCGGGTTCTCCGCCGCCGTGATCGCCGAGGTCGCGCGGAGCACCGGGCTGCCGCTCACCGAGGCGCGCGACCACTTCGAGGCGCAGGGGGCGCGGGACGGGATCGTCGAGACCAGCGGGCAGCTGCGGACCATCGCGGTCGGGCTGACGAAGATCGCGAATGATCTTCGGTGGATGGCCTCCGGGCCGCGCACCGGTCTGGCCGAGATCAGTCTTCCCGACCTCCAGCCCGGTTCGTCGATCATGCCCGGCAAGGTGAATCCGGTCATTCCCGAGGCCGTACTGATGGTCGCCGCGCAGGTGACCGGGAACGACGCGACGATCGCCACCGCCGGGGCCTCCGGGAACTTCGAGCTCAACGTGATGCTGCCGGTCATCGCCAGGAACGTACTGGAGTCGGTCCGGCTCCTCGCGAACGTCTCGCGGCTGCTCGCCGACCGGACCGTCGACGGGATCACCGCCAACCGCGAGCGGGCCCGCGAGTACGCCGAGTCGTCGCCGTCGGTCGTGACGCCGCTGAACAAGTACATCGGGTACGAGGAGGCCGCGAAGGTCGCCAAGAAGGCGCTCGCCGAGCGGAGGACCATCCGTGAGGTCGTCCTGGAGTCGGGTTACGTCGAGCGCGGCGACCTCACCCGGGAGCAGCTGGACGAGGCCCTGGATGTCCTGCGGATGACGCGCCCGTAACGTCATGCGGCCCGGCGCGCGAACCGTGACGCGCGCCGCAGCGTCGTATGCCATGGGCACCTAATATCTGTTCATGGCAGAGGGTGGAGCGGTGACACACGTGGAAGCGGGCGGGTCGGCGGCGTACTGGAACCCCGGGAGCCGGATCCTGTGGCGTTACCGGGAGAACGCCGGCGAGCGCTTCCACATCGTGCGCCCCGTGACCGTCGTGCGGGACGACGAGGAGCTGCTCGCCGTGTGGCTGGCCCCGGGGACGGAGTGTGTGAAGCCCGTCCTCGCCGACGGCACGCCCGTGCACGTGGAGCCGCTGGAGTCCCGCTACACCAAGCCCAGGACCGTGCAGCGCGGCCACTGGTTCGGCACCGGTGTGCTGAAGCTGGCCCGGCCCGGTGAGCCGTGGTCGGTGTGGCTGTTCTGGGAGCCGGGCTGGCAGTTCAAGAACTGGTACGTCAACTTGGAGGAACCGCTGGCCAGATGGGCCGGCGGGGTGGACTCCGAGGACCACTTCCTCGACATCTCGGTGAACCCTGACCGGACTTGGGACTGGCGCGACGAGGACGAGTTCGCGCAGGCCCGGCGGGACGGTCTGATGGACGCCCAACTGGCCGCGCGGGTGCGGGAGGCCGGCCGGGCCGCCGTGGAGGTGATCCGCGCCTGGGGCCCGCCGTTCTCGGACGGCTGGCCGCACTGGCGCCCGGATCCGTCCTGGTCCGTACCGTCGCTGCCGGACGACTGGGATCGTACGCCCGCGCACGTGTCCACGTGAGACCCTTGTTGTGCCCCCGTGGTAGAACCGTAGGATCGTCCTCCGCAACGAACAGTCACGGTCGGTGCGCAGCACCGTCGTTGAGGAGTGGTGGTCGGGTGGCGGGCGGGCGCGAGGCGACAACTCCCGGAGCACACGCTGGGCTTGACCGAACGTCACCGAGGGGCGGCAGGACGTGAGCGAGGGGTACGAGGGCCACAGCGGTACGGTCAGGAGACGGCCGGACGGGCTGTTCCCGCCGGTGCCCGACGGTCCCTCTTCTGAGAGGCTGTCTGACCACGCGGTGATTCCGTTCCTGGGGCACGCATTCCGGGTATCGGGATTTCTGCGGGACGAACTGCACGCACGGCGCGCAGCACCGGACGGATGGATTCGACACGCGTGACGGAGCACCCCACCTCCCACGAGCGCCGCCAGCCAAGCGCTGCCCGGCCCACCGCCCCCGCGGACCCCCGCGGGGCGCTTCTGCGTACCCCGGAGCCGCCGGCGCAGGGTTCCACCGGTTTACCCGCACAGGGACGGCCGGCCGAGGCCCCCGCCCCGCCCGGGATCCCGGGTGCGCCCGCTTCCGACGGCCAGTGCCCGACCGGCTCCCCCACACCCCCGGGCTCCCTCGCCGCCGCCACGGGCACGCCCGCCGCGTCCGGGACCCCGGCCGGCAGCCAGGGCCCGCCCGCGCCCTCCGGCGGCCACGGCCCGACCGACGCTCCCACCGGCTCGGGATCCGAGCATTCCCAGCCGTCCGTGACCGAGCCCGACCCGCACCGCCCGCGGCCCGCGCCCGAGACGATCCCGGCCCAGTCGGGTGCCGAGGCGTCCGCGGTCCAGAGCGGCAAGGAGCGGCGTACGGGACAGGGGCCCGCGCCGGGCACTCCCATGCCCATGCGCCGGGACGGCGACCGGCTGCGCTTCGTGGGGGCCGCCACCCGGCGGATCGCCCGCGGCATCGACCTCGACGAGATCGTGATGGGCCTGTGCCGGGCCACCGTGCCGACCTTCTCGGACGCGATCCTCGTCTATCTGCGCGACCCGCTGCCTGTCGGCGACGAACGGCCCACCGGGCCCGTCGTGCTGCGGCTGCGGCGCACCGACCGGATCCCCGAGGACCGGGACACCGAGGGCTTCCTGCTGCCCGCGCTCCAGCCCGAGCCCGACCTCGGGATCACCGCCGAGCTGTGCACCGTACGACCCGGTGGCGCGCTGAACGAGGTGCTGCGCGGGGTGCGGCCCGTCTTCGCGGACGCGCCCGCCGCACGGGCCGCGCTGCCGGAGCTGATCGGCGAGGACCTGACCGTGCCCGGCGGCCAGCGGGCGATCCTCGCCCCGCTGCGCGGGCGCCGCCGTGTGATCGGCGCCGCGCTGTTCCTGCGCCGCCCGGACCGGCCCGCCTTCGAGACGGACGACCTGCTCGTGGCGGCCCAGCTCGCCACGCACAGCGCGCTCGGCATCGACAAAGCCGTGCTGTACGGGCGCGAGGCCTACATCGCGGACGAGCTGCAGCGCACGATGCTGCCCGAGACGCTGCCCCGGCCGACCGGCGTGCGGCTGGCGTCCCGCTATCTGCCGGCCGCGGAGACCGCCCGGGTCGGCGGCGACTGGTACGACGCGATCCCGCTGCCCGGCAGCCGGGTCGCCCTCGTCGTCGGTGACGTCATGGGCCACTCCATGACCTCGGCGGCCATCATGGGCCAGCTGCGGACGACCGCGCAGACCCTCGCCGGGCTCGACCTGCCCCCGCAGGAGGTCCTGCACCATCTGGACGAGCAGGCCCAGCGCCTGGGCACCGACCGCATGGCGACCTGCCTGTACGCGGTGTACGACCCGGTCGCGCACCGCATCACCATCGCCAACGCCGGCCATCCCCCGCCCGTCCTGCTGCACCTGGGCGGCCGGGCCGAGGTCCTGCGCGTACCGCCGGGCGCCCCGATCGGTGTGGGCGGGGTGGACTTCGAGGCGGTCGAGCTGGACGCGCCCGCCGGCGCCACCCTGCTGCTCTACACCGACGGTCTGGTCGAGTCGCGGCTGCGTGACGTGTGGACCGGTATAGAACAGCTGCGCGAGAAGCTCGCCGCCACCGCGCAGCTGACCGGCGCCGACCATCCGCCGCCGCTCGAAGCGCTGTGCGACGAGGTGCTCGACATGCTCGGCCCGGGCGACCGGGACGACGACATCGCACTGCTCGCCGCCCGCTTCGACGGAATCGCGCCCAGCGATGTCGCCTTCTGGCATCTGGACCCCGAGGACGCGGCGCCGGGCCGGGCCCGTCGGCTGGCCCGCAAGGCGCTCTCCCGCTGGGGCCTGGAGGAGCTCACGGACTCCCTGGAGCTGCTCGTCAGCGAGGTCGTGACGAACGCCGTGCGCTACACGACACGGCCGGTCACGCTGCGTCTGCTCCGTACGGACGTGCTGCGCTGCGAGGTCGGTGACGATGTGCCGCAGTTGCCGCGGCTGCGGCAGGCGCGGGCCACGGACGAGGGCGGCCGCGGGCTCTACCTGGTGAACAAGCTGGCCAGGCGGTGGGGCGCGACCCGGCTCAGCACGGGAAAGGTGGTCTGGTTCGAGCTGAACCACGGCTGAGTCGGACCACGGCTGAGTCGGACCTTGGACGAGTCCGGCCACGGCTGAGTCGATCCCTGATCGGGGGGTACCCACGGGAGACGCCCCCCGGCAGGCAGGTGAGACCCGAACCGGTATTGGATCGCGTCCAAATGTTGCCGACATCCCGTCGGCGGAGTTGACTGCTGGGGTGGCCGAAGCGACCTTACGACTCTCTTCTTGACGGGAGGACGCTCGTGACGCAGACACCCCAGAAGGCTCCCTACACCACGAACAACGTCGGAATTCCGGTGGAGAGCGACGAACACTCGCTCACCGTCGGTCCCGACGGCCCGATCCTGCTGCAGGACCACTACCTCATCGAGAAGATGGCCCAGTTCAACCGGGAGCGGGTCCCCGAGCGGGTGGTGCACGCCAAGGGCAGTGGCGCGTACGGATTCTTCGAAGTAACCAATGACGTCAGCCAGTTCACCAAGGCCGACCTGTTCCAGCCCGGGAAGCGCACGGAGATGCTGGCGCGCTTCTCGACCGTCGCCGGTGAGCAGGGCTCGCCCGACACCTGGCGCGACCCGCGCGGTTTCGCGCTCAAGTTCTATACCGAGCACGGCAACTACGACCTGGTGGGCAACAACACGCCGGTCTTCTTCGTCCGTGACACGATCAAGTTCCAGGACTTCATCCGCTCGCAGAAGCGCCACCCGGCGACCGGGCTGCGCAGCAACGACATGCAGTGGGACTTCTGGACGCTCTCGCCCGAGTCGGCACACCAGGTGACCTGGCTGATGGGTGACCGGGGCATCCCGAAGACGTACCGCCACATGAACGGCTACTCGTCCCACACCTACATGTGGATCAACGGTGCCGGTGAGCGGTTCTGGGTGAAGTACCACTTCAAGACCGACCAGGGCATCGACCACCTCACGCAGGACGAGGCCGACGAGCTGGCCGGTTCGGACGCGGACAAGCACCGCCGTGATCTCTACGAGTCGATCGAGTCCGGGAACGCGCCGAGCTGGACGCTCAAGGTCCAGATCATGCCGTTCGAGGACGCGGCGGACTACCGCTTCAACCCGTTCGACCTGACGAAGGTCTGGCCGCACGGCGACTATCCGCTGATCGACGTCGGCCGGATGACCCTCGACAGGAACCCCGAGGACTACTTCATCCACATCGAGCAGGCCGCCTTCGAGCCGTCCAACCTGGTGCCGGGCATCGGCCCCTCGCCGGACAAGATGCTGCTGGGCCGGCTCTTCTCGTACCCGGACACCCATCGGTACCGGATCGGCCCCAACTACGCGCAGCTGCCGCCCAACCGGCCGCACGCACCGGTCAACTCGTACGCCAAGGACGGCCCCATGCGGTACGAGGCGTCCAACGCGGCCCGTCCGTACGCGCCCAATTCCTACGGCGGGCCCGCCGCCGACTACGGGCAGTTCGGCGACCCGGCGAGCTGGCAGACCGCCGGGGAGCTGGTGCGCGAGGCGTACAAGCTGCACCGGGAGGACGACGACTGGGGGCAGGCCGGGACGATGGTCCGGCAGGTCCTCGACGACGGCGCCCGGGACCGGCTCGTGTCGAACGTCAGCGGGCATCTGCTGGCCGATGTGTCCCGGCCCGTGCTGGAGCGGGCGCTGCAGTACTGGCGGAACATCGACAAGGAGATCGGTGACCGGATCGCCCACTCGGTCAACGGGGACTGAGGCCGTTTCTGCGAGCCGTTTTCTGTGATGCCGGTGGGGAACTGCGGGCCGTTTGTGGCTGGTCGCGCAGTTCCCCGCGCCCCTTATGGGGGGCGCGTCTTCCCAGTAATTGCCGGCTACGGATCCGACTGTGGGTCGTCCGGGTCCGTTGGTAGTTCTATGCCGTCCGGTGGCGACGGTGCGCTGGTGGTCGGCGTCGGAGGATCTTCGCTCTCGGTCGGCGTCTCCTCGGGACTGCTCTCCACCGGCGGACTGGTCGTCGGCGGCTTCGTCGTCGGGTCCTCGGTGCTCGGCTCGTCGGACGGTGTCGCCGGCGGCTGAGTGGTCGTCGGCGTGATCGTCGGCTGGACGGCCGCGCCCTGGTCGGTGTCAAGGTCGAACTTGGAGACGCCGCCCATCGCGCCGAAGGTGTACGTCGCCCATATCTGGGCCGGGAAGCCACCGCCGTTGACCCGGCCGCCGCCTGCCGCGCCCTGCAGTGTGACCTGGCTGAACGCCTTGACCTTCACCGGCTTGTCCTTGCCGCAGCGGGTGGTGCCCGCCTTGGCCGCCTCGCCGAAGACGCCCACCGAGGTGACGAGCTTGGGCGTGTAGCCGGTGAACCAGGCCGACTTGTTGCAGTCGGAGGTACCGGTCTTGCCCGCGACCTGCTGGCCGTCGCGGGCCGGGTTGTCGCGTACGGACGTCTTGGCCGTACCGTCGTCGACCACGCCGGTCAGCACCGAGGTGACCGTGTCGGCGGCCTCGCGGCTGATGACCTGGTCGCCGACCGGGTCCGGGAACTTGACGACGCGGTCCTTGTGCTCGACGGACTTCACGAGGGCCGGGGTGACCTTCTTGCCGTGGTTGTCGAGCGTCGCGTAGACGCCGGCCATCTCCAGCGGGCTCGCGCCCATCGTGCCGAGGGTCTGGGCGGGCACCGACCTGGCGCCCTCGACGTCCATGCCGAGGTCGCCCGCGGTCTTCATGACCTGGTCCATGCCGACGTCGACGCCCAGCTGGGCGAAGACGGAGTTGATGGACTTGTTCATCGCGGTCTGGACGGTGACGTCTCCGTAGTCGACGTCGTCCTCGTTCGGCGGGGCGAAGCCGACCTTCTTGCCGTCGTCGACGACCGGCCGCTTGCTGGTGCCGTCGTAGATCGTCTTCGCCGTGACCGGCGTGCCGTCCTGCGTCTCGGCGTCCTTGTCGACGGCCGCGGCCAGGATCAGCGGCTTGAAGGTGGAGGCGGGCTGGTAGTCGCGGCGCGTCGCGTTGTTCGTGTAGTGCTTCACATAGTCCACGCCGCCGTACATCGCGACGACCCTGCCGGTCTTCGGGTCGACGGAGGCGGCACCGGCCTGGACGTCGGCGTCGATGTCCCGCTTCTCGGCGTCCAGCTTGCCGGTCAGCTGGCTCTTGACGGACTTCTCCAGCTGGGCCTGCTTCTTCTTGTCGATGTTCAGGGTGATGGTCCAGCCGCCGGCCTTGACCATGGTCTCGGCCTCGTCCATGTCTGCGGCCGTGCCCTGCGAGACGAGCTGCTTCTTCAGCGCGGTGTCGGCGGCCTCCACCAGGTAGCCGGCCTGGCCCTGCAGACCGGGCGCGCCCTTGGGGTCCTTCGGCACCGGGAACTTCATGCCGTCGCGCTTGGCGGAGCTGAGCCAGCCCTCCTCGACCATGTTGTCCAGGACGTAGTTCCAGCGGGCGGTGACCAGCTTCTTGCTGGTGGGGCTAGCGACCGCCCAGTCGTACTGGCTCGGCGCCTGGAGCAGCGCGGCGAGGTACGCGCCCTGCGCGACGTTGAGCTCGTCCGCGTCGACGCGGTAGTAGGCCTGCGCGGCGGCCTGGATGCCCCACGCGTTGCGGCCGTAGTAGCTGGTGTTGATATAGCCCGCGAGGATGTCGTCCTTGGACTCCTGGCGGTCCACCTTCAGGGAGATGACCAGTTCCTTCAGCTTGCGCGTGACGGTCTGGTCCTGTGTCAGGTAGTAGTTCTTGACGTACTGCTGGGTGATCGTCGAGCCACCCTGCTTGCCCTTGCCGGAGAGGGTGTTGAGCAGACCGCGGGCGGTGCCCTTGAAGTCGACGCCGGCGTCCTCGTAGAAGGACTTGTTCTCGGCGGCGACGAAGGTCATCCGGACGTCCTTGGAGACCTGGTCCAGGTCGACGAGCTCGCGGTTGACGTCGCCGTCGCGGGCGAGCGTGTCGCCGTTGCTGTACTTGTAGATGTTGCTCTGCTGGACCGCGGCGGCGTTGCCCTTGGGAACGTCGATCATCAGGTACAGAGCGACAAAGGCCGCCATCCCGAGGAGACAGAGGCCGAAGAACGTACCGAGGAGCTTCTTCCAGGTGAAGAGGCGACGTATGCCACTCTTCGCACCGGCCTTGGCACCGGCCGTGGCACCACCCTTGGCGCCGGCTCTGGACGAGCGCTTCGGCGCGGCGCGGTGTCCACCGCCGCGCTGCCGCGCTCGTCTTTCTTCCGCTCGTCCCATGGGTCCGATCCGCTCCGCTTCCGTCTCTCGTGTCTCACAGGTTCACCGGTCAGGTCAGCTCAGCAAACTAACACCGCGCGTGGGGACATAGGACGGTCGATCCCGTCTTTTGCGGACGTGACAATCAGCACCTGTCCCCACCTGTCCCTATGGAACCGACGATTCGGATGCGTAGAAGGTTGCTGTGCGGGGTAAAGTGATATCACTTAGCTAGAACGAAGCTAGACGCTCGCAAAACGAGCCACAGCACCGCAAATCGCCGTACCACGAAACGGGGGATCACCCATGTCCACGCACGACACTCCACACATCGCCGACGTACCCGAGATGCCCGCACCGCGCGTCCGGGAGTCCGTCGCGCACAGCATCGGCGGCGGGCTCGCGCTGCTGCTCGGCCTCGTCGGGCTGCTGGCCGGCGCCGGAATGGTCGTCAGCGCCACCGCGGTGGGCTCCACCGGCGGCAAGGCCGTGCTGATCGTGCTCGGCATCCTGATCGGTCTGGCGGCCTTCATCGCCATGTGCGGTCTGAACATGGTGGCGCCGGGCGAGGCCCGCGTCGTCCAGCTCTTCGGCCGCTACCGGGGCACGATCCGCGAGGACGGCCTGCGCTGGGTGAACCCGCTGACGTCCCGTACGAAGATCTCGACGCGGGTACGCAACCACGAGACGGCCGTCCTCAAGGTCAACGACGCCTACGGCAACCCGATCGAGCTCGCCGCGGTCGTGGTCTGGAAGGTCGAGGACACCGCGCAGGCGAGCTTCGAGGTGGACGACTTCCTGGAGTTCGTCGCCACCCAGACCGAGGCGGCGGTGCGGCACATCGCCATCGAGTACCCGTACGACGCCCATGACGAGGACGGTCTGTCGCTGCGCGGCAACGCGGAGGAGATCACCGAGAAGCTCGCCGTCGAACTCCACGCGCGCGTGGAGGCCGCGGGTGTGCAGATCATCGAGTCCCGCTTCACGCATCTCGCATACGCTCCCGAGATCGCCTCGGCGATGCTCCAGCGGCAGCAGGCGGGTGCGGTCGTCGCCGCGCGGCGGCAGATCGTGGACGGTGCGGTCGGCATGGTCGAGGACGCGCTCGCCCGGATCACCGAGCGGGACATCGTCGAGCTGGACTCCGAACGGAAGGCGGCGATGGTGTCGAACCTGCTGGTGGTCCTGTGCGGCGACCGCGCCCCGCAGCCCGTCCTCAACACGGGGTCCCTCTACCAGTGACCTCACCTTCCGAGGGGGCTTCCCCCCAGCGGCGGCCGCAGCAGCAGCGCAAGCAGGTGCTGTTGCGGCTGGATCCGCTCGTGTACGAGGCGCTGGCACGCTGGGCCGGCGACGAGCTGCGCTCCGCCAACGCGCAGATCGAGTTCCTGCTCCGGAGGGCTCTGGCGGAGACGGGGCGCCTGCCGGGCGGGGCTGGGCCGATACCTCGCCGGGGGCGGCCTCCCGCTTCCGGGGAGGCGGAGGAGTAAGTACGGCTTGGGGGCAGCGGGTTCGTTTTTGGCTGCGGGCCGTCGTGGGTTGCTCGCGCAGTTCCCCGCGCCCCTAGGTCTTCAGGGGCGCGGGGAACTGCGCAGTCTTTCGGGGGTTCGGGGGCGAAGCCCCTGAGTAAGGGACGATGGGGGTCCCCCCGCTCGAGCGAAGCCGAGAGTGGGGGAGGGTAGGGGCGGCGGGGGCGAGAAAAAGACGCCGCCACCCCAGTAGCAGAACCGTGACAATCAAGCCTGACCTGCGGACCCGTACGCCTCGAACGCGGCTATCCACGGTGCGTATACACGCGGTGTATACGCCCTGTGTACAGTGCTCCGCATGTCCATCGGTCACACGCTCCTAGGACTCCTGGAGTCCGGGCCCCGCCACGGTTACGACCTGAAGCGGGCCTTCGACGAAAAGTTCGGTCACGACCGGCCGCTCCACTACGGCCAGGTCTATTCGACGATGTCACGGCTGCTGAAGAACGGCCTCGTGGAGGTCGACGGGATAGAGGCGGGCGACGGCCCCGAGCGCAAGCGGTACGCGATCACCGAGGCGGGCGTCACCGACGTCCAGCGGTGGCTCGCCACACCGGAGAAGCCGGAGCCGTACCTCCAGTCGACCCTCTACACGAAGGTCGTCCTCGCACTCCTGACGCACCGCGACGCGTCCGGGATCCTCGACACCCAGCGCGCGGAGCACCTGCGCATGATGCGGATGCTCACCGACCGCAAGCGCAAGGGCGATCTCGCCGACCAGCTGATCTGTGACCACGCACTTTTCCATCTCGAAGCCGACCTGCGCTGGCTGGAACTCACCGCCGCGCGCCTCGGCAAGCTCGCAGAGGCGGTGACTCGATGACCCCCGCAGGCTCCCTGCTCGTGGCCCACGACCTGCGCAAGGCGTACGGCCCCACCAACGCCCTCGACGGCGCCGGGTTCTCCATCCACCCGGGCGAGGTCGTCGCCGTGATGGGCCCCTCGGGCTCCGGCAAGTCGACCCTCCTGCACTGCCTCGCCGGCATCGTGACGCCCGACTCGGGCTCGATCATGTACGGCGGCCAGGAGATGGCGACGATGAACGACGCCCAGCGAAGCGCGCTGCGCCGCTCCCAGTTCGGCTTCGTCTTCCAGTTCGGCCAGCTCGTACCGGAGCTGACCTGCGTCGAGAACGTGGCGCTCCCGCTCCGGCTGAACGGCTCCTCCCGCAAGGAGGCCGAGCGCGCCGCCCTGGCCCGGATGGAACAGCTGGAGGTCGACGACCTGAAGGCCAAGCGGCCCGGCGAGGTCTCCGGCGGCCAGGGCCAGCGCGTCGCTGTCGCCCGCGCACTGGTCACCGACCCGCGCGTGCTCTTCGCCGACGAGCCCACCGGCGCCCTCGACTCACTCAACGGCGAGCGCGTGATGGAACTCCTCACCGAAGCCGCCCGCTCCGCCAACGCCGCCGTCGTCCTCGTCACCCACGAGGCCCGCGTCGCCGCCTACTCGGACCGCGAGATCGTCGTACGCGACGGCAAGTCCCGGGACATGGAGCGCGTCGTATGAATGCACGCCAATGGTCGAAAGACCTGGCCATGGGCGCCAAGTTCGCGTTCACCGGGGGCCGCGAGGGCTGGGTTCGCGTCCTGCTCACGGGCATTGGAGTCGGTCTCGGCGTGGCGCTGCTGCTGCTCACCACCGCGATACCGAACGCGATGCAGGCACGGTCCGACCGCGAGCACGCGCGTATGGACGTCACGATCGGCGTGGAGGAGCCGCCCAAGGCCGACAACACGGTGCTCGTCGCGGACGTCGGCACCGAGTTCCGCGGCCGGGACGTCCGGGGCCGCCAGCTGCAACCGGAGGGCCTGCGGGCGCCGCTGCCTCCGGGGTTGAAGAAGTTCCCCGCGCCGGGCGAGATGGTCGTGTCGCCCGCGCTCAAGGAACTGCTGAAGTCCAAGGACTCCAAGCTGCTCCGCGAGCGGCTGCCGGACCGGATCACCGGCACGATCAGTGAAGCGGGCCTCATCGGTTCGGCCGAACTCGCCTTCTACGCGGGCGGCGAGAACCTGGCCCGGTACGGCGACGGCCCCGGCATCACGCGCATCAACACGTTCCAGGGAGAGAAGGCGCCCTCGGAGGAGCTGGACCCGGTCCTGCTGCTGCTCGTCCTCACGGTCTTCGTGGTGCTGCTGATGCCGGTCGGCGTCTTCATCGCCGCGGCCGTACGCTTCGGCGGCGAGCGGCGTGACCGCAGGCTCGCGGCGCTGCGACTGGTCGGCGCCGACAGCCGGATGACCCGCCGGATCGCCGCGGGCGAGGCCCTCTCCGGCGCGGTGCTCGGGCTGCTCTTCGGTACCGGCTTCTTCCTGGTCGGTCGTCAGATCGCGGGCTCCGTCGAGGTCTTCGGCTTCAGCGTCTTCCCGAGCTACCTCAACCCGACGCCCGTACTCGCCGTCCTGATCGCCGTCGCGGTCCCGGCGGCCGCGGTCGCGGTGACGCTGCTCGCCCTGCGCGGTGTGGTCATCGAGCCGCTCGGCGTGGTGCGCACGGCCAGGCCCGCGCGGCGCCGTCTGTGGTGGCGGCTGCTGCTGCCGCTGGGCGGTATCGGGCTGCTCGTCCCGATGGTCGGGAAGGGCACCGAGAACGGGAACTTCAACGAGTACATGGTGACCGGTGGCGTCATCCTGCTCCTCGTCGGCATCACCGCGCTGCTGCCGTGGATCGTGGAGGCCGTCGTGGCCCGGCTGAACTCGGGCTCGGTCTCCTGGCAACTGGCGGTCCGCAGGCTCCAGTTGAGCAGCGGTACGGCGGCCCGCATGGTGAATGGCATCGCGGTGGCGGTGGCCGGCGCGATCGCCCTGCAGATGCTGTTCGCCGGAGTCCAGAGCGACTACACGGAGTCCACCGGCAACGACCTCTCACGCGCACAGATGCAGATGTCCGTACCGAGGACCGCCCCGCTCGCCGAGGCCCGGCAGGCCCTCGTCGAGACCCGCGGTGTGCGCGAGGCGATGGCGCTCTCCGACGGCTGGCTGGGCGCGGGCAGGACGGACCCCGAGAAGGCCGCGGGGCTGACCGTCGGCGACTGCGCCGCCCTGCGCGAGGTGGCGAAGCTGCCGTCGTGCCGCGAGGGTGACGTCTTCGCCGTGCACGGCGCCGAGTACGACACAGACACGCCGAAGCTCGCCGCAGCCGGCCAGAAGCTCTACATCGACCCCTCCTACAGCGACTCCGAGAAGGGCAAGGAGGTCGCCTGGACGGTGCCGCGGGACATCAAGAAGGCCACCCCGGGCAATGACCCGAAGGGCTGGGAGAGGGGCGGTTTCCTGTTCACCCCGAGCGCGCTGCCCACCGCGGCGGCCCCGACCCTCGACGGGCAGATCTACCTTCAGCTCGACATGGCGGTCCCGGACGTGCAGGAACTCGTACGCAACGCCGCGGCGAAGGTTGACCCGCTCGCGGACCCCTGGTCGTACTCGGCGAGCGAGCGCTCCGACACCTTCGCCTCCATCCGTACCGGCCTGTTCGTCGGCGCGGCCTGTGTTCTCGCGCTGATCGGGGCGAGCCTGCTCGTCTCACAGCTGGAGCAGCTGCGCGAGCGCAAGAAGCTCCTGTCGGTCCTCGTCGCCTTCGGCACCCGGCGCCGCACACTGAGCCTGTCGGTGCTGTGGCAGACCGCGATCCCGGTCGCCCTCGGCCTGGTCCTCGCCTCGGTGGTGGGCCTCACCCTGGGCGCGGTCCTGCTGAAGATGACGGACACCAAGGTCACCGTGGACTGGCTGAGCGTCCTGGCCATGACGGGCATCGGCGCGGCGGTCGTCCTCGCGGTGACGGCCCTCAGCGTGCCGCCACTGCTGCGGCTGATGCGCCCGGACGGGCTGCGCACGGAGTAGCGCGCCTCAGGAGGCCGCGCAGGGAGTTGGCGCGCCTCAGGGGCGCGGGGCCGTTGCCGGTACGGGTCGTGTGACCCGTACCGGCAACGGCTGCGGCGCGCCCCACAACTATTGGCCGAATCAAATCATTTGTCCCGACCCAGCCGATTTCAGCGATCAGTTACTCCATGGCAGTCTTGGCGGCGTCCAACTCACACGGAAGGCCGCGAAACGACCTTTTCCGTCGCCCAAGAGGAGACAAATGCTCACCGTAGGTGACCGTCTGCCCGACTTCGAACTGACCGCCTGCGTCTGGGGCGGGGACACCCTTGACCCCGTCAAGCTGCCGGCCGGTGAGTGAGCGATGTCGCTCGACGCGCTGAAGTCCGCGATTCCGGACTACGCCACGCACCTTCGGCTGAACCTCGGTTCGGTGATCGGCAACTCCGTGCTTCCGCAGCAGCAGTTGTGGGGGACGGTGCTCGCCTGCGCCATCGCCTCGCGGTCCCCCCGTGTGCTGCGCGAGCTGGAGGAGGAGGCCAATGCGAAGCTCTCTCCTGAGGCGTACACGGCTGCCAAGTCCGCCGCCGCGGTCATGGCGATGAACAACGTCTTCTACCGCACGCGGCATCTGCTGTCCGATCCGGAGTACGGGAACCTGCGGGCCGGTCTGCGGATGAACGTGATCGGCGACCCCGGTGTGGAGAAGGTCGACTTCGAACTGTGGTCGCTCGCCGTCTCCGCGATCAATGGGTGTGGGCAGTGTCTTGACTCCCATGAGCGGGTGCTCCGCAAGGCCGGTGTCGACCGGGAGACCGTCCAGGAAGCGTTCAAGATCGCCTCGGTCGTCCAGGCGGTGGGCGTCACCCTCGACGCGGAGGCGATCCTGGCGGAGTAGCTCCGCCGGTTTGCCCCCCCCTCGTGGCCCCGTTCACCTTCGCGGTTGGCGGGGCTTCGGACTGTCTTCGCCCCCGCCGCCCCTACCCATTCCCGTCACTACTCGGGGGCTCCGCCCCCGAACCCCCGTTGCGCAGTTCCCCGCGCCCCTAGGTCTTTGGGTCTTTAGGGGCGCGGGGAACTGCGCAGTCTTTTAGGG
>NZ_JBHXSU010000034.1:0-17959 GCF_042715345.1 Streptomyces sp. NPDC058697
ATGGCCAGGCTGGTGGGGTGGGGGGGGGCGAGTACGGGGTGGGGGGTGGGGTGGGGTTGTGGGTGGTCGCGCTGTCCCCCGCGCCCCTTTGGGGGCGCGGGGCCGGCGGTTACTCCACGCCGATCAGCAGCAGAGCGCCCTGGCGGCCGCCCCGGTACACGACCGTGTCGACGGCCAGGTAGGACTCCCTGACGCGGGCTTCGAGGTGGGCCGCGATCGTGTCGGGGGCGTCGTCGCCGAGGACCAGGGTGACCATTTCGCCGCCCGCCGCGAGCATGCGGTTCAGGACGGCCTCGGCGGTGGCCGTGATGTCGGAGCCGATGACGGCGACGTCGCCCTCGATGAGGCCGAGGATGTCGCCGGCCTGGCAGATGCCGGCCATGGTCCAGGACTGGCGTTCCGCGACCTCGACCTCGGCGTACCGGGTCGCACCGGCGGCCGAGGTCATCGCGACGACGTCCTCGTCGAAGCGCCGCCCGGGCTCGTGCACGGCCAGCGCCGCGATGCCCTGCACCGCGGACCGGGTGGGGATCAGCGCGACCCTGACGCCCTCGGTGCGGGCCTGCTCGGCCGCCGCGGCCGCGGTGTGGCGCAGTTCGGCGTCGTTCGGCAGCAGCACCACCTCGCGCGCGTGGGCCCGTCGTACGGCCTCGACGAGCTCCCCGCTGGCGGGCGGCTCCCCGGGGCGCGCGAGGACGGTGGTGGCCCCCGCCTCGGTGTAGAGCCCCGCGAGGCCCTCTCCGGGGACGACGGCCACGACCGCGCGCTCGGCCCGCTCCCGGACCGGCCTGCTCCCGGCACCCGTCGTGTGCGCGTCGTCCAGCCCGAAGTGCGTGATCCGGATCCGGTACGGCCGCCCGGCCTCGACGCCCGCCTCCACGGCCGCACCGGCGTCGTCGACATGCACGTGGACGTTCCACAGGCCGTCCCCGCCGACCACGACGAGCGAGTCGCCGAGCGCGTCCAGCCGGTCCCGCAGCCGCGTCACCGCCGCGTCCTCCGCCTCCAGGAGGTAGATCACCTCGAAGGCGGGCCCGCCCTCGTCGGGAGCGGGGGTTCCGTCCGCGCACTCCCCCACCTCTTCGAGGGGTTCCGTCACAGCGGAGTCCACGCGCGCGTGCGGCTCCGTGGCGTCCGGACCCACCCCCACGCGCGCGTGCCCCGCGAGAACCGGCACCGCCGACGCGGCGGGTGCCTCGCCCGTGAACGTCTCCACCAGGGCCCCCAGCACGGCCACGAGGCCACGTCCGCCCGCGTCGACCACTCCGGCCCGCTCCAGGACCGCCAGCTGCCCGGGAGTCGCCGCGAGCGCCGCCCGCGCGCCCTCGTACGCCGCGCGCGCGACCGCCCCGCAGTCGCCCTCGGCGCCGGAGGCCGCGTCGGCGGCGGCGGAGGCGACCGTGAGGACGGTGCCCTCGACCGGGTGCACGACGGCCTGCCTGGCCGCGTCGGCCGCGCGCCGGAGGGCGAGCCCCAGTCCCTGCCCGTCGGTGTGTGTCGCGTCACTGTCGGCGGCGAGCACCTGGGCCATGCCCCTCAGGAGCTGCGCGAGGATCGTCCCGGAGTTCCCCCGGGCCCCTATGAGCGCGCCGTGCGCCATCGCGTGCACCACGTCGGCGAGGGCGGGCCCCTCGGGCGCCCGGCCGCCCGCAAGCGCGGCGTGACCGGCGAAGACGGCCTCGACCGCCGCGGCCGCCGACTCCACGGTCAGGTACAGATTGGTGCCGGTGTCCCCGTCCGCCACGGGATACACATTGATCGCGTCGATCTCCTCGCGCGCGCGGCCGAGTGCCCGCAGCGCGAAGTCGCACCATGCACGCACCGCGGACGCGTCCAGTCTCTGCGGCACCTGCGCCTCCTTGAGCAGCCGAACGTCCGACGCAGCGTAGACCCCGGTCAGGTCCCCACCGGAAGAGGGCCGGGCCAGGTCCCCGGGCCGACCATGGTAGTTTCGTTGTACGGACGCAGTCGTTGTATGCTGCTCCGGTTGCCCGATCCCATCGGGCCTTCCTCCTGGCACCGCCACTCAGATCCTAGATCTTGATCCCGGCATGCCGGGATCATCCGTAAGAGCATCTGAAGTCTTTGGAGTGACCCGTGGCTGCCAACTGCGACGTCTGCGGCAAGGGGCCGGGCTTCGGCAACAACATCTCGCACTCTCACCGCCGTACGCCCCGTCGCTGGAACCCGAACATCCAGCGCGTTCGTACCGTGGTGGGCGGGACGCCGAAGCGCGTGAACGCTTGCACCTCGTGCATCAAGGCCGGCAAGGTCTCGCGCTGACGATCTGCTAGCGCGCGGCCACTGCTGGTTCGCTGCTCAAAGCCGGTCCACTTCACGGTGGACCGGCTTTTTGCTGTGCCCGCAGAGTTCGCTGAGCCGGCCGAGTCCGCTGAGCCCGCTGAGTCCGCAGACCGGCGTGCGGCTGCCTCGCCTGCGGACGTAAACGATTGCGCAAGCGTTTACGCGCCGCCCGTCCCGAACCGCCAGCCATGATCCACCGGCCCGATCCCGCCGCCGAGCGCGAAGCCGCCCGCGATCGCCCCGGTGACGTACTCCTTCGCCGCCGCGACCGCCGCCGGCACCGCCTGCCCCTTCGCGAGCCCCGAAGCGATGGCGCTCGCGAGGGTGCACCCCGTGCCGTGCGTGTGCCGGTTGTCGAACCGGGGAGCGCGCAGCCAGTGCTCCTCCGAGCCGTCCGTGAGGAAGTCGACGGCGTCCCCGCTGAGGTGACCGCCCTTGATCAGCACCCACGTCGGCCCGTACGCCAGCACAGCCGCCGCTGCGCGCCGCATCCCGTCCTCCGACTCGACCTCCACACCCGTCAGCTGGGCCACCTCGTCGAGGTTCGGCGTCGCCACCGTGGCGACGGGCAGCAGCTTGGTGCGTACGGAATCCAGTGCGGACGCGGCGAGCAGCGAGTCGCCGTGCTTGGAGACGCCGACCGGGTCGACGACGGAGGGCACGGCCGTGCCCCCGATCAACTCGGCGACGGTCTCGACGAGTTCGGCCGAGGAGAGCATGCCGGTCTTCACCGCGTCGACTCCGATGTCGTCGACCACGCTGCGGTACTGCGCGCGCACCGCCTCCACCGGCAGTTCCCAAGCGCCTTGTACGCCGAGGGAGTTCTGCGCGGTGACGGCGGTGAGCACGCTCATGCCGTGCACGCCGAGCGCGAGCATCGTCTTCAGGTCGGCCTGGATCCCGGCGCCGCCACCGGAGTCGGAGCCGGCGACCGTCAGCACCCTGGGCGGGGCACTCGCACGGGACGAGGCACTCATGACTCGATGTCCGCGAAGTGGTCCCAGCCGCCCTTGCTGGTCCACGGCGCCCCGTCGACCGTGACCTGCGGCAGCGCCGACGGGTTGAGGACCTCGCCGATCACCTTCCAGCGGGCGGGCAGTTTCACGTCCGGCGGGAAGGTCGCCACGATCGCGTGGTCCTCTCCCCCGGTGAGCACCCACTGGAGGGGGTCGACGCCGACGGCCTGACCGATGTCGTTCATCTGCGAGGGGATGTCGACGGCGCCGGAGCGGACGTCGATACGTACCTTGCTGGCCTCGGCGATGTGCCCGAGGTCGGCGATCAGCCCGTCGCTGACGTCCGTCATCGAGGTCGCGCCGAGCCCGGCGGCCGCGGGGCCCGCGTGGTACGGCGGTTCCGGACGCCGGTGCGCCTCCACGAAGGCGCGCGGCGAGCGGAAGCCGCGGGAGAGCACGGCGTGCCCTGCCGCGGACCAGCCCAGCCAGCCCGTCACGGCCACCACGTCACCGGGCCGGGCACCCGCGCGCGTGACCGGCTCGTGGTTGCGCAGATCGCCGAGCGCGGTGATCGCCACGGTGATCGTGTCGCCGCGTACGACATCGCCGCCGACCACGGCCGCGCCGGCGACCTGGCACTCGTCGCGGATGCCGTCCATCAGCTCGGACGGCCAGGTGGCCGGGAGTTCCGCCGGGACGACCAGGCCGAGCAGCAGCGCGGTCGGCACGGCGCCCATCGCGGCGATGTCCGCGAGGTTCTGCGCGGCCGCCTTGCGGCCGACGTCGTACGCCGTGGACCAGTCGCGACGGAAGTGCCGGCCCTCCAGGAGGATGTCGGTGCTCGCCACGACCCTGCGGTCGGGGGCGGCCACCACGGCGGCGTCGTCGCCCGGCCCGACGCGTACCGCCGGAGTGGTGGTGAGCCGTGAGGTGAGCTCCTTGATGAGCCCGAACTCCCCCAACTCGCCCACGGTGCCCTTCATCGTTGTACGTCTCCTTTTGTTGCTGCGTCCGCCCGGTCGCGGGCCGCCTCCGACCTGGGTACGGTCGATTCGACCGTCAACCTGCGCGGTCCGTGCACCCCTTCGCGGGGGCCCCTGCCCCCGCGGGTCTCCCCGCGGCGCGCGGCGACGCGATACCGTGGCGTTCCTTTTCCCCACATGATCCTCGTGGCCGCCCTGGAGGTTCCGTGGTACAGGCGTACATCCTGATCCAGACGGAGGTCGGCAAAGCGTCGACCGTCGCCGAAATGATCAGCAAGATACAAGGGGTGATCCAGGCCGAGGATGTGACAGGACCGTACGACGTGATCGTGCGGGCCCAAGCCGACACAGTGGACGATCTCGGCCGCATGGTGGTCGCGAAGGTCCAGCAAGTGGACGGCATCACGCGTACGCTGACCTGCCCGGTCGTGCACCTGTAGCCCCCGTCTACCCTTGGCCGGTGGACTTCTTCCGTCACCGGCGCTTCTCTCGTCCCGGGCTGCCCGCCCTCGTTCTGCTGATCGCGGCCGCAGGCTGCTCCTCAGCAGACGACAACACCCGGACCGCGGTTCCCAGTCCGGGCACGAAGGCCACCGAGCTGTGTCAGAACCTGGACAAGTCGCTGCCGGCGAAGGTGGACGGACTCGACCGGGAGGATCCCGAGCCCCGGTCCGCGCTGACCGCGGGCTGGGGAAGCCCGGCGATCATACTGCGCTGTGGTGTACAGCGGCCGCCCAAGATGGTCGACCCCAAGGTCGCCGAGGGCGGTGACCCGGACGCGGTCGGCGGCGGGGTGAACGGGGTGGGCTGGCTGATGGAGAAGCGGGACGACGGGGCGAGCCGCTTCACCTCCGCTCAGCGTCTGGCGTATGTCGAGGTCACTGTGCCGGAGGGGGTGGACACGTCCTCTGTGCTTGTCGACTTGGCCGGGGCCATCAAGAAGGCGATCCCCGAGGGGATTGCGGACTGAGGCGACCGGTGGTTCTTTGACTGCGGGTCCATCGTGGCTGGTCGCGCAGTTCCCCGCGCCCCCAAGAAGCCCCCGGCACCCTCAGAAGAAGGGAGCCCGGTCTAGCGCAGGCCCGTGGGCCTGCGCAGGGCCGCCTGGATCAGGCGGTCGACCAGTTCCGGGTAGGGCACTCCCGTCGCCTCCCACATCTGCGGGTACATGGAGATCGGCGTGAAGCCGGGCATGGTGTTGATCTCGTTGATGACGAAGGTGCCGTCCTCGGTGAGGAAGAAGTCCGCGCGGACCAGGCCCTCGCAGGAGGCGGCGTCGAAGGCCTCGACGGCCAGGCGCCTGACCTCGGCGGTCTGTTCGGGGGTCAGCGGGGCGGGCACGAGGCCGGGCGTCGAGTCGATGTACTTCGCCTCGAAGTCGTAGTAGTCGTGCGACTGCACCGGCGGGATCTCGGCCGGTACGGAGGCCCGCGGGCCGTCCTCGAACTCCAGGACCCCGCACTCGATCTCGCGGCCGCGCAGCAGCGCCTCCACGAGGAACTTCGGGTCGTGCTGCCGGGCCGCCGCGATCGCCTCGTCCAGGCCGGACAGGTCGTCGACCTTGGTGATGCCGATCGAGGACCCCGCGCGCGCGGGCTTCACGAAGAGCGGCCAGCCGTGCTCCCCCGCGAAGTCGATGATCTTCTTGCGGGCCGCGGACTCGTCGAGCTCCCACTCGCGGGGGCGGATCACCACGTACGGGCCGACCGGCAGCCCGAAGGAGATGAAGACCCGCTTCATGTACTCCTTGTCCTGGCCGACGGCCGAGGCGAGCACGCCCGAGCCGACGTACGGGACGCCGGAGAGCTCCAGGAGGCCCTGGAGGGTGCCGTCCTCGCCGTACGGGCCGTGCAGCATCGGGAAGACGACGTCGACCTCGCCGAGCGCCTTGGGGACCGATCCGGGCTCGCTGTAGACGACTTCGCGGTTGGCGGGGTCGAGGGGCAGGATCACACCGCCCTCGCTCGACTCGGCGAGTTCCTCGACGTCGGGCGTACGACGCTCGGTGATCGCCATCCGCTCCGGTTCGTCCGCGGTGAGCACCCAGCGGCCTTCCCGGGTGATTCCGATCGGCAGGACGTCGTACTTGGTCCGGTCGATGGCCCGCAGTACGGCTCCGGCGGTGACCATGGAGATCCCGTGTTCGGAGCTGCGCCCGCCGAAGACGACGGCCACGCGCGGCTTGCGAGGCGGCTGCTGCTCAGGGCTCTGGGGAAGGTTCTCAGTGCTCATATCGCGTTGAGAGTACCCGTTGGTAAGGCCCTGAGTCAGCGTGCCTCGGCGCGAACCGAGCGCCAGAAAAGGGGAGTGTTGCTCAGCGTCGCTCCGGCTTGGCGCTGCGCGACATCATTTCCTTGAGGGCGACGACCGGGGGCTTGCCGTCGTGGACGATGTCGACGACGGTCTCGGTGACGGGCATGTCGACGCCGTGCCTGCGCGCCAAGTCCAGTACGGATTCACAGGACTTGACGCCCTCGGCGGTCTGCTTGGTGACCGCGATGGTCTCCTGGAGCGTCATGCCCTTGCCGAGGTTGGTGCCGAAGGTGTGGTTGCGCGAGAGCGGCGAGGAGCAGGTCGCCACGAGGTCGCCGAGGCCCGCGAGCCCGGAGAACGTCAGCGGGTCGGCGCCCATGGCGAGGCCGAGCCGGGTCGTCTCCGCCAACCCCCGTGTGATGAGGGACCCCTTGGCGTTGTCGCCGAGCCCCATGCCGTCCGCGATGCCGACGGCGAGACCGATGACGTTCTTGACGGCGCCGCCGAGTTCGCAGCCGACCACGTCGGTGTTCGTGTAGGGGCGGAAGTACGGCGTGTGGCAGGCGGCCTGGAGCCGCTGGGCCACCGCCTCGTCGCTGCACGCGACCACCGCGGCGGCCGGCATGCGGGCGGCGATCTCACGGGCGAGGTTGGGCCCGGTGACCACGGCGATCCGGTCGGCGCCGACCTTCGCGACGTCCTCGATGACCTCGCTCATCCGCATGGCGGAGCCGAGTTCGACGCCTTTCATGAGGGAGACGAGGACCGTGCCGGGGGCGAGCAGCGGCGCCCAGTCCGCGAGGTTCCCGCGCAGTGTCTGGGAGGGCACGGCGAGCACCGTGAAGTCGGCGTCGTGGGCGGCCTCGGCGGCGTCCGTGGTGGCCCGCAGGTTCTCCGGGAGTTCGATGCCCGGCAGGTAGTCGGGGTTCGTGTGGGTGGAGTTGACCGCTTCGGCGAGCTCGGCCCGCCGTCCCCACAGCGTCACGTCGCACCCGGCGTCGGCGAGCACCATGCCGAAGGCCGTGCCCCACGATCCGGTCCCGAAAACGGCCGCCTTGACGGGCTTGCCGGATGTCGTCACTTGCCGTGCCCCTTTTCGTGCTCAACCTCGGTCATTTCCCGCACGGCGTTCTCCGGCGCGGTGTTTCCCTGCGCCGCTTTCTCCTGCACAGCGGTTTCCTGCTCTTCCTGCGGCCGTGCCTCTTCCTTGCCCCGCGTCCTGCGCCGCTGCTCGATGCGCACCTGGCGCGGGTCGTACGGCGTCGCGGGCGCCTTCTCACCGCGGATCAGCTCCAGCTGGGCGGTGATCGCGGCCATGATGACCTCGGTCGCCTCCTTCAGGAGGTCGGGGGTCATCTCCTTGCCGTAGAAGCGCGAGAGGTCCACGGGCGGGCCCGCGAGCACCTGGTGCGTCTTGCGCGGCAGGAGGTCGGGCTTCTTGGCGTACGGGGCCAGCAGGTGGTTGGCGCCCCACTGGGCCACCGGAATCACCGGGCACCTGGTCTGCAACGCGACCCGCGCGGCACCCGTCTTGCCGGTCATCGGCCACAGGCCGGGGTCGCGGGTCAGGGTGGCCTCGGGATAGAACGCGACGCACTCCCCGCGCTCCACGGCGTCGATCGCGGCTCGGTAGGCGCTGAGCGCGTCGGTGCTCTCGCGGTACACCGGGATCTGCCCGGTCCCGCGCATGGCCGCCCCGACGAAGCCCTTCTTGAAAAGACTGCTCTTGGCGAGGAATCTCGGAACACGGCCCGTGTTGTACTGAAAGTGCCCGTACGCGAACGGATCCACGTGGGAATTGTGGTTCACCGCGGTGATAAATCCGCCCTCGGCAGGAATGTTCTCCATTCCGCGCCAGTCCCGCTTGATCAGAACCATCAGCGGCGGTTTGCAGAGAACCGCTGCGAAGCGGTACCAGAAGCCGATTCTGCGGCGGGACACGCGTACACCTTCCTTCTAGGGCCTGGGGGGCCGCACAAGTGTCGCTCCAGGCCGCCGGTCTGTCGAGAACACCGTACGCCCCGGCCACCGGCCCGCCAGGGTGCGCGGGTCACAATGGGCGCGACGAGGGAGGGACGGAGCGCACGTGCAGTGGACCTTGGTCATACCCCTGAAAGCCCTGTCGCGGGCGAAGAGCAGGCTCTCGGACACCGCGGCCGACGGCCTGCGCCCGGGGCTCGCCCTGGCGTTCGCGCAGGACACGGTGGCCGCGGCGCTGGCCTGCCCGGCGGTCGGGGATGTGGCCGTAGTCACGGGCGATGTGCTGGCCGGACGCGAGCTGGCCGCCCTGGGCGCCCGCATCGTCCCGGACGAGCCCGGGGGCGGCCTCAACGCCGCTCTGGCGCACGCCGCCTCGGTCGTACGCGCCCGAAGCCCGCAAAGTCCGCTGGCGGCTCTGAACGCCGATCTGCCCGCACTGCGCCCTCTTGAATTGGCCCGGGTCCTCGACGCGGCCGCCGAATTCCCCCGCGCTTTCCTTCCGGACGCCGCCGGAATCGGTACCACTCTCCTGGCCGCGTCCCCGAACCGCGAATTGCTCCCCGCATTCGGCCCCGATTCCCGCTCCCGCCACCGAGCCTCGGGCGCCGCGGAACTCCTCCTGCCCGACGTGCCCTCCGTACGCCAGGACGTGGACACGGGCGCGGACCTCCGAGCGGCATTGACACTTGGAGTGGGCCCGCGCACGGCGGCGGTGGTCGAGCGCCTCAAAGCCGCGTAAGCGGCTTTGAGGGGCGCGGGGAACTGCGCGACCAGCCCACGACCACCCGCGCATACACACCGCCCTCGGATCCCCGCCCAGAACAAACCGCATACCCTTCCCCCATGCAGGCGACCGCGTACACATACGACCCAGAAACCCGCACAGGCCAGGTACTGCTGGACGACGGCACCCCCGTCCCCTTCGACGCCCCGGCGTTCGACAAGGGCGGCCTCCGACTGCTCCGCCCGGGTCAACGCGTGCGGATCGAGGTCGAGAGCGGGGCCAGCGAGGACACGGCCCGGCGCATCACACTGATCACACTGCAAACGTTCTGAACACGCCGCGGGCCGGGCTCCCCAGGGGGAGCCCGGCCCGGCGCGTGAGGATCCCAGCGCCCCTGTCTACCTGCGGGCGGTGGCCTTCTTGGCGGTGGTCTTGCGGGCCGCCGACTTCTTGGCCGGCGCCTTCTTCGCCGCGGCCTTCTTCGCCGGGGCCTTCTTGGCCGCCGCCTTCTTGGCGGTGGTCTTCTTGGCCGTGGCCTTCTTGGCGGCCGCCGAGGTCTTCTTGGCGGTCGTCTTCTTGGCCGTCGCCGTGGTCTTCTTGGCCGTCGTCTTCTTCGCGACGGTCCTCTTGGCGGTGGTCTTCTTGGCCGCCGCCTTCTTCGCGGTGGCCTTCTTCGCGGCGGCCTTCTTGACCGTTGCGGAGGCGCCGCCGGACAGGCTGCCCTTGGGGGCCTTCTTGACCGCGACCTCGCCACCGCGCGGCAGCTTCTTCGAGCCGCTCACCAGGTCCTTGAAGCCCTGGCCCGCACGGAAGCGCGGCACCGAGGTCTTCTTGACCCGAACGCGCTCCCCGGTCTGCGGGTTGCGGGCGTAACGGGCCGGACGGTCCACCTTCTCGAAGGAACCGAAGCCGGTGACCGAGACCCGGTCCCCGCTGACAACTGCACGCACGATGGCGTCCAGTACGGCGTCGACCGCTTCCGCGGCCTGCTGACGCCCGCCGACCTTGTCGGCAATCGCTTCTACGAGCTGCGCCTTGTTCACGTCTTCCCCTTCGGAGACATTGCCAGAACGAAAGTGTTCAAGCTTTTTCGCACGTTAGGCAGATATATACCGCAAATCAAACACGAAACGGGCTAATCACCCTTGTGCCGCAACGAACTGGGGCTGTCGCGAAGTTCCTCAGCGTTCCTCTTCGGGGATTCGGCCCTCGTCGAGGTCCGTCGTGAACCGCTCCAGCCGCCTTGTCGCATCGGCGAGATCGTGCTTGGCCACGGCCGTAATGACCAGCAGCTTCCGGGTCAGCGCCATCCGTACGCCCTCCGGGACTTGCAGTGCGCGCACCCTTGTGTGCGCTTCCTTGAGTTGGGACGCGACTGCCGCATAGAGCTCGAGTTGGCCGTCGTGTTCCATGCACAGATTGTGCCATCTGGGGCGAGTTGTCGCCTGCGCAGGGGGTAACTACCGCCTCCCGAGGGCCTCCCACGCACCTCCCCACAAGGCTCTGCCGAGAGTCGGCTACCCCACCAAAGCCCCTTGAAACAAGGGCAGTTGAGGCCAATCACAAAGGCCTGAACACCCCTTCCGGAGGCAGACACAGATGTACCCCCAACCGTCCACGATTGGGGGTACAGAGGCCTGTTGCGCTGGCTGGAATCAGCCTTGTGGGGTGCGACTCCGATCGGGTCCGAAGGGGTTTGGAGCCCCGAAGGCGATCACACCTGAACGGTCCGCGGCTTGTGGGAGGGCCGCTTGGACTCGTACGCGGAGATGTCCGCCTCGTTCTGCAGGGTGATGGAGATGTCGTCCAGCCCGTTCAGCAGCCGCCAGCGGGCGTTCTCGTCGAGTTCGAAGGGGGCCGTGATGCCCTCGGCGCGCACCTCACGGGCCTCCAGGTCGACCGTGACCGGGGCCTTCGGGTCCTGCTCGGTGAGCTCCTGCAGCGCGTCCACGATCTTCTGCTCCAGAACCACTGTGAGCAGGCCGTTCTTGAGCGAGTTGCCACGGAAGATGTCCGCGAAGCGGGACGAGATGACGGCCTTGAAGCCGTAGTTCTGCAGCGCCCAGACGGCGTGCTCGCGCGAGGAACCCGTACCGAAGTCGGGTCCGGCGATCAGGACCGTGGCGCCCGTGCGCTCGGGCTGGTTGAGGACGAAGGAGGAGTCCTTGCGCCAGGCCTCGAAGAGCCCGTCCTCAAAACCGTCCCTGGTCACCTTCTTGAGCCAGTGAGCAGGGATGATCTGGTCGGTGTCGACGTTGCTGCGGCGCAGCGGGACGGCCCGGCCGGTGTGCGTGGTGAATGCTTCCATGACTCTCAGACTCCAGCGGGCGTGCGGGCGGCAGACGACTGGTCGTTCAGGTCGGCGGGAGAGGCCAGATGGCCCAGCACGGCGGTGGCGGCGGCGACCTGCGGCGAGACCAGGTGCGTACGGCCGCCCTTGCCCTGCCTGCCCTCGAAGTTGCGGTTGGAGGTGGACGCGGAGCGCTCGCCCGGGGCCAGCTGGTCGGGGTTCATGCCCAGACACATCGAGCAGCCCGCGTGCCGCCATTCGGCGCCGGCCTCCTTGAAGACCAGGTCCAGGCCCTCGGAGACGGCCTGCAGACCGACGCGCGCGGAGCCGGGGACCACCAGCATCCGTACGCCGTCGGCGACTTTGCGGCCCTCGACGATCGAGGCGGCCGCGCGCAGGTCCTCGATACGGCCGTTGGTGCACGAACCTACGAAGACGGTGTCGACCTTGATGTCGCGCAGCGGCTGTCCGGCCTCCAACCCCATGTATTCCAGGGCCTTTTCGGCGGCGAAGCGCTCCGAAGCGTCTTCGTACGAAGCCGGGTCGGGGACGGACGCCGAAAGCGGCGCTCCCTGGCCGGGGTTGGTGCCCCAGGTGACGAACGGCGCGAGGGAGGCGCCGTCGATGACGACCTCGGCGTCGAATTCCGCGTCCTCGTCCGTCTTCAGGGTCTTCCAGTACGCGACGGCGGCGTCCCAGTCCTCGCCCTCGGGGGCGTGGGCGCGGCCCTTGATGTACGCGAAGGTGGTCTCGTCGGGGGCGATCATGCCCGCGCGGGCGCCGGCCTCGATCGACATGTTGCAGATGGTCATGCGGGCCTCCATCGAGAGTTTCTCGATGGCGGAGCCGCGATACTCCAGGATGTAGCCCTGGCCGCCGCCCGTACCGATCTTGGTGATGATCGCCAGGATCAGGTCCTTGGCCGTGACGTCCTCGGGCAGTTCGCCGTCGACCGTGATGGCCATGGTCTTGGGGCGGGCCAGCGGCAGCGTCTGGGTGGCCAGCACGTGCTCGACCTGGGAGGTGCCGATGCCGAACGCGAGCGCGCCGAAGGCGCCGTGCGTGGAGGTGTGGGAGTCACCGCACACGACCGTGGTGCCGGGCTGGGTCAGGCCCAGCTGCGGGCCCACGACGTGCACGACACCCTGCTCGACGTCGCCCAGCGAGTGCAGGCGCACGCCGAACTCGGCGGCGTTCTTGCGCAGCGTCTCCAGCTGGACGCGGGAGACCGGGTCCGCGATGGGCTTGTCGATGTCGAGGGTCGGGGTGTTGTGATCCTCGGTCGCGATGGTGAGGTCGAGACGGCGCACGGGGCGGCCTGCCTGACGGAGGCCGTCGAATGCCTGCGGGCTGGTCACCTCGTGCAGCAGGTGCAGATCGATGAAGAGAAGGTCGGGCTCGCCCTCCGCGCGCCGGACGACGTGGTCGTCCCAGACCTTCTCCGCGAGTGTCCTACCCATCGCTTTCCCTCCGGCCGGCCTGTGTGGCGCCGGCCCAACTAGAGATTTCCGATGCGGCGCGCCCGTACCCCTCATACCGGGAGCCCTCCGCCGGGCCCGTTGGTCCGCGGGCCGCTGTACCTACCAGGGTGGCGCGTTCCACGGAAAATTGAACTTGCGTTTCACAGAGTGAGACGCGAGTATCGTTTCATGGACAACAGTAGCGGCGTCGGCGTTCTGGACAAGGCAGCCCTTGTCCTGAGCGCCCTGGAGTCCGGTCCGGCCACCCTCGCAGGGCTGGTCGCGGCAACCGGGCTGGCACGACCCACGGCACATCGCCTCGCCGTGGCACTTGAACACCACCGGATGGTGGCGCGCGACATGCAGGGCCGCTTCATTCTCGGCCCCCGCCTCGCCGAGCTGGCCGCGGCCGCGGGCGAGGACCGCCTCCTCGCGACGGCGGGCCCGGTGCTCACCCACCTCCGCGACATCACGGGCGAGAGCGCGCAGCTCTACCGCCGCCAGGGCGACATGCGCATCTGCGTCGCCGCGGCCGAGCGCCTGTCGGGCCTCAGGGACACGGTCCCGGTCGGCTCGACGCTCACCATGAAAGCCGGCTCCTCGGCCCAGATCCTGATGGCCTGGGAGGAGCCGGAGCGTCTGCACCGCGGCCTCCAGGGCGCCCGCTTCACGGCGACGGCCCTGTCGGGTGTACGGCGCCGGGGCTGGGCCCAGTCGATCGGCGAGCGCGAGCCGGGCGTCGCGTCCGTCTCGGCCCCCGTGCGCGGACCGTCGAACCGGGTGGTCGCCGCCGTCTCGGTCTCCGGACCGATCGAGCGCCTCACGCGTCACCCCGGCCGGATGCACGCCCAGGCGATCATCGACGCGGCCACCCGTCTCTCGGAGGCTCTGCGCCGCACCGGCTGATGCGCGTCGCAGACTGACGCCCGATTCGACTTCCTCCCGCCGGTCGCTTCAACGCCGCAGCGACCGACCGGAGTTGACATCGACCCGGCGCTCAACACGAAGAAGCCCTCCCCATGCTGGGGAGGGCTTCTTCGATGACGTACCCCCGACCGGATTCGAACCGGCGCTACCGCCTTGAGAGGGCGGCGTGCTAGGCCGCTACACAACGGGGGCCCAGGATCTTGCGTTTCCGCAGATCCGAGCTGGTCTACCAGGACTCGAACCTAGAATGACGGTACCAGAAACCGTAGTGTTGCCAATTACACCATAGACCAATGTGGTTCATACCAGTTCGTACCCCCGACCGGATTCGAACCGGCGCTACCGCCTTGAGAGGGCGGCGTGCTAGGCCGCTACACAACGGGGGCCCTAGCGATCCTGCATGAGAATCAGTGGGTGCGACCCGGACTGTCTCCCTGGGAAGGATCTGTACCCCCGACCGGATTCGAACCGGCGCTACTGCCTTGAGAGGGCAGCGTGCTAGGCCGCTACACAACGGGGGCTTTGCGGAGTTGATCTCCGCAGTTGCAGATGAGCTCTGCGAGCTGGCCTACCAGGACTCGAACCTAGACTAACGGAACCAGAAACCGTCGTGCTGCCAATTACACCATAGGCCACTGAAACACAAACCCCCGCAGGGATCCTGCTTTAGCGTGCGCCTCCGGTCCGGCCTTTCGGCCCGCTCTCCGGCGGCGCAGGAAGAACATTACCTGAAGGTGGACGGCGCTCCAAAACGGGTATGGGGCCGGAGGATCGCGGGGAGTTCGGCCAGCGAGGCGATCCGGCGCAGGCCGGTGAGCCGATCCGGCACCCCGCCCGGTGCGGCGTCGGGGTCCGGGGCCGTGACGGCTCTCACGCCCCCGCGGTCGATCCAGACCGAGAACATTCCCGCGTCGGCCGCGCCCTGTCCGTCGATCTCCGGGTGGTCCCCGACGTACGCGACATGGTGCGGCGGCAGCTCCAGGGCCTCGCAGGCCGCGTGGAACGCCTCCGCCGCGGGCTTCGAGACACCCAGCTCGGCCGCGCAGAGCACGGACTCGAACCGGTCCCGTACGCCGAGAACCCGCAGCTTGTGGTCCTGGACGCGGATGCTGGAGTTCGACAGCACGGCGTGGCGGTGGCTGCCGGCCAGGGTGTCGAGGACGGGCAGGACGTCCGGGAAGAGCGCCCAGGCCGCCTCGTAGTGCCCGAGATACCGGAGGAACCAGTCCTCCGCCTCCGGGTCGGTGAGGGGCTTGTCCAGAAAGGCCCGCACCCGGTCCCGGCGGCCCTGCTCCCAGTCCACCTCCCCCGCCGCGTACCTCGCCCACTGCTGGTCGGTGAGGTCGCGCCAGTGGCCGAGGGCCTGCTCGACGGAGGCGTACCCGTCGAGCAGGCCCTCGGCCGCGAGATGTTCGCGCATGCCGGCCCGGTCGGCCGTGGTGTAGTCGAAGATCGTGTCGTCCACGTCCCAGACCACGGCTCTGATCGTCATGGTTCGACGGTACCGGCAGCCCGGGCCCCGGCTGGGGGTTCGGGGGTTATCCCCCGAAGAATGCAGTCTCCACGTCCCAGACCACGGCTCTGATCGTCATGGTTCGACGGTAACCCGGTGCCGGTGGGCGCGTCCTTCAGTTGACGGTGGTCGTGCCGGTCAGGGCGAGGTCGGGGCCCTGGCCGTCGCGGGCCTTGGCGGTCAGGCGCCAGGTGTACGTTCCCGCGACCCGGTTGCCGTCGCCCCAATTGCCGTCCCAGGAGGCGCGGACGGCGGCGGCCGTGGAGTCGCCGGTGAGGTTGCGGACGACGTTGCCGCTCGCGTTGGTCAGGGTCAGGGTCCACGTCGAGGGCTTGCTCAACTGCCAGACGGGCTGCCAGGGGTCCTGGGTGGTGGGGCCCGCGGCGGCGTCGGTCTGCGCCTCCATCTGTGCGAGCGGCGAGGTGGGGACGCCCGCGGTGACGAGCGCCACCTGGCCCTGGGCGGTGAGGTACGCGACGTTGCCGCCGAAGCGGTCGACGGCCCAGCGGCCGGTGTTGCCGCCGGTGTTCTGGTCCACGGTGGGCAGCACGGCCGCGGTCCGGGTGGTCGCCGTACCGGTGTGGAAGTCCGTGAGCAGCAGCTCGTGGCTGGTGCGGTCCTCACGGACGAGGTAGCCGTCGGCGAGCCGGGACGGGCCGGCCGGGACCGTGATGTTCCGGCCCGTGGCCCGGTCGTGGACGCCGGCGGGTCCGGCGCTGCCGCAGTTCCAGTAGAGCCAGGTGTTGACGGCCTGGATCTCGCTGGGGGTGCAGGGGGCGCCGGTGTTCACGGTGGCGACGTTCCGCTTGGCCTTGAGGTCGTACGCGACGACGCTGCCCTGGGTGGTGCCGGGAGTCCACAGGCGCTGGCCCCAGATCGCGGCGGCGCTGCGGGTGCGGTCGAGCGCGGTCTCGCCGTCGGCTCCGCGGGGGAAGTCGGCGATCTTCTGGGTGGCGGGGGTTCCGCCGTTGTAGAGGACATAGCGGCCGGTGCCGGTGCCGATGCGGCCGCCGGCGGAGCCGGTGGGTTCGGTGCGGAAGGTGTCGGTGTCCCCGGCGACGTGCACCGACTCCTTGCCGTCCGAGTAGGTGTAGAGGTAGGCGAAGCGGCCGTCGCCGAGGGCCTCCACCTGGGGGCAGGCGGCGTCGCCGCCGAGGCACGGCGAGGAGCCGATGAACGGGCTGCGGCGGACCTGGCTGCCGGTGGGCTTGCCCGTGGGGTCCAGCGGCACGGCGTACGCGGCGTCCCAGCCAGGGGTGGGGGTGGCGTTGCCGAACATCAGGAGTTCGCCGCCCGCGACCATCAGGCCGTCGACCTTGGCCCGGACGGGCGGCACCGTGAACACGGGCTGGGCCGAGACGTCCCCGCCGCCGGCGGGCAGGACGCGGTACACGTGGAAGTCGCTGGCCGTGGCACCGGCCGTGGCGAGCAGGCCGCCGTCCGGGGTGGCGCGGAAGGCGCCGTCCGCGTCGGCGAGGACCGTGCGCTTGGCGCCGGTGGCGAGCGAGGTGGCGGTGAGCGCCTCGTCGGCGGGCGAGGAGATGAAGTCCGGGTCTCCGCTGAGGAGTTGGTCGCCGACGACCGCGAGGGGCTTGGCCGGGAAGCTCACCGTGGCGGGTGCGGTGCCGGGCTCCGAGTCCACCCGGATCGCCTTGCGGTTCACCACGAGCCAGCTGTCGTTGAAGGTGATCGACTGTTCGGAGCCGACGCCACCGACGTACGTACGGAAGGTGCCGTCCGCGAGGTCGACGAGGCCCACCGAGGAGGTGCCGTCCAGGGTGTAGGTGACGGCGAGGCGGCGGACCGAGCCGCCGGTCGCGTAGGTGCCGGTGGGCTGGGCGCCGGACGGCAGGCCGGTGACCGCGAGGTCGGTGGTGGTGCCGTCGGCTGCGGCTCGCAGCACGTGCAGGGCACCGTCGGCGTCCTGGGTGAGCACGCTCCAGCCGGACGCCGCCCGGTAGGTCTGGCCCGTCGGGATCGTGACGGTGGCGGTCGTGCCGGTGGAGCGGTGCTTCTGGGTGACGGTGCCCGACGTCCCGGTGTTCTGGACGTCGGTGCCGGTGGCCAGGTCGTCGGGGCCCGCGTGCGCCGGCGGTGTGACGCCGGGGTACTCGGCCCACTGGAGGTTGCCCGCGTTGCCCAGCGCGTACTGGAATCCGGAGGCCCCCACCCAGCCGTACCGGACGTCGACCGGGTTGATGTGGTTCAACTGCGTGGTGGCAACCGGGGTGTCGGCGTTCGGCGCGGCCTGGGCCGGTGCGGTCAGCACGGCCCCCGACAACGCCATCGCCCCGCCTACAGCGATTCCCACAAGTCTTCGTGAACGGGTCACGTTCCCCTCCCCTGAAACATCGTGAACACACGCATCATGTGCGCCCGAAACATCCAATGTCCGCCGGAAGAGCGGGAGTTGACCGGAGAGGTGAACTCCGGGTGTCGACTCCGTGTACGCGAGAGGGGCGGCGTCCGAACCCGGCGCCCCCCCGCAGTGTGTTGGGTGTGTGACCGCCCGCCCAGCGGGTGAGCATCGCCACCGCCCCCGAGAAAAAGGGCCACGGCATAAACAATC
>NZ_JBHXSU010000034.1:17969-93513 GCF_042715345.1 Streptomyces sp. NPDC058697
TCCGCGCCCCTCTCGCGGGTTTTTTTCCGCCTTCGTTATATGGGGTTATACCAACGCGTGCGCGAGGGGGGGGGGGCCCCCCCCCCGCCCCCCGCCCCTCTGTGTGTGGGCTGTGTGACCGCGCGCCTAGGCGGTCAGCTTCGCCAGCGCCGCGTCGATACGGGCCAGCGTCTTCTCCTTGCCCAGGATCTCCAGGGACTCGAAGAGCGGCAGGCCGATCGTGCGGCCGGTGACGGCGACGCGGACCGGGGCCTGCGCCTTGCCCAGCTTGAGGCCGTGCTCCTCGCCGGCGGCCAGGACGGCGTCCTTGAGGGAGTCGGGCGAGGACCAGTCGGCCGCGTCCAGCTTCTCGCGGGCCGTACGCAGCAGCGCGTCGCTGCCCTCCTTCATGGCCTTCGTCCAGGACGCCTCGTCGAAGGCCGGCTCCGGCAGGAACAGGAAGTCGACGTTGTCCGTGATCTCGGAGAGGACCTTGAGGCGGGTCTGGGCGTGCGGGGCGATCGCGTCCCACTGGGCCTGGTCGAAGTCCTCGGGCGCCCAGGGCGCGAAGGGGGCCTTCAGCCAGGGGGCGCAGCGCTCGGCGAAGTCCTTCACATCCAGCAGGCGGATGTGGTCGGCGTTGATCGCCTCGGCCTTCTTGAGGTCGAAGCGGGCCGGGTTCGGGTTCACGTCGCTCACGTCGAAGGCCGCGACCATCTCGTCCATCGTGAAGATGTCCTGGTCGGCGGAGAGCGACCAGCCGAGCAGGGAGAGGTAGTTGAGCAGGCCCTCGGGGAGGAAACCGCGCTCCCTGTAGAGGTTCAGCGAGGATGACGGGTCGCGCTTGGAGAGCTTCTTGTTGCCCTCGCCCATCACGTACGGCAGGTGTCCGAAGGCGGGCACCGACTTGGCGATGCCCAGCTCGGCGAGCGCCTTGTAGAGGGCGATCTGGCGCGGGGTGGAGGAGAGCAGGTCCTCGCCGCGCAGGACGTGGGTGATCTCCATCAGGGCGTCGTCGACGGGGTTCACGAGCGTGTAGAGCGGGGCTCCGTTGGCTCGTACGATCCCGTAGTCCGGGACGTTCTCCGGGAGGTACGTGATCTCGCCGCGGACCAGGTCCGTGAAGGTGATCGTCTCGTCGGGCATGCGGAAGCGGACGATGGGGGTGCGGCCCTCGGCCTCGTACGCGGCCTTCTGCTCCGCGGTCAGCTCGCGGCAGTGGCCGTCGTAGCCGGACGGCTTGCCGGCGGCGCGGGCGGCGTCGCGGCGGGCGTCCAGCTCCTCCGTGGAGCAGTAGCAGTGGTAGGCGTGGCCCGCTTCCAGGAGCCTGGCCGCCACATCGCGGTAGATGTCCATCCGCTGTGACTGGCGGTACGGCTCGTGCGGGCCGCCGACCTCGGGGCCCTCGTCCCAGTCGAAGCCCAGCCAGCGCATCGAGTCGAGCAGCTGGCCGTACGACTCCTCGGAGTCGCGGGCCGCGTCGGTGTCCTCGATGCGGAAGACCAGGGTGCCCTCGTTGTGCCGGGCGAACGCCCAGTTGAACAGGGCGGTGCGGACCAGGCCCACGTGGGGGTTGCCGGTCGGGGACGGACAGAAACGTACGCGGACGGTCGCGTTAGCCACGCTTGATCACCTTGTTGGTGAGAGTGCCGATGCCTTCGATGGTGACGGCGACCTCGTCGCCGACGTTCAGAGGGCCGACCCCCGCGGGGGTGCCCGTGAGGATCACGTCGCCGGGGAGCAGCGTCATGGCCTCGGTGATGTTGACGATCAGGTCCTCGACGGAGTAGATCATCTCGCTGGTGCGGCCCAGCTGGCGCTGCTGGCCGTTGACCGTGCACATGATGGTCAGGTCGGACGGGTCGAGGTCCGTCTCCACCCAGGGGCCGAGCGGGCAGGAGGAGTCGAAGCCCTTGGCCCGCGCCCACTGCTTCTCACGCTTCTGGACGTCACGTGCGGTGACGTCGTTGGCGCAGGTGTAGCCGAGGATGACGTCCTTGACCCGCTCGCGCGGCACCTCGCGGCACATCCGGCCGATGACGACGGCCAGCTCGGCCTCGTGGTGCACCTCGTTGGAGAAGGAGGGGTACGCGATCTCGTCGCCGGGGCCGATCACCGAGGTGGACGGCTTGAAGAAGGCGAACGGGGCGTCGGGCACCTCGTTGCCCATCTCCCTGGCGTGCTCCGCGTAGTTGCGGCCGAAGGCCACGACCTTGTTGGGGAGCATGGGCGGCAGGAGCCGGACCTTGTTCAGCGGGACCTTCGTGCCGGAGAGCTCGAAGTCCGTGAACGGGATGCCCTTGATGATGTCGAGCACGAGCCCGTCGGTCGACCCAGGAGGGCTCTCGCCCTCGACCGCGCCGAACGCGACGTTGCCGTCGATGGAGAACCTGGCGATGCGCACGAGATGCCTGCGCCCCTCACTGAGCTGGCTGGAGTCTGAGGCTCCAGGCTAACGCGGGAGAGGGGCGCGACCTCGCGGAACGGCTGTGGGCGGGGCGTGAGAGGGCTACTTCGCCGCCAGGGTGGCGACCGGGGCGTCCACTGCCGGGGCCGCGACCGGGGCGTCCATCAGGATCGTGCGCCGGGGGTTGGCGGTCTGGGTGGGGAGCTCGACGGAGTGCTCCTGCTGCTCCGGCGTACGCAGCTCTTCGGCGTCCTCGAGGTGCGCCAGCGTCGTGCGTCGCGGATTGGCTATGTTGAGGAACATCATCGTCGTCTTCATCTGCGGTTTCGGACCCTGTCGGTACGGGCGCCGGGCGGCTTCAAAAACCGCCGCGCGGGCGCGGGTTGTCGGATTTGCCATCCCTGTAAAGCGCCAGGCTAAACATGCGCTTCCCTGTGGAACGCGTGAAGGCGACGTGATCGTCGTGTGAGTTTCCTCACTCACAGGTAGGCAATCCGGTCAATACGGACTCCCAACCCTCCTCACCGAAACGGACATTGCCTTACTGAAGCCCCTATTCCGCTCCTGATCATGGCGACTGGGACACCACTTACAGGCGAATGACTCGTGCACCTGTGTCCGATATAAACGGAATCGCTTTCCACGTGCCGTAACACCGCCTTCACTAGGTGTCACGATGGTCACAGCATGACCCATGGGCCTTGTTGGAGATCCGGCACTGTGCTGGAATTCCACGGAACCGCCGCGGGATCGAACCGGCGCGCAAGGGGCGCGAACGCAGCGCCGAGTGGCGGCGGGGAGGGGGGCCTGCGCCGGTCACTCACGACCACACCTGGGGGCGCGTTCAGGGCGCTCCCAAGACGCCGACACCGTCTCGCCGTTCACGCGGAGAGGCGCCTGGTCCAGAGGTTGCGACGCTAGTGCAGGGACGTTTCAAGAGGGATGGCAGCGCTTCGGCGGAGCCGGAGCCGCACGGCGGGACCGGCACCGGTTCCTCGCCCCAGCACGCCCAGAACCAAGGACCGGCAGGGGCCGGCGACGGGGGTGACCGCTCCTCGCGCCCCGGTGCGCCCAAGGGCACCCAGGGCAAGGGCGGTCCGAACGCGGTGACCGGTGGCCCCGGTGCACCGCCCGCCGCACCGCCCAAGGCGAACCCCAGTGGCCCCGGCTCACGAATAGCTCTGCGCAACTGGCGCATCTCGACGCGTCTGGTGTCGCTGCTCGCGCTGCCCGTGGTCGCCGCCACCTCGCTGGGTGCCCTGCGCATCAGCGACACGATGGACGAGATCCAGCAGCTCGAGAACATGAAGCTGCTGACCGACATGACCAAGCAGGCGACCCAGCTTGCCGTCGCACTCCAGGAGGAGCGCGACAAGTCGGCCGGTCCGCTCGCCAACGGCACGAAGGCGTCCGACTTCACCGTCAAGGGCGTCCGCGACAAGACCGACCGTGCGCGCGCCGCCTTCATGGACGGCACCCACGAGCTCGACGACGCGGGCGACGGCGAGAACCTCGACGGCGTCCGGGACAACGTGGTGGCCATCGCCACCCAGCTCAACACCCTGAACGGCATCCGCAACAACGCCTTCCAGGACGACAGGAACTCCTCCCAGTCGGTCGAGGCGTACCACCGGCTCATCGACCAGCTGCTCGGCCTCTCCCAGGACATGGCCGAGGCGACCAGCAACCCGGAGATGATCCAGCGCACGCGCGCCCTGGCGGCCTTCTCCACGGCCAAGGAGTACGCGTCCATCCAGCGCGCGGTCATCGCCGCGGCCCTGCCGGCCACCGACGCGACGTACGGCGAACTCTCCGAGAACGACCGGCAGTACGGCCTCTCGGCCTTCGAGAACCAGAAGGCCGAACTCACCAGCTTCGCCAGCATCTACGAGGGCAACGCCGCCAAGCTCACCAAGGCGCTCGACGAGCCGAGCCCGACCATCAAGGAAGCCGACAGCTACGCGGAGCGCGTGCTCACGCGGGAGAACGGTCTCCAGCTGCGCGACAAGCGCTCGTACCTGGACTGGGTGGACGCCGACTCCGCCAGGTACCAGCAGATGTCGAACATCGAGCTCACGCTGCTCAACGAGATGGAGCAGAAGGCCCGCGAGCTGCGCAACGAGGCCGAGCAGGAAGCGATCATCTCCGGTGCGCTGATCCTGCTGGTGCTCGGTGTCTCGCTGGTCGGCGCCTTCGTGGTGGCCCGCTCCATGATCCGCTCGCTGCGCCGCCTCCAGGACACCGCGACGAGGGTCGCCCAGGACCGGCTGCCCGAGCTGGTCAAGCAGCTCTCCGAGTCCGACCCGCAGGACGTCGACACGTCCGTCGAGTCGGTCGGTGTGCACTCCAAGGACGAGATCGGCAAGGTGGCCGCGGCCTTCGACGACGTGCACCGCGAGGCCGTACGACTCGCCGCCGAGCAGGCCCTCCTGCGAGGCAACGTCAACGCGATGTTCACCAACCTCTCGCGCCGCTCCCAGGGCCTCATCCAGCGTCAGCTCTCGCTCATCTCCGAACTGGAGTCCCGCGAGGCCGACCCGGACCAGCTCTCCTCGCTCTTCAAGCTCGACCACCTCGCGACCCGCATGCGCCGTAACGGCGAGAACCTTCTCGTCCTCGCCGGTGAGGAGCCCGGCCGTCGCTGGACCCGTCCGGTCCCGCTGGTCGACGTGCTCCGTGCCGCCGCCTCCGAGGTGGAGCAGTACGAGCGCATCGAACTGTCGGCCGTGCCCACCACCGAGGTCGCCGGCCGCGTGGTCAACGACCTCGTGCACCTGCTCGCCGAGCTGCTGGAGAACGCCACGTCGTTCTCCTCCCCGCAGACCAAGGTCAAGGTCACCGGTCACGCGCTGCCCGACGGCCGCGTACTGATCGAGATCCACGACACCGGTATCGGCCTCTCGCCCGAGGACCTCGCGGCGATCAACGAGCGGCTCGCCTCGCCGCCCACCGTGGACGTCTCGGTCTCCCGCCGCATGGGTCTGTTCGTGGTCGGCCGGCTGTCCCAGCGCCACGGCATCCGCATCCAGCTCCGCCCGTCCGACTCCGGTGGTACGACCGCGCTGGTCATGCTGCCCGTCGATGTCGCCCAGGGCGGCAAGAAGGTTCCGGGCAACAAGCAGGGCCAGGGTGTTCCCAACGGCGGCGGCCCCGCCGCCGCGCAGGCCGCGGCCGGTGTCGCGGCGGCCCGTCGGGGTGGCGCCGGAGGCGGTCCCGCCCTCGGTGCGGGCGCTCCCACCGGCGGCAACGGCGGACGGCTCAACGCCCCACCGCAGCGCGGCCAGGTCGGCGCCGGTACCGGAGCGCGTGCCGCGCTGCCCAGGCCGGACGCGGGCGGTCGCCCGGGCGGACCGGGCGGATCGCGCGGTCCCCAGCAGCCCCCGCAGGGCAGGCCGGCCCCCGCCGGTGCCGGTGCCCCGCAGGCCTTCAACGACTTCGGCGCCAACGACTCCGGTCGGCAGGACGCGTTCGGCGGACGCCAGGACGCGTTCGGCGGCGGTCGCCAGGACACGATGGGCGGCAACAACCGCGGCCCCGTGCCCCCGCAGCCCCAGCAGCGTCCCACCGGTGGCGACCAGGGCCGTCGTCCGCCCCAGCAGCCGCAGCTGCCGCCGCGCGGTGGTCCGCGTGCCGAGCTGCCCGGCGGCAACCCGCAGCCGCGGGTGCCCAGCTGGAGCGACGACAACGCGCAGCCGCCGGTGCCGCGCTCCCCGATGGACGCCCCGCGCGGCCACGAGGAGCCGGACGTCACCTCGCAGATGCCGCGGATCGACGACCGTCAGGGTGCCGGTTCCACGGGCGAGTACCCGCGGCCGGACTACGACGCGCCGCGTTCCGGCGCGGGTACGCCGCAGAGCAACGGACAGTTCGTCCGCCCGGATGTCTTCGGTACGCCGAATCCTTCCGGCGCGGGTCAGAACCCGTCCGCGGGCGGCCAGTACAACCGCCAGGACCCCGCCTCCACCGGCCAGTTCTCGATGCCCGGTTACGACGCTGGTTCCACCGGTCAGTACGCGGCTCCCGGGCAGGACGTTCAGCAGAACCACACCGGTCAGTTCCCCGCTCCCAACCACGGCGAGCGGCAGGGCGGCACCGGTCAGTTCGAGCGTCCCGGTGCCAACGGCACGAACGGCACCAATGGCTCCCGCCCCCAGCGTCCGCAGTCGCGTCGGCGTCCCGCGCTCCCCCAGGAGCCCGAGGCGCTGCCGCCGGCGACGGGTCCCGGTGACGGGCGTACGCCGCTGTACGACACCCTGGAGACCAACTGGTTCAACCAGGCCCAGGCGGCTCAGGCCGGCAACGACGAGCAGGCACCGCAGCAGCCCGTACAGGCTGCCCCCGCGGCCCCGCAGCGTCCCGCGTCGGCACCCGCCGCATCCGGGTCCGCCTCCTGGCGGACCACCCCCAATGACGAACTCGGCCGGCAGGCCGAGCGGGTACGCCAGCCCTCCGCGGGTGGCGTGACCGTCTCGGGTCTGCCGCGCCGGGTCCCCCGCGCGAACCTCGTCGCGGGGACGGCTCAGCAGCAACAGCACCAAACCGGTCCGCAGGTCTCGCGTGCGCCCGATGACGTACGCGGCCGGCTGACCAATCTTCGTAGGGGCATCCAGCAAGGTCGGCAGGCCGGTACCGGCCAGACCGGCAGCTTCCCCAGCCCCACTCACCAGCAGGAGCGTTAGTTGAGCCAGATGAGCCAGGCGGCACAGAACCTCAACTGGTTGATCACCAACTTCGTTGACAACACCCCCGGGGTGTCCCACACCGTCGTCGTTTCCGCCGACGGACTCCTTCTGGCGATGTCCGAGGGCTTTCCGCGCGACCGCGCCGACCAGCTCGCGGCCGTCGCCTCCGGACTCACTTCACTCACAGCCGGTGCCTCCCGGATCTTCGAGGGTGGCACCGTCGCCCAGACGGTCGTCGAGATGGAACGCGGCTTCCTCTTCCTGATGTCGGTCTCGGACGGATCGTCCCTCGCGGTCCTCTCCCACCCGGACTGCGACATCGGCCTTGTCGGATACGAGATGGCTCTGCTCGTCGACCGTGCGGGTGCGGTGCTCACGCCGGATCTGCGGGCCGAACTTCAGGGCAGCCTGCTTCACTAGCCAGGTTTTACGTACGTCCGAATTTCACCGAACGTCCGCACAATCCGTCGGCCGCCCTCCCCCCACCGGCCCCGTCAGACGGCACGACTGACCGACCTGCTGTCCCGCCCGGAGGATCAATGACCCCGCCCACCGCCTCTCATGATCCGTACGCACAGCCGTACGAGGATGAGGGCGACCAGCCGCTGGTACGTCCGTACGCGATGACCGGCGGCCGGACCCGGCCGCGCTACCAGCTCGCCATAGAGGCACTGATCAGCACCACGGCCGACCCGGCGCAGCTGATGGGGCTGCTCCCGGAGCACCAGCGGATCTGCCACCTCTGCCGTGAGGTGAAGTCGGTGGCCGAGGTGTCGGCCCTGCTGTCCATGCCCCTGGGCGTGGCACGGATTCTCGTCGCGGACCTCGCGGAGGCCGGACTCGTCGCGATCCACCAGCCCGGTGGCGACGAGAGCAATGGCGGCGCCCCGGACGTGACACTGCTCGAAAGGGTGCTCAGTGGACTTCGCAAGCTCTGACGGAGGTCGGGCGACCACCTCCGCGAAGATCGTGGTGGCGGGTGGTTTCGGCGTCGGCAAGACCACTTTCGTGGGTGCCGTCTCCGAGATCAACCCGCTGCGCACCGAGGCCGTCATGACGTCCGCCTCGGCGGGTATCGACGACCTCACCCACACCGGGGACAAGACGACGACCACCGTCGCCATGGACTTCGGCCGTATCACCCTGGACCAGGACCTGATCCTGTACCTGTTCGGTACGCCGGGCCAGGACCGTTTCTGGTTCATGTGGGACGACCTGGTACGCGGCGCGATCGGCGCCGTCGTGCTCGTGGACACCCGTCGTCTCGCCGACTGCTTCCCCGCGGTCGACTACTTCGAGAACAGCGGCCTGCCGTTCGTCATAGCCCTGAACGGCTTCGACGGGCACCAGCCGTACACGCCCGACGAGGTCCGCGAGGCTCTGCAGATCGGCCCGGACGCCCCGATCATCACGACGGACGCCCGCCACCGCGCGGACGCCAAGAGTGCGCTGATCACCCTGGTCGAGCACGCCTTGATGGCTCGTCTCCGCTAGGGATCGCCGTGCTTAGGGCCGTGTCCTCGTCGGCTCGGCGTGCCTGGCACACAAGTTGGCAACGCCGTACGGCAGTTGTCGTAGACGCACTGGAGCCGGCTGTGTCGTTTGACACGGTCGGCCTTGGTGTTCATAACGTTTCGACAGAGATATCGAGTGGCACCGACACGCGTCGCGGTCGTCTGATGCCGCTGTGCTCACAAAAGCCCCGCCTTTTGGCGGGGCTCGCTCTTTATGACCGTTTTATCTAGGGCTTACATCACTCGGAATCCTTGGTTCCGAGTGTTTGGACGAGCACACCCTGACGTGCTGGAATGCCAGAACTGCCCAGTAGTAAGGGCCGGAAGACACACGCGGCACGACGAAGGTGCACACGCCGAGAGGTTGTTGGTCGAGTGAGGCGTAGCAAGAACGGTCCCGAGCCGTCGGCACGGGGCAACTTCACCCCGCCGCCGCGCGGAGCGGCACCCGCACATGTGTCCGGCTCGGAGCCGGCGGCCCCACCCCCGAAGAGCGGCGGCCGTCTGTCCCCGCGCAACTGGCGTGTGCCTACCAGGCTGAACGCCATTCTCCTCATACCCGTGATCGTCGGGCTCGTCATGGGCGGCTTCCAGGTGAAGAGCTCCATCGACACCTGGCAGGAGGCCCAGGACGCGGAGAAGGTCGCCAAGATCGTCAACGCGGCCGGGCAGTACGCCGAGGCGCTCCTCAACGAGCGTGACGTCTCCGCCCAGCCGCTGCTGGAGGGCGACCGCGACAACGCGACGGTCAAGCAGGCCCGTGCCTTCACGGACGACAAGCAGGACGCGTTCCACAAGGAAGTCGTCGGGATGCCGGCCGGCCAGGGCCTGGAGCGCCGGCTGAACCTGGTGGAACAGGCCGAGCCGACGCTGACCCAGGTCCGCAAGACCGCCTTCACCACCGCGATGGACCCGACGAAGACCGAAGAGGGCTACGTCACCGTCGAGCACCTCCTCATGGAGTTCTCGAACGAGCTGGGCCTCGGTACGGGCAACATCACGAGCTACGGCCGCACCGTGTACGCCGTCGCCCTGTCGAAGGGCGCCGCCTCGCTGCAGCGCTCGATCGGCATGCACCTCCTGGTGAAGCCCAGCAGCAACGAGAAGGTCTTCAGGCAGCAGGTCACGGCCTTCACCTCTTACGCATACCTCGAGAACGTGGCCGTCCAGGAGTACGTCTCCGGCGGTACGGCGCGGGACGCGGCGCGTCTCAAGCAGGTCATGGCCGAGAAGGAGGCCGAGGGCAAGAAGCTCGGCGCCGAGGCCAAGAGCAAGACCGAGGCAGCCGGCGGCACCTACAAGGCCCCGCCCTCCATGACCGGCATGATCCAGGCCATCGCCACCGGGGCCTCCCCGAGCGACCTGGCCCAGCAGGGCGTCACGCCCGAGACCTGGATGGCGGCCTCCACCCTCAAGTTCGACGGCTACAGCGAGGTCGAGCAGGAGCTCATCAACCGGGCCGTCGCCGACGCGGGCGACATCGCCACCGACGCCCAGCGCGACGCGTTCGTCAACGGCGCCATCGTCATCGTGGCCCTGCTCGCCGCCTTCATCATCGCCGGGCTCATGGCCCGCCAGATGAGCCGCTCGATGCGCCAGCTGCGCAACGCGGCCTTCGGTGTCGCCGAGCAGCGTCTGCCGATGCTGGTCGACCAGCTCTCGCGCACCGACCCGGGCCGTGTCGACACCCGGGTCACCCCCATCCCGATCACCACCACGGACGAGATCGGCGAAGTCGCCCGCGCCTTCGACCAGGTCCACCGCGAGGCCGTACGACTGGCCGCCGAGCAGGCCCTGCTCCGTGGAAACATCAACGCGATCTTCACCAACCTGTCGCGCCGCAACCAGTCCCTGATCGAGGGCCAGCTGACCCTCATCACCGACCTGGAGAACAACGAGGCCGACCCGGACCAGCTGGAGAACCTCTTCCGCCTGGACCACCTCGCGACCCGTATGCGCCGCAACGGCGAGAACCTCCTGGTCCTCGCCGGCGAGGAGCCGGGCCGCCGCTGGGACCAGCCGGTCCCGCTCGTCGACGTGCTGCGCGCCGCCTCCTCCGAGGTGGAGCAGTACGAGCGCATCGAGCTGTCGGGCGTTCCGGAGGCCGAGATCCACGGCCGCGCGGTCACCGACCTCGTGCACCTGCTCGCCGAGCTCCTGGAGAACGCCACCACGTTCTCCTCGCCGCAGACCAAGGTCCGCGTCACCGCGACCCGTCTGCCGGACGGCCGCATCATGGTCGAGATCCACGACAAGGGCATCGGCCTCACCGCCGAGGACTTCGCGGACATCAACCACAAGCTGGCCAACCCGCCGACCGTGGACGCCGCGATCTCGCAGCGCATGGGTCTGTTCGTGGTCGGCCGGCTGTCCGACCGGCACGGCATCCGCGTCCAGCTGCGTCCCTCGGGCGAGCAGGCCGGTACGACCTCGCTCGTCATGCTGCCCGACATCATCACGCACGGTGGCGGCGGCGAGACGGCACCGCAGCGCGACGAGTTCACCGTCTCGCAGATCATCCCGGAGCAGCAGCCCTTCGGCGGCGAGGAGTTCCAGAGCGCCGGCCAGCAGCCGATGCGTACGGCCGCGGAGCTGGGCTTCGACGACAGCCGCTACGCCGAGGTCCCGGACGACATACGCGAGCTGGACCCCGTGGGCCGTTCGCTGATGCGTGAGGAGCGCAGGGCGGCCCTGGAGGCCCAGACGCACGGCGAGCTGGAGGGCGGCGCCCCGTCGTTCAGCGACGAGTTCGACCCGCAGCAGGGCTACGCCAACGGCCAGCAGGCCTTCGACAACGGGGCGGCTGCGTACGACAACGGAGCGGCCGCGTACAGCGAGGCGCCCGCGTACGACCAGCAGACGCCGTACGAGGAGCCGCAGCAGGCGTCGTACGACGAGACGTACTTCCCGGCAGGCGGCGGATACCCGGAAACTCCCTATGCGGAGCCGGTCCAGGAAGAGCCCCAGCCGGCCCACGCTCCCGCGCGGGACAGCTTCTCGGCCTTCGAAGAGCAGTCCTACCAGGACGACTGGCCGAAGCAGGACTCGTACCAGAACGGCTACCGTTCCGAGTACGCTCCCGAAGCGGAGCCCGTGCAGGCCGCTGACGTGGCCGAGCAGGACCGCGTAGGCTTCGAGCGTCCGGGAACGGCCTCTCCCGCCGCCCACGCGCTGACCGACGCCGGGCTTCCGCGCCGCGGATCCACCGACGCCGGGCTTCCCCGTCGCGGCTCCACCGCGGGCGCGGGCGGCCAGCAGACCGTGGGCCAGGAATCGCCGGCTCCCTTCGGCGGCGGCACCGACGGCAACTCGAGCGGCGGCAAGGGCGACTGGCGGTCGAACAACGACCAGATGTGGCAGCGCGCCGAGCAGCTCAAGAAGCCCAAGGCGGGCGGGGTCACCTCCTCCGGCCTGCCGAGGCGTGTACCCAAGGCCAACCTGGTCGAGGGCACCGCGGAATCGACCCCCCAGGGCGGCCCCCAGGTCTCCCGCGCACCCGAGGACGTCCGGGGCAGGCTGAGCAACCTGCGCCGCGGGGTCCAGCGGGGGCGTAACGCAGGAAGCGAAACGAACGGCCAGGGCTTCGGTCCTGACAGCACCTACAACCAGGAGCGTTAGTGTGAGCCCGATGAGCCAGGCGGCACAGAACCTGAACTGGTTGATCACCAACTTCGTGGACAACACCCCCGGGGTGTCGCACACGGTGGTGGTCTCCGCCGACGGACTCCTTCTGGCGATGTCCGAAGGGTTCCCGCGTGACCGTGCCGACCAGCTGGCGGCCGTCGCGTCGGGTCTCACCTCGCTGACCGCGGGCGCGTCCCGCATCTTCGAGGGCGGGAGCGTGAATCAGACGGTTGTGGAGATGGAGCGGGGATTCCTGTTCATCATGTCCATTTCCGATGGATCCTCGCTCGCAGTACTCGCACATCCGGAAGCGGACATCGGTCTCGTCGGGTACGAGATGGCCCTTCTGGTGGACCGTGCCGGTACGGTTCTGACGCCTGATCTGCGTGCGGAGCTCCAGGGGAGCCTTCTCAACTAGCAGACAAGCGATGCGTTTTGGCGTCCCGTGGCCGTAAGGTTTCGGACGCGGCTCCACATTGATGGGCCCGGCACAGTCGGAGGAGGAGAAAGTGGCAACACCCCCAGGCGGTTCGTCTTCGGGCAACTGGTCCTATGGCCCTGGCCAGGGCCAGGGCGGGAACGACTCGCCGAACCGGTACAACTTCCCCTCCGCACCGTCTCCGCGGCGCCAACAGCCCTACGCACCCCAGGGTCCCGGGCCTTCCCCGTACGACCAGCCGCCGGCGCCGCGCATCCAGCCCGTGCAGCCGCAGCGGCGCTCTCCCGAACCGTCGCCCGCGGGGGGCGCCAGCAACCCGCTGGTCCGCCCCTACGCCATGACGGGCGGCCGCACCAGGCCCCGGTACCAGCTCGCCATCGAGGCACTGGTGCACACCACCGCGCAGCCGCACCAGATGCAGGGCCAGCTGCCCGAGCATCAGCGGATCTGCAACCTCTGCCGGGAGATCAAGTCGGTGGCCGAAATCTCGGCCCTCCTGACGATCCCTCTCGGCGTGGCCAGGATCCTCGTCGCCGACTTGGCGGAGGCGGGCCTGGTCGCCATCCATCAGCCCGGCGGCGACGAGAACGCCGGCGGTCAGCCAGACGTGACTTTGCTCGAAAGGGTGCTCAGTGGACTTCGCAAGCTCTAGCGGAGGGCCTTCCCGCTCCACCACGTCCGCGAAGATCGTGGTGGCGGGCGGCTTCGGCGTGGGCAAGACCACGTTCGTCGGGGCCGTCTCGGAGATCAACCCGCTGCGTACCGAGGCCGTGATGACGTCCGCTTCGGCGGGCATCGACGACCTCACCCACACGGGAGACAAGACCACCACCACGGTGGCCATGGACTTCGGCCGTATCACCCTGGACCAGGACCTGATCCTGTACCTGTTCGGTACGCCCGGCCAGGACCGCTTCTGGTTCATGTGGGACGACCTGGTACGCGGCGCGATCGGTGCGATCGTCCTGGTCGACACCCGCCGTCTCGCCGACTGCTTCCCCGCGGTCGACTACTTCGAGAACAGCGGGCTGCCGTTCGTGATCGCCCTGAACGGCTTCGACGGCAACCAGCCGTACAACCCGGACGAGGTCCGGGAGGCGCTCCAGATCGGGCCCGACACCCCGATCATCACCACGGACGCCCGCCACCGCGCGGACGCCAAGTCGGCGCTCATCACGCTGGTGGAGCATGCGTTGATGGCCCGCCTGCGGTAGGCCTGCGGCGCTCAGCCGAACGAAAAGGGGGCCCCTTCCTTTTGGGAGGGGCCCCCTTTTGTGCTGGGTGGGGACTTCTTCGTGTTCGGCTGCGGGTGCGTCGTGGTTGCTCGCGCAGTTCCCCGCGCCCCTTAGGGGCAAAAACTCGCCTGCACCCCCTGCCTTCAAGGGGCGCGGGGAACTGCGCGGCCAGCCCCCACCGGGCCCGCAGACGGCACACACGCGAATGGGCCCCCTCCGCTGTACGGAGGGGGCCCATTCACAAAGGCTCAGTGCCAGCTGTGCGGGGCGCGGAAGCCCGGCTCGCGCTCCAGCCGGCGCCAGCCGGCCTTCGCGCGGCCCCGGTGGGTCGGGGCCGCGGCCGGCGCGGAGGCGGCGCGGGCCAGGAGGATGGCCGTGATGGCGGCGACTTCCTCGGGCTCGGCGTGGCCCTTCTCGACGCGAATATCAGGGATGTCCATGTGTGTGAGTCTCCGTGAGAGAGGGGTCCGCGGGGTTGCCGCGATGGGTCCGCCGAGTTACTACTGCGGCGGGTTTCCGTGCTTGCGGGAGGGCAGGTCGGCGTGCTTCGTACGCAGCATCGCGAGGGAGCGGATGAGTACCTCGCGGGTCTCGGCGGGGTCGATGACGTCGTCGACCAGACCGCGTTCGGCCGCGTAGTAGGGGTGCATCAGCTCGGACTTGTACTCCTTGACCATGCGGACGCGCATCGCCTCGGGGTCCTCGGCCTCGGCGATCTGCCGGCGGAAGATGACGTTCGCGGCGCCCTCGGCGCCCATCACGGCGATCTCGTTGGTGGGCCACGCGTAGGTGAGGTCGGCACCGATGGACTGGCTGTCCATGACGATGTACGCGCCGCCGTAGGCCTTGCGAAGGATCAGTGAGATCCGCGGAACGGTCGCGTTGCAGTAGGCGTAGAGGAGCTTCGCGCCGTGGCGGATGATGCCGCCGTGCTCCTGATCGACACCCGGAAGGAAGCCCGGTACATCCAGCAGCGTGACGATCGGAATGTTAAAAGCGTCGCACATCTGGACGAAACGCGCAGCTTTCTCCGACGCCTCGATGTCCAGCACCCCCGCCAGGCTCTGCGGCTGGTTGGCGACGATGCCCACCACCTGGCCGTCGAGACGGGCGAGCGCGCAGATGATGTTGCGGGCCCAGCGCTCGTGGATCTCCAGGTAGTCGCCGTCGTCGACGAGCTCCTCGATGACCTTGGTCATGTCGTACGGCCGGTTGCCGTCCGCCGGAACCAGGTCGAGGAGCACGTCCGAGCGGCGGTCGGCCTCGTCCTCGGAGTGGGTCACCGGGGGGTTCTCGCGGTTGTTCTGCGGGAGCATCGACAGGAGGTAGCGGACCTCCGCGATGCAGGTCTCCTCGTCGTCGTACGCGAAGTGCGCGACGCCCGAGGTCTCGGCGTGCACGTCGGCGCCGCCCAGGCCGTTCTGGGTGATCTCCTCGCCGGTGACCGCCTTGACGACGTCCGGTCCGGTGATGAACATCTGCGAGGTCTCGCGGACCATGAACACGAAGTCCGTCAGGGCCGGGCTGTACGCCGCGCCGCCCGCGCACGGGCCGAGCATCACGGAGATCTGCGGGATCACGCCCGAGGCGCGGGTGTTGCGCTGGAAGATGCCGCCGTAACCGGCGAGCGCGCTGACGCCCTCCTGGATCCGGGCGCCCGCACCGTCGTTGAGGGAGACCAGCGGGGCACCGGCCGCGATGGCCATGTCCATGATCTTGTGGATCTTCGTGGCGTGGGCCTCGCCCAGCGCGCCGCCGAAGATCCGGAAGTCGTGCGCGTACACGAAGACCGTGCGGCCCTCCACCGTGCCCCAGCCGGTGATCACACCGTCCGTGTACGGCTTCTTGGCATCCAGGCCGAACCCGGTCGCCCGGTGCCGGCGCAACTGCTCGACCTCGTTGAACGAACCGGCGTCCAGCAGAAGCTCGATCCGCTCCCGGGAGGTCAGCTTGCCCTTGGCGTGCTGCGCCGCGGTCGCCTTGTCGCTGGGTCCGCGAAGAGCCTCCGCACGGATCGCGTGCAGTTCGGCCACACGCCCGCGGGCGTCGGTGGGTTCGCCTGCCGAGGATCCGGTCTCGTCCAAAACGGTCATGTAGCGACCTTACGAAGCCCACCAAGGAAAGCGGGCCGTCGACTCCGTACAGTCTCCGGCCCGTTTTACTGGTACCCCTGAACAGAACCATGACCGCATGCAGGCGATCCGACTGCTCAGAGGGCGTGTGGCTTGTAGGGGTTGTACAAAGCCGTCAGCTGAGAGCCACCTCACATTCATGCGTGGCGCATGCCGTCCCCGGAGTGACACGCACCCTCAGACGGCGCCCGGTGGCGAGCACCTCGACCCCGGGACCGGCGCGCACGACCCGGCGTACGGGACGGTCCCAGACGACTTCCAGGGCCTCTCCGGTGCGCGGCGGTTCGCTGACGGAGAGGGTAGCGGTGCGGCCGCTGCGGCGTACGAGCACGCTCGCGGGGGCCGAGGCGGTGAGCGGGCCCGCGCTGCCCGCCCGCCAGAAGTTGGCGGCGGTCAGACCCAGGGAGGGCACGGACACGGCCTGGCGGCCGGAGTCGTTGGCGAGGACCGACAGCCGACGGGGGTCGGCCGCGTGCGCGGCGACCGTGCGGCGCGAGGCTCCGGGCAGGACGGCGTACGCGTACGTGGCGTCCACCGGGTCCGTGCCGTGGTCGAGCCAGAGGGTCTGCCAGCGGCGCGTCCGGGCCTCGGTGGTGCTGGTGGTGTTGATGTCGGACCAGGCGCCCGTGCGGTCCTCGCGGAGGGTGCGCAGGGCGGACCGGTCCAGGACCACCCAGCCGCCGTGGCCTTCGAGGTGCGCCCACCCGGGACCTCGTACGAGGGTCTGGGTGCCGCCCTCCCCCAGGTTGCGGTTGTCGACGACCGTCTCGACCGGGACGCCGTCGGTGGCCGTGATGCCCGCGCCCAGGCAGACGATCGAGTCCGCGAGGCAGAACCAGGACTTGCGTGCCTCCAGGGTCGACCCGAGGCCCAACAGGTGCTGTCCGACGGCCGCGAACTCCCCGTCCGTCACACCGCCGACCCAGCGCGCGGCGGGCTTGGGCTCACCCCACTCGCCGCCCGCCTTGTCCGCGAGCCGCTTGGTGGACACGGTCGTACCGGGGAGCCGGTACCAGTCGACGGTCGGCCAGTACCAGTCCGTGTACTGGTCACTGGGTCCACCGGCCCACCAGTAGAGCATTCCGGCGCCCGTGTGCCAGCCGCGCGGGTTCTCGCCGTTGCCGCACTCGTAGTACGCGATCCGGTCGCTCGCCATGGCGATGTTCGCGGTGAAGCCGGGGCGGCGGTGGACGGCCCGGTCCATGGCGGCGAAGAGGCGGTGGCCGACCGGCTCGGGCGCGGCCTCGACCGCCGAGCCGGCCACCGCGTGCAGCCGGGCCAGGTCGCCGACGCCGAACTGCGGTGCCGTCAGAATCGGTGTGACGGTGTCCCGTTCGATCCAGCCCTTGACGCTCGCGTGCCAGCGCTCGCGTTCCGCCGGGCTCGCGCCCTGGGCGAGGAGCGCGATCGCTGCGATCAGCCCCTGCCCGTGGAAGTGGTCGCTGCGCATGACGTGGCGGTCGTCGCTCCTGAGGTAACCACGGCTGATGGCACGCCCGTTGACGCTGTCCATCATCAGCCCGTCGTGGATCAGGGGCGCGTAGGCACCCTCCACACTGTCGAGGACGATCTGTCTTTTGGCGTCGGTCACCTCCCACGTCGAACCGGCCAGCAGCGCGAAGAGGCGGCCGAGCCCGTCGAGTAGGACCTGCCCGTACGTTCCCGAGTACGCGACCCAGGTGTGCTGGACGAACGACCCGTCGGCGTACAGCCCGTCCCCCTTCGTGACGTACGGGAAGACCGGTGAGAGCGCGTCCCGGGCCAGCGCGGTCTTCTCGGGGGCGCGGCCGAGGATGCCGCGCAGGGCGACGGAGCGGCACAGGTCGACGCGGTTGGCGCCGGTCGAGGTGCCCGAGTAGTCGCGGAGCATCGAGTCGGGGATGAAGTGGTCGACGGCCGCGCAGGCGGCGGCGACCTGGTCCGCGGTGAGTTCGCCGTGGAGGGCGGCCACGATGTCCATGAGGAGGCGGGGGCTGCCGATCTGCCACTCCCACCAGTTGCCGTAGCGGGTGGTGGAGGGGTTGTAGACGGTGGCGGAGAGGTGGTCGAGGCCGCGGAGGATGTCCGTGCTCAGGCCCGCGTCGCCGGTGGAGCCGGTGCCCTCCTGGACGTACGCCTGCGTCATCGTCCACAGCCGGCTGTAGCTCTGGGTGATGCCTGTCGGCGGGTCGTACGGGTACCCGGGCCAGAGCGAGCCGGCGTTCGGGGCCATGGTCTGCCGGAAGCCGCGGGCCAGCTCGCCGGTCTCGGCGAGGCGGGCGGCGTACGGCTCGGCGGCCGGGTCGTAGCCGGCGCCGAGGGCGATCTCCAGCCAGCGAAGGCGGAGGGTGTCGTACTCGTCGTCGCGGACCGCACGGGCGGACGTGGTGGGCATGAGCGCCGGGCTCGCCGTGAGCGCCGCTGCCAGGAGGAACGTACGGCGGGTGGGGGTCATGCCAGGCGATGGTGCCCGAGGTGTCCGTGTGCTCACCAGGGGTGCAACGGGTGATCTTAGGAGTAGACCAATGGCAACCGGGTGTATTCGGCGCGACACGCCGCGCGTTCTGTTGAAACCCGTAAGGAATAGGTCTATGGTCGATGTCGTTGAACGTTAAACAGCTTCGGCACAGGGCCGCGGCTCGTCCCCAAGGAGTTAGTCATGGGCCTCTTCGGCAGCAAGGAAAAGACCGACAGCACCACCGCGGCGCCCTCCGCCGTGAACCCCGACCTTGCCGCTCTCACGGGCGAGTACACGATCGACCCGTCCCACACGACGATCGGCTTCGTCGCCCGTCACGCCATGGTGACGAACGTCAAGGGCGGTTTCCAGGACTTCTCCGGCAGCCTGCACCTCGACGGCGCCGACCCGTCGCAGTCGACGGCTTCCCTCGACGTCAAGATGGAGAGCATCGACACCGGTTCCGCCGACCGTGACGGTCACCTGAAGAGCGCGGACTTCTTCAAGACCGACGAGTTCCCGACGATGACGTTCCGCTCCACCAAGGCGGAGGCCCTCGGTGGCGACGACTACCGCATCACCGGTGACCTGACGATCCTCGGCACCACCCAGCAGCTCGCCATCGACCTGGAGTTCAACGGCTCCGCGAAGGACCCGTTCGGCAACGAGCGCGTCGGTTTCGAGGGCAAGGCCGAGATCCTGCGCTCCGAGTGGGGCCTCACCTGGAACGCGGCGCTGGAGACCGGTGGCGTGCTCGTCTCCGACAAGATCAAGCTGAACTTCGACATCTCGGCGATCAAGAACGCCGCCTGATCGGATTCTGTTTCGGGTTCGGGTTCGGGTTCTTTCCCGCAACTGACCGACCTACGGTTGCCCTCTGAGCGCGCCCGTCGTCCGGCTCCCCTGGATTTCCTGGGAGTGGGAGGCGGGCGCTCGGGTGTGTGGGCGCGTGTCGGTGGTATCCGGCAGGCCCCATGGCCTGTCGGCACGTCACCGCGCCCGTCGGCCCGACTCCAGACCGGCGATCGCCTTCTCCAGACGGGCCGCCCTCACCTCCGGCGTCCTCGCCTTCAGCAGGCCCAGGACGACCAGGTACTGGTCCGTCCTGCCGAGCCCCTCGAAGAAGGCCTTCGCGCGCGGGCTGCGGTTCAGGGCGGCGGACAGGTCGTCCGGGACCGTGGTGTTCCGCTGGGACTCGTACGCAGCCTCCCAGCGGCCGTCCGCCTTCGCCGCCGCGACCTCCGCCAGCCCCGGGGGCCGCATCCGGCCGGCCGCGGTGAGGGCCTCGACCTTGCGCACGTTGACCATCGACCAGAGGCTGCCGGGCCTGCGCGGGGTGTATTTCTGCAGGTAGTACGAGTCGTCGAGCCCCCGCCGCTGACCGTCGATCCAGCCGTGACAGAGGGCCACGTCGAGGGCCTCCGTGATGGTGATCGACGGCAGGCCGGAACCCTTCTTGGCGATCTTCAGCCAGACGCCGGCGCGGAGCCCGGGACGGGTGGACATCCAGGCTTCGAGGTCCGCCGCGTCCGTGAAGGTCCTGATCTCCGCGCCGCCGAGGGTGTCGGGGGCTTCGGGGGTACCGGAGGTCTCGTTCATGGGAAGACCGTAGGACGGAACTAGGACAGCTTCCGTCCTACAGGGACGGGTTGGCCGTACGGGACTCTGACGTTACTGTGCGCCGGTGTCCGCGTTCATACAGCAACTCCCCGCCCTGATAGGCGTGGTCGTCGGTGCCCTCGGCTCGTATCTGGCGATCGTGCGCGGGGACAAGGTCCGGTTCCGGCGCGAGCAGACGGCTCGGTGGGAGGAACGGCGCCTCACCGTGTACTCCGACTACGCCCGCGTCCTGAAGAAGAGCGTCACCCTGACCTACCGGGTCTCCGCCCACCTCGGCAACGACCCGCACCCGCATCCCCTCTCCCCCGAGGAGGCGGCGCCCCAGCCGGCCTCGGCCCTCGAAGCCCGGTCGGCCCTGCCGGCCCGTCAGTGGGCGGCCCGGGAGCGGTACTACTCCGCGGTGCGCGACGATCTGGCCCTTCCGCCGGGGCACTCGGGGCGGTGGATCTTCGACGAGTCGGCTTCGGCGGGGGCGTGAGGAGGACTCATGAACGAGCGAGGACACATGAACGAGCACGGTCGTGATCCGCACATCCATGTCGAGGCGAAGGTGGCCCGGGGTGACGCCGCCGTCCGCAATGTGCTGGCGTCCACGTTCGGTCTGGCCGGTGATCTGCCGAGTGTGGCCGACACGGGGTGCGGGCTGCGGGTGCCGTACGCGATGACCTCTCCTCGTCCGGACAGCGTCACGTGCCTCGCCTGCCGTGAGCACGCGCGGCGTGAGCATCTGCGGCTCGCGGAGATGGTCGAACGGCTGGGCCTCATGCCCGGATCGGCCATCAGCGGCGCTGAGGCGAAGCAGGCCGCGGACCGGCATCGCGACCTCGCGGAGCGGTTCTCCGGCAATTGAGTGGACCGGGGAAGCCGGGCGTCACTAGCCTGCCCCCATGTCCAGCCCCGAGGCGTCAAGACTCCGGCCACCGGCTTTCCGGTGGCTGCTCGGGATGTCCGGCTGAAGCGTCGCGGTCAAGCGCGTACACGCTCCTGCCGTAGTCACTGTCGTCACAGTGACAGTCACCGTCACCGTGCCCGTCACCGGAACGCCGTGCAGCCTGTCATGTTCGTTTTCGGGTGTACGGAGTTCTGTCATGCCGTTCGGGCTGTATCTGTTGGGGCTCGCTGTCTTCGCTCAGGGGACCTCCGAGTTCATGTTGTCCGGGCTGGTGCCGGACATCGCACGGGAGATGGGGGTGTCGGTACCGGCGGCCGGGTCGCTGACCTCGGCGTTCGCCGTCGGGATGGTAGTGGGGGCGCCGCTCATGGCCGTGTTGGCGCGGCGCTGGTCCCGGCGTGCGGCGCTGCTCGGGTTTCTCGGCGCCTTCCTGGTGGTTCATGTCGTCGGTGCGGTCACCGACAGCTTCGCCGTGCTGCTGGTCACGCGGGTCGTGGGCGCGCTCGCCAACGCCGGGTTCCTCGCGGTCGCCGTCGTGACGGCCGTGGCGATGGTCGACGCCGATGCCAAGGGCCGGGCCATGTCCGTACTGCTCGGCGGGGTCACCGTCGCCTGTGTGGCGGGGGTGCCGGGCGGTGCCGTCCTCGGGCAGCTGTGGGGCTGGCGGGCCGCCTTCTGGGCCGTGGTCGTGCTGTCCGTGCCCGCCCTCTTCGCGATCGTGCGGTCGGTGCCGGGCGGGGTGCCCGAGGCCGCTCGCGCCAGTGTGCGCGGCGAGGTGCGGGCGCTTCGCGCACCCCAGCTCCAAGTGGCCCTGCTTCTGGGGGCGTTGGTGAACGGCGCCACCTTCTGCACCTTCACCTATCTCGCACCGATCGTCACCTCGGTCAGCGGGCTGGGAGAGGCCTGGGTGCCTCTCGTGCTCGCGCTCTTCGGGTGCGGGTCGTTCGTCGGGGTCGCCGTAGCCGGGCGGATCGCCGACGCCCGGCCCGGCCGGGTCCTCGTCGGGGGCGGAGTGGCCCTGCTCGTCGGGTGGGGCCTCCTCGGCCTGACCGCCGGGAACCCGGTGGCGGCGGTCGTACTCGCCTTCGTACAGGGCGTGTTGTCGTTCGGGGTCGGGTCAACGCTGATCTCCCGGGTGCTGTACGAGGCGGCCGGCGCGCCCACCCTGGCGGGCGGTTTCGCCACGGCCGCGTTCAACGTGGGCGGGGCGCTCGGGCCGTGGCTGGGCGGGCTCGCGATCGGGGCGGGTCTTGGGTACCGCTCGCCGGTGTGGGTGAGTGCCGTGCTGGTGGGGCTCGCCCTGGTGGCGGGAGGGGCCGCGTGGCGAACAGGGGCCCTCACGGTTCGCGGGAGCATCGACGGCAACGTGGACGGTCTTCGCGCCAATGACGGCGGGCGTCCCCTCGGACAGCCCACGGAATAACCCGGTGCGGGTCGGCGGGCGGGCGGTTAGCCTCCTGGGATGACCTGGCTGCCCGCTGACTTCGTCCATCCGCTGCGCGTCGACGTGCCCGGTGGGCATCATCTGCGGCCCATCACCGGGGGCGACGCCGCGATCGACTACCCGACGGTGATGGGGTCCCGGGAGCGGCTCTGGTCCATCTTCGGGGAGGCCTGGGGGTGGCCCGCCGCCACGATCACGTACGAGGCAAACCTGGCGGACCTGGAGCGGCACGAGGCCGAGATCGCCGCTCACGAGTCGTTCAACTACGTGCTGTTCGACGAGGCGGAGAGCGTCGAGTACGGGTGCGTGTACATCGATCCGCCGGAGAAGGCCGGGGCCGATGCGGAGATCTCCTGGTGGGTCGTCGACGAGCAGGTGGGGGCCGGACTGGAGCGGGATCTCGACGCGTTCGTGCCGCGGTGGATCGGTGAGGTGTGGCCCTTCGAGCGGCCGCGGTTCATCGGGCGGGACCTGTCCTGGAAGGAATGGCTGGCCCTGCCGGATCTGGCTCGCTGAGCGGTTGGGGGCCATTCGTATGTGTGTCGGCTGCGGGTGCATCGTGGTTGCTCGCGCAGTTCCCCGCGCCCCTTAAAAGCACGGGTGCACGCGAGCTTTTGCCTTTCAGGGGCGCGGGGAACTGCGCGACCAGCCCCCACCCACCCGCAGCCGACACACATACGAATGGGCCCCTCCCAAAGGGAAGGGGGCCCTACGCGTCCCGCAGCCTGAAGGCCGCGCCCGCGACCAGCAGCAACCCGAGCGCGTACGCCGCCAGTACGCCGAGGCCCGGCCAGGGGCCGATCGGGAGGCGGGAGAGGTCCCGCGTGGCCTGGATGGCCAGCCCCGCCGGCATCGGGGCCCAGCGTTCGAGACGGTCCCGCCAGCTCGGGTCGCCCAGGACGCCGGCCAGGAGCGGGACCGCGTACAGCAGGCCCAGGCCCGTCGTGATGGCGCCCGTGCTGTCCCGGAGCAGGGCCGCGAGGCCGAGGCCGAGCAGGGCTGCCAGGGTCAGGCAGAGGACCGAGCCGAAGGCGGCGCGGAGCGTGGGGCCGTCGGCCAGGGACGGGAGCGGGTAGCCGGCTTCCGGAGTGAAGCCGTTGCCGGGGAGGATCAGCCGGCCCGCGTAGAGGGAACCCAGAATCGCCACCGTTCCCGCCACCGCCGTCATGGCTGCCAGGACCACGGCCTTCGAGACCAGCAGCGGCACCCGGTGCGGCATCGCCGTCAGGGTCGTGCGGATCGTGCCCGTGCCGTACTCCGCCCCCATCGACAGCGCGCCGAGGACGAGGGCCGTCGCCTGGCCCAGCCAGACGCCCGTCAGGCTCAGTTTCACCGTGTCCTCGTGGCAGGCGGCCGCCGACGGGCACGCGCCGGTGCCGACGGCGGACACCGCGGCCGCGCCGACCGTGACCGTGAGGACCGCGGTCGCCGCCAGCAGCCACCAACTGCTGTGCAGCGTACGGAGTTTCGTCCACTCGGCGTGCAGCGGCCGCAGTGCCGTCAGGCGGGCGTGCGGCGGCCGCGGAGCCCCCAAGCTGCTCACGCGTCCCTCCTGCGCAGGCGCCAGAGCGCGAGGGCCAGCGCCACCGCCGCGTAAACACCCAGCACCGCCAGGCCGTTCCAGGGGGCCATCGGGTAACAGCCGCTCTCCGGCAGGCAGTTGTGGTCCACCTGGGGGTAATAGGTGACCCCCTGCTGGATCGCGAAGGCCGCCGCCGGGGTCAGCCGCAGCAGCCACTCGGCGGCCGGCAGCGGGAGGGCGAACGCCAGGATCTGCGGCAGGATCACCAGGACCACCACCACCGTGATCGCGCCCGCGCTGCTGCGGAGCAGCGTGCCCACGGCCAGGGCGAGTACCGCCACCAGGGACAGCAGGAGCGCGCTGCCGACGACCGCCCGCGGGACCGCCCCCTCCAGCATCGACAGATCCGGGAAGGCGGGCGGTTCGAAGCCGTTGGAGCGCAGCGTGTCCTGGGCGAGCGAGAAGGCCAGGGCCGCCGCGACGAGCCCCGCCGCGAACGTCACTCCCCCGATCACCAGGACCTTCGCCGCCAGCACCTGTCCCCGGCGCGGACTCGCCGTGAACGTCGTACGGATCATGCCGCGCCTGTACTCGGCGGTGATGAACAGCGCGCCGAGCGCCACCATGAACAGGACGCCCACCCAGACGCCCTGGAAGCTCATCTGGACGGTGTCGCCGCCGGTCTGGTCCGGGGCGATGTCGCCCTGGCCGGTGAGCGTGAAGGCGTCGGCGCCGGTGACCTTCGTGCTGCCGGGGATCGGCCGGGCCGGGCCCGACTGCGGGAGGTTCGGGTCGTCGGGGTCGGGGGCGCCCACGTCGGTGCTGGTCCAGGAGGGGCGCGCGCTGTCGCCGCGCAGTTCCACGTGGTCGAAGGCGGCCGTCGCGGTGGCGATTCCCGCGGTCGCGGAGGTGCCGCCGAAGGAGCGGCGCAGGGTGGTGTGCGCCGGGGTGGTGACGAAGAGTCCCGCCCGGGCCGTCTTCGGCAGGTCCGCAGGGCGGACAGTCGCGATCTTCGTCCACTCGCGGCCGTCCGGCGACTCGTAGCCCGTCATCTCCTGGCCGGAGCGGGTCAGCCGGAGCCAGCGTGCGCCGGCGGACGAGCCCTGCTCGTCGTGGGTGAAGTCCCACTGCATACGGACGCCGTGGTCCGGGGTCACCATCAGGGCCACGTACGAACTGCCGGGCTTCGTACTCGACTTGACGATGACGCCGGCCTTCGCCCAGGGCTCCGGAGTCCTGCCCTCGCGTCCCTCGATGCCGGAGACGTGGACGGTGACGCTGCCGTCCCCGGTGAGTGGCCGGTGGACGAAGCGGAAGGTGTCGTTCACACGGGTGCCGTCGGGGGCGGAGACGATACGGACATCGTCGTTGGAGCCGTTGACGGCGCCGCTCGCGCCGAGTTGCGAGATCACGACCGTGGCGGCGGCGGCCAGCACGAGGACCAGCAGCCAGCTCCGTACGGTCCAGAACTTGCTCCACTCCGCGCGCAGCAGCCGCCCGAACCCGGCCCGGCCCGACCGGAGTTGGGACTTGTACGGGGTGCCCGTCACGCGTGTCGGAGGTGTCGGGGGAGTGAGCGAGGGAGGTGTCGAGGAGGTCGTCATCGCGCGGCCTCGCCGTCCACCGCGGAGACGAACTCCGTGGAGTCCCGGGTCAGTTCCATGTACGCCTCTTCCAGGGTGGCCCGGTGTGAGCCCACCTCCGCGAACGCGATCCCGGCCTCGGTGAGGAGCGCCACGATCCGTTCCGGCGGCAGACCGGTGACGGTGAGGGTGTCGCGGCCGGTCACCGCGACCGTGCCGCCCTTGTGGGCGAGCAGTTCCATCGCCTCCGTACGAGCACTCGTGCGCAAGGCCACACGGTCGCCGGACGCGGCGGCCAGCAGGTCGGCGACGGCCGTGTCGGCGATCAGGCGCCCACGGCCGATGACGACCAAGTGGTCGGCGGTGTCCTCCAGTTCGCTCATGAGATGGCTGGACACCAGGACGGCCCGGCCCTCGGCGGCCAAGTGCCGCAGCAGACCGCGGATCCACTGGATGCCCTCGGGGTCGAGGCCGTTGACCGGTTCGTCGAGGAGGAGCACGGGCGGGTCGCCGAGGAGCGCGGCGGCGATACCGAGGCGCTGGCGCATGCCGAGCGAGTAGCCGCCCGCCCTGCGCCGGGCCGGCTGCTCCATGCCGACCTGTTCGAGGACCTCGTCGACCCGGCGCATGGGCAGGCCGTGCGAGTGGGCCAGCCAGCGCAGGTGGTCACGGCCGCGGCGGGCCGGGTGCAGCGCGGCGGCGTCGAGGAGCGCGCCGACCTCCAACAGCGGGGTGCGCAGGGCGTGGTAGGGGCGCCCGCCGATGTGGGCGTGCCCCGCGTCGGGGGCGTCCAGGCCGAGCACGGTCCGCATGGTCGTCGACTTGCCTGCCCCGTTGGGGCCGACGAAGCCGGTGACCTGGCCCGGTTCGACCGTGAAGGAGAGCCCGTCCACGGCGACGGTCTGCCCGAACCTCTTGCGGAGGTCCCGGACTTCGATGGTTGCGTCCATGTCAGCGAGGCTAGGGACCGCGGCGCACGGAGTCGTCCCGCCCGGGAGCAGTCTTCGCCGCCCCTGGCCCGGGGGACGGCATCCCCCACGCGAGGGACACGGCACTGCTGACCTGGGGGACGCGGTCCGGCGCGGACGGCGGCAGAATGGCGGACGTGGACGAGGTGGCGGAGGCGGACGAGGGGACGACAGGGCGGGCGGTCCCTCCGCCCGCGGAACGCCCCTGGCTGCCTTGGCAGTTGGGGATGCGCCGAGCCTGGCCGTCGGGGCTGCGCCCATCCTGGCCGTCGGGGCTGCGCGGGTTCCGGCAGTTGGGGCTGCGCGGGCCGTGGCAGTCGGGGTTGCGCGAGCCCTGGCAGTCGAGGCTGCGCCGGGCCGCCGCCTCCCGCGACACGCGCTCGCGCAACCGCGGCACGGTCGCCGACGGGCACGGCGCAGGCACCGGCGGCCATGACGTACGTACCCCCGGCCGTGGCGCACACGCTCTCGGCCGTGGCGTAGACGCTCTCGGCCGGGCGGTGCGCTCCCTCTCCCCCGCGGCGCGGCCCGGCTCCCCGGCCCTGCTCTCCGCCCGTGCCGCCGGTACCGCCCGCACCGCCCGCACCGCCCGTATCGCCCGTATCGCCCGTATCGGCGGTGCCCCTGGTGCCGCCGGTGCAAGGCCCCACTCCCCCGTCGTGCTCTCCGTCGGTCTCGCGGGCCTCGCGGCCGTCGAGATCCTGGTCCGCGCGGCCGGGCTGCGCGGGAATCTCGCGCTGGCCGTGCTGCTCGCGCTGTGCACCACGCTGCCCGTGGGGTTCGTCCTAGCTCCGGAGCGCGGGGCGCCGATCCGCGGCACCGCGGCGATCGCACTCACGACCGCCTGTGTCCTGGCCCTGGAGCCCTTCCGCGCCCTCACCCTCGCGGGGGCGGCGGCCCAGCTGATCACCGTCCATGCGCTGGGCCGGGCGGGGGCACCCCTGCTCAGCGGTCTGCTCGTGCTGCCGTACGTCGGTCTCGCGCTGGCCGCGGCAGGCGACCCCGGCGACTCCACCGTCCGTGTCGTGGCCGTCCTGGTCGCCACGCTCGCCTCCGCCGCGGCGGCCACGGGCATCACCCGGCATGTCCGGACGGCCGCGCAGGCGCACAGCGCCACGGAACGGGCCTTCGCCGACACCCTGCTCGAACACGCGGCACGGGGTGAACGGGCCCGCATAGCAAGGGAGTTGCACGATGTCGTCGCCCATCACATCTCGATGATCGCCGTACAGGCCGAGACCGCCCGGCTGACCACCCAGGGGCTGCCCGCCGACGGCGCCACCCGGCTGCTCGCCATCGGGGACACCGCACGGGCAGCGCTGACGGAGATGCGGCGGCTGCTCGGAGTGCTGCGCGAGGACGCGGACGTGGGGGTCACCAGGCGCCCCCAGCCGGGCCTGCGCCAGCTGATCGAGCTGGTCGACGACTCCCGGGACGCCGCGGGCTCCCGTACCCGGCTGATCGTCAGCGGCACGGTCGCCCCGCTCGACCCGGGCATCGAGGTCACCGCCTACCGCATCGTCCAGGAGGCCCTGACGAACGCCCGCCGGCACGCTCCGGGCGCCGCCGTCGACGTGGAACTCCGGTATGGGAAAGACGACTTGGAGCTACGCGTGCGCGACAACGGCCCCGGGCCCGGCCCCAGCCCCGGACCTGGCTCCGGTTCGGGCCCCGCGCACCCCGAACCCCCGGCAGACCCCGCGAACCCGGCCCACCGCGGCCACGCCGGACACGGCCTCCTCGGCATGCGTGAGCGCGCGGCAACCGTGGGCGGCACCCTGCGCACCGGCCCCGCACCCGGCGGCGGCTTCCTGGTCGAGGCACGCCTCCCGGTACGGGCGGAGGCCCTCGCATGACGACCCCCGAGGCCGCCCCCGAAGCCCGCCCCGTCCGCATAGTCGTCGCCGACGACCACGAGGTCGTCCGCGCCGGATACGCCGGACTCCTCGCCACCCAGCCGGACTTCACGGTCGTGGGCACCGCGCGGGACGGCGCGGAGGCGGTCCGGGTGTGCCGCGAGCAGCGGCCCGACGTGGTGCTGATGGACGTACGGATGCCGGTGTCGGACGGCATCCAGGCGACCGCGGAGCTGATGGGCGACGCCGGGCCCGCACACCCGCCCCGCGTGCTGATCCTCACCACCTTCGACCTCGACGAGCATGTGTACGACGCCCTCATCGCCGGAGCGAGCGGGTTCCTCCTCAAGGACGTCACCGCGGAGCGGCTCTTCGACGCCGTACGTGTGGTCGCGGCCGGGGAGGCCCTGCTGGCGCCCGGGGTCACACGCCGGCTGATCGCCGAGTTCGCCCGGCTGAAGCCCAGGGCGCCGCGCCGGGACGCGCTCGCGGTCCTCACTCCACGCGAGTCGGAAGTGCTGCGGCTGCTCGCCGAGGGGCTGTCGAATCCGGAGCTCGCCGGGCGTCTGCACGTCGGCGAGGAGACGGTGAAGACGCACGTCAGCCGGGTGCTCTCGAAGCTCGGGCTGCGCGACCGGACCCAGGCGGTGGTCATGGCGTACGAGACGGGTCTGGTCGTGCCGGGGGCGGGGCACTCGGCCTGACCGCAGCACGGACCTCGGCCTGACCGGATAGGGGCGGCCGAATTTCACCCCTTGTGGCGGCGCTCACAGCGTTCACATAATCCCTCAACAGAAATTGACCGGCTCATGCCAGCAAACGCGAGTATTTGTCGCATTCCTTGGCATGTGCCTGCCATTTCTGTCGCATCCGCATCGGTTCCACCAGCTCGTATGTCAACCCCCCACGGAAGGCATCACGTTGAAGAACCTCATCAAGGCCCTCAAGAGATGCGCGGTCGCCGGTGCGGCCGCCCTCGCGGTCGTCAGCCTTCAGCCCGTCTCCAACGCCCAGGCCGCCCCCGCGCCCGTGGTCGGCGGAACCCGCGCCGCCCAGGGCGAGTTCCCGTTCATGGTCCGGCTCTCCATGGGCTGTGGCGGCTCGCTCCTCACCCAGCAGATCGTCCTCACCGCCGCGCACTGTGTGGGCGCCACCGGCAGCAACACCAGCATCACCGCCACCGCCGGCGTCGTGGACCTCCAGTCCACCACCGGCCGGGTCCAGGTCAGGTCCACGTACGTGTACCGGGCCCCGGGCTACAACGGCAACGGCAAGGACTGGGCGCTCATCAAGCTCGCCTCGCCCATCACCACCCAGGCCACGCTGAAGATCGCCACCACCACGCAGTACAACACCGGCACCTTCACCGTCGCCGGCTGGGGCTCGGCCTCCGAGGGCGGCGCCCAGCAGCGCTACATGCTCAAGGCGACGGTGCCGTTCGTCAGCGACGCCACCTGCCGCACCTACAGCGGCTACAGCGGCCTCATCGCGGGCGACGAGATCTGCGCCGGCTACGCGGCCGGCGGTGTCGACACCTGCCAGGGCGACTCCGGCGGCCCGATGTTCCGCCGGGACAGCGCCAACGCGTGGATCCAGGTCGGCATCGTGAGCTGGGGCATCGGCTGTGCCCGGCCCAACGCGCCCGGCGTCTACTCCGAGGTCTCGACCTTCGCGTCGGCCATCACGGCAGCGGCAGCGACTCTCTGACACCTGCCCATCACTCGTACGACGTCCACGGGCCCGGCGCTACTCCGCGCCGGGCCCGTGCCCGCACCTCGAATGCCTCCGCACCACCGAAGGATCCGCACCGACGAAGGATCCGCACCACAGAACGACGAACGACTCGGCCGTGAGCCGGAGTTGAGCCGGAACTCAGAAACCCCCGCCGAAGTCCCCGCCGCCCCCGAAGTCACCGCCTCCGAAGCCGCCGCCGAAGTTCCCGTAGCCGGAGCCGTAGTCGGCCGCGTACGACGGGCTGGCCATCATGGAGCCGAGCAGGGTGCCGACGAGGAGGCCGGGCAGGATGCCGCCGCCGAAGTAGCCGCCCGCCCAGGGGCCGTACGCCGGGCCCGCCTCCCAGTAGGGGCGGCGGCCGTAGTCCGTGTCGACCTCGCGGACGGCGGGGTCGTGGCCCTCGGCGAGGCGGACCTGGTCGGCGGCGCAGACCGGCACCTCGCGGGATGCCCCGCCCGACGGCGTCCAGGTGGCGTCGGCGACCGACGGGCCGTGGCGCGGATCGAAGAAGCAGGGGGCGCGGCGCTCGGGGACGGGCCGGTGCTCGCGGCGCGCGGCGAGCACGGCGAGCGAGAAGCGCCCGTCCTCCAGGGACTGGGTGACGGCCCGTACCTCCTCGGGGCGGGTGGCCGCGGCCATGAAGGACTTCGCCTTGTCGTAGGAGTCGAGGGCGCGCTCGTAGTCGGCGCGCATCGCGTCGTCCGCGCCCGCCTCCGCGGGGTGGAAGTCGAGCCGGTCGAGCTCCTCGCCGAAGGCGGTGATGTCCTCGTCGACGACGACGCGCAGCTTGTCGAGCGCGGCCTGCCGCTCGGCCTCCTTCTTGCGGCGGTTGCGGCGCACGAGGGTGTACGCGCCGGCGCCGCCCGCCACGATCACCGCGCCGGCCCCGATCAGGGCGCCCGTGTCCACGCCGCCCCCGCCCTCGCTCCAGCCGCTGGGCGCGGAGCCGCCGACGTTGGCGAGGGCCCGGTCGGTGAAGTCGCCGAGCTGGGTCTTCGTGTCCTCGCCCCGGACGCTGGTGACGAGGTTCCGCACAGCGTCCTGCGACAGGACCGAGGAGTCGGCCTTCGCGTCGAACTGGTCGCCGAGCCGGATCGCGTACAGGCCGGTGATACCGGTCGCGGTACGCAGGTTCGGGAAGAGGTCCTGCTTCGGGAAGTCGGCGGGGAGCACGGCGACGAAGACCGGCTTGTCGGCCTTCTCGATCTGCTCGGCGAGAGCGTCGGCGTCGGCCGACGACAGCTGCCCGGACATCGACGGGTCGACGTACACGGGGCTCTTCTTCAGGGCGTCGGCGACCGTCGAGACGTCCGTCGCCGCGTGGGCGCCCGTGGCCCCGACGGAGAGCACCGCCAAGGCCGCGAACGCGATCAGGAGTACGGAGAGTCCTCGGCTGAGGGTCTGTGCGGCCTTCATACCTTCGAAGCTACTCCTGCGTGACCGAAAACGAACCTCAGGTCCGGTGGGCGGCTCACTCGCCGCCCACCGGACCTGACATGTACGGCCCAGCGGGGTCAGGCGGCCCGGTACGCCGCCGTCAGCTTCGCCACCGCCTGCCCGTAGCGTCCGGTCAGCAGCAGGTGATCGGCGTCGGCGAAGGGCTTCGCGCTCGCCGCCGTGATCGTCTGCCCCATCTTCTGCTGGACGAGCAGCCGCGCCTTGGTGACGATCGCGCGCCCTGCCGTCTCCGACCCGGCCTTCTCGGCCACGGCGGCCGCGACGGCGAGGGCCTTCAGGGCACCGGTGCCACCGCCCGGCACGGAGGTCAGCGTGGTCAGCCCCCATCCGTACGGGAACTGCGGATCGTACGAGGAGTCGCCGACGTTGATCGGCAGCTGGGCCTCCGACTTCGGCCAGGTGAGGGGGAGCTGACCGGTGAAGGCCCGCTTCCCGTACAGCACGTCCGCGACGCCGTCGCCTTCCGTGCCCGGCAGCCAGGACGCGACCAGCGCGTCGATGTCGCCGAGCTGGTCGCCGATGAGCTGCGGCCGCCCGGAGACGATCAGCACCGCGCACTTCATGGCGCCGCACACCTTGTCGACGGCGGCCCGGTCGGCGGCGGAGAACACCAGGTCGTTGCCGTTGCCGACATCGCCGATGCCCTCGGCGTACGGGGTCTCGCCGACGACCACGACCCCCACGTCATGGCCGTCCGTCGGCGCCGACGCATCCTTGGAGTAGGTGACCTCGCCCCCGGACGCCTTCCGCATGCCCTCCAGGATCGTCGTCCCGTCCGTGATCTTCCCGGACGAGCCCTGCCAGGTGATGGTCCAGCCGCCGGCCTGGTTGCCGATGTCGTCGGCGTTGGAGCCGGCGACGTACACCTTCTGCGACTTCTTCAGCGGCAGCACGCCGCCCGCGTTCTTCAGCAGGACCTGGGACTCGGCCGCCGCCTCGCGGGCCACGGCCCGGTGCTTCGCCGAGCCGATCTCCGAGGCCCCGCTCGTGTCGGCGAACGGCTTCTCGAAGAGGCCCAGCTTGAACTTCTGGGTGAGGATGCGGGACACCGCGTCGTCGATCCGCTTCCCGGAGATCCGGCCGGCGGTCACCTCGTCCGACAGCGTCCTGTGGAAGTCCTTGTACGCGTACGGGACCATGATCATGTCGAGGCCCGCGTTGACCGACGTACGGACGTCGCTCGCGTAGTCGCCGGGGATCTGGTCGATGGCCTGCCAGTCGCTGATCACGAAGCCGTCGAAGCCCATGCGGTCCTTGAGCACGCCGTTGATCATCGCGGCGTCCGCGTGCATCTTCACCGGGCCCTCGGAGTCGCCGAGGATGTCGAGCGAGGAGTACGAGGGCATGACCGTGCCGACGCCCCGGTCCACGGCGTCCTGGTAGGGCGCGAGGTGGACGGCTTCGAGCTCCTGCCGGGTGACCTTGGTGATGCCCTGGTCGATGGTGTACGTGCCGGTCGTGGACGAGCCGTACTCGGTGCCGCCGTCGGCGACGAAGTGCTTGGCGGTGGCGAGGACCTTGTCGTTCCGCTTCAAGTCCTTGCCGCTGGGCGCTCCTTGGAGGCCCTGGATGACGGTCTCCATGGACTCGACGAGCGCCGGGTCCTCACCGAACGACTCGTAGGTCCGTCCCCAGCGCTCGTCGCGCGTCACGCACAGGCAGGGTGCGAAGTCCCACGGGATGCCGGTGGCCCGGACCTCGGCGGCGGTCACCTTGCCCGTCTCGTAGGCGAGTTGGGGATCGCGGGTGGCGCCGATGCCGATGTTGTGCGGCATGATCGTGGCGCCGACGAGGTTGTTGTGGCCGTGCACCGCGTCCACGCCGTAGATGAGCGGGATCTGGAACCGTGTTGCCTGCGCCCGGAGTTGGAAGCCGTCGATCATCTTCGCCCAGGCCTCGGGCGTGTTCGGCGTAGGCGTGGAACCGCCGCCGGAGAGCAGCGAGCCGAGGTCGTACGCGGCGATGTCACCCGGCGTGGTGAGCGCGCCGCGCTCGGCCTGGGTCATCTGGCCGGCCTTCTCCGCGAGGGACATCCGGGAGAGCAGATCGGCGACCCGCTTCTTCACCGGCAGCTTCGGGTCCAGGTACGGGAGTCCGTGGGCGTCGATCACGACCTGCGGGTTCTCGGCGGGCGCCTTCGCGCCGGTGACCGTCAGCTTCAGCGGTACGGTCTCGGCGTTCTCGCCCGCCTTGTCGCGCAGGGTCGGCACGGTGACGGTCCGGGAGGTCCCGGAGGCCGTGCCCGCGGGGAAGGTCAGCTCGCCCCGGACCGGGGTGTAGTCCTTGCCGGACTCACCGGTGCCGCCGGCCGTCTCGTATGCGACGGTGACCGGGTCCTCGATCGGCGCGGAGCCGGTGGTGGCGACCGTGATCTTCACGGCGGCCGAGCGGCCCTCCTTCACGGGGTACACGGCCGCGTCGGTGACGACGTTGGCGCGCAGGGCCTGGTCGGCCTTGCCGTACAACTCCACGCCGTCCATGGCGAACCGGTCCTGGACGCCGACCGGGAGCGTGAGCGCGTAGCCCCACATCTCGGTGAGGCCGAGGACCTGGTCGATGCCTCCGACGGGCTGGTAGTCCGTGCGGTAGGTGAAGGCGGTGAAGGGGATCTCCAGCTGTTTCCAGCCGGTCCAGTCGTCGGTGAAGGACGTGGTCCACAGCTCGGAGGCCTCGCCGTTGGCGCCGCCGTCCTTGAGCTCGAAGTTGACCTTCTTGCCGTTGTTCCGGCCGTCCCACCAGAAGCGGATGCCCTTGCTCGCCGACCAGTCGTGGGCCGGCTTGTCGAAGGCGAAGTCGTGCGTGAAACCGCCGTAGCCGCTGATGTCGTACGTACCGGAGAGGACCTTCTCGCCCTGCGGCGCGTCGTCCCGGGCGGCGAGCTCCAGCGTGGGCGGGTCGTCGGTGTCGCTGCCCCAGGTGAAGATGCCCTCGGCGGGCGGGGTCGCGAACGGGATCTCGCCCTCGAAGTTGTCGACGGGCACGGGGGCGGGATCGTCCGCCCCGGAGGCGGGGCCCGCCACGGCGAACGGGAGCAGCCCGGTCAGCAGGGTGGCGGAGACGAGCAGGGCGGTTCTTCGCATGGACCTTCCCTCGGCTCTGGTGCGGCTGTTATGACTTGACCTCTCGTGACTTACCTCACGGCGTGAGTTAACTGACGCCCCGCCTAGCCGTCAAGACTTCACACCAGAAGCGGTACAGACCCAAATCCCGGCCGGATCAGGGCCGTTGCTCCTTCAGAAACTGAACGCGCACCCCCTTGACGCGCGTTCGAAGCCGTCATTTACTCACGCCTCGCACGCCCACATCCCCCACCTCCAGAAGGGCGGCGCACCATGAGCACCCCCAGAAGACCCCTCCGGGTGGCCCGGCTCCTCCTCGCCGGGCTGCTCACCACCGCGGGGCTGACCACCGTCGGCGCCACGCCCGCGCAGGCCGCGGGCGAGCAGGTCACGGCCTGGCTCACCACGACGAACGACTCCGGCGGCCGGAATGTCGTGCGGGGTCTGCAGGCGCAGACCCCCTTCGCGTTCCAGGCCGGCAGCGGCGGCAGCGGCGAGAACATCTCCGTGGACGAGAACACGCGCTACCAGTCCTTCTCCGGCGGCGGCGCGTCCTTCACGGACACCGCCGCCTGGCTGATGGACGGCAGCGGCGCCCTGACCCAGGCGACCCGTGACGCGACCATGCGCAAGCTGTTCTCCCCGACCGAGGGCATCGGGCTCTCCCTGCTCCGCAACCCGATGGGCGGCTCCGACCTGGCCCGTTTCGGCTACACGTACGACGACGTGCCGGCCGGACAGACCGACCCGGACCTCTCCGAGTTCTCGATCGCCCACGACCTCCAGGACGTGCTGCCGCTCACCCGGCAGGCCAGACAGCTCAACCCGTCCCTCACACTGATGGCGTCCCCGTGGACCGCGCCCGCCTGGATGAAGGACAACGGGCAGCTCAACGGCGGCTGGCTGAAGGCCGAGAACTACGGGGCGTACGCCGACTACTTCGTGAAGTACCTCCAGGCGTGGCGCGACCAGGGCGTCCCCGTCAACTACGTCACCGCCCAGAACGAGCCGACCTGCTGCGCCAGCTACCCCTCCATGAGCTGGAACGGCTCCGGCCTCGCGTACTTCACCAAGAGCGAGCTGCTGCCCAAGCTCCAGGGCGCTGGCCTGGCCACGAAGGTGCTGGCGCACGACTGGAACTGGGACACGTACGACGCGTACGCCGCCCAGACCGTCGACGACGCGGCGGTGCGCTCGCATCCGAACTTCGGCGGGATCGCCTGGCACGGCTACGGCGGCGACGTCGCCAAGCAGACCACCGTGCACAACCAGTATCCGCAGCTGGACGCCTTCGGTACCGAGCACTCGGGCGGCACCTGGATCGCCAACCAGCAGCGCGAGGACATGATGAACATCATCGACTACACCCGTAACTGGGCGAAGTCGGTGACCAAGTGGTCGCTGGCCGTGGACCAGAACCGCGGCCCGCACAACGGCGGCTGCGGCACCTGCGACGGCCTGATCACCGTGCACAACGGGGACTCCCGGCACGGCCAGGTCGACTACACCGTCGAGTACTACACGATGGGCCACCTGACGAAGTTCGTACGTCCCGGAGCCCAGCGCATCGCGTCCACGGCGAGTTCGTCCGTGCCGAACGTGGCGTGGCGCAACACGGACGGCTCGAAGGCGCTGATCGCGTACAACGACGCGAGCGCGGCGAAGACCGTGACGATCAACTGGGGCTCGCAGCACGCCACTTACTCGCTCCCCGGCAAGACGTCGGCGACCTTCACCTGGTCCGGCAACCAGTCGGGCGGCGGCGAGCAGGCCGGGGCTCTCGTGGGGCTCGCGGGCAAGTGCCTGGACGTGGCGGGCGGTTCGTCGGCCAACGGCACGGCGGTCCAGCTCTACGACTGCAACGGCTCGACCGCGCAGAACTGGACGGTCGCCGCGGACGGTTCGGTCCGGGCTCTGGGGAAGTGCCTCGACGTCACCGGCGCGTCCGTCTCCGACGGGGCGAAGGTCCAGCTCTACGACTGCAACGGCTCTGGTGCGCAGCGCTGGTCGTACAACGCCTCGACCGGTGACGTCGTCAACACGGCCGCGAACAAGTGCCTGGACGTGAGCGACAACTCGTCCGCGAACGGGGCGCGGGCGCAGATCTGGTCCTGCACGGGCGCCACCAACCAGAAGTGGCAGCTCCGGTAGGGGCCCGCAGGACCTTTTTTCGCCCCCGCCGCCCCTACCCATTCCCGTCCCTTACTCGGGGGCTCCGCCCCCGAACCCCCAAAAGATTGCGCAGTTCCCCGCGCCCCTGGGTATTTCAGCCTCTCCGGCGTTTGAGGAGCGGGGGTTCGGGGGCTGGCCCCCGAGTAGTGACGGGAATGGGTAGGGGCGGCGGGGGCGAGAAAACCCCCGGTCGGCTACGCCGCCGGTTCCACGCCCGCGCGCAGCAACCCATACGTGTAGGCGTCCTCAAGGGCCTGCCAGGACGCCGCGATCACGTTCTCGGCGACGCCCACCGTCGACCACTCGCCCGTGCCGTCGGAGGTGGAGATGAGGACCCGGGTCGTGGACTGGGTGCCGTGCTTGCCCTCCAGGATGCGGACCTTGTAGTCGACGAGCTCCAGCTTGGCGAGCTGGGGGTAGATCTTCTCCAGGGCCACGCGCAGGGCACGGTCGAGGGCGTTGACCGGCCCGTTGCCCTCGGCCGTGGCGACGATGCGCTCGCCCTTGGCGAAGAGCTTGACCGTGGCCTCGTTGGCGTGGCTGCCGTCGGGCCGGTCCTCGACGATGGCACGCCAGGACTCGACCTCGAAGTACTTGCGGGCCTTGCCCTCGACCTCCTCCCGGAGCATCAGCTCGAAGGAGGCGTCCGCGGCTTCGTACGTGTAGCCCTGCAGCTCGCGGGCCTTGACCCGCTCGACGACCCGGCCGATCAGCTCGCGGTCGCCGCCCAGGTCCACCCCGAGTTCCTTGCCCTTGAGCTCGATCGAGGCGCGCCCGGCCATGTCCGACACCAGCATCCGCATGGTGTTGCCGACCTGCTCGGGGTCGATGTGCTGGTACAGCGCCGGGTCGACCTTGATGGCCGACGCGTGCAGGCCGCCCTTGTGGGCGAAGGCCGAGACACCGACGTACGGCTGGTGCGTGGACGGGGTCAGGTTCACGACCTCGGCGATCGCGTGCGAGATGCGGGTCATCTCGGACAGCGCGCCCTCGGGGAGGACCTTCATGCCGTACTTGAGCTCAAGCGCGGCGACCACGGGGAAGAGGTTGGAGTTGCCGACGCGCTCGCCGTAGCCGTTCGCCGTGCACTGGACGTGGGTCGCGCCCGCGTCGACGGCGGCGAGGGTGTTGGCGACGGCGCAGCCGGTGTCGTCCTGGGCGTGGATGCCCAGGCGTGCGCCGGTGTCGGCGAGGACGGTGGCGACGACGGCCTGGACCTGGGCGGGCAGCATGCCGCCGTTGGTGTCGCACAGCACCACCACGTCGGCGCCGGCCTCCGAGGCGGCCCGGACGACGGCCTTCGCGTACTGCGGGTTCGCGCGGTAGCCGTCGAAGAAGTGCTCGCAGTCGACGAAGACGCGCCGGTCCTGGGAGCGGAGGTAGGAGACGGTGTCGCGGACCATCTCCAGGTTCTCTTCGAGGGTCGTGCGCAGCGCCAGCTCGACATGCCGGTCGTGGGCCTTGGCGACGAGCGTGACGACGGGCGCGCCGGACGCGACGAGTGCCTTGACCTGCGCGTCCTCGCTCGCCTTGCCGCCCGCCCGGCGGGTGGCGCCGAAGGCGACCAGCTGGGCGTGCCTGAAGTCGATCTCCTGCTGGGCGCGGGCGAAGAACTCGGTGTCGCGCGGGTTGGCCCCCGGCCAGCCGCCCTCGATGAAGCCCACCCCGAAGTCGTCCAGGTGCCGTGCGATGGCCAGCTTGTCCGCGACGGTGAGGTTGATGCCCTCTCGCTGCGCACCGTCGCGCAGCGTCGTGTCGAAGACGTGGAAGGCGTCGTCGACTCGGGAGGGGCCGCGACGGGAGGAGTCGCGATTCTCGTCGGTTGCGTCCGTCATCTCTTGAGGCTCCTGTATCGGATTCGGTCTACCGGAATGACCGGCTCCACCGTCCATGATCTCTCGCGCTCCGGTCCCGGCTGAAGGTGGGCCAGGAAACAGAAAAACCTCTCGCGGGTGCGAGAGGTCTGCGCGCGGGTCAGGACGACGGTGGCCGCCCGTACTTGGTCGTACGGTGCGGTCACTGCGGACCGGCGCGCCTGCTGCCAATAATCGTGGCGAACGAGAGCACGAAGGCAGTCTGGCACATACCGCCCCCGTGCTCACCGTCCGTCTCAGGATGCGAGCACTCGGTTGATCACCGCAGGTGGCGTACGAACACGTGCCGGCTGTCCCAGGTGTCGTCCGGCACCAGATCGGCCGAGTAGGAGTCGAAGGCGACGCTCCGGCCCTGCGCGTCGATCACCGGGCTGGTCGCGGACTCGTCGTTCCCCTCCCCGGCGGTGTCGACGCTGGCGAGCTTGGTGGCGCCGGTGCGCAGGTCTCGTACGTACACCCGCTGTGTGTGGTTGGGGTCCCCCGGGTCGACCACACCGAAGGCCAGGTGGCGGTTGTCGGCGCTGAGCGCGCCGGACACGGTGTACGCGGCCGGGTCGGCGGCGTCGATCCGGCGGATCGATCCGGTCTTCAGATCGCGGATGAACATGTTCTGGCCGTTGTTGGTGTCGCCCGGGGTGAGCTTGGAGTCGAGCGAGCGGAAGAGGACGTAACGGCCGTCGGCGCTGACACTCGGGTACTCGGACTGGGCGTCCGGGACGGCTCCGTCCGGTGCCTTGTCCGCCTGCCACAGCTCGCCGCCGGGTACGTCACGGACGTAGATGTCGCTCCAGTCCCCGCTCGTCGGGAACGGGACGAAGAACTGGTAGCCGACGCGTGTGCCGTCCGCGCTGATCGACAGGTTCGTGACCGATCGCCACCGCCCCGGATCGGGCGCCTGGCTGACCCGGACGGCAGTGCCGGTCCTGCGGTCGACGCGGTAGACCCGGGCGTGCTGGTCGTGCTCCGAGGAGCCCTCCGAGCGGCTCGCGGCGAAGGCGACATAGCGGCCGTCCGCACTGATCGCGGGCTGGCGCCCGGTGTCGTAACCGGGAGCCTGCTCGTCGTCGAGACGCTCGACGGCCCCGGTACGGAGGTCCTTCACATAGACGTGCCGGCGACCGCCGGTGTCTCCGGGCACCAGGTTGGTCGCGGTCGAACTGAACGCCAGATAGCGGCCGTCGGCGCTCAGCGAGACGTCTTCGACGGCTCCGTCGCCCTGGCTTCCGTCGGCGGCGGTGCTGACCCTGCTGGTGACGCCGGTCCTGAGGTCGCGCACAAAGGCGTCGGTCGTGCCGTTGGTGTCACCGGCCACGAGGTTGGCGGCCTGCGAGTGGAAGGCGACATAGCGGCCGTTCGCGCTCAGGCCGCTGACGCCCGACCCCCGGTCGCCGTCGGCCCCGTCGGGCGCCACGCTGACCTTCTCGGTGCCCGGAACGGGCGGTGCGGCGGACGCGGTGGACGGCAGTGCCACGCCGGTCAGTGCGGCGGCCAGGGCGGCGCAGAGCGCGAGTCTCCTTGCATTGGTCATGGTTCCCCCGTGTGTCCCGTTGGTCGCATCTCCCCCGGCCCGATGCCAGGGGCCCACAGGGATACAAGCTCACCACCGACACGGGGTCAATCCGCCGAATTGAGTACAACCTGGACGGGTGCTCAGGTGTCCGAGCGCGCCAGTGCCTCGTCCAGGAACTCCCGTACGTGGCCGAGGATCTGACCCCGGTCCGTGCCCCGCAGTCCGATGGCCACGTGGATGGAGAAGCCGTCGAGGAGGGCGCGGAGGCGGGCGGCGAAACGGTCGGGGTCGACGGGGCGGAAGTCGCCGTGCGAGATGCCTTCTGCCAGCAGCGCCACCAGGTCGCGGTGCCAGGCGCCCTCGATCGCGGCCTGTCGCTCGCGGGCGTCCTCGTCCGCGTTCTGCGAGCGGTTCCAGACCTCCAGCCAGAGGGTCCAGTGCGGGTCGCGGTGGCCGTCGGGCACGTACAGGTCGACGTACGCGTCGAGGCGCTCGCGCGCCGGAGCCGCCCGCGCGAGCAGCCGGCCGCGCTCCGCGCCGAGCCGCCCCTCGCTCCACTCCAGGGTGCGCAGCAGCAGCTCGTCCTTGGAGTGGAAGTAGTAGAGGAGGTGACCGCTGCTCATGCCGACCTCGCGGCCGAGCGCCGCCATGGTGAGCTTCTCCAGACCGCTTTCGGCGATCATGTCCATCGCCACGGCGAGGACGTCCTCGCGGGGCGGGGCGGTGTTGCGCCGACGGGTCGTCACGCGACGCCCTCCACACGGACGGCATCCGGAACCAGCCGGGTCTCGTAGCCACCCGAGCAGTCACTGGCCGCGACAGCGATCTCGGCGCCGCAGGAGCAGACGCGGTTGACGCCCCCGAAGGGGCTCGCGCCGCAGCAGCCGCCCAGGCGGGACATGTCGGGGTGGAAGTCCAGCTCGACGACGTCGAGCGGGTGCAGGACGTAGGTGCCGCGCGGCCCGGCGGACACGAGCGAGCCTCGCTCGTCGGACATCCACATCCCGCCGGGCACGATCCCGTCGTACGCGTCCTCGTCTCCCTCGTACGGTTCGAAGGGCGCCCCGAACGGCCGCGGATCGACCACATACGTGCCGCGCGGGACGCTCGCCGGACCGTGCCGCCGGCCCTCCGCGTCGGGCCTGCCGTCCCAGCCGGGGTACTCGGGCATCTCGTCGAGCGGCCGGACGGGCTCGGTCAGCCGGCGCCCGCAGGCGGCACAAGACAGTACGTTCACCCGTACGTTCTACCTGACCGTTCCCAAGGACAGAGCGGGAGTGGGTCCTGTTGCCGGAACCCGTGCTCCTGTCGCCATCAGGCCCTCGGCTGCTGTTGCGTGATGCAGTGGATGCCGCCGCCGCCCGAGAAGATCGCCCGCGCGTCCACCAGCGTCACCGTCCGCTCGGGGAACAGCCGCCGGAAGATCCCGGCCGCGATCTCGTCGCGCGGGTCGTCGAAGCCGCAGAGCACGACTCCGCCGTTGCAGAGGTAGTGGTTGATGTAGGAGTAGTCGGCCCAGTGGCCGTCCGCCTCCAGGACCGTCGGGGCGGGGACCTCGACGACCTCGATCCGACGGCCTCGGGCGTCGGTCTGCGCCCCGAGCAGCCCGATGATCTCCTTCGACACCTCGTGGTCGGGGTGCGCCGGGTCCGGCTGGGAGTGCGCGACGACGACTCCGGGCCGGGCGAAGGCGGCGACGATGTCGACATGGCCGAGCGTCCCGTATCCGTGCGGGGGATAGTCGCCGGTCAGTCCGCGCGGCAGCCAGATGGCCCGGCGGGTGCCGAGCTGGGCGTGGATCTCCGCCTCCACCTGCTCCCTCGTCCAGTCCGGGTTGCGCTCGGGGCCGAGCTGCACGGTCTCGGTGAGCAGCACCGTGCCCTCGCCGTCCACGTGGATCGCGCCGCCCTCGTTGACGAGCTTCGAGGTGTACGTCCGTGCCCCGGCCAGGTCCGACACGTACGCCGCAATCTTGGCGTCGTGTTCCCAGCGGGCCCAGCCCTGGGCGCCCCAGCCGTTGAACGTCCAGTCCACGGCGGCGAGTTCGCCCTTCCCGTCGGTGAGGAAGGTGGGGCCGATGTCACGCATCCAGGCGTCGTCGAGTTCCCGCTCGACGGTGTCGATGCCCGGGCCGAGGAGCTCCCGGGCCGCCGCGGACTGTCCCGGACCGCACACCACGGTCACGGGTTCGAAGCGCCGGACCGTACGGGCCACCGCCGCCCACGCCGCGCGCGACCCGGCGAGGTCGTCCGGGTCGTCGAAGGTGTGGTTGGGGCCCGGCCACGCCATCCAGGTGCGCTCGTGCGGGGTCCACTCGGCGGGCATGCGGAAGCCGTCGGCGGCAGCCTTGTTCATCGGGGTCCTCATCGGGTCCTCGTCGGTCCTCATCGGGTCCTCATCGGGTCCTCATCGGGTTTCTCACAGGAAGTACAGGCGGTTGAGGGAGACCGAGTCGGCCGGCTCGGAGCGCAACGGGTCGCCGTCGAGGGTGACCAGGCCGGTGCGCTGGTCCACATCGACCGTTCCGGTACGGGAGTTGAGGCGCAGGTCGGCCGGACCGATGCCGCGGGTGCCGCGAACCGCCACGCGGCGGCGGCGCGTCGGCATGCCGTCGTTGCCCTGGTCGAGCGCGGCCCGCGCCACGAAGGCGACGGAGAGGTCCGCGGGTGTGGTGCCGTGCGCCCCGAACTGCGGTCCGAGGACCAGGGGTTCGCAGGTGTCGGTCGCCGCGTTCGGGTCGCCCACGACTCCGTACGCCGGGAAGCCGGACTTGAGCACGAGCTGCGGTTTCGCGCCGAAGAACTCGGGGCGCCACAGCACGATGTCGGCGAGCTTGCCGGTCTCGATGGAGCCGACCTCGTGGGAGAGGCCGTGTGCGATGGCGGGGTTGATGGTGAGCTTGGCGATATAGCGCAGGACGCGCGCGTTGTCGTCGCCCGAGCGGTCCTCTTCGATCGGCCCCAGCTCCGCCTTCATCTTCCCGGCCATCGCGAACGTCCGGCGCACGGTCTCCCCCGCGCGCCCCATCCCCTGCGCATCCGACGAGGTGATGCCGATCGCGCCCAGGTCGTGCAGGACGTCCTCGGCGCCCATCGTCCCGGCCCGTATCCGGTCGCGGGCCATCGCCGCGTCGCCGGGCAGGTCGGTCTTGAGGTCATGGACGGAGACGATCATCCCGTAGTGCTCGGCGACCGCGTCCCGGCCGAAGGGCAGGGTGGGGTTGGTGGAGGAGCCGATGACGTTCGGAACTCCCGCCATTTTCAACACGTTCGGCACATGACCGCCGCCGCAGCCCTCGATGTGGAAGGCGTGGATGGTGCGGCCTTCGAGGACGCGCAGGGTGTCCTCGACGGACAGGCACTCGTTCAACCCGTCGCTGTGCAGGGCAACTTGGACGTCGTACTCCTCGGCGACCCGGAGGGCCGTGTCGAGCGCGCGGGTGTGGGCGCCCATGTCCTCGTGGACCTTGAAGCCGGAGGCTCCGCCCTCGGCCAGGGCCTCGACGAGCGGCGCCTCGTGGGAGGACGAACCCCGGCCCAGGAAGCCGATGTTGACCGGCCACGCGTCGAAGGCGTTGAACGCGTGCCGCAGCGCCCAGGGCGAGTTGACGCCGACGCCCCACACCGGCCCGAACTCCTGCCCGATGATCGTCGTCACGCCGGACGCGAGCGAGGCCTCCATGACCCGCGGCGAGAGCAGGTGGACGTGCGTGTCGACGGCTCCGGCGGTGGCGATCAGCCCCTCCCCGGAGACGATGGACGTACCGGTGCCGACCACGACGTCGACGCCGTCGAGGGTGTCGGGGTTCCCGGCCCGGCCGATGGAACAGATCCGCCCCTCGCGGATGCCGATGGAGACCTTCCGGATCCCCTGCGCCGCGTCGATCACCACCACGTTGCTGATGACGACGTCACAGGTCTCGCGGACAGCGGCGGCCTTGAGGTGCAGCCCGTCGCGCGCGGTCTTGCCGAACCCGGCGAGGAACTCGTCGCCGGACTTCTGGGCGTCGGACTCGACGCGGATCGTGAGCCCCGAGTCACCGAGGCGGACGCGGTCGCCGGCCCGGGGGCCGTGGGTGGCGGCGTACTCGTACGGATTCATCGTGTCGCTCCCCGGCCCTCTGGCTCGCCCTCGGGAGCCGCGGCTCCCAGATATCCGCAGGCCGCTGCCCTGTGCAGGGCCTCTTCCTTCGCGCCCGGCGCGTCCAGCGGGCCGTCCACGAGCCCGGCGAACCCGATCGCGATCCGCTCGCCCCCGACCGGCAGGAGCCCGACCTCGACGCGCTCGCCAGGACCGAACCGCACCGACGATCCCGCGGGCACGGCGAGCCGCATCCCGTAGGCGTCCGCGCGGGGGAAGTCGAGCCGCGGGTTGGCCTCGAAGAAGTGGAAGTGGGAGGTGACGGAGACGGGCACGGTGGCGGTGTTGGTGACCGCGAGCCGCACGACCGCCTCGGGCTCGGCGTGCACGGGCCCGGGCAGCAGCGCCCCGGGGGCCCGCTCCCCCAGCCCGCCGCCGATGGGGTCGGCCACGACCGCGAGCCGCGAGCCGTCGTCGAAGACGGCCTCGACATGGACCTCGGTCACGATGTCGGCGACACCCGGCAGCACGTCGTCGGGGCCGAGCACCGCCCGGGCCGCCTCGATGGCCTCGGCGAGCCGCCGCCCGTCGCGCGCGGCCTCGCAGACGGTGTCCGCGATGAGCGCGGTCGCCTCCGGCACGTTGAGCCTGAGGCCGCGCGCCCGGCGGGCACGGGCCAGCTCGGCGGCCCCGAACAGGAGCAGCCGGTCACGTTCCGTGGGGGTCAGTCTCACGCCGCGACACCTCCTTGCGTCACACGATTTAGAGCATCACTCTAACCATGAGCTTCATGGAACGGAACCATTGACGGGCGACGACGAACCCGTCACATTGAACGTCGCTCTAAAGTGCGGGGCGCAAGGGGCCGATCGAAGGGGACCTGCCAATGCCGGTGGAACAACACGGAGTCGACACCATCCCGGAGGAGGAGCGGACGAGCGGTCCCCGGGACCTGGTCTCGATCCTGCTCGGCTCGAACCTCTGCCTCGGCGTGATCATCTTCGGCTGGCTGCCGCCGTCGTTCGGCCTCGACTGGTGGTCGTCCGTCACGTCGGTCGTCGTGGGCACGCTGGTCGGCACGGCCCTCACGGCCCCGCTCGCGCTGGTCTCCCTGCGCACGGCGACGAACCTCTCGACGTCGTCCGGCGCCCAGTTCGGCGTCCGCGGCCGGCTCGTCGGCTCGGTCGTCGGCATGCTGCTCGCCCTCGGCTACACGGCCCTGACCGTGTGGATCGGCGGCGACGTGATGGTGGGCGTACTGCACCGCCTGTTCGGACTGCCGGCCTCGGACCTCTCGTACGCGCTGGTCTACGCCCTGCTCTCGGCGGCCACCGTGGCGGGCGCCGTGTACGGCTACCGCGTGCTGCTTCGCATGTCCCGGATCCTGGCGGTGGGCATGACGGCCCTGCTGGTCCTCGGGGTGTTCGCGTACGCGCCGCACTTCACGACCTCCGCGCTGCCGGAGGCGGGCGGCCATCTGCTCGGCGGCTTCTGGCCGACGTGGCTGCTGGCGGCGGTGGCCGCGGGCCTCTCGGGCCCGGTCGCGTTCATCACGCTGCTCGGCGACTACACGCGCTACATCTCACCCGCCCGGCACTCCTCCCGCACGGTCCTGCGCGCGACCTGGCTGGGCCTGACCGCCGGGCTCCTGGTCCCCCAGCTCTTCGGCACCTTCACGGCGTACGCGGCCGGTGCGGCCCTCGACTACGCGGGCCCGCTGGTCTCCGCCGCCCCCGGCTGGTACCTGGTCCCGCTCCTGCTCGCCGCCTCAGCCGGATCCGTCGGCAACGCGGGTCTGATGCTGTACTCAATGGGCCTCGACCTGGACGCGATCCTCCCGCGTGCCTCCCGTACCCGGGCCACGTACACGGTCGCCGTCGTCGCCACGGCCTGTGTCTTCGTCGGCCACTACGCGTCGAGCGCCCAGGACGCGATGACGTCCTTCGTACTACTGCTGACCGCGGTCGGCACCCCATGGGCGGTCATCACACTCATCGGCTTCGTACGCTGCCGCGGTGTGTACGACCCGGACGCCCTCCAGGTCTTCAACCGCCGTTCCCGGGGCGGGATCTACTGGTACTCGGCCGGCTGGAACATCCCGGCCACCCTGTCGTGGACCCTGGGCGCCGCCACCGGACTGCTCGCGGTGTCCCTCCCGTCGTACGAGGGCCCGCTGCTGGCGCTGACCGGCGGGGTGGACTGCAGTTTCCTGCTGTCGGGGCTGGTCGGCGGCACCGCGTACCTGGCTCTGACGGCACGGTCGCCTCGGACGCCGGTGTCCTCGGAGGGCTCGGAGGTCTCGGGGACAGAGACCCGTCGGGCCTCGGTCTCCTCGTAGCGCGGAAGGCCCGCCCCCGATGCAGGGAGCGGGCCTCACGCAACGTAACCACTGAGTCCAGACGGCAACGTAACCGCCGGGCCGGAGCCTCAGCCCAGGTTGTGCATCCAGCCGTGCTGGTCCTTCGTCACGCCCCGCTGGATGTCGAGGAGGCCCTGGCGGAGCTTGAGGGTGACCTCGCCGGGCTCGCCGCCGGACTGCTGCCACTCGGCGGAGGAGCGCTTGACGGTGCCGACGGGGGTGATGACGGCCGCCGTGCCGCAGGCGAAGACCTCGGTCAGGCTGCCGTTCTCGGCGTCGCGCTGCCACTGGTCGATGGAGACGCGGGCCTCCTCGGACTCGTAGCCGAGGTCACGGGCGACCGAGAGGAGCGAGTCGCGGGTGACGCCCTCCAGGATGGAGCCCGTCAGCGTGGGCGTGACGATCTTGTCGCCGTACACGAAGTACAGGTTCATGCCGCCCAGTTCCTCGACCCACTTGTGCTCGACGGCGTCGAGGTAGCAGACCTGGTCGCAGCCCTTCGAGGCGGCCTCGGCCTGGGCGAGCAGGGACGCGGCGTAGTTGCCGCCGGTCTTGGCGTCGCCCATGCCGCCGGGGACGGCGCGCACGCGGTCCTCGGAGAGCCAGATCGAGACGGGCTTCACACCGCCCGGGAAGTACGCGCCGGCGGGGGACGCGATGACCAGGAAGAGGTACTCGTTGGCGGGCTTCACGCCCAGGCCGACCTCACTCGCGATCATGAACGGGCGCAGGTAGAGCGACTCCTCGCCGCCGTGCGCGGGCACCCATGCCTTGTCCTGCTGGACCAGCGCGTCGCAGGCCTCGATGAACGTCTCGACGGGCAGCTCGGGCATGGCCAGGCGACGGGCGGAGGACTGGAAGCGCAGGGCGTTGCGGTCCGGGCGGAAGGTGGCCACGGAACCGTCGGGCTGCCGGTAGGCCTTCAGGCCCTCGAAGATCTCCTGCGCGTAGTGCAGGACGTTGGTCGCCGGGTCCAGGGAGAGCGGACCGTACGGCGTGAGCTGGCCGTCGTGCCAGCCGCGGCCCTCCGTCCACTTGATCGTCACCATGTGGTCGGTGAAGTGGCGGCCGAACCCGGGGCTGGCGAGGATGGCCTCGCGCTCCGCGCCGGAGAGTGGCGAGGCCGAGGGCTTGAGCTCGATCGTGGGCGTCGTCATGAGTAGGTGTCCTTCACCGGTTTCGTGTGTGACGGGCCGCGCTCACGCCTGTACCTGCCAGTGGCCGGTGTTAGGACGTCCGAGCATTCCCTCATTCCGCGGCTCCGCGTTCGATTATCGCGCGTGCGGGGCCATGGACGAAAAGGGCGTGAATGCGACCCAGAGGATGATGGTGACACCCGGCGGGGACATAGAAAAGCCGCCGGGTGCTTGAGAGACCCGGCGGCTTCGAGAGTTTCGAGTGGCAGCGCTGGGGGTCCCCCCGCGCTCTTAAAGCTGTGGGGGAGGTCAGCCGGCTACTCGTACGGCGAGCGCGTCGCCGATTTCCTCGGTGCTGCGGGCGGGCTTGCCGACGCGCTCCGCGAGGTCTGCGGAGACGGCGTCCTCGATGCGCGCGGCCTCGGACTCGTGGCCGAGGTGGCGCAGCAGGAGGGCGACGGACAGGACGGTGGCGCTGGGGTCGGCCTTGCCCTGGCCTGCGATGTCCGGGGCCGAGCCGTGCACGGGCTCGAACATCGACGGGAACTCGCCGGAGGGGTTGATGTTCCCGCTCGCGGCGACGCCGATGCCGCCGGAGACGGCCGCGGCGAGGTCGGTGATGATGTCGCCGAAGAGGTTGTCGGTGACGATCACGTCGAAGCGGGCGGGGTCCGTGACGAGGTAGATCGTCGCGGCGTCCACGTGGATGTAGTCCGTGGTGACCTCGGGGAACTCCTCGGCCACCTTGTTGAAGACGTTCGTCCACAGGTGACCCGCGAAGGTCAGCACGTTGTTCTTGTGGACCAGCGTGAGCTTCTTGCGCGGGCGGGCCTGGGCGCGGGCGAAGGCGTCACGGACGACGCGCTCCACACCGAAGGCCGTGTTCACGGAGACCTCGGTGGCGACCTCGTGCTCGGTGCCCTTGCGGATGGTGCCGCCGTTGCCCGTGTACGGGCCCTCGGTGCCCTCGCGGACCACGACGAAGTCGATCTCCGGCTGGCCGGCGAGCGGGGTGGCGACACCCGGAAGGAGCTTCGACGGACGCAGGTTGACGTGGTGGTCGAAGGCGAAGCGGAGCTTCAGCAGGAAGCCGCGCTCCAGGACACCGGACGGCACGCTCGGGTCACCGATCGCGCCGAGCAGGATGGCGTCGTGCTTCTTCAGGGCGTCCAGGTCGGCCTCGGTGAGGGTCTCACCGGTCGCGTGGTAGCGCTTGGCGCCGAAGTCGAACTCCTTGGTCTCCAGCTTCACATCCTGCGGAAGGACGGCCGAGAGGACCTTCAGGCCTTGGGCCACGACTTCCTGGCCGATGCCGTCACCGGGGATCACTGCGAGATTGAGGCTGCGAGACATGTCGGCACCCTACTCCTCGTCCCACGGGATGACATGGGGAGTCCGCGATACGGACACCACCTGAGGGCCGCGCATCAATCTGTCGGCTCCCGTTCACCCGTACGTATGGCGGTTGTTGGGACACGCTGGGAAGTTCACCACCATGGACACTCCCGACGTCGGCATCCCGCCGCAGCTCGCACGCCGGATGAGCATGGCGGAGCAGTACGAGTACCTGCGGACGAAGTACTCGCGGCGCCGCGCCCTGGTGACCGCGGGAGCGGTGGCCGGCGGGCTGCTGACCGGCTGCTCGGGCTCGGGCTCCGGCACGGACACGGCGAGCCGGACGGCCTCGCCCCTGTCCGCCACGTCCACGCCCACCGGCACCCGTGGGGTGAACGGCTCGGTCGTCGCCCCCTTCGGCCGCCACCTCGCCTTCGGCGCGGACCCGAAGACGCAGATGCGGATCTCGTGGCAGGTGCCGCTCCCGGTGAAGAAGCCGTACGTGCGTGTGGGGCTGAAGCCGTGGGAGCTGAGCCGGAAGATCGAGGCCGAGGTCCGCGATCTGCACACCCCGGAGGTGGAGGGGCAGCGGCTCGCGGTGGAGCAGTACTACCTGCACGCGGCGCTCGACGGCCTGCGCCCCGGCACGACGTACTACTACGGCGTCGGCCACGAGGGCTTCGACCCGGCGTCCAAGGAGCGGCATTCCACGGTCGGCTCGTTCACCACGGCGCCCGCCCGCCCCGAGACGTTCGTGTTCACCGCGTTCGGCGACCAGGGTGTCACTCCGGACGCGCTCGCCAGCGACCGGCTGATCCTCGGCCGGGAGCCGTCCTTCCATCTGCACGCGGGGGACATCTGCTACGCCGACGACACGGGACACGGCAAGAAGTCGGACTACTACGCCCCCACCACCTGGGACCTGTTCCTCAAGCAGACCGAGCCGGTGGCCAGGTCCGTCCCGTGGATGGTGACGACCGGCAACCACGACATGGAGGCCTGGTACTCCCCGAACGGGTACGGCGGGCAGTCCGCGCGCTGGGCCCTCCCGGACAACGGCTTCGACGCGAAGAACTCCCCGGGCGTCTACTCGTTCACGTACGGCAACGTCGGGGTGGTGGCGCTGGACGCGAACGACGTGTCGTACGAGATCCCCGCCAACAAGGGCTATTCGGACGGCAAGCAGACGGCATGGCTCGACACCCGGCTCGGTGAACTGCGCAAGCAGGTCGACTTCATCGTGGTCTTCTTCCACCACTGCACGTACTCGACGTCGACCCACGCCTCGGACGGCGGCGTACGCGACGCCTGGCTGCCGCTGCTCACCAAGCACCAGGTGGACCTGGTGATCAACGGGCACAACCACGTGTACGAGCGGACCGACGCCATCAAGGGCGGCAAGGTGGGCAGGCGGGTGCCCGTCGGCGCGTCGACCGATCCGAGGAAGGACGGGATCGTGTACGTCACGGCGGGCGGGGCGGGCAAGAGCCTCTACCACTTCCCCGCCGGGGTGAAGGACAGCTACGAGGGGAAGATCGCCGACCGCGAGTCCGTGCAGACGTACCACTGGACGAAGTCGAAGGACCAGAACCCCGACACCGTGGAGTGGTCGAGGGTGCGGTACACCGGCTACTCCTTCCTCTCTGTGGAGGCGGAGGCGGGAGCGGCCCCGAAGCTCAAGGTGTCGGCGCTGGCGCAGAGCGGAAAGCGCATCGACTACTTCGAGGTGCGACGCGGGGCGTGAGGCCCCGCGCCGCACCTCGTGCGGGCGCGGCTCCCGGCTTGTTTCGGTGAAGCTGTGTTCGGTGAGGCAGGACCGGGCTCAGTGCCCGGTCGAGCCGCCGTTGTCCCTGCGGTCGAGGGCGCGCTGGAGCGCTGCGGCGGCGTTCTTGCGGTCGGACTCGCTCGAACGGGAGACGTGACGGACTCGGCGGGCGGTCGTCTCGGCCATGATGAATCGACTCCTTGCCTCCGGCAGCGGCCGCCGGAAGTGCGGTGAGGGATTTACGAGACGCCGGGTGGGGCGGGGAGCGGTGCCGCAGGGGTTGCCTGCAAAGGGCTCCGGCTCACAACCGCCATTCGCTTGGTCTAGCGAGACGTTCGGCTCCTACAAAGCTAAGTGAGGACCGCGCATCTGTCTCCACAGTTAGTCGGACTTCCTACTATCTGAGACGGCGGATCGGGTCGGACCGCGCTGACCTGCGCTTTTTACATTTGCCTCTCTAGAGGGCAGCTCCAAGGGCAGCCCTAAAGGACATCGCCGTCGCGCCAGTCGAAGGTCAGCTCGCAGGACGGGCCGAGGGCGGCGCGGAGTTCGGCGGGGGTGAGGTCCGCCGTGTGGGCGGTGCGCAGCCGGATGATCATCGCATCAGTATCGGACGGCCATCGCCTCAGCCTTGCGAAGTGAACCTCCGTACCGTCCCGAGTGATCCTCCCCTACTGAATGACGCATCAGCAATCCGATGTCTGATGCTGTCAGATTCCTTGACATGCCACAAAGCCCCCTCCACTCTCGCATTTATCGACCAGTCATCGGATGACTGCGACAGGAGGGGTTCCACATGGCGGTCCAACCCCGGGCCCGCACCATCGTGTTGACGCTCTGTTCCGCACTCCTCGCCACCACCGCGGCGACGCTTCCGGCCCGTGCCGAGGCGCCCGCCCGCCCCGCGTCCTGGGAGGTGCGCGGTCCGCACGGCTCCCCCACGGCCGTGGTCTCCCTCGACCCGGCCGACGGCAGCCCGGCCCTGGCGGTCAGACGGGCCGGCCGTACGGTCCTCGAACCGTCCCCCGTCGGCCTCGTCACCGAACAGGCCGACTTCTCCCGGAACTTGACCCTCACCGGCCGCTCCGACCGCACGATCTCGGAGCGCTACACCGTCCCGACGGGCAAGTCGCACAAGCGGGTTGTCCGGATGACCGAGTCCCGTTTCCGCTTCCGTACGGCGGACGGCGCGCGTATCGACCTGCTGACCCGCGTCGCCGCGGACGGTGTCGCCTATCGCTACGTCCTGCCGGACGATCACGGCGATGTCGTACGCGAGGCATCCGCGTTCACCTTCCCCGCCACCGCCGAGCCCGTCATCAGCGCCTACCGCCGGGACAACGAACTCCCCTTCGTCCGCTACCCGTCGGCGGCCGCGGTACCGGCGGGCTCGTACTCGATGCAGGCCCTCTTCAAGACGGACGGCGGCTACGCCCTGGTCGCCGAGTCGGACCTGACCGGGAGCTACGCCGGATCCCATCTCACGCACACCGCAGGCTCGCCCACGTTCGGCGTGAGCCCGTGGAACGACGAGCCGATCAAGGTGTCCGGCGGGCTCACCACGCCCTGGCGCGCGCTGGTCACCGGCGATCTTTCGACGGTCACGGAGTCGACGTTCACCGACGACCTCGCCCCCAGGTCCCGTGTCCGCGACACCTCCTGGATCAAGCCGGGCCCGGCCCTGTGGACCTGGCTCGCCGGCGGCAAGGAGGCCGGGCAGAGCCTGGAGGCGCAGAAGAAGTACGTCGACTACGCGGCCCAGCGCGACTGGCCGTACGAGGTCGTCGACGCGGGCTGGTACTACAAGCCCGGCGAGTGGGACGTCATCGACCCCGACTGGCAGACGAACAACTGGATGCCGGAGCTGGTGCGTTACGGCAAGGAGCGCGGCGTCGGGATCCAGGTCTGGCTCCACTACTCGCTCCTCGTCGACCCCGTCGAACGGGAGAAGTGGCTCTCCACGCTGGAGCGTTGGGGCGTCAAGGGCGTGAAGATCGACTTCATGGACTCCGAGTCCCAGGAGCGGATGGCCTGGTACGACGAGATCCTGCCGGCCACCGCGAAGCACCACCTGATGGTCAACTTCCATGGCTCCACGATCCCCAAGGGCATCCAGCGCACCTGGCCGCACGTGATGACGCTGGAGGGCGTCGGCGGCGAGGAGAAGCGCAACAACACGCCCGAGCAGCTGGCCGCGCTCCCCTACACCCGCAACGTCATCGGCTCCATGGACTTCACGCCGGGCGCCTTCCACCGCCCCTTCCGCCCCAACGTCGGCTCCGACGCGGGTGAGTTGGGCCTGACCGTCCTCTACGAGTCCGGCATCCAGAACCTCGCCGGCACCCCTGAGTCGTACGAGGCCCGCCCGGAGGCCCGCCGCTATCTGGAGCAACTGCCCAGCGGCTGGGAGGAGACCAGGCTGCTGACCGGCGATCCCGGCCGCTCCGCGGTCTTGGCCCGCCGTGCGCCCGACGGCCGCTGGTTCATCGGCGGCACGTTCGCGGGGGCGGCCCACAGCGTGGACGTACCCATGCGGTTGGGCGCGGGCAAATGGCTCGTCGAGACCGTGACCGACGGCCCGGCGGGCCTGGTCCGCGAACCGCACGTCGTCCGCGGCGGCGCCTCGCTCACCGTGCCCGTCGTGACGGACGGCGGCTTCGCCGCGCTGGCCTGCCGCTGGTACCCGGGCCGGACGAGCTGCGACCGCTGACACCGCACGTCAGAGACGTGGACCGTGGCCCTGTCTCCGCGCGGAGACAGGGCCACGGTCCGTCGGCACGACGCACGCCGCCCCCGGCCCGGAGGGGTGCGTCCGGGGCGGGGGGCGGTTCAGTGAGACGCCGGCCCGTGTACGGGGACGCCTCGGCTCGTGGGCGCGTACGGGACCAGGCCCGTGCGCGGGTACGGGCTCAGCCCATGTGCGGGTACGGGTAGTCGGTCGGCGGGACCAGGGTCTCCTTGATGGCGCGGGTCAGCGTCCAGCGCATCAGGTTCTGCGGGGCGCCCGCCTTGTCGTTGGTGCCGGACGCGCGGCCGCCGCCGAAGGGCTGCTGGCCGACGACGGCACCGGTCGACTTGTCGTTGATGTAGAAGTTGCCCGCGGCGTAGCGGAGCTTCTCCATCGTGTACGCGGCGGCCGCGCGGTCGCCCGCGATGACCGAGCCGGTGAGCGCGTAGTCCGACACCGACTCCATCTGGGCCAGCATCTCGTCGTACTGGTCGTCCTCGTACACGTGCACCGCGAGGAACGGGCCGAAGTACTCCGTCGTGAAGACCTCGTTGGCCGGGTCGGAGCACTCGACGACGGTCGGGCGGACGAAGTAGCCGACGGAGTCGTCGTAGGTGCCGCCCGCGACGACCGTGCAGGTCGGGTCGGCGTGCGCCCGGTCGATCGCCGCCTTGTTCTTGGCGAAGGAGCGCTCGTCGATGACGGCGCCGATGAAGTTCGACAGGTCGGTGACGTCACCCATCGTGATGCCGTCGATCTCGGCCGCGAACTCCTCCTTGAAGCCGGAGTTCCAGATGGAGGCCGGGACGTACGCACGCGAGGAGGCCGAGCACTTCTGGCCCTGGTACTCGAAGGAGCCGCGGGTCAGGGCCGTCTTCAGGACCGCGCGGTCGGCGCTCGGGTGCGCGACGACGAAGTCCTTGCCGCCGGTCTCGCCGACCATGCGGGGGTAGGTGCGGTACTTCTCGATGTTGTTGCCGACCGTCTTCCACAGGTACTGGAAGGTCTTGGTCGAACCGGTGAAGTGGATGCCGGCGAGATCGCGGTGCTCCAGGGCGACCTCGGAGACCTCGATGCCGTCACCGGTGACGAGGTTGATGACGCCCTTGGGCAGACCCGCCTCCTCCAGCAGCTGCATGAGCAGGACGGCCGCGTGGGTCTGCGTCGGCGACGGCTTCCACACGACCACGTTGCCCATCAGCGCGGGCGCGGTCGGCAGGTTGCCCGCGATCGCCGTGAAGTTGAAGGGCGTGATCGCGTAGACGAAGCCTTCGAGCGGGCGGTGGTCGAGGCGGTTCCAGACGCCCGGCGAGTTGGCCGGGGGCTGCTCGGCGAGCAGGTCACGGGCGTACTTGACGTTGAAGCGCCAGAAGTCGACCAGCTCGCAGGGACAGTCGATCTCGGCCTGCTGGGCGGTCTTCGACTGGCCGAGCATCGTCGAGGCGGCGAGCGTCTCGCGCCACGGTCCTGCCAGCAGCTCGGCGGCGCGCAGGATGATCGCGGCGCGGTCGTCGAAGGACATCGCGCGCCAGGCGGGCGCGGCGGCGAGGGCCGCGTCGATCGCGTCCTGGGCGTCCTGCTGGGTGGCGTTCGCGTACGTGCCGAGGCGCGCCTTGTGGTTGTGCGGCTGTACGACGTCGAAGCGGTCGCCGCCGCCCATCCGCTTCTCGCCGCCGATGGTCATCGGCAGGTCGACGGGGTTCTCGGCGAGTTCCTTGAGCCTGGACTCCAGGCGGGCGCGCTCGGGAGAGCCGGGGGCATAGCCGTGCACCGGCTCGTTGACGGGGGTGGGGACCTGGGTGACGGCGTCCATGGTGTCCGTAACTCCTTAGTGAGCGGTGTGGTTGGCGTCAGCTCTTGGTGAGGATCGAGCGGCCGAAGAAGAGGAGGTTGGCCGGCTTCTCCGCGAGGCGCCGCATGAAGTACCCGTACCAGTCGGTGCCGTACGCGGTGTAGACGCGCATCCGGTGTCCTTCGGCGGCGAGCCGCAGATGCTCGTCGCTCCTGATCCCGTACAGCATCTGGAACTCGTACTCGTCGGGCTTGCGGCCGGCGCGCCGGGCCAGCTCCTGCGCGATGGAGATCAGGCGCGGGTCGTGGGACCCGATCATCGGGTACCCCTCGCCCTCCATCAGGATGCGCAGGATGCGGACGTACGCCTTGTCGGTCTCGGCCTTCTGCTGGTACGCGACCTCGGCGGGCTCCTTGTAGGCGCCCTTCACGAGCCGTACGCGGCTGCCGCTGTCGGCGAGACGGCGGGCGTCGGCCTCGGTGCGGAAGAGGTAGGCCTGGATGACGCAGCCGGTCTGCGGGAAGTCCTTCCGCAGCTCCTCGTGGATGGCGAACATCGAGTCGAGGGTGGTGTGGTCCTCGGCGTCGAGCGTGACGGTCGTACCGATGGCGGCGGCGGCCTCGACGACCGGGCGGACGTTGGCGAGGGCGAGCTCGTGGCCACCGGGGAGCGCCTGCCCGAAGAGGGACAGCTTCACCGACATCTCGGCGCGCTCCCCGAGCTCCAGCCGCTTGAGGCGGTCGATCAGCTCCAGGTACGCGTCACGGGCGAGTGTGGCCTGCTCCGGCGTGGTGATGTCCTCGCCGACCACGTCCATGGTGACCTCCAGGCCCTTGGCCGTGAGGTCCTGGATGATCGGTACGACCTGGTCGACGGACTCGCCGGGGATGAAGCGGTCGACGACCGGCTTGGTCACCGGGGCCGCCGAGATCAGACGACGCATCCGGTCGCTGCGCGAAGCGGCGAGAATCACGGGACCCAGCACGGGGCACCTCCACAACAAGGCCGGCGGAAGGCCGTACCCGCCGCCGCCCGGCGGCGTTCCGGTACGACACGGAGAACCACCGTGAAACCTAAGGATCCCTCCGATCGTCGGCCATCGACAGCTGTCACGCATCCGTGCCCCGGATCTCATACAGATGTCTGAAGGCGGCGCGGGAATGCGCGAGAATGGCCGAATGAGCCAGGCCAGCGGCGACCACCACGGCGACTACCAGGAACTGGTGGACGACATCTCGGAGCTTCTCGGCGCCCCCGCGACGCTGGAGAACCGCGACTTCGAGCTGCTCGCGTTCGGTGCGTACGACAGCGAGGGCGAGCTGGACGCGTCCGCGCTGGACCCGGTCCGGGCGCGCTCGATCCTCACCCGGCGCTCCACACCGACCGTCCGCTCGTGGTTCGAGGGCTTCGGCATCACCCGCGCGAGCGGCCCGGTCCGTATCCCGCCCACTCCGGAGGCGGGGGTGTACCGGGGACGGATCTGTCTCCCCGTACGCCATCGGGCGGTCGTGCTGGGGTACGTCTGGCTCCTCGACGACGATCCGGGCCCCTCGGCGGAGCAGCTGACGGCGGCCATGGAGGTGACGGCACGGATCGGCGCGCTGCTGGCGGACGAGGCACAGGCGGGGGCCGACCTGACCCGGGAGTTCCGCGCGGTGCTGACCGCCGAGCGCGGCTGGCAGCGGGACATGGCGGTGGCCGCGCTGCGTACGGCCCTGGGCGCGCGGGGAGAGGGCCCGCACGCGGTGGTGTGCGTGGCGCCCTGGCCGTCGGCGGATCCGGACGACGCCCCGTCGGCGCGTACGGTGCCGCATGCCACGGCGGTGTGCACGGTGCCGTGGGGCACGGAGGCCCAGAGTCTGGCGCTGCTGATCCGGCTGCGCGCGACGGACGTGCCCGCCCCGGCGCTGACGGCTGCGGGGCGGCTCCTGAAGGAGACGAAGAGCGCGGTCGCGGCCGGCGTCGGCGCACCGCGCACCGGCCTCGCCGGTCTGGGCGCCGCCTGGCAGGAGGCGTCGGCGGCGGCACGGGCGGCGGCAGCGGAACCCGGGCTCGGCCCGGTCGCGGAGTGGCGGTCGATCGGCCCCTACCGCCTCCTGACGGCGCTTCCCCCGGAGTCGGCCGACGACCCGGCGGTCGCCCCCCTGCTTGCCCCCGCCCACCGCGAACTGGCCCGCACGGCCGAGACGTATCTCGACTGTGCGGGCCAGGCGACGCGTACGGCGGCGGCGCTGGGCATCCACCGGCAGACCCTGTACTACCGGCTCTCCCGGGTCGAACAGCTCACGGGGCTGGATCTGGACGACGGGGAGGACCGGTTGTTGCTGCACATGGTGCTCAAGGGGGCGCGGCTGTGAGGACGCCCGATTCTGCCCGGTCTACAGGTCGCCGCGGCCCCGGTAGTAGTCCAGCAGATCCTTGACTCCCTTGGTGTAGTAGCGGGAATCGCCGTACTCCTGTTTCCCGATGCGGCGCGCGTCCCAGATGTCCCGGCCGAGCGACTTCCGGAAGAGCTTGTGGGCCTCGTCGGCCGTGGCGCCCGGGGGCACGATCTCGTCGGCTTGAGGGGCCCTGCTGTGGGAGCGTGTCAGACCGTGGTCCTTCTGCTTCATCATGAGCGCACCGCCCTCCATTTCTGAATGGTGTCCCAGTGCCTTCTGAGGCATGTGATGGGGCGTGAGGTTGTCACCCTTGGGTCCCGGAGTCAGGTCTCCGAACCGTCCCGCCTGGCCCTCCACGACGTTCTTGCAGGGCCTGGCGTTGTGCACCAGGACCGGTGTCTCGGCCGCCAGCACGTAGTAGGTGTGCAGGTCGCCGACGGTGAGGTTGTGCACCCGCTGCTGTTGGGCCGTCCGTGATGTGACCGCCGTGACCTCGGCCCGGGTGTTCTCGCCGGTGCTCACCCGCATGCCCGGCTTGAGGTCCTCGGCGTCGAGCCAGCGGTTCAGGGCGTCGACCCAGAAGGGGTGTTCGTCGGTCGCGGTGACCGAGGCCGTGCGGTCCCCCTTGTCGCCGTCCACGTCGATCGTGACCTCGACCAGGTTCTTCTCGCCCATGCCGCTGATCAGGTGGGTGACCGGCTTGGCCGCCGTGCGGTCGGTCTCGGGGTCCGTGGCCAGGACCAGGTCGCCGGTCTCGATGTCCTCTACGGGTTTCGACGAGCCGTCGGCCATGACGACTTCGCTGCCGGGCACGAAGCTGTTGCAGTCCCCGGACGGCATCGCCTTCGCCAGGGAGTCGGTGGCGTTGTCGAGGGCGCCGTCCTGCTTGGCGACCCGCTTGTAGACGTCCTGCGCCCTGTCCGCGAGGTACGAGCCGGCCTTGCCGACGAACTTGGCCTTGCCGAGGGCCAGGTCCACGGCCCCCTCCCCCAGGGCCGGCAATGCCTCCGACACGGCTTCGCCGGCGGTCTTGTTGCCGGATCTGACGTCCTGGACGGAGTTGTAGACGGTCTGGCCCGTCTGGTATGCGCTGTAGGCCGTCATCCCCCAGCCGACGAGTTTGGCGCCGAGAATGATGGCGGGGATGAAGACGATGTTGCCGTCGGAGTCGATGTTCCGGACCGGATTCCCGTAGGCGTAGCCGTACGAGTTGAGGTTGGCCGAGTTGTAGACGCCGTTGTTGCCCTCACCGTTCAGGTAGTCCCCGATGATCGGATCCGGCGACTGCCACAGTCCCGTCCGGGAGTTGTAGTAGCGGGCCCCGTGGTACGTGTAGCCCGTCTCCTCGTCCAGTTCCTTGCCCGAGAACTGGTACTGGGCCTTCTCGCCCTTGTTCTCGTCGACCCACACTTCCCCGGACGGGAAGTAGTCGAGGTGTTCGGCGATCCGGCCCTTCTCGTCCGTGCCGTAGCTCGTCGAGCCCAAGTGGTCGGTGTGGTAGTAGAACTGGTCCTTCTCGTAGAACCAGCCGGGCTTCGCCGTCTTCGTCGCGATGCGCGTCGTACCGACGAAGACGTGCTTGAACTCCTGCAGGCCCCGGGCCGAGTAGTTCTGGTTCGGGTAGAGGGAGGTCTGCGCGCCGTCCTTGACCACCCGCTCGCCGTCCGCGTCGTAGAGGAAACGGACCGTCGGCGGCTTGCCCAGCTTGTTGCAGGAGGACGGGTCCTGGTCCTGCGTCTCGAACTTCCAGGTGTCGTGGACGCACGCCAGGCGGTTGGCCTCGTCCCAGATCTGTTGCCTGCGGGTGAAGCCGTGGGGATCGGAGACGCTGTCGGTCAGATTGCCGTTGTCGTCGTACGACATCTTCTCCGAGCCCACCCGTGAGGGGGCGTGCGGGCTCTTGCCCTTGTACGCGTAGCCGTTGGTGTAGCTCGTGTCCTTCTGCACGATCTCGTGGTCGCCGCCCACCACGAGGGCGTGGCGCTGGGCCTTGGCGGTGATGTTGTGGATGGTGTCGTAGGCGGTCGACGCCGTGTACGTGTCGGTCTTGTGCTTCGAGACGTCGTACGAGCCGGTCGCCTTCGTCAGCCGGTGGAGGTTGTCGTACTCGTAGGTCTGGACCGCCGGACCGTCCGACTCCCAGCCGTCCGCGGCGAGTTCGGGCTTGTTCTCCTGGCGGGTGAGGTTGCCGGTGTCGTCGTAGGCGTAGGTCAGGTTCTGGAAGGCGTCGCCCTTGGGCAGCGTCGAGTTCAGCGTCGCCAGGCGGCGGTCCTCGGCGTCGTAGGAGTAGTTCGTCGAGGTGCCGTTGCCCAGTTCGACGCGGGTCCGCTCACCGAACTTGTCGTAGTCCAGCGACTCCAGGTACGGGTAGCTGTAGTCCTTCTTGGTGCCGGTGGCCGCGGTGACCTGGCCGCCGCTGTCGTAGGTGTACGCCAGTTCCTCGCCGTCGGGGTAGGTCAGGTTCAGGACCCGGCCGAAGCTGTCGTAGCGGTAGCCGGTGGTGAAGGTGCGGTCGTGGAGCAGGCCGGGAATGGTGCGGGTCTCCTCGGTGACCTCGCCCAGGGGGCCGTACTCGCGTGTCTCCACGCCCGCGGCGTCCTCGACCTTCTTGATCCGGCCGGCGGTGTTGTGCTTGGCGCCCGGATCGCCGTACGTGTAGCGGACGTTGTTGTCCTTGAAGACCGGGTACTTGATCTCTTCCAGGCGGTTGAGGTCGTACTTGTACTCGATCGCCTTGTGCTTCTTCGCCAGGTTGGCGGTGATCACGCGGACCGCGTTGCCCGCCGGGTCGTGGACGGTCGTGGTGCGGCCGGTGTCCGGGGAGTCGATGACCGTACGACGCCCGAGGTCGTCGTACTCGCTCTTCGTCGTGTTCTTCTCGTTGTCCTTGACCTTCGACAACTGGCCCAGGGCGTCGTACTCGTACGACGTCCAGATCGGCGCGTCGTCCTGCTTCGCTCCCGGTTCGCGGACCGCGGTCTTCTGCTGACGTACATCGGTGTAGGAGCGGGTCGGGTTGCCCTTGGCGTCGGTCGCGACCGTTTCGAACTGGACGGTGTCCGCCCGGTCCTGGGCGAATCCGTACTCCAGGGTCGTGGCGGTCCCGTCCGGCAGCCTGGTGCGCAGCGGGCGGTCCAGGACGTCGTAGGTGATCGTGGTCGGGCGGACCGTGTCGACGTCCGGGTTGAAGGTGGTGTTCGTGTCGCCCTTCGGCTCGGTGACCGGGTAGTACTGCTCGACCACGCGGCCCAGCACGTCGTGGACGCTGCGGCCGGAGACCGTCATCACGTCCTTGCCTGCCACCTCCGCGTCCTTCTTGGTCTGGACGACGCGGCCGAGGCCGTCGGCGAAGGTGACGGTGTCGATCGTGTCGGCCTTCACCTTGCCGTCGGAGTCACGGTCCAGATGGCGGGTGACCGCGTACGGGACGGCCGCCCCGGGGTGGTACGCGAAGGCGATGGTCGGGCGATCGGCCTTGTGGTCGTGCGGGCCGGTCACCGACGTCACCCGGCCGGCCGGGTCGTAAGTGGTCCTGATCTTCTGCTCGTTGATGTCCAGGGACTCGGTCTGCAGGCCGAACCTGAGGTCGTACGACGCCGTCGAGCGGTAGCCGAAGCTGTCCTTCGTCGACGTCACGTACGTGCCCGTCGGGGCGTCGTACTCGTACGTCCGCTGGTAGCGCTGACCCCGGTGGTTCTCCGGGGACTTCACCGACTTCAGCGTGCCGTTGTCGTGGTACTCCAGGTCGGTGACCGAGTCCTTGCCGGAGAACTCCGGGTCGGCGTCCGCCTCCTTGCCGTGGATCTGTTTGGCGGTGTGGCGGGTGACGTCACCCGTGGCGCAGTCCACCTCCGCCTCGCTCGACCTCATCTTCCTGCCGCCGCCGTAGACGTCCTCCGCGCGCGCGATGCCGACGATGTGGGTGTCGGTGCACGCCGTGTACTGGGTCTTCGTCTCCACGTCGTCGGCGGCGCCCGGTTCGCCGTAGTCGATGCTCCGTGTCGGATTGCCGAGTTCGTCGTACGACATCTCGCTCGACGTGCTCTTGCCGGGTTCGGCCTCGCCCTCGTACCAGCGGGCCTCGGTCCGCACCAGCTGCGGGAAGACCGTGGCGCTGGTGGAGCCGCCGTCGGCCGGCTCGCCGGTCGCGACGTCGCGGAGGGCGTAGGTGTTGCGGGTCTCGGTGAACAGGGCGCCCGAACTGTCCGCCGTCGTCTGGCGCTTGACCAGGCCGCGCGTGTAGTGGCTGCCGGTGTCGTACTCCGTGGTGGAGACGCGCTGTTCGTCCTGGGCGGTGGTGACGGTGCCGTAGCCGCGGAACTCGCGCTCCAGGCGGTCCTGGACGCCGTCCTCGTAGGTGAAGGCGAGCGACTGGGTGTCGGGGCCGTCGCCGGGCAGGCCGTCGTGGACCTTCGCGCCCGACAGCAGCCAGCGGGTGCCCGGCTGGTCATAGGTGTTGCCGTCGCGGGTGTACGCGAGGTCGATGCGCGAACCCAGCGGCCGGGCCACGGACTTGAGGAGGTTGGTGCGGCCGGTGCGGTTGGCGGCGACGGTCAGTTCGCTGTCCTCGTCGGAGGCGAGGTGGTCGGCGAGTCCGTCGCCGTCGATGTCGCGCAGCATCTGCTCGGCGCGCGCGGCGCCGGTGGAGACGTTCGCGCCCGGGTTGGTGATGACGCAGCCGGTCACGAACAGCGCGCAGAAGGAGACGGTGAAGTAGGCGCCGCCGCCGACCCGGGCGTTGGCGTCCTCGTTGATCCCGTTCAGGCTGCCGTTGAAGGGCACCGGGTCCGCGAAGCCGGAGCCGGTGTTGAGCGCGACCCTGATCGGGTTCCCGGCCAGGACGCGGTCGGCGCGGCTGTCGCCGTTGACGTCGACCAAGGAGTTCTTGGTGGATGACGAGGTCTGGTCGAAGGACACGCCGCCGGCGAAGCCGTAGAAGTCGGTGTTGAAGCCGATGTTGACGCCGGAGCTGGAGCTGGTGCCCTCGTTGAGCTTGCCGCCGGGCCAGGGCTCGGGGGCGGCGAAGCTGTAGCCGAGGTTGAGGGCGGCGCGGCCGTTCGCGTACACGCGGTCGGGCAGGCCGTCGCCGTTGATGTCCAGCAGGTCGAACTCGCCGTCGGACTTTCCGGTGCCGAGGTTGCCGCCGACGCCCAGCGGGGGCATGTCGTTGCCGGACGACGAGGTGTTGGCGGTGCCTGAGGCGGGCGGGGCGGCATGGCCCCGGCCGGTGGTGATGGTGCGGGCGGCGCTGCCCGCACTGGCGTTGCCGGTGACGTTCTCCGACTCGCGCACGGTTCCGTCGGGCACGCTGCCCCTGGTGGCGCCGGGCACACCGGTCGGGTCGGTGTACTGCACGCCGGCGGCACCGACGATGTCGGGGTAGCCGTCGCCGTTCATGTCGAGGTAGTCGAGGACTCCCTGGGAGGTGCCGGAGGCGACGCTGCCGCCGAGGCTGCCCACGCCGCCGCCGATCGAGCCGGTCAGCGAGATCTGCTTCGACTCGGAGATCCGGGGCACGGCCTGGACGGAGGCGAGGGCCTCGGCGGTGGGCAGGCCGATGGTCTGGCCGCCGTAGCGGGAACCGGTGACTGTGCCGGCGGAGACCCAGACGTCACCGGAGAACCAGCGGCCGCGCTCCGGGTCGGGGGTGAACGGCACGACGTCCGGCGGGGTGACCCGCGGGTCCTGCTCGAACTCCTCCAGGTCCCGCTGCGGGTCCACGTCCTCGGGCAGCCCGCCGGGGATGCTCTCGCCGGTCAGGTCGGCCTGCTCGATGGGCTGTTCGGCACGGTCGCCGTTGCCGTTGTAGCCGACGGCGGACCAGCCGCGGTACGGCCGGGCGAAGACGCCCTCGCGGCCGGGGGTGTGCACGGTGGCGGCGACCGGGTTGTCCGCGTCACCGTTGACCGTCATCGTCGCCCCGGTGACGCCGGAGCCGGTGACGTCGAAGTACAGCGCCTCGCCGGCCTCGGCGTCGACCTCGAACGACGGTGCCTCGGAGCCGAGTTGGACGGTCCGCTTGGCCAGCAGCGCGCCGCGCTTCTTGACCGTGACAACGGCGCTGCCGGTACCGCTGCCCTCGACGCGCGGGGTGACGGTGAGCGTGCCACCGGGCGCGGTGTACGTGCGCTGCGCGGTCCCGCCGGTGGTGTAGGTGCTGATGTCGTACGGCGGGCTGAACGCCGACTCGCCGTCCACGCCCTCGGTGTACTCGGCCCGTGGCGCCCATTCGAGCCTGGTGACGTCGACCGGCGAGTCCGTCCTGACCTGCCAGGACAGCTTCTGGCCCTTGGTGACGGCGACCGAGGTGTCGAAGGCGAAGGTGCCGGTCTCGGCGGCCTCGATCGTCCGCTCCACCACCGGCTCGTCGTCCCGGGTGACGAGGACGGTGAGGTCGTCGGTGGTCGCCGCCGTCTTCTTCAGGTCACCGGTCAACCGCAGGGTGCCCGTCGCGGGCGCGTCGACGGCGCCCGCGCGCCCGGCGAGGGTGAAGTCCTGGGACGCGGTGTAGGTGTGCAGGGGCAGGCCGTTGGCGTCGGTCGCCTCGAAGCCGGTGTACGCGATCGTCGGGTCCCAGGCGACCTGGTCGGCGGCGCCGTCGAAGACCGAGCCGACCCGGAAGTACAGCTGGTCGCCCTGTTTCACCTCGATGGCCTCGACGCCCTCGGGCGTGCGCGCGGTGTGGTCGTCCTTCTGGACGCGGGCCGACCACAGTTCCCGGTCCTCGTGCTGGACGGCGACCCGCACTCCGTCGGGGTCGGCGAAATCGGGCAGCTCACCGTCGACCTCGGCCAGGGTCACGGTGCCGGTGACGGCGACCGTCCCGTCGTACGGCGCCGTCCAGGCGCGCACCGAGTCCACCAGCGGGAAGGAGGCGATCCGGCGCTCGCGCTCCTGGCTCAGGTCGGGCAGTACGCCCTGTGCGTCGACCGGTCCGGTGCCGATCGGGGCGGGCGTGTCCGCGGCCGACCCGTAGGTCACCTCGCCGCCGGTGCCGACCCGGCCGAACAGCACGGCGGAGCCGTTGACGAGGTCCACCACGCCGTCCGCGTTGACGTCGGCGAAGTAGCGCCGGGTGGTGGAGACGGTGCTGACGTGGTCCAGTTGCTGGGCGCCCGCGAGGTAGCTCTCGACGCCGACGGTGCGGCTGCTGGCGGACTCGCGGAGGATGCCGGGCAGGTTGTGCAGCGCGGTCGTGGACTCGGCGAACTTCGGCTGACCGCCCGGCCGGGAGAGGTTCTTGCGGAAGACGAAGCCGTTGCCGCGCTCGAAGACCTTGTCCGGCAGGTTGTCGCCGTCCACGTCCGCCAGGGCCAGCATGCCCTCGTCGGTGGACCGGTTGTAGCCCGCCTTGACGCCCACGGAGCCGGCCTTCGAGGGGTTCGTGCCGAAGCCGACGTACAGGTGTCCGCCGACGCCGGTGGAGGTGTTGCCGTTGAGCGCCCCGGCCTCACCGGCGCCCGAACGCACGCCGTTGACCCGGCCGTTGCGCACATTGTCGTCCGGCGAGGACCAGTCGACCCGGGCGAACGCCTCGTAGGTGCCGTCGGCGTCGCGGATGTCGTCGTAGTAGGAGAACTCGTGCTCGGTGAAGACCTTGCCGTCGGCGTCGAGCTGCGCGACGGACTTCAGCAGTGTCTTCTTGAACGCGCCTTCCCGGTACGTGAGTTCGTAGCCGCGCACCAGCTCGTCCCGGAAGCGCACCTCGACCCGGCGCAGCAGGTCCGCGGTGACCCGCTTGAAGCCGCCGCGCGCGTCGATGGACACGTCCGGGCGGCGCGGCTCGTCCAGTTCGCGGTCGCGGACGAAGGTCACCGTGTAGGGGCCGTCGGTGTCACCGTGGCCGGTATAGGCGATCTTCTTCACATACATCTCACGGCCGGCGACCGTACCGCCGGCCACGCCCGCGTCCTCGACCAGCGTGTAGCTGTAGCGGACCGTGTTGCCGTGCGGGTCGCGCACCTCGCGCAGCCCCCAGGAGAAGATGTCGCCGTCGTCGTCGGACAGGACGGCGCCCTCGCCGCCGTAGACATAGCGGACCCCGGACTTGTCGGTCACCTCCCAGCCGTACGTCTTCGGCGAGTCACCGGTGCGGACGATGCGCGCGAAGCCGCCCTCGACCCGGGTGTGGAAGACCTTGTCGCCCTGGCCGCGCGGCCGCGGTTCGGCGCGGTGCGCGACCGGGGTGAGCTGCTCGCCGCCCAGCAGATAGCTCTCGGTCTCCTTGTCCGCGGCATAGCGCGGCACACCCCAGCGGGTGTCGATGGAGAGCGACGGCACCGTCACCTCCCAGCCGCTGCCCAGCCAGCTGTCGGTGGCGGTGGAGGAGTAGCTGACGGCGAGCGAGGGTGCGATGCCGTTCCGGCCGCCCGGCAGCTCCAGCGGGTACGAAAGCCGTGCGTCGCCCTGGTTGTTGGCGGCCGGGGCGGCCATCTGGTTGACGCGGGCGGAGGGGTCGGCGGCCTGGATGCCCTTGATCTGGTTGGGGTCGTAGTTGACCTGCTCGGGGCCCTCGGGCGCGGTGACGGTGGCGTTCACCATGTCGGTGAAGTGGTTGGTGCGCGAGACGACGACGTGCTTGTCCTCGTCGAGCGTGATCCGCTCCAACGCCTGCCAGCAGTCGGCCGCTTCGTCGAAGTAGAAGGTCCGTACGTCGTTCGGCGTGAGCCCGGCCGCCTTGACCGCGTCCGGGTCGTACGGCAGTGACACCGTGACGTCGGTCCCGAAGGTGTGCGGGGTCGGTGTGAACCGATAGCCGCGCGGGCCCTTGGTCATGTTGTCCATGCCGGAGCCGAGGCTCGGCATGGTGCTCTCGCTCAGCGGCTGGACGCCGATCTCGGTCGGCTTGTCCACCGCCTCCGGCGCGAGCGCCACCACGGCGCCGTCGCGTGCGACGCTCTTGGTCACCCCGGAGCCCGGTACGACCCACTCCTTGGTGACCGGAGCGGACTCGGCGGCGATCGGGCCCTTCGCCGAGGCCTCCGACCCCGGAACGCAGCCGCCCAGCGGCTGGACATTGGCCGCCGGCACCGGGTCGTCGGCCCGCCAGACGCTGCCGGACAGCAGCGACATGAGCAGGGCCAACCCCAGTAACAGCGGAAGAAAACGTCTGTGTCCCCACACTCGACCAGCCATGAATCAGCCCCGACCCTTCAGCATCGACCAACGCGGCAGTTGAGCTGTTCCGGAGGCATCCGGTGGGTTTCGCAGCAGATTCATCGGTACACATAAAACACACACCGAACACATGCCACTCACATAGTTGAGTCGTCATGCACACGTCACTAGTAGAAAACCCGTCGCCCGATCGACGGGTTTCCGCCACCGCACGACGCTTGCCAGGTCGCAGCCTCGCGGCCCCCCGCGGGCGGAATCACTCAGACCGGATCGACAGGAGCGGCGTTCACCGCCAACCGGATTTCGACATCCCCGCGGGCTAGGCCGGGGCCTGCCGCCTGGGCGACGCCCGCCGCCACCCCGAAGCCGATCACGAGGGCTCCCCGGGCCAGCGGGACGGCCCACGCCTCGGGGCCCGCCCTCGCTTCGGCGGTCGACGACTCCGCCACACACCCGCCCCACCTACGCCACGCCCCTGGGTCGCCCAACGCGGCATGCAGCAGCCGGGGGTTGGGGTCATCGGGCGAACCGGGCGAGACCGTGCGCCCTCCCAGGGCGCACCGGCCGTGCTCTACTCCCGGGCATGCCTCTCCTGATGATCGATCTCGACAACACCCTGGTCGACCGCGACGCCGCCTTCCGGGAAGCGGCCTCGGCCTTCCTCGACGGGAACTCACTCCCCGTCGACGACCTCGCGTGGCTGATGTCCGTCGACGCCGGCGGCTATACGCCGAGGCAGGATGTCGCCCGGGCCCTGGCCGAGCGGTACTCAGGGGGCGTCTCCGGGGCAGCGGTCCGGGACTTCCTCGACCGGGGCGCGGCCGATCGTGTCGTACTGGCGGGGGCCACGCGCGACGCGCTCGACCGGGCAGTCGGCGCCGGATGGACGTGCGTGATCGTCACCAACGGCCGTGTCGAGCAGCAGGAGGCGAAGATCCGGGGCACCGGGCTCGACGGGATCGTCCACGGGTGGGTGATCTCCGAGGCGGTCGGGTGCAAGAAGCCCGCGCCGGAGATCTTCCGCGCGGCGGCGGCCGCCGTGGGGGCATCCCTGCGCGGGGCCTGGATGATCGGGGACTCCCCGCACGCCGACATCGGCGGCGCGAGCGGACTCGACGACGTCCGAAGCGTGTGGGTGTCGGGCAGCCGGCCGTGGGTCGACGAGACATTCCGGCCCACACACGTCACCGACGACGTCGCCTCCGCCCTCGACTACATCGCCGGTCGGCACCGCAACAGCGGCGACCATTACTGAAAACGATTATCATCATGCTACGGTCGGCACACGTCTCCATTGACCACCCCTTTACCCGGAGTGCTCCGTGCGCCTGCCCGCCCGTCTTCTCCCCCTCTCCGCGGTCACCGCGGCCTCCGCCCTGCTGCTGACCGGGTGTTTCTCGGAATCCGCCTCGGACGACTCCGCGGCCGGCGACGGCAAGCGCATACGCCTGGCGATGATGAACCCGCCGCGCTCCGGGCTGTCGCCGCTGTCCGACGACGCGTTCAAGCTGTCGCGCTGGTCGACCGCCGAGACACTGGTGACGCTCGACGCGGACGGCGACGCCGAGCCCGCTCTCGCCACCAAGTGGCAGCAGAACGGCAGGACTTGGACCTTCGGGATACGGGACGGCGTCACCTTCCACGACGGTACGAAGCTCACCGCCGAATCCGTCGTCCGGTCGCTCACCAAGGCCGCGACCGCCTCCCCCAAGCCACGCATCCTCGACGGCGTCGACCTGACGGTGAAGGCCGACGGCGACTCGGTCGCCGTCACCACCGGCACCGAGGACCCGCTGGTCCCGCAACGGCTGAGCTCGCCGCAGCTGTCGATCCTGGCGGCGAAAGCGTACCGCGGGAAGACCGTCAGCCCGGTCGGCGCGGGCACCGGCCCCTTCGAGCTGACCAAGGCGAACGGCACGTCGTCGGCGACCCTCGACCGCTACGACGACTACTGGGGCGGCACGGCCAAGTCCCCCGGTATCGACGTGAGGTTCGTGCCCGACGGCACCGCCCGCGCGGCCACCCTGCGCAGCGGCGAGGCCGACGTCGTCGAGGCGGTACCGGTGTCGCAGGCGGCGCTGCTCGACAAGGACCTGGTCACCGAGGTACCGATGCCGCGCACCAACACCCTTTATCTGAACACCGCGAGCGGCCCCTTCAAGGACGCCTCCCTCAGGGCCGCCGCCCGCGAGGCCCTCGACGCCGAGTCGATCGTCAAGGGCGTGTACGAGGGCCGCGCGGACGTCGCGAAGGGCCTGCTGGGCCCGGCCCTCCCCTGGGCAGCCGCCCTGCGGAAGCCGGTCGAGCGCGCCAAGTCCGGGGACCCGAACGGCAAGACGATCACGATCGGTACGTTCACCGACCGCGCCGAACTGCCCGAAGTGGCCCAGACGCTGCAACAGCGGCTCCAGAAGGCCGGGTTCAAGGTGAAGCTGGACGTCCGCGAGTACGCGAACATCGAATCCGACGCGCTGGCGGGCGAGTTCGACGCGTTCATCCTGTCCCGGGCGACCGTCCTCGACTCGGGCGACCCGGCCGCGTACCTCTACAGCGACTTCGGTTCGAAGGGTTCCTTCAACATCTCCCAGCTGTCCGACAAGAGGGTGGACGCAGCCCTGGAGAAGGCAGCCGGGACGAAGACCGGTGACGCGCGCCGCCGGGCCGTCGTCGACGCGGAGGCCGCGGTGCTGGCCACCGACGCCGCGATCCCGATGCTGCACGAGCGCGTGATCCAGGGCGACGCGGCCGGTGTCGTGGACGTCGAGCACGACCCGCGCGAGCGGGCACTGATCACCGCGGACACGTACGTCAAGTGACGTTCATGGCACGCCTGTTCACTCCTGGCGGCCGGGCCGCGCTCACGCGGCTCGGCTGTCTCGCCGCGGTGCTCGCCGCCGTCGGACTCCTCCCCTGGCTCTCCGGCCGCGACCCCGCCCTCACCGTCCTGCGCGCCCGCTCGGCCGAACAGGAGGGCACGCCGGAGGCCCTGGCCGCGATCCGCGCCGACCTGGGCCTGGACGCGGGTCCCCTTTCCCTGCTGGGGAGTTGGCTCTCCGGCCTGCCGCGCGGCGACCTCGGCACGTCCTGGGTGTCGGGCACCGACGTCCTGCCGTCGGTCGTCTCAGGACTCCAGTTCTCGCTCGCCCTGATGGGCGCGGCGCTCGGGGTCGCGCTCCTGGTGACCTGCGCGGTCGTCGGCCCCGTACTCGTACGGGGCCGGGGGTCGGCTGGCGCGTTCGCCGCGATGCTCGCCGCACTGCCCGAATTCCTGCTGGCCACGGTCGCGTTGCTGGTGTGCGGGGTGTGGCTGGGCCTGCTGCCGACCTCCGGCTGGCAGGGCCCGCAGTACATGGTGCTGCCCGCCGTCGCACTCGGCGTTCCCGCGGGCGGACTCCTCGGCCGGCTGGTCGCGGACGCGCTGCCGGCCGTCCTCGACGAGCGCTGGGTGGAGCTGTGGCGGGGCGCCGGGGTCAGCAGGGCACGCGTCTCGGCAGCCGCTCTGCGTCGCGTACTGCCGCCGCTGGTACCGCAGTTCGGGATGGTCGCCGTCGGCCTGACCGGCGGAGCGGTCGCCGTGGAGACGGTGTTCGCGGTACCGGGCATCGGCCGTACGGCGCTGGGAGCGGCCAAGTCGCAGGACCTGCCGCTGCTTCAGGGATCGGTTCTCGCGCTGCTCGCCCTGGGCCTGGTCACGGGCGCGGCGGCGGCTGTCGTACGGCGTCGGCTGCTGGGCCCCGCCCTGCGCGACGCGGGGCTGACGCTGCCCGCGGCCCGCCCGGTCCGCGCGCACCCGGCCGTCCCGTTGACGCTCGGGATCACGCTGCTGACCTGCGTCGGCTGGGGCCTGCTGCGTGACCCGTACACGGTGGACACGACCGCCCGCCTGCAGGCGCCCTCCTGGGCGTATCCCCTCGGCACGGACGGGCTGGGCCGTGATGTGCTGGCGCGGCTCGGGCACGGCGCGGCGTCGACGATCGGCACGGCGACCGCGGTCTGTCTGGCCGGCCTCGCCCTCGCGCTCGCCCTCGGCTTCCTGCCGGCCGTGGCGTCCGGTGCCTCGGACATCGCCAACGCGCTGCCGCCGGTGATCGCGGGCATCCTGGTCGCGGCCGTCGTGGGCCCCGGAACGGGCGGTGCCGCGCTCGCCGTGGCCCTGCTCTCCTGGCCCGCCCTGTCGTCGCACGCGGCGGCACTGGTGCAGGAGGTCCGCGCGTCGACGTTCCTGCTCGCCCAACGGGCCATCGGGGCAAGCCCGTTGTGGATCCTCACCCGTCACGTCCTGCCCTCGGTGGCGGCCCCGGTCACCCGCCACGCCCTCCTGCGGCTCCCCGGCATCGCCCTGGCCCTGGCCTCCCTCGGCTTCCTCGGCCTCGGCGCCCAGCCGCCCGCCCCGGAGTGGGGACTCCTCCTGGACGAGTCACGGGCATACGTGGAACGCGCCCCGTGGGCGGCCCTGGCCCCCGCGGTGGCCCTGGCCCTGCTGGCGGCCCTGGCGGTGTCGTCGGCGCCATACGCGGAGCCCGACCCCGGCAGATCGACCACGCCGCCCCGCTCCGGCTCCCGTACCACCCCGCCCCTCTCCGCCCTCCGCCCGCGCAAGGAGCCGATCCGATGAACCCCGAAGTCCTCGTCTCCGTCCGGGACTTGCACGTCTCCTTCGGCTCGGCCGAAGCCGTACGGGGCCTCTCCTTCGACGTGCGCCGGGGTGAAGTCCTCGCCGTGGTGGGCGAGTCGGGCGCGGGCAAGTCCCTGACGGCCCGCGCGCTGCTGGGCATGCCGCCACAACAGGCGACGGTGACGGGCAGCGTGCGGATGGGGCCGTACGAGCTGGTGGGCGCCCCTCGTTCCGTACGCGCCGCACTCTGGGGCCACCAACTCGCCCTGGTCCCGCAGGACGCACTCTCGGCGCTCTCCCCCGTGCACCGGGTCTCCGACCAACTCGCCGCCGCCGTACGGTCCGTGGACGGATTCTCCCGCAAGGAGGCGCGGGCCCGGGCGACGGCCGCGCTGGAGGAGGTCGGCATCCCCGCGGACCGGACGGGGGCCTACCCGCACGAGTTCTCGGGCGGTATGCGCCAACGGGCCGTCATCGCCATGGCGTTGCTCCACTCCCCCGCCCTGGTGATCGCCGACGAACCGACCACGGCCCAGGACCCGGAGACCCAGCGCCGGCTCCTCGACCTCCTGACCCACCGCACCCAGGCCACAGGCACCACACTGCTCCTGATCACCCACGACCTCCCCATGGTCCGCGAACACGCAGACCGAGTACTGGTCATGTACGCGGGCCGCCTGGCAGAGGAGGGCCCGGTGGAGAAGGTGTTCACCACCCCTCGGGCCCCATACACGGCGGGCCTGCTGACGTCACTGCCCCAGCCCAAGGCGCCCCGTAAGGGGCGCGGGGAACTGCGCGACAAGCCACAACGCACCCGCAGACGCAAACTCCCCTCAATCCCAGGCACCCCACCCACCCTCACCAACCTCCCCCCAGGCTGCGCCTTCGCCCCCCGCTGCCCCCTAGCGGACGCAACCCGGTGCCACACGGAGCACCCCGAGCCCCAAACCCACAACAACCGCACCGTCGCCTGCCACCACTGGCACGACCTCCCCGCCAACCCCGCCGATTTGTTCCTGGAGCCGGTGTGAACCCCCTATTGGACGTACGAGACCTGGTCGTCCACCACGGCCCCCGCACCACCGTCGACAACGTCTCCTTCGACATCGCCCCCGGCGAAACCCTCGGCCTCATAGGCCCCTCGGGCTGCGGCAAGTCCTCCACAGCCATGGCCGTGCTCCAGCTGCACCGCCCCACCCACGGCGAAGTCTGGTTCGACGGCCACGAGTTGACCTCACTGAGCGAGAAGCAGTTGCGCCCGCTCAGACCGGCGATGCAACCCGTGTTCCAGGACCCGTACGGATCACTCGGCCCCCGCCACCGCATCCGCGATGCGATCGCGGAACCCCTGCGCGTACAGGGGAGTTGGGACCGGACGACCGGCCCCGAGCGCGTGGCCGAGCTGCTGGAGCAGGTCGGCCTGGACCCGTCACTCGGCGACCGGCGTCCGCGCGAACTCTCCGGCGGTCAGTGCCAACGCGCCGGAATCGCCCGCGCGTTGGCCTGCGAACCGAAACTCCTGGTGCTCGACGAACCGGTCTCCGCGCTGGACCCGTCCCTGCGCGCGGGCATTCTCAACCTGCTGGCCGACCTGCAAGAACGCCTCGGCCTCGGCTACCTGTTCATCTGCCACGACATGGCACTCGTACGCCACTTCTGCGACCGCGTGGCGGAGATGCGCGAGGGCAGAATCGTCAGGACGACTCCGTCCCCGCCGCGATCACCCGCCGCAACCCCTCGGTGAGTTCCTCCGCGCTGGTCGCGGTCTCGGGATCGAAGGTCCACTGCGCGATGAGCCCCATCATCAGGGTCATGTAGAACTTGCCCAGCGTGTCGACGTCCTTCTCCGGCACGTCCTCCTCCAGCCCGCCCATCAGCAGCGGGATGATGCCGCGCGCCCCTTCGCGCTGGGCCTTGGTCAAGTGGTCGCGCACGCCCGGCACCTTGTCGCCCATGACCACAATCTCCATGCTGAGATGCCACATCGAACCGGGCCTCCGCATGGTCCCGATGACGTTCGACCACACCTCCTGGAACCGCTCCAGGGACCCCGGCTCCGTACTCGCCGTGGCGCTCCCGCCCGCGTCGAAGTCGTCGGACAGCCCCTCGACGATGGAGACGTACGCCTCCGCGAGCAGCGCGTCCTTCGACCCGTAGTGGTAGCCGATCGACGCAAGGTTCGTCCCCGACTCCTTGACGATGTCGCGGGCCGTCGTGCGCACGAAGCCCTTCTCCAGCAGGCAGCGCTTGGCGCCTTCGAGCAGATCCTCACGGTGTCCCATGCGGCTCAGCGTACCCCCGCGACAGACAAGCGTCCCAGACCGACGTATAAGACGAACGTATTGGACGAACGTTTTATACGTGCGTACTAGACAGCCGTTTAAGACGCCCGTACATTCCTCGGCATGACGAATCCCAGCGCGCCCGCCCCGATGACTCCGCCCACTCCGCCCGCCTCGGGCGCGGGCGCTCCCACCCGTGCCGGACGCCGCGAATGGATCGCGCTCGGCGTCCTGATGCTGCCGCTGCTCCTGGTCTCCATGGATGTCTCGGTCCTCTACTTCGCGATCCCGCAGATCAGCGCGGACCTGGAGCCGACCGGCACCCAGCAGCTGTGGATCTTCGACATGTACGCGTTCGTGCTCGCCGGGCTGCTGATGACGATGGGCTCGCTCGGCGACCGCATCGGCCGCCGCAGGCTGCTCCTGGTCGGCGCAGCCGCCTTCGGCGCGGCGTCGCTGGTCGCGGCGTACGCCGACAGCGCCGAGACGCTGATCGCGGCCCGCGCGGTGCTCGGTATCGGCGGCGCGACGCTGATGCCGTCCACGCTGGCGATCATCCGTACGCTCTTCACGGACCGGACCCAGCGTTCCAAGGCGATCGGCCTGTGGTCCGGCGTGATGACGGCCGGCGTCGCGCTCGGCTCGGTGATGAGCGGCGTGCTCGTGGAGCACTTCTGGTGGGGCTCGGTCTTCCTGGTGAACCTGCCCGCGATGGTGGTCCTGCTGATCCTCGGGCCGATCCTGCTGCCCGAGTCGAAGAACCCGGCGCCGGGCCGCTTCGACCTGCTGAGCGTGCCGCTGTCCCTGGCCGCCGTCCTGCCGGTGATCTACGGCCTCAAGGAGATCCCCTCGGAGGGCTGGAACGTCCGCTACGTCCTGTCGGTGACCATCGGTCTGCTCTTCGCCGCGCTCTTCGTCCACCGCCAGCGCACGATCGGGTCGCCGATGATCCCGCCCTCGCTCTTCCGCGGCCGCGGCTTCGCACCGGCCGTCTCGCTGAACCTTCTGTCCTCGTTCGGGATGATGGGCTCGGCGCTCTTCACCACGCAGTACCTGCAGTCGGTGCTGGGCAAGAGCTCCATGGAGGCCGCGCTGTGGGGCCTGCTGCCCACCCTGCTGGTCGGCGTCGCCGCACCGGTCGCCGCACAGCTGGTCCAGCGGGGGGTCAACCGGGCGTACGTCGTCTCCGGCGGCTTCGTCCTCGCGGCCTGCGGTTACGGGATGCTGACGGCCGCCGGGACCGACTCGCTGTGGCTGGTCCTCGCCGGGGCCGGGGTCATCGCCGCCGGGATCGTCACCGTGATGTCCCAGATGATGGACCTGGCGCTGGGCACCGTGCCGGTGGAGAAGGCGGGCACCGCGTCCTCGGTCCTGGAGACCGGTGCGGAGTTCGGCGGCGCGCTGGGCATGGCGCTCCTCGGTTCCATCGGCACCGCGGTGTACCGCCACGACATCCCGGACGCGGCTCCGGCCGCGGCCCACGAGACGCTCGGCGCGGCTCTCGCCGTGGCCCCGCAGCTGCCGGGCCGCGCGGGTGACGCCCTCGTGAGCGCTGCCCGCGAGGCCTTCACCAGCGGGATGCAGGCCGCCGCGGTCGCGGGCGCGCTGCTTCTGCTGGGCGCGGCGGTACTGGCGGCGGTGACCCTCCGCCAGATCCGCGTCCGCGAAACGAAGCCCGCCGAGCCGGAAAAGGTCTGCGTCTGAACAACAGTTTCGCCCCCGCCGCCCCTACCCATTCCCGTCCCTTTTCAGGAGCTTCGCCCCCGAACCCCCGTCAAAAGATTGCGCAGTTCCCCGCGCCCCTTAGTAGGGG
>NZ_JBHXSU010000035.1:0-88278 GCF_042715345.1 Streptomyces sp. NPDC058697
TTGTGGTGGCGGGGGGGGGCGTGCTTTTCCCTCGCCTGCCGTGGGGGTTCGGGGGTGGGGGGGGGGGGGGGGGGGCCCCGGGGGGGGGGGGCCCCCCCCCCCCCCCCCCCCGGGGGGGGCGCCCCCCGCCGGACGCCTGCGCGGCTGGCCGATGGGCCGTCACCACCCTGCCTAGCGTGGCCCGATGTCGATCAAGCGCATGCGGTACGCGGCTGTCGTCGCCGTCGTCCTGGCCGTACTCGCCCCCGAGGCGGCGGTCGCGGCACCACCGCCCGCGGGACCACCGCCCACGGCACCCAGTCCGCCGGTGCCGGGCCGGGTGCCCTACGACTGTGCCAAGGACCAGTGGCCGTGGGGCTGCCTCGCCCAGTGCGAGAGCAGTGGCCGCTGGGACGCGAACACCGGGAACAAGTTCTACGGAGGACTGCAGTTCTGGCAGCCCACCTGGAAGGCGTTCGGCGGACTGGCCTACGCGCCGCGCGCGGACCTCGCCACGCGCGCCGAGCAGATCCGGGTCGCGGAGGAGGTGCTGCGCGTCCAGGGTTGGGAGGCGTGGCCCGTCTGTTCCAAGAGGTACAAACTCAAGGGCCGGGCGCATGTGGTGAGGCCGGGCGAGTCGCTCGCCTCGATCGCCCGCCGGTACCGCGTCAAGGGCGGCTGGAAGGCGCTCTACAAGCTCAACCGGAAGATGGTCGGAGAGGATCCGGGGCGGCTGAACGTCGGCACCATGCTGAAGCTGCCGAAGGGAGCGGGACCGGGGCGGCTGGTCACTCAGGCGATTCCTCCGACGCTCCCTCCGACGGCATCTCCGCCGACTTCTCCGACGACTCCTCCGGTGGTCCCTCCGGAGGACGCGGCAACCGGCTCCCCGAGTCTCCCGGGCGTGTCGGACCCGGAGGCCCCGCGGGCGCGCCCCGCCTCGACGCGTCCGCCGGTCCTGATGGGCCCGCCGCTGCCGAGGCCGAAGCCTCCGTCGACTCGCCGCTGAACACGATCGCGCCGCGCCGGAGTTCGTACACGATCGCCGTCCTGCCGTGCAGGCCGGGCGGCAGGCGCTGTTCGGCCACGATCACGCACGCGTCGAGGCCGCTCAGCAGCTCGTAGGTGCGGGCGGCGACCGTCGGGGACATGCCCTGTGCGGGCTCGTCGACGAGCACCACGCGCGCGCGTGCCAGGAGGGCGCGGGAGAGGGCGAGCATGCGCTGCTCACCGCCGGAGAGGGTCCCCGCCCTTCTCGGGAGCAGGGAGCCCAGTTGGGGATACGCGTCGAGGGCGGGCGCGAAGTCCTGGCCGGGGGCGGCGAGTCCGAGGTTCTCGCGGACGGTGAGCGAACCGAAGACGGCCCGTCGGTCCGGGACGAGACACAGACCGCGGCGGGCCCGTTCGTACGCGGGCATCCCCGTGACGTCGGAGCCGTCCCAGACCACGGCCCCGCGGGACAGGGGCACGGTTCCGGCGAGGGCGCGCAGTGCGGTCGTACGGCCCGAGCCGTTGCGGCCCAGCAGGACGGTGACGCCGTGGGCGGGCGCGTGGAGTGTCACCCCGTGCAGCGCCTCCAGCGGGCCGTACCGCACGCGCGCGTGGCGCAGGGAGATCCCGGGCGCGCTCATCCGTCGACCGCCGTTCCGGGCCCCTGGGTTCCGTGGCCCCCTTGGTGCGTCTGGTCCCCCTGGTGTGCTTCGAGCCGGTCGAGGCCTTCGAGTACGTGGTCGGCGGGGCCGGAGGCGACGACGCGGCCCGCCGTCATGACGTGCACGGTGTCGGCCAGATCGGCCACGAGGTCCAGGTCGTGCTCGACGACGAGCAGGGCCGTACCGTCCGCGGCCAGCGCCCCCAGCACGCGGGCCAGCGCCGCCACCTCGCCCGTGTCCAGTCCCGCCGCGGGCTCGTCGAGGAGCAGGACACGCGGGCCGCCCGCCAGGGCCCGTGCGAGTTCGACACGCCGCAGGGTTCCGGTCGGCAGGCCCGCCGCCGGGAGTGCCCGTACGGCTCCGTCGAGCCCGAGCAGCCGCAGCATCCGTTCCACGGCGTCCGCGTCCACGACGCGCCCCTGCTCGGCACCCACGCGTACGTTCTCGGCCACCGTCAGGGTCGGGAAGACGGCGAGTTGCTGAAAGGTGCGGGCGATACCGAGCCGGGTCCGGGCGTGCGCGGGCAGCCGGGTGATGTCCCGCTCCCCGAACCCGATCCGCCCGGCATCCGGCCGTACGGTCCCGGCGAGGCAGTGGAACAGGGTGCTCTTCCCGGCCCCGTTCGGCCCCACGACGGCGGTGATCCGGCCCGGGGTCAGATCGAGGTCCACGCCGTCCAGAGCGGTGAACCCGTCGTAGGCGACGCGGAGGGCACGGGCGCGGAGCACGGGGTGGGCCGGTGGGGTGCGGGATGTTCGGGGGCGGGTGGGCGAGGCAGGCCCTGCGGCGTGGGTTCCTGGCCCTGGCCCCGGTCCTGGCCTCGGCCTCGGCCCCGGCCCGGGTCCGGGTCCCGTGGGCGGTGTCGGCTGTGCCGGGCCGGGTTCGCCACCGGCGCGAGTGTGAGCGGGTGCTGCGCCGGATCCGGGCGAGGCGGGTTCGCCGAGGTTCCCGGCTGGACCCGCGCCGGGTGGCGGCGCCGAGTCGGATCGCAGGGCGCGGTCCGGAGGCCGAGGGGCGTCGGGTTCGCCGTCCGTGGTGCGAGGGCCGGACGGCACGCCGGGACGGTTCCGGTTCTCGGCCGGACCCGAGCCCTTCGCCTCGGAGGCGGGGACGGGGGCAGTTCCAGCCGGGCCGTCGCCCCGGTCCTCACCGGGCGTCGGAGGAGCGCCGGGAGCCTTGGCCCCGGGTCCGGAGGCATGGTCCGTCGGGTCGAGCGCCCAGGCAGCGGCGGGCTCGCCGACCGCCGGAGCCGGCCGTGGGACCGGTCGTGTCACCAGCGGGCGGCCACCGGTGAGCATGGTGCCGGTGTCCGTGGCGGTGTCCGAACCAGTACCCGTGTCGGCGTACGGGCCGGTCACCGCGGTCGCGCCCGCCGCGGCCACCACGTGGGGGCGGGTGCCGGGCCCTGCGAGCGTCGCCCGCAGTCTCCGTCTCACCCCGGAGCCCAGGGGAGTGAGTGCCACCTCGCCGCGCGGCCGCAGGCGTTCGGCCGCCAGGCGCAGGGCCTCGTACGGGCCGCCCGGGAAGCGGCCGACGAGGACGGCCAGGAGGCCGATCAGGGCCGCCGCGACACCGCCGCGCGTTCCCGCGTCCATGCCGACCAGCAGGGCCGCCGCGAGCAGCGCGCCGAGGACGCTGTCGGCGCCGAGGACGACGATCGCGGCGAACCACAGCAGGCCGCGGACCGGGTCGTACGCGGCGGGGTCGAAGGCGCGCAGGCCCATGCCGAGCATGCCGCCGCCCAGCGCGGCCAGCGCGGCGCCCGCGACGAAGGCCGTCAGTTTGAGCGTCGGCACGCGGACGCCCGCCGCCGACGCGCCCGCCTCGTGGTCGCGCATCGCCGCCAGGGCCCGGCCCGTACGGCCCCGGCGCAGTGCGTGGGCGGCCAGCAACGCGCATGCCAGGAGGACGAGTTCGAGTGCGTAGTACGCGCGGTCGCCGTCGAAGCCCGCCGGGCGGCCCAGGGTCAGGCCCGAGGTCGCGTACGGCTGGGCGAAGACGAAGCGGCTGACGCCGACGCCCACCGCGAAGGTGGCCAGGGCGAGCGCGAGGCCGTGGCGGCCGATGGCGGGCCAGCCGGTCAGCAGGCCCAGGGGCGCCACGAGCAGGACGGCGACCGCGAGAGCGGCCAGTTCGGGGAGCTCCGGCAGGCCCGGGAAGCGGCCCGCCGCCAGCAGCGCGGTGAAGAGGGCGCCCAGACCCGCGTACGCCGCCTGGCCCAGTGAGATCTGGCCGCCGCGGCCCGTCACCACGACCAGGGACAGCAGGACGACTCCCAGGGCCGGGACCTGGACGGACGTGTGCAGGTCCGAGCCCGCGAAGCCCAGGGGGAGCAGGAACAGGACCATGGCCACGATCCACGCGCCCGGCGGGGTGGCCACGCGCGCGCTCGCCGTGCGCGGAAGCGCGTCCCGCGTGCCGATACCCGGCAGGACGAGCGCAGCGATCAGCAGGGCGACGACGAAGAGGTTCGCGCCCACCGCCTGGAGCAGGGGTTCCCGCCAGCCCGTCGGGTGCAGCCGCGTCAACTGGCTCTGGGCGACCCCGATGCCGAGGGCCACGACCACCGCCACCGGCAGGCTGCGCATCCGGGCGGCGACGGCGACCGCCACCACCTCCATCACCAGCAGCGGCATGCCGTACGGGTCCAGACGGACGTACGGGGCCAGCAGTACGCCCGTCAGGCCCGCCGTGAACGAGCCGAAGGCCCAGCCGGCCGCGGCCACCCGGTCCGCGTCGATGCCGCCCAGGACGGCCAGCGAACGGTCGTCGACGACGGCCCGCAGCTCCCGGCCGAAGCGGGTCCACCGGATCACCGCACCCACGCCCACGGCGAGGACCAGCGTCACCGCCAGCTGTCCCCAGGGGTCCGCCGAGACGAGCGTCGGCGCGTCCGAGCGCGCGCCCGGGCCCCAGATCAGTGCCGCACCGCCGACGAGCAGCACGAACACGCCGATGGACGCGACGAGGGTCTGCGCCGGGTCGCTGCCGAGGACGGACAGGGGACGGAAGACGAATCGTTCCAGCGCCATGCCGATACCCGGGGCCACCACGAGCAGGGTGAGCGCGGCGGCGAGCGGCAGCGGCCAGTTCCACTCGACCGTGAGCTGCCACAGCAGATAGGCGCAGACCATGGCGATGGCGCCGTGCGCGAAGTTGAGGACGCCGGTCGCCCGGTGGGTCACGACCAGGCCGATCCCGGTGAGCGCGGCCGCGCTGCCGACGGAGAGCCCGGCGAACGTGAGGTCGTACGTCAGTGACGCCATCAGTCCTCGGCCCCCGGCCCGCAGTCCTCAGCCATCAGTCCGCAGCCATCAGCCGTCCGCCCCGGACGGCCGGGCGTCCGAGGCGGCGGGCTCGCAGATCGGGCAGGGGTCGAGGTCTCCACCCGCCAGGACCCGTGAGTCGACCGGCAGGGCCTCCGCCTTCCCGGAGACCAGCGGGCAGTCCGCGCGGTGCCACAGCGTGCCGCCGGGCACCATCAGCAGGTCTCCACTGACGGCCACGGGCGCGGCGGACGCCTGCCCGGACTCGTCGGCGTCGGCGGGATCGGCGGCCACCAGGAGCCCGTACAGCTCCTCGACGCGGGCCGCCGCGAGGGCGTTTCTGCCGTGGGTGAGGAGCACCGCGCCCGCGATGATCAGCGCGGCACCCGGCACCGTGCAGGACGCGAGGTAGGGCAGCTGGCGCTCGGCGAACCGCTCGCCGGAGATTCCGTACCAGCCGAGGACGCACAGCACCGCTCCCGCGGCGAGCGCGGCCCACCCGGCCCAGAGGACGGGGTGCACGGTCCGCAGTCGAGCTGTTCGCATGGGGGCTCCCATGTCATGTGTCTGACTGTCTTCCAAGTCCGCCGATGGACTTGCACTATGCCTTCTGCAAGCTGACCCTGAAAGCTCCGGGTGCACTTGGCCCGGACCGACACCCGGTGGTGAGCCAGATGGTTCTCGGGAGTGACCTCAGGCGGGGGACAGGCCGGGGGCTGGCGGTGGCGGTACTCGTCCTCGCCTCGGCTCTCACGGCCTGCGGCGACGACAGCGGCGGCGACGACACGACTCCGCCCTCGCCCTCCGTGGAGCAGCCCACGACGGCCGAGCCGAGTCCGAGCGCGAGCGCTCCGGACGATCCGGCGGCGGCCGAGCAGGAGATCAAGGAGAACTGGAAGAAGTTCTTCGACCCCGATGTCCCCCTGAAGGACAAACAGGCCGTTCTGGAGAACGGCGACAACATGGCGCAGGTCCTGGAGAGCTTCAGCGGCGACGAGCGCGGCGGGCAGGTGGAGGCGACCGTCGACCAGGTCGAGTTCACGGCGCCGACCGCGGCGAACGTGACGTACACGCTCACCCTCAAGGGCGCCACGGTCATGCCGAACGCCGCGGGGACCGCCGTCGAGCAGGACGACACGTGGAAGGTGTCCGTCAAGACGCTGTGCGGTCTTGTCGGGCTGAGCGGCAATGCGTCGCCGGGTCCGGGTTGCTGAGTGCGCTGTCGTGGGCCTGCTGCTCCTGGTGGGCACGGCCTGCGGCAGCCGTCTCCCGGAGAGCGACTTCGAGGACCGGCCGGGCCGTACGCCCACGCGGAACACGGCGGAGCCCCTGCGCGTGGGCATCATCACGAGCGCCACCAGCCCGGTCGGCGGAAACACCTTCACCGGGCCGCGCGACGGTGCGAAGGCCTATTTCGACCGGCTGAACGCGCGCGGCGGCATCGACGGCCGCCGGGTCGACGTCCGCCTGTGCGACGACGGCGGCAGCGGTGTCGGCAACAACGAATGTGTGCACAGGCTCGTCGACGAGGACAAGGTGGTCGCCCTCGTCGCCACCAGCGCGCTCGACTACGCGGGCGCCTCCCGGGTGTCACGCGCGCGCGTGCCCGACATCGGCGGGCAGCCCATCGGCGCGGCGTACGACACCTATCCGCACCTCTACGGGATCTACGGCAGCCTCGCCCCGCGGAACGGAAAGCCCGGCTGGGACGGGAAGCTGTACGGCGGCACCGAGATCTACCGCTACTTCAAACGCGAGCAGGGCGCCCGGACGGCGGCCGTCGTCTCGTACAACCAGTCCGCGTCGGCCGCGTACGCCCGGCTCGTCACCCGGGGCCTGAAGGCCGAGGGCTACAAGGTGGTCACCGAACAGGTCGACTTCGCGCTGCCCAACTTCCGTGCCGCTGCCGCCGACCTCAAGGAACAGGGCGCCGACGTGGTCTTCGACGCCATCGACACCTACGGCAACGCCCAACTGTGCAAGGCGATGGACGACGTGGGCGCCGACGTCCTCGCCAAGGTCACCAACGTGCAGAACTGGACCTCCACCGTCCGCGAGGACTACAAGGACGCGCCGCGCTGCCGCAACGCCCTGTGGGCGACGGGTTCGAGCCGTAATTACGACGACACAGCCACGGCCACGGACCACGACGCCGTACGGGAGTTCCGGGACGGCACGAAGAACCTGAAGAGCCACTCCCAGTGGCAGCTGGAGGGCTGGGCCGCCGCGATGTGGTTCACGGACGCGGCCAGGTCCTGCGCGAAAACGGGCGTCACGCGCGCGTGCGTCGACCGTTTCATGGACACGGGCAAGCCGTACACGGCCGACGGTCTGCTGCTGCCCGTCCGGTACGAGCGCCTGCCCGAACCCCCGAAGACCCGCAGGACCTGCCTCTCGGTGGCCCGCTGGGAGGACGCCGACGGATGGGTGAGTCAGGGCGAGATGAACGACGAATGCTTCGACGTGCCGCAGCTGTCCTATGAGCCCTGATGCTTCCCGGCGCCAAAAGGTTCCGCCATCCGGTTACCGATGGCGCAACTGTTCGGGAACAGGATGATAAGCAAGACCAACCATCACCCCAACTCCCGGGTCTAACCCACAGGTAGCTGGATGAGCCGGAGATACGGGGACGCATGCAGATCTCTTTCCTGATACACAACGCCTACGGAATCGGTGGGACGATCCGGACGACGTACAACCTTGCGAACACCCTTGCCGAGCAGCACGACGTGGAGATCGTCTCCGTGCTCCGCCACCGCGAGGAGCCGGTCTTCGCACTGGATCCACGCGTGCGCGTGCGCCACCTCGTCGACATCCGCACGAACAGCCCGGGATACGACGGGGACGACCCCGCCTACCGTGCGCCCGCCCGGGTCTTCCCGCGAGGGGAGGTCCGCTACGACCAGTACAGCGCTCTCACCGACCGCCGTATCGCGGACCACCTCTCGAAGGTCGACTCCGACGTGGTGATCGGCACCCGGCCGGGGCTCAACGTCCATCTGGCCCGCGAGACCAGACGGGGGCCGCTCCGCGTCGGCCAGGAGCACCTCACGCTCGACACCCACTCGGAGTCCCTGCGCACGGAACTGCGCGGCGCCTACCCGCGGCTCGACGCGCTCACCACGACCACGGAGGCGGACGCCGGGGCGTACCGCAGGAAGATGCGGCTGCCCGGCGTCCACGTCGAGGCCGTGCCCAACCCGGTGCCCGCGCCCGGCATCGAGCCCGCGGACGGCTCCGGAAAATGGGTCGTGGCGGCCGGGCGACTCGCCCCGGTCAAGCGGTACGACCTGCTGATCAAGGCCTTCGACCGGGTGCGCAGGCAGCGGCCCGACTGGCGTCTGCGGATCTACGGCGGCGGCAAGCAGAAGGACAAGCTGCGCAGGCTCATCGACGAACTCGGCCTCTACAACCACGTGTTACTGATGGGCCCGGCGCATCCCATCGAGCCGGAGTGGGCCAAGGGATCCATCGCCGCCGTCACCTCCAGCCTGGAGTCCTTCGGCATGACGATCGTCGAGGCCATGCGCTGCGGCCTGCCCGTCGTCTCCACGGACTGCCCGCACGGCCCGGGGGAGATCATCGACAACGGCGTGGACGGACGCCTCGTTCCCGTCGGCAACGTCGGGGCCATCGCCGACGGACTGCTCGAACTGATCAACAACGACGAGCTGCGGCAGCGGATGGCGCACGCCGCGCTCAAGGACTCCGCGCGCTTCGACCCCGCCCGGATCGCCGAACGCTACGAGTCGATCTTCTCCGGTCTCGTCCCGCGCGGCGGCGACTCGAGGATCGGCCGGATGCGCGGCTCACTGCATCGCACGCGGGGCGCCCTGCTCGGCGGCGCGTATGCGGTTCGGGATGCCGGACGGACCGTACTCGGGAAGGAGAGCTCCGCATGATGACGGTGGCTCCGCAGGCCTCGCACCGGCACTCCGACAAGGACGTGAGCATGCCCACGGGCGCCGACTGCATCGCCGACTCCGCGGGCGGGCTCACCTTCGACATCGCCGGCCCCGGCCCGGGCGCCACGGCCGGCGGCACGCATCTCGTGCTCCGGCACCGGGACGGCGTTCAGGAGGTCCGGCTGCCGCTCACCCCGGCCGGCGACGGCCGGCTGCGTGCCGCGCTGCCCAGCAGTGTCGAGCTGCCCGAGGGCCGCTGGGACGCCTACGTCCAGGTCGGCGACGGCGAGCCGCGGCGCCTGGCGCCCGGTCTCAACGACCTGCGCTCGCTCGTCGACCGGGTGCCGAGCGGCGCCCGCGGCCATGTCGCCGTCCGCATCCCGTACGGCACCAAGCACGGCAACCTCTCCGTCCGCAGCTGGCTGCGCGCCCCGCACGCGGAGGCGGGCGAACTGCGCATCGGGAAGGGCGAGTTGGATGTACGGGGTCAGGTGTACGGCGTCGAACTCACCCCCGACGCCTACGCCGAACTGCGCCACCGCGAGGAGCCGGAGACTGTGCTGCGGGCTGAAGTCGCCCCGGACCGAGCCCGGTTCGGCCTCACGGTGGCCTACTCCGAGCTGACGGAGGGCATCTGGGATCTGTGGCTGCGACCGGCGGGGGAGAGCGGGCCGCGGGTACGGATCGCCCGGCTGCTCGACGACATCGCCGACAAGAAGCCGATCTTCAGCTATCCGACCGTCATGGTGGAGACGGCGTACGGCCCGGTGGAGGCCGGGCCGTACTACACGAGCGACAACGACCTGTCGGTGACCGTCACTCCGGCCACGGCGGTCTCATCGCAGTGAGCCGAAGAACTCCCTGATGTCGCCGGTCAGCAACTCCGGTACCTCCAGGGCCGCGAAGTGCCCGCCGCGGTCGAACTCCGTCCAGCGGACAACGGTGTTGGTCTCCTCGGTCCAGCGCCGGATCGCCACGTCCTCGCCGAAGTTCGCGACGGCGGTGGGCACTTCGGAGCGTGTGACGGGGAACCAGTCACCGCTGTGGCCGTTCTCGTAGTACATCCGGGCCGCCGAACCGGCCGTCCCGGTCAGCCAGTACAGCATCACGTTGGTGAGCAGCGTGTCCCGGTCGACCGCGTCCTCGGGCAGCTCGGCCGAGGAGTGCGTCCACTCCTTGAACTTCTCCATGATCCAGGCGAGTTGGCCGACGGGGGAGTCGGTCAGGGCGTACGAGAGTGTCTGCGGGCGGGTCGACTGGAGGACGTTGTAGCCGAAGCCGTCGGAGGTGAACCGGCCGATGGCCGCGAGGCTCCGCCGCTCCCGGTCCGTCAGTTCGGCCTGCACCTCCTCGGCCACCGGACCGAGCGGGATGAAGCCGACGGACGCCGCGTTCACATGGACCCCGATCACCGACCCGGGCGCGACCCGGCCGAGCGCGGGCGAGATGAGCGCGCCCAGGTCGCCGCCCTGCGCGCCGTACCGCTCGTAGCCGAGCCGGCGCATCAGCTCGGCCCACGCCCGGGCCGTACGGCCGACGTTCCAGCCGCGGTCCTTCGTGGGCCCGGAGAAGCCGAAGCCGGGGATGGCCGGGATCACCAGATGGAAGGCGTCGGCCGGGTCGCCACCGTGCGCGCGCGGGTCGCTCAGCGGGCCGATCAGGCCCAGGAACTCCACGATCGAGCCCGGCCAGCCGTGCGTCAGGATCAGCGGCACCGCGTCCGGCTCGGGCGAGCGGACGTGCAGGAAGTGCACCTGCGCGCCGTCGATCTCCGTCACGAACTGCGGGATCTCGTTCAGGGCCGCCTCGTGCTTGCGCCAGTCGTAGGCGCCGCGCCAGTGGTCGGTCAGCTCACGGAGATACGGCAGCGAGGCTCCGTACTCCCAGCCCACGCCCGGCAGCTCGTCGGGCCAGCGGGTCAGGTCCAGGCGGGTGTGCAGGTCGTCGAGCTGCGCCTGAGGGATGTCGATCCGGAACGGGCGGATCTCTTCGCTTGCGCTGTTGTCTGCCATGTCTCGTAAGGTACGCACCCTTGCGGACAGGTACTGTCCGCAATGCCTGGCAGACTCGGATTCATGTTGGAGACCTCGGCACGACTCCTGCGTCTGCTCTCGCTGCTGCAGGCGCACCGCGAATGGTCGGGCGCGGCCCTGGCCGACCGCCTCGGCGTCACCCCGCGCACGGTCCGCCGTGACGTGGACCGGCTGCGCGAACTCGGCTATCCGGTGAACGCCAGCCCCGGCACGGGCGGCGGCTACCAGCTCGGCGTGGGCGCCGAGCTGCCACCGCTGCTCCTCGACGACGACGAGGCGGTCGCCGTGGCGGTCGGCCTGCGCACCGCCGCCGGACAGGGCATCGAGGGCATCGGCGAGACCTCCGTACGCGCCCTCACCAAGCTCGAACAGGTGCTGCCGCACCGGCTGCGCCGCCGGGTCGGCGCCCTCAACGCCTTCACCGTGCCGATGCTGCGCGGCCCCCAGCCCTCCGCCGTCGACCCGGCCGTCCTGACCGACCTGGCCGCCGCCTGCCGCGACTCGGAGCGGCTGCGCTTCGAGTACCGCGACCACGCCGGCTCCTCGACCCGCCGCACGGTCGAACCGCACCGCCTGGTGTGCACCGAGCACCGCTGGTACCTGGTCGCCTGGGACGTCGACCGTGACGACTGGCGTACGTTCCGGGCCGACCGCGTCACGCCCAGGCCGCCCCACGGACCGCGCTTCACGCCCCGGCAGGCGCCCGCCGAGGACCTGGCCGCCTATGTGTCCAAGGGCGTGTCCGTCCGCGCGTACGCCACACACGCCGTCGTCCGGCTGCTCGTGCCCAAGGAGGAGGCGGCCCAGCGGATCTCGCCCTCGGCCGGGACGCTGGAGGCGGAGAGCGACGGCAGCTGCATTCTGCGCACCGGGGCCGCGAGCCTCGATGTGATGGTGATCCACGTGATGCTGATGGGCGTCGAGTTCGAGGTGCTGGAACCCGTCGAGCTCGTCGAGGCGATCAGGACCGCGCGGGACCGGCTGACCCGGGCGCTGGAACGGGCTTCGTCGGAGAAGGCGCGTACGGCCTCCTGAAGCGTGGGTCCTGTGCTTGAGCCATGCATTTCCTATGGTGTGTCAGCTTCCGGAACACAGCCCGGAATCGGAAAGGAAAGGCGCGGGCGCGGGGTCGGCAGCGCGTTTTCCGGCCTGATATTCCGGCCGCGGTCGCGATGGTCCCGGGTACTCCCGAATTACGTTCGAAGGCGGGCGGAACACGTACGGAACCGCCCGTAAGTGTGACGGTCCGCTGTGCGGCAACTGATGTTCCCGTGGCCGAAACGGGTGTCGTTGTCCTGTGACAGAAGCGTGACCGGAGAGGGACCGGTGACTGATGGTGGCGGGCCCGGGCTTCCGCCGCCGCATTCCGCCGCCTAACGTGGCGGCATGGCACCGATTCCCACTCCTCCCGCAGAGCCCTCGGACACTCCGGACGCGTACGTCGGACTGGAGGCGGGCGGCGCCGAGCGGCTGGCCCGTGAACGTGGCTGGTCCACGGTGCGGTCACTGCCACCGGGCGCGATCATCACGATGGAGTACCTCTCGGGGCGGCTGAACTTCGAGGTCGCCGACGGCCGGGTGACGCGCTGCTGGAAGGGCTGACCCGTCACCTGTCCGCACACCGTGAGGCGTGCACGTCGTGAGAGCGCGCTTCGTGAAGCACGGCAGGCACGGCGAAGGCCCCGGCTGCAGAAGCCGGGGCCTTCGCCGTGCGCGGGGCGTGGTGTGTGCGTACCGGGCCCCGCAGTCCTCGCTCAGCCGCCCGTCAGCGGGCGGGCCGAGGTGGTGCCACGTGTCACTCGGTCCGACTGTGGGGGTCTTCGGCTGCCGACGGGCGTCACCGGGGTGCGCTCCGAGCGGGTCAGATGCGGGCCCGGCGCCAGGTAGCCGCCCTGCGGGCGCGGCGGCCGCGAGGCGGCCACCGGCTCGCGCACCACGGGCTCCTCCTCGTCGGCAGGGCTGTCGAGCGGGGAGAGCGCCGCGTGCGCGCCCACCGGGGCGGCCGGAACCGGCGCGGTGCCGCGACGGCGGGCGCGCCAGGCGTCGCGCAGGTCGAAGATGGCGGTCTCGGCGCGCGCGATCAGCGGCTCGCACCAGGGCAGCGCGAGGAGGATCAGCAGGCCGGCGGCCCAGCCGAGCACCACGTCGCTCAACCAGTGCGTACCGAGGTAGACGGTGGTCAGCCCGACGCCGAGGGAGACCACGGCGGAGAGGGCCGACAGCCAGCGGCGGGCCCATGGCGTCGAGGCCAGATAGGCGAGGATGCCCCAGGTCACGACGGCGTTGGCGGTGTGGCCCGAAGGAAATATGTCGCCGCCCAGCCACATCTCGTTCGAGCCGACGTTGGTCGCGTAGTGCGGACCGAGACGGCCCATGCTCAGCTTCGCGGCGCCCACCGTGATGTTCAGCAGCAGCAGCGAGGCGCCCAGGACGAGCAGCGGGCGCAGGGTGTGCTGCCGCCAGGAACGCCAGCCCAGCCAGGCCGCGATCATCACGGCGGTGGGGCCGCGCTGGCCCAGCACCACGTAGTAGTCGAGGAAGGCGTGGATCTCCGGCCACTGCTGGTAGGGCCGGAAGAACATGACCTGCCAGTCGAACCGGACCAGCCACGACGTGATCACGATGGCCCACACGATGGCGATGTAGAAGGCGAGCGTGGACGCGAAGAGGACCACTCGGTGCCGGCTCATCCTGGGCACGTCGATGTGGGCCGGTCGTTCCGGCTCACGGTCCAGCCGGGCGAAGACCCGGTCCAGACGAGTCAGCTTTCGTTCGGTACGCACTCAATCGACGTTACAGCGAGTGAGCTGTGTTGCAGGCCGAAGCACTCTCTTTGTGATGACGATGTGATGTGGGATTGCTCTCAGGAGGGCGTTTATTTCCTTGGATTATGGAATCCCTCGTGCGCTCTTCCTTCCATTCCATTGATCATTCCAATGTGAAGTTTTGGGACGCGTTTGAATTCGTTCACCGAATGCTCGCACGCACTTCTCCAGCTTTTCACCCGCGACCCTGGGTGATCATGGCGGTCCTGAGCCGTTCAGCCAGAAGGCGCCGTACGCCGCCGAGGCCACCGCCAGACCGCCCAGCACCCACGCCGACCTGGAGGTTCGCAGTCGGGCGAGGGCCAGGGCGGGGGGCAGCAGCAGGGGGAAGGCGGGCAGCAGAAGGCGTGGTTTCGAGCCGAAGTAGCTCGACGCGCACAGGGCGAGGGCGGTGACGACCCCCGCGTACACCAGAAGTGGCAGCGGCTGCCGCTGCCGTACGCAGATCACGTACAGCCAGACCAGCAGGCCGACCCCGATGATCAGTGCGAGTCCGGCGAGGGCCGACGGGAACGAGGTGAACTTGTCGGCGACGAAGCGGGCGAAGGCGTAGCCGCCGTCGAAGCCGTTGCGCCAGCCCGCCTGGACGTCGAGATAGCCCAGCGGGCCCTTCCCCGTGTGATGGCCGACCCACAGGACGTAGCCGGCGGCGCCGAGGGGCGCGAGCAGCATCGCCGGCGCGCGCCGCCATCTCGGTGCGCCGGTCTGTGCCGGAACACTCCGCTCCCGTACGAACGAGGCGATCGCCGCCACCCAGACGGCCGCGACCGCCGCCGCGCCCACCGGACGGGTCAGGCCGGCCAGCGACGCGAGGAGGCCCGCGGTCAGCCAGCGGCCGGTCAGCACCGCGTACAGCGACCAGGCGGCGAGCGCCGTGAACAGTGACTCGCTGTACGCCATCGACTGCACGATGCCGACGGGCAGGACCGCCCACAGCAGCACCGCGCAGATCCCGGCCCGGCTCCCGTACACATGGTCCGCGACCGCGAAGATCCCCCAGGCCGCGGCGAGCGAGGCCAGCGCGCCGACCAGCAGACCCGCGTCCGCGTACGAGAGAGGGGTGACCGCCGCGAAGGCCCGCTCCAGCCAGGGCAGCAGCGGGAAGAACGCCAGGTTCGAGTGCACGTCCCCGTTGGGCAGCCGCACCTCATAGCCGTAGCCGAGCTCGGCGACCCGCGTGTACCAGAGGGAGTCCCAGCGGGCGGAGAGCAGCTGGTGCGGGCTCTTGTCCCGCGCGGCGCTCCACACCGCCAGCGTCACCAGGCCCAGCGCGCGCACCGCCGCGTATCCAAGGAGAGCGGGCGCGGCACGGCGCCAGGCGGGTCCCGCACGGGGCGGCGCGACGGGCGTTTCAAGATCGGTCACGGGCTCGATTATCGACGCCGCCCGGAACCGGGGACCCCGGCGGGGCGTGCTTGCCGACGGGGAAGCGTGGCGCATGCCACACGTGTCGATAAGGAACGTGAGAGGTCCGCCACCTGTCCTCGGCGGGAACTCGCGTACCCTGACCACTCACTCGCCTTTGTTGCGTGGGCCCGGGACACCGCTCCTCCCGGGCCGCAGCCGCAGGGAGTCCCCACCCAGCGGATCCGCCGAACGCGAGGGAACATCTGGGAGGTACGTACATGTCCGGGACGACCACGGCCGCTGCGCGTTGCCGTCGGGAGACCGGGGCCGGTGCAAACCGCTGGGTAGTCCTCATCGTCCTCTGCGTCAGCCTGCTGCTCGTCGCCGTCGACGCCACCGTGCTGCACGTCGCCGTGCCCGCCGTCACCGAGGACCTCACACCCGGCGCGATAGAGCTGCTCTGGATCGTCGACATCTACCCGCTCGTCTGCGCCTCGCTGCTGATTCTCTTCGGCACGCTGGGTGACCGAGTCGGCCGCAGACGCGTCCTTCTCCTCGGGTACGCGCTCTTCGGCGTCGCATCCGCCATAGCGGCCCTCGCCGACACCGCGCAGGTGCTGATCGCGGCGCGCGCCCTGCTCGGCGTCGGCGGCGCGATGATCATGCCCGCCACACTGTCGATCCTGCGGCAGGTCTTTCCCGACCGACGCGAGCGGGCGCTCGCGATCGGTGTCTGGAGCGCCGTCGCCGCGGTCGGCGCGGCCGTCGGACCCCTGCTCGGCGGGTTCCTGCTCGAACACTTCTGGTGGGGCTCGGTCTTCCTCATCAACATCCCGCTGATGCTCGTCAGCCTGCCCGTCGGGCGGCTGCTGCTGCCCGAGTCGACCGGTGACGGCGACGGGCCGTGGGACGTCGTCGGCGCGCTGATGGCCGCGGCCGGACTCTTCGGCGTCGTTCTCGGCGTGAAGCGGCTCGGCGGCGGAGAGGCCCCGCTGAGCGCCTTCACGGCGGTGCCGCTCCTCGTCGGCGCCGGACTGCTCTTCGCCTTCGTACGGCGACAGCGGCGGCGTCGGCACCCGCTCGTCGACCTGAAGATGTTCTCGCGGCCGGCCTTCAGTACGTCCGTGGGGTGCATCGTGCTCGCGATGCTCGCGCTCGTCGGTCTTGAGCTGATCGCCGCGCAGTATCTCCAGCTCGTGCTGGAGCTCTCTCCGCTGGAGACCGGGCTGCGGCTGTTGCCGCTCACCATCGCCGCGATGGCCGCGGGGCTCGTCGGGGCGAAGCTGCTGCAGCGGTTCGGGCCGCGGACCATGGTCTGTTCCGGGTTCTGTCTCACCGCCGCGGCGGTGATCATGCTGACGGGGATGGGGAGCCACGACAACGCTCCGCTGCTGCTGACCGGGTTCGTGCTGCTCGGGTTCGGGCTGGAGGTGACGCTCTTCGGGGCGTACGAGTCGATGCTGAGCGAGGCTCCGCAGGAGCAGGCCGGTGGGGCCGCGGCGATCGGGGAGACGTCGTACCAGCTCGGGGCCGGGATCGGGATCGCGCTGCTCGGAAGTGTGATGAACGCGGCGTACTCGCCCGGACTGGCGTCCGTTCCAGGAGTCTCTGCCGGGGAGTCCGCTGCGGCTCGGCATTCCCTGGGGGAGGCGTATGAGGTCGCCGGGCAGTTGGGCGGGGGGCCCGGGGAGGCGTTGCGGCATGCTGCGCGGCATGCGTTTGTGCATGGGCTGCATGTGACGTTGCTGGTGAGTGCGGGGTTGTTGTTGCTGGGGGCGGTGATGGCTCTGCGGTTGCCTCGGGGGATGGAGTGTGGGGCGGTGGCGGCTGGGGTTGAGGTGCCTGGGCCTCGGGAGGCGGAGGCTTCTCTGCGGGTGGAGTCTGTTGGGTGACTGGTTGGGGGTGGTTGCGCTTTCATGCTTTTCCCGCCCGCACCGCCCGTTGAGCCCGTCCTTCCCGTGCGGGTTTCCTGTGGGGCGACTCGCCGTCGGCGGCCGCGGGGCCGTAGCGGCCAAGCCCCGGGTAGCCCCGCTCAACCGGGTGAGGTCCCAGGTGGCCTCGCTCAAGTGCACCGGCCCTCGCCGCCCCGTGCCACGCGGAGTTGTCCTGGACGTGCGCGACACTGCGTCGTAACGTCGGGCTCTGCCCGTGGTTAACAGTGCTAGTTTTTCGTGCCGGAGGCCTCTGTCATGTCTGCTTCCTCGTTCTCACCCTCGTCCTCACCCTCTTCCTCTTCACCTTCCTCGAAGTTGCCGCCGTTCGATCCCGCTGATCCGCTCGGTGTGGATGATCTGTTGAGCGCGGAGGATCTGGCGGTCCGGGGGACCGTGCGGGCTTGGGCGGCGGATCGGGTGCTGCCGTATGTGGCCGAGTGGTACGAGAAGGGTGAACTGCCCGGGATCCGGGAGCTGGCGCGGGAGTTGGGGGAGATCGGCGCGCTGGGGATGTCGCTCGACGGGTACGGGTGTGCCGGGGCCTCCGCCGTGCAGTACGGGCTCGCCTGTCTGGAGCTGGAGGCCGCCGACTCGGGGATCCGCTCGCTCGTCTCCGTGCAGGGATCGCTCGCGATGTACGCCATCCACCGCTTCGGCAGCGAGGAGCAGAAGCAGGCGTGGCTGCCGAGGATGGCCTCGGGCGAGGTCATCGGGTGCTTCGGGCTCACCGAGCCCGATCACGGGTCCGATCCCGGGGGCATGCGTACCTACGCCAAGCGGGACGGCGGGGACTGGGTTCTCACCGGGCGGAAGATGTGGATCACCAACGGGTCCGTGGCGGGCGTGGCCGTCGTGTGGGCCCGGACCGATGACGGGATCCGCGGGTTCGTCGTGCCCACCGACCGTCCCGGGTTCTCCGCGCCCGAGATCAAGCACAAGTGGTCACTGCGTGCCTCGGTCACCAGCGAGTTGGTGCTCGACGAGGTGCGGCTGCCGGGCGATGCGGTGCTGCCCGACGTCACCGGGCTGAAGGGGCCGCTCAGCTGTCTTTCGCATGCCCGGTACGGGATCGTGTGGGGCGCGATGGGTGCCGCGCGGTCCAGTTTCGAGGCGGCGGTCGAGTATGCCAAGACGCGCGAGCAGTTCGGGCGGCCCATCGGCGGATTCCAGCTCACCCAGGCCAAACTCGCCGACATGGCCGTCGAACTGCACAAGGGGATTCTGCTCGCCCATCACCTCGGGCGGCGCATGGACGCGGGACGACTGCGTCCCGAGCAGGTCAGCTTCGGCAAGCTCAACAACGTACGAGAAGCGATCGACATCTGCCGTACGGCGCGGACGATTCTCGGCGCCAACGGAATCTCGCTCGAATACCCCGTGATGCGGCACGCCACGAATCTCGAGTCGGTGCTGACGTACGAAGGCACCGTCGAGATGCACCAGTTGGTACTGGGCAAGGCGCTCACCGGTCTCGACGCGTTCCGGTAGGCGAGTTCCTACCGCGGCGCCGAGCGGCGGGCCCGGCGAGTGAGCCGAAGGGGCGCGCCTGTGTCGAGAGGCCTGGGGGTCCCCCCGGACGGAGTCCGGGGGAGCGCGGAGGCCCGACGAAGGAGGGCTGAGCACGGTCGGCCTCTCGACACAGGCTTTGGCGCCCCGGAGGCGAACCGAGCCCAAATAAGCAACGCGCGGCCCTGCTCAGCTCTGGTTGAAGAAGCCGTCCGCGCGGCGGCCGGCGGGCTCCCCGCTGACGATTTCGGTGTCGGCGGGGGTCAGCAGGAAAACCCGGTTCGACACACGCTCGATCGAGCCGCGCAGGCCGAAGATCAGGCCGGCCGCGAAGTCGACGACGCGCTTGGCGTCGGCCGCCTCCATGGCCGTGAGGTTCATGATGACGGGAACGCCGTCGCGGAAGAGCTCGCCGATGCCACGGGCGTCCCGGAAGCTGTCCGGGGTGACCGTGCCGATCCGGCGGCCCTTCTCCTCGGCCGCTTCCGACGCCACCTTCACACGCGGGTCCGTGACCCAGGCATCCCTGGCTCCGGTCTCGGACCCTTCTGCGTAATCGTCGTCGTAGTAACGCTCGTCATCGTTGTCGTCGACGAGGCCAAGCCAGGCACTCGCCTTGCGCACCGATCCCATGGACGCCTCCTCTCACAGCGGTCTTTCTTTTCTCCGCATCCCCATGGTCGTGCATGATGCGGATGTCGCGCCAAGGGGATAGACGCCGCGCGGGGGTTTCGTGACGGTACTGGTGCACAGCGAATTCGTCGAGAGGCCGCGTACCCCAAGGGTCGTGCCGTACACCGCTGCTGACTGAGAGTGAAATATGATTCTTCACGGCGGACGGGTGACGGCTGGAGCGTACGGGTGAACGGGGTGGTCGGTACGATGCCGCAGCTCAACGTCGTACACACCACGGGGGATCGTCGTGTTCGGAATCGTCAGGCCATGCACTCATCGGCTCGGGGAAAGCCTCAAAACCCAATGGATGGCGCATTTGTGCGGGCTGTGTCTCGCACTTCGCGGGGATCACGGACAGTTCGCACGGGTCGTCACGAACTACGACGGCTTGCTGATATCGGTTCTGACGGAGGCTCAGGCCGAGCGCGCCAGTGGATGGCGGCGCACGGCGGGGCCCTGTCCATTGCGCGGAATGCGGAGCGCTTCGGTAGCCCAGGGTGAGGGAGCCCGGCTCGCGGCCGCCGTCTCGCTGGTGCTCGCCTCCGCGAAGATGCGCGACCACATGGCCGACGGGGACGGACTGCTGGCCCGCCGGCCGGTCGCGCTCGCGGCCCGCCGGGTCGCCGTGAACTGGGGGCGGGCGGGTGCCCGTACGGGTTCCGCCGTCGGCTTCGACACCGCCGTACTGGTCGACGCCGTGGACCGGCAGGTGGGCATCGAGGCGCTCGCCGGGCCCGGCACCCCGCTGCTGACCGTCACCGAACCGACCGAGACCGCGACCGCCGCGGCCTTCGCGCACACCGCGATCCTGGCCGGACGGCCCGGCAACGCGGAGCCGCTCGCCGAGGCCGGCCGGCTCTTCGGACGGCTCGCCCATCTCCTGGACGCCGTGGAGGACAGGGAAACCGACGCCGCGTCGGGCGCCTGGAATCCACTGACCGCCACCGGCACCTCCCTGCCGGAGGCCCGGCGGCTCGCCGACGACGCACTGCACGGAATACGGCTGGCGCTCAAGGACGCGGAGTTCACCGACGCGAAGCTGGCGCACGTGCTGCTCGCCCACGAACTGCGCAACTCGGTGGACCGCGCCTTCGGCACCTCCTCCTGCTCGCACCGGGGGGCCGAGCTGTACGGGCCGCCGCCGGGCAACCCGTACGCCCCCTCCGGGCCCGGCGCTCCGCCGCCGCCTCCCGAGCCGCCACGCCGTGACCGGCGCGGACTCCTCGCGGGCTGCGCCGTGTGGATGGGCCTGGCCTGTACGTGCCAGATGTGCTGCTGCGAGTACGACGACCCGTGGAGCGGGGAGCGCAAGGAGGGCATCTGCCGGCGGTGCGACAACTGTGACGACTGCTGCGACGGCTGTGACTGCTGCGGGAACTGCTGTGACGGGTGCGGATGCGATTGCGGCTGCAATTGCTGACCCGCCTGTTCGTCAGTCCTTGAGTTCCGGCGGTGAGATCTCCGACTTCTCGATCGCCGAGCCGGTCGTGCCCCATTTCTTGAGGATCCGGTCGTATGTGCCGTCGGCGATGAGCTTGTTCACCGCGGCCTGGAACGCGGGGGCCAGTTTGGTGCCCTTCTTGAAGGCGAAGCCGACATCGAGACGGTGGAACTCGTTGAGGAACTTCAGCCCTTCCTGCTGGGCGACGGCATAGCGCAGCCCGTTGATGGTGCTCATCACGATGTCGCTGCGGCCCTGCTGGAGCGAGGACCAGATGGCGCCCTGCTCGTTGTAGGTCTGCACCTTGTACGCCTTCCTGCCGGCGTCGGAGCAGACGTGCTTGTTCTCCTCCAGCGTGGCCTCGAAGGTGGTGCCGGCTCCCGTCGCGACGTTCAGACCGCACAGCTGGGCGAGGTCGGTGACCCTGTCCAGCTTGCTGTCCTCGCGGGTGGCGAAGCCCTGGCCGTCGTTGATGTAGGTCACGAAGTCGATGGTCCTGCGGCGCTCGTCGGTGACGCCGAAGTTGCCGACGCCGACGTCGTACTTGCCGCTGTCGAGCGCCGGGAGGATCGCCTCGAAGCTCGCGGCCTCACGCTTCAGCTCGATGCCGAGGACCTTCGCGACGGCGGCCGCGAAGTCGACGTCCTGGCCCGCCAGGGTCTTGCCGTCCTCCAGATAGCTGGTGCCGGGCGGCGTGCCGCCGACGCTGACGGCGAGGGTGAGCGTGTCGGTGCCGGCGGGGAGCAGCTTCGAGGCGGAGGCGTCCGTCCTGAGGGACGAGACGACGTCGGTCGTCGGGATCTTCTGGGACGCGGCCGCGGCCTGGGCGTCACTTCCGCCGTCGGTGCCGGATCCGCACGCGGTGAGCAGCAGCGCCGCGGAAGTGATCAGGGCGAAGGGGACGAAAAGGGCACGGCGGGGCCGTGAGGACGTACTCATGGCGTACGGATCTCCTGGACAGACCTGGGGAGCTGGAAGCGCGAGGGGAGAGGTGCGCGTGTGAAGGCGTGGAGAGGGTGGAGAAAGGTGGGAAACGCAGAAGGCGCCCGCCCATGAAGGGCTCGGGCGCGCAGGGGGTCAGCTCAACAGGAAGAGGACCACACTCGACCGAAGTCGATGTGGGAGCGCTTGACCAGCCACTGCTGCGGATGCATGAGAGCAAGTGGAACAGGCATCCGGTTTGGCGTCAACTGGCGTGAGACGTACGGCTCACAGTGTGGACGGCCTTGACAGCGAGGGGAAACGCCCCCGTACTCTCGGTGCACGGCCTTGCTGAGGGGCTCGGCCGTGCACGCCGTACGACGCCCTCGTGGCGCCACGTGTTCCGCGTGATCTGTGTGAAGGCACCACCCGTGTTCGACCGACGTATCACGGAGCCTTCGCATGTCCTCGCACACCCTTACCAAGGTGGCCGCGCCGCAGGACGCGGTGCCCCCGCGCATCGTCCCGCGCCGCCGCCTCGGCCAGTGGACCGCCGCCGGCGTCGTCCTGATCCTCTTCGGGCTCGCCGTCAACTCCGTCGTCCGCAACGAGGCTTTCCAGTGGGACGTCGTCGGTGACTACTTCACGTCCGCGTCGGTCCTGCGCGGCCTCTGGCTCACCCTCTGGCTGACCGCGCTCGTCATGGCGCTCGGCTTCGCCCTCGGCGCGCTGCTCGCCGCGTTCCGGCTCTCCGCCAACCCCGTGCTGCGCGCGGTGAGCTGGGGATACGTCTGGCTCTTCCGGTCGATGCCGATCCTCGTGCAGCTGCTGTTCTGGTTCAACATCGGTGCGCTCTATCCGACGATCCTCGGGGTCAGGACGGTCAACCTGCTCGGGCCGGTCACGGTCGCGATCATCGGACTCACCCTGCACGAGGCCGCGTACGCCGCCGAGGTGGTCCGCGGCGGGATCCTCTCCGTCGACCGGGGGCAGATCGAGGCCGCGGAGGCGCTCGGGCTGAGCCGGTGGCGCCGCTGGTGGCGGATCGTGCTGCCGCAGGCCATGCGCTCCATCGTGCCGCCCGCCGGGAACATGCTGATCGGCACCCTCAAGGGCACCTCGATCGTCAGCGTGATCGCCGTGCAGGACCTGCTCTACTCCGTGCAGCTCGTCTACCACCGCACCTATCAGGTCATCCCGCTCCTGATGGTGGCCACGCTCTGGTACGTCGTCGTCACCTCGGTGCTCAGCGTCGGCCAGTACTACGTCGAGCGGCACTACGCGCGCGGTTCGGAGCGCACGCGATGAGCCGGGTCGCTGTACGCCCCTCGCTGGTGATCGTGGGAGCCGGGCCGCGGGGGACCGGACTCCTGGAACGGATCGCCGCCAACGCGCCCGGACTGTACGGGAGTTCGGAGGGGCTCGACATCCATCTCGTCGACCCCTACCCGCCGGGCGGCGGCCGTATCTGGCGCGAGGCGCAGTCGCCGCTGCTGTGGATGAACTCCGAGGCGCAGGACGTCACGATGTTCACCGACGAGACGGTCGACATGGCCGGGCCGGTGCGCGAGGGCCCCACGCTGCACGAGTGGGCCGCACTCGACGGACGCGTCTTCGCGGACCGGCAACGGCAGGGCACGTACATGCGCTGGGTCTACGAGCAGACCGTCGCCGCGCTCCCGCCGGGCATCCGCGTCCACCATCACGCCCGCCGAGCCCTGCGGGTCACCGGCCCGCGCGAGGGGCGTCAGCAGGTGTGGCTGGAGGGCCGGCCGCGCCCGCTCCTCGCCGACCTGGTCGTCCTCACGCTCGGCCACCTCGATGCCGAACTGGACGACGAGCAGCGCGAGTTGGCCGCGTACGCCCGTGCTCACGACCTCGTCCATCTGCCGCCGGACTTCACCGCCGACAGTGACCTGTCCGCCCTCGCGCCGGGCGAACCGGTGCTCGTACGCGGCTTCGGGCTCGCCTTCGTCGACCTGATGGTGCTGCTCACCGAAGGGCGTGGCGGGCGCTACGAGACGGGCGCGGACGGGGAGTTGACGTACAGGGCGTCCGGGCGCGAGCCCGTGCTGCACGTCGGGTCGCGGCGCGGAGTCCCGTACCACTCGAAGATCGGCTACGACTGGACCGGTGAACGGCCGCCGCTGCCACGGTTCTTCGGACCGGGTGAGGTGGACGCGCTGCTCGCGCGCCCCGGCGGGTTCGACTTCCGGCGGGACGTGTGGCCGCTAGTCGAGAAGGAACTGGGCTTCGCGCACTTCCACCGGCTGTTCACGGCACACCCCGGGCGCACGGACATGGCCTGGACGGACTTCGAGGAGAAGTACGCGGCCGGTGACAGTGCCGAGATCCAGGCCCTGGTCGCCTCGGCCGTGCCCGACACCGCCGACCGGTTCGACCCGGCCGCGCTCGACCATCCGCTGGACGGGGTGCGCCATGCCTCGTACGACGAACTCCAGGACGGCCTGCGGGCCTACATCGAAGGGGACCTGACCCGGCGTCACGACCCTTCGCACAGCGCGGACATGGCGGTCTTCCTCGGACTCCTGTCCGTCTACGGGCAGTTGGTGCGGCTCGGTGACATCGGGTCCTGGTGGCACGGCTTCTTCAGCTATCTGGCGTCGGGGCCACCCGGACCGCGGCTGCGGCAGATGCTCGCCCTGTCCCGGGCGGGGGTGCTCAGGTTCCTGGGCGCCGGCATGACCGTATCGGCATCGGACGGCGTCTTCCGGGCCGGGAGCGCGGGCGTGCCGGGGGAGTACGTCGAGGCACGGGCGCTCGTCGAGGCGCGGCTGCCGCATCCCACGGTCGAGCGGACGCGCGACTCGCTGCTGCGCGAGCTGTACGCAGAGGGGGCCGCGGCGACCCCCGAGGGGCTGCTCGCCGTGGACCCCGCCGACGGGCGTGTCCTCGACCGCTCCGGCGCCCCGCATCCACGGCGATTCGCGCTCGGACCGCACACCGACGCCCGCGGCTCCGGCGCCTTCACCCGGCCGCGCACGGGAGGGCCCGCCTTCCGGCAGAACGACGCAACGGCGCGCGCGGCGCTGGCCTTTCTGTGCGCGCTGTCCTGTAGCGCCGCCGCGTAACCGCACCCTCCGCACCCCCGGCGTCCCCGCTCGCTTCCCTCATCCAGAGGACACCCAGAGGAACTCCCATGTCGCTGACCAGTGATCCACCCCTTGCCAGAACATCCGCCGAGCCCGAGGACTACGGCGCGCTCAAGGTCGTGCCCGTACGCCATCCCTGGCGCTGGGTCGCGGTGGTCGTGACCGCCGTGCTGCTCGCGCAGTTCGTCCACGGGCTCGCCACCAACTCCGGCTGGGAGTGGGAGGTGTTCGCCGAGTTCTTCACCGCGGAGGTGATCCTCAAGGCGGTCTGGGTGACGCTCCAACTCACCTTTTACGGAACGGCGTTGGGATTCGCTCTCGGTATCGTCCTGGCCTTCATGCGGCTGTCGGCCAGCCCGTTCCTGAAGGCCGTCTCCTTCGCGTACATCTGGGCGTTCCGGTCGATCCCGCTGATCGTGCAGCTGCTCTTCTGGTTCAACCTGGCCTACCTCTACAAGGAGTTGCAGTTCGGCATCCCGTTCGGGCCCGGCTTCTTCTCCTTCGACACGATGGGCCTGGTCGGCGCGATGAGCGCGGCCGTGCTGGGGCTGGCCCTGCACCAGGCCGCGTACGCAGCGGAGATCGTGCGCGGCGGCGTGCTGTCCGTCGACAGCGGACAGTTGGAGGCGGCGGCCGCGCTCGGCATCCCCAGGCTGCGGCAGATCCGGCGGATCGTGCTGCCGCAGGCGATGCGCTCCATCCTGCCCAACGCCGCCAACGAGGTGATCTCCCTCTTCAAGGGCACCTCCATCGTCTCCGTCATGGCGATCGGCGAACTCTTCTACCAGGTCCAGGTCATCTACGGACGCAACGGCCGGGTCGTACCGCTGCTCATGGTCGCGACGGCCTGGTACATCCTCCTGACCACCGCGCTCTCGGTCCTCCAGCACTACGTCGAACGACACTTCGCGAAGGGAAGCACCCGATGAGCGCGCCGCTGACCAAGGATCCGACCAAGGACGGGGCGGCCGCCGCCCCCATGGTCGACATCAAGTCCGTCCACAAGAGCTTCGGTTCGCTCGAAGTCCTCAAGGGCGTCGATCTGGAGGTGCGGACCGGTGAGGTCACCGTCGTCCTCGGCCCGTCAGGATCCGGCAAGTCCACACTGCTGCGGACCATCAACCACCTGGAGAAGGTCGACCAGGGCTGGATCAGCGTGGACGGTTCGCTGGTCGGCTACCGGCGCTCCGGCGACAAGCTGTACGAGCTGCGCGAACGGGAGATCCTCAGGCAGCGCACCCGGATCGGGTTCGTCTTCCAGAACTTCAACCTCTTCCCGCATCTCACGGTGCTGGAGAACATCGTCGAGGCCCCGGTCTCCGCGCTGAAGCGGTCCCGCAAGGACGTCACCGTGACCGCGCGCGGGCTGCTCGACCGGGTCGGGCTCGCCGACAAGGCCGACGCCTACCCGAAGCAGCTCTCCGGGGGACAGCAGCAGCGCGTGGCCATCGCCCGCGCGCTCGCCCTGGAGCCGAAACTGCTGCTCTTCGACGAGCCGACGTCCGCGCTCGACCCCGAGCTGGTCGGTGAAGTCCTCGACGTCATCAAGGACCTGGCCCACCAGGGCACCACGATGATCGTCGTCACCCACGAGATCGGCTTCGCCCGCGAGGTCGCCGACACCGTCGTCTTCATGGACGACGGCCGGATCGTCGAACAGGGCACCCCCGGCGACGTACTCGACCGGCCGCGGCACGAACGCACCCGCGCTTTCCTCTCCAAGGTCCTCTGACCTCGTCCCTCCCTGTTTCTGTTCGTTGTTTCTGTTCGTTCCTTCTCATTTCAGGAGTTCACCCGTGATATCCCGACGCACCCTCGCCGCCTCCGTCGCCGCACTCGTCGTCGCCCCCCTGCTCAGCGCCTGCGGCGGTGACAGCGACGCGGCAACCGGTACGGGCGGTTCCGGCACCAAGAAGGTCGGCGACGTCAACATCGGCCCGGACCAGAACCGGATCCGCGGCAAGAAGGTCGACGACATCGCCGCGCTCGTCCCGGCGGCCATCCGCAAGCGCGGCACGCTCAAGCTCGGCCAGAGCGCCGACGCCTCGCCGCCACTCGGCTTCTACGCGACCGACGACAAGACCAGAATCGGCTCCGAGATCGACCTCGCGACCCTCGTCGCCGACACCCTCGGGCTGAAGCTCGACAACGACGAGGTCTCCTGGGAGAACCTCTTCGTCGGTCTCGACAGCGGCAAGTTCGACGCCGTCTTCTCCAACGTCACCGTCACCGAGGAGCGCAAGGAGAAGTACGACTTCGCGACCTACCGTCTCGACAACATCTCGTTCGAGGCCAAGAAGGGCACCGGCTGGAAGGTCGAGGGTCCCGAGGACGTGGCGGGTAGGACGATCGCCGTCTCCTCCGGCACCAACCAGGAGAAGATCCTCGTCGACTGGAGCAAGCAGAACGAGAAGGCGGGCCGGAAGCCGGTCTCCATCAAGTACTTCCAGAAGGACACGGACTACTACCTGGCCCTCCAGTCGGGCCGTATCGACGCCTACCTGGGCCCCAGCCCGTCCGCCGCGTACCACGTTGCCTCGGCCGGGCAGTCGGAGGTCATCGGCACGCTCTCCGGCGCCGGCGACGACCTCCAGGGCAAGATCGCCGCCACCACGAAGAAGGACAGCGGGCTCGTCGACGCGTACGCGGCCGCCATCAACCATGTGATCGAGGACGGCAGTTACGGGCGTGTGCTCAAGCGCTGGGGTCTGTCGAGCGAGGCCGTGCCGAAGTCGGAGATCAACCCGCCCGGCCTGCCGAAGATCTAGGAGATCCCGGGATCCCGGGGCCCCGGCGGTCGCGGCCGCCGGGGTGTTCGGGGAGGTCACGACCGCCGGCGGTCGCGCCGGGCGGAATACACCGGCGCGACGCCGCGCTCACACCTCGGCCCGGCGGAGCCCGGGGGGAAGGGCCGATCACATGACGACGGAACACATGACGACGGAACACGGGGCGGCGGACGCGTCCGAGGAGTGGAAGCACTGGCACGAGCACCGCACCGAGACGGTGTCCGCGCCCTACGGCCCGCTCGCGCTCAGGGGCACCCACTGGGTCGAGGACTATCCGGAGGGGCTACTTCCGGACATGCCCGGCCGGTGGTCCGTGGCCGGTGACGCGGTCGTGCTGACGGCCGGCGCGGCCGACGGCCTCCTCGTGGACGGTGAGCCCTTCGCCGGTGAGATCCGGCTCGGGGCCGACCCCGGTCCGGCCGCCACGGCCCGGGTCGCGCACGGCGAGCGCCGGTTCGTCGTCCTCGTACGGGAAGGGGTCCTGGGGGTACGCGACTTCGACCCCGCCTCCCCGGCCCGGCGGGCGTTCCGGGGCATCGAGGCCACGCCGTACGACCCGCGCTGGTCGGTGCCGGGCCGCTTCACGCCGTACGGGGAGGACCGGACCGTACGCGTGGCGAACGCCGACGGGCGGGAGCGCGGGCTCGGGCTCGGCGGTGAACTCGCCTTCGGGCTGGACGGGCAGGATCTGACCCTTCAGGTGACGGTTCAGGGGGACGGATCGCTGTGGGCTGTTTTCGGCGATGTGACGAGTGGGAACGGCAGCCATCGCTTCCGGTTCCTGCGCCCGGCGGCTCCTGACACCGAGGGGCGCACGACGGTGGACTTCAACCGGGCCCTGCTCCCGCCCTGCGCATTCGCGGACCACTTCATCTGCCCATTCCCGCCGCCGGGCAATAGCCTGAGCGCGGCGATTGCCGCTGGGGAACGCAATCTGCTCCGATAATCCGCACGTAATCCACACACTGCCGTCGATGAGATCAACTCCCGTGGGACATACGTAAGTTGAACGCCGCACGGCCGAAAGGCGCCCTTGCGCCCGTCGGGTGTGCGGCCAAATACTCCCCCCAGCGCCTTGTCAGGGGCACGGCTTGTCCGGAATCCGGGCATTCTTCCTCTGGCGTGCGCCTCACGGGCCCCGACCCCACGCGGGCCCCCGACTTCCCTTTGGAGGGAACGAACAGTGAGGACCAAGCGCACCACCCCCCGCAGCGGAATAGCGAGACGGACCCGGCTGATCGCCGTCACCTCCGGACTCGTGGCCGCGGCCGCATTCACCATCCCTTCCGCGAACGCGAGCGACGCGCAGACGTTCAGCGCCTCCCAGCTGAAGAGTGCCAACTCTTCGGTGCTCAAGGCCGACGTGCCGGGCACCGCCTGGGTGACCGACGCCAAGACCGGCAAGGTCGTCGTCACGGTCGACAGCACCGTCTCCAAGGCCGAGATCGCGAAGATCAAGCGGGCCGCGGGCACCAACGCCGGCGCTCTGCAGATCAAGTACACGCCGGGCAAGTTCAGCAAGCTGATCAAGGGCGGCGACGCCATCTATGCGAGTAGCTGGCGCTGCTCCCTCGGCTTCAACGTCAAGAACAGCGCGGGCGCCGACTACTTCGTGACCGCCGGTCACTGCACCGACGGCGCGGGCACCTGGTACTCCAACTCCGGCCGTACCACGGTCCTCGGGCCGACCGCGGGATCCAGCTTCCCGACGAACGACTACGGTCTCGTCCGGTACAGCAACACGAGCATCGCCAAGGAAGGCACCGCGGGCAGCGTCAACATCACCAGCGCCGCCACCCCGGCCGTGGGCACGAACGTGATCCGCACCGGTTCCACCACCGGCACCCGCACCGGACGCGTCACCGCGCTGAACGCGACCGTCAACTACGGCGGCGGCGACATCGTCTACGGCATGATCCAGACCACGGTCTGCGCCGAGCCCGGCGACTCCGGCGGTCCGCTCTACGGCAGCAACGGTGTCGCCTACGGTCTGACCTCGGGCGGCAGCGGCAACTGCACCTCCGGTGGCACCACGTTCTTCCAGCCGGTCACCGAGGCGCTGGGCGCCTACGGAGTCAACGTATTCTGACCGGTACGCGACACATCGACACCCGCGTGACCTGACTGCAGCCAGCAGCAGACGAGCCCCCGTACGCCGTTCGCGGTGCGGGGGCTCGTCCTTGGCCGTGGGGGCTCGCCCGGGTGCACGAGGAAGACCGGGGGAACAAGGAAGTGGCTTCCGACCAGCAGCGCCATGTACGCCGCAGTCCGCTGCTGTTCACGACACCGCTGGTGCTGCTCGTGGTGCTGGCGCTGGTGCTCCTGTGGGAGATCACGCGCGGCAACGTGACGGGGGAGCTGAGCCGCCAGTGGCCCTGGCGGCTGCGGCTGATGGACACGGACGCGCTGGGCAGCCTGCTGGCGGTCGCGCTCGCCGCGGTCCTCGGCCGGGCGCAGTACGCGCGTACGGTACGGCCCGCGCTGGGCTGGCGTGCGTCCTGGGTACTGCCCGGCGCCTTCGCCCCGGACGAGCCCGCCTGGGAGGTGGGCGTCCTGAACGGTGGCCCGCAGCACGCCGTGGTGGAGCGGGTGGAGTACCGGCTCGTACCGCACGACGGGGCTCCCGGGGCCTGGACCGACCACGCGGGACTGCTGCGGGAACTCGCCGCCATGGGGCTTGTGCACGGCAAGCACTACCGGCAGATGCTCGTCGGCGCGGGCTTCCCCCTGCCGGGCGCCACCGGGTACGAGACCGTGCCCCACGGCGCGTACAGCCAGCGGTTCGTCGACGAGATCGACGAGTTGCGGCTCCGGCTGCGGGTGACGGACGCCGTGGGCGACAGCCATGAGCGGGAGATGGACCTGATGCGCGGGGCACGGCTGGAGCGGCCGGGGGCCGCGGGGAGCGGGCTCATAGTGGGGCCCGGGGTGTGAGGTGACCCGGGGCGTGAGGTGACCCCGGGGGTGAGGCGGTCCTGGGCGTGAGGTGGCCCCGGGTGTGAAGTGGCCCCGGGGGTGGAGTGCTTCGGGTGCGAGGCGGCCCCGGGTGTGAAGTGGCCCCGGGGGTGGAGTGCTTCGGGTGCGAGGCGGCCCCGGGTGTGAAGTGGCCCCGGGGGTGAAGTGCTTCGGGTGCGAGGCGGCCCCGGGCGTGAGGTGGCCCCGGGGGTGAAGTGCTTCGGGTGCGAGGCGGCCCCGGGCGTGAGGTGGCCCCGGGGGTGAGGCGGTGGCCCGGGTCAGATGTCGGCCCGGGGCGGGTGGCGGTTCGGGTCAGGTGGCGGTCTGTGGGGTCGCGCAGAGCCAGTCCAGTACGTCCGGGAGGGCCTCCAGGGCTGAGAAGTGGCTGCCCTTCGGATCCAGGACCGGGCGGGCGCGGGGGATGTGCTCGGCCAGCCACTCGAAGTGGCCCACCGGGGAGAAGGTGTCCTCGGCGCCGTGCCACAGCAGCACGGGACGGGTGATCCGCGCCGGGTCGAAGCCCCAGTGGCTCAGCAGCGCGAGGGTGTCGTCGAGCCAGCCGTAGGCCGACTCGCGCAGCGCCTCACGGTAGTTGCGCAGCAGCATCTCGCTCACGGCCGGGGTGGAGACGATCCGGCGGTCGGCGTCGGTGAGACCGTCCTTGACCGACGCGAGGAGCTGTGCCGGGTCCGCACGGATCGCGGCGGCCCGGGCGGCGAGCCGGTCCGCGAACTCCAGGGGGTCCGTGAGCGCCTGCGTGAACTCCTCGACGTTGGACCTCGCCATCCCGTCGAACCAGTTCAGCCCCTCGGCGACCGGCGGCGCGAGGCTCGCCATCGCCGCCGCCCGCCGCACCCGCGAGGGCAGCAGCGCCGCGCAGGCCAGCGCGTGCGGGGCACCGCCGGAGCGGCCGAGCACCGCGAACCTCCCGAGCCCGAGCCCGTCGGCCAGTGCCGCCACGTCCCGCGCGGCCTGCGCCACCCGGCGTCCGGGACCGCGGTCCGAATCCCCGTACCCCGGCCGGTCGTACGCGATGAACCGCACCCCGGGACGCTCGGCCATCAGCTCCGCCGGGACCGCCCCGTGCCGGCAGCCCGGTGTGCCGTGCAGCAGGATCACCGGGCTGCCGTCCGGGTCCCCCCACTCCTCGAACGCCAGCCGCCGTCCGTCCCGCATCCGTATCCCGTTCGGCACCTCGGTCCTCCATCTCCCCTTTGCGTACGCGCCGGAGTTACCGTCGAAGTACACACCTGTTGCGCCCGATACGGACCCTGGGGGTCGTAATGGTCGAGGAGCTGGTGACGGCGGGAGTGGCTCTCGCGTCCGTCGGAACGGTGTACGCGATGGCGGCGGCCCGCGTCGTCAAACAGTACGAACGGGGCGTGGTGCTCCGCCTCGGCAAGCTGCGATCCGGGGTGCGTGGTCCGGGGTTCACCATGATCGTGCCCTTCGTGGACCGGCTCCAGAAGGTCAACATGCAGATCGTGACGATGCCGGTACCCGCGCAGGAGGGCATCACGCGGGACAACGTGACGGTGCGGGTGGACGCCGTCGTCTACTTCAAGGTGGTGTCCGCCGCGGACGCGATCATCCGGGTCGAGGACTACCGCTTCGCGGTCTCGCAGATGGCGCAGACGTCACTGCGCTCGATCATCGGCAAGAGCGAACTGGACGATCTGCTCGCCGACCGCGAGAAGCTCAACCAGGGCCTGGAGCTGATGATCGACAGCCCTGCCGTGGAGTGGGGCGTCTCGATCGACCGCGTCGAGATCAAGGACGTGTCCCTGCCGGAGACGATGAAGCGGTCGATGGCCCGGCAGGCGGAGGCCGACCGTGAGCGGCGGGCCCGGGTCATCAACGCGGACGCCGAGCTCCAGGCCTCCAAGAAACTGGCGGAGGCCGCCGGAGTGATGTCCGAGCAGCCCGCCGCCCTGCAACTGCGACTGCTGCAGACGGTGGTGGCGGTCGCGGCCGAGAAGAACTCCACGCTCGTCCTGCCCTTCCCCGTCGAGCTGCTGAGGTTCCTGGAGCGGGCACAGCAGCCGGCGCAACAGGCGGCGCCTCCCGCGCCCCAGGTGCAGCAGCAGCCGTCGGACGGGACGGCTCTGACACAGCCGTCGTTGCCCGAGGCACAGCAGCGTCCGATTCAGCCGCAGGAGCTCTCGGCGCAGGCGCAACAGCTGTTGGCGCAGTGGCAGCAATCGATGCAGGAGCAACTCCCGCCCGTCGAGACACCGTTGGATCCGGACTTCGGAGGGTCGAAATCCGGACAGGACTAGACCTCACAGGCTGCCGTTAGTTACTCGCTCGTAGTGTTTGCTATGGGAATCGACGTGGTGAGACGGCCACTTGTCAACGCGCGTCAACCATGCGGGGGCGCGCGTGCGTTGTGGCACGCGCGTCCTGAAGTCGACCTTGTGTGCTCCCGTACGGCCTCGGAATAGTGGGCGGCGTCCGTTGGCATGGACGCGGCTTTTATTGTGAGTCGGGCCCATGTCCGTACACCTTTCGGTCCCGGTGGCCCCCACAGCCGCCGTTTCCGACCCCCCACAGGAGGACACAAGTTGAAGCACCGACGCATACCCAAGAGGCGGGCGGCCGTGGCAGGTGCGGGCATCGCCGCACTGGTCGCCGCGGGAGTCACCTTGCAGAGTGCGAACGCGAGTGAGACCGCGCCCGCTCCCGAGCTCAAGACCCTCTCGGTCACGGCGGCCGGAAAGCTCGCCTCGACGCTCGGCAAGGACCTCGGCACGGACGCCGCGGGAACGTATTACGACGCGAAGGCGAAGAGCCTCGTCGTGAACGTCCTCGACGAGGCCGCGGCCGAGACCGTCGAGTCGGCCGGCGCCAAGGCCAGAATCGTCGAGAACTCCATCGCCGAACTGAAGGGCGCCCGTACGACGCTGAAGCAGGACGCGACCATCCCCGGCACCTCGTGGGCGGTCGACCCGGCGACGAACAAGGTCGTCGTCACCGCGGACCGTACGGTCAAGGGCGCGAAGATGGCGCAGCTGACCAAGGTCGTCGACGGGCTCGGCGCCAAGGCCGAACTCAAGACCACCAAGGGGGAGTTCAAGCCCTTCATCGCCGGCGGTGACGCCATCACCGGTGGCAGCGGCCGCTGCTCGCTCGGCTTCAACGTGGTCAAGGGCGGCGAGCCGTTCTTCCTCACCGCCGGGCACTGCACCGAGGGCATCACCAACTGGTCCGACTCGTCCGGCACCGAGATCGGCGAGAACGCGGACTCCAGCTTCCCCGACAACGACTACGGCCTGGTGAAGTACACCGCGGACGTGGACCACCCGAGCGAGGTGAACCTCTACAACGGTTCCGCTCAGGAGATCACGGGTGCGGCGGAGGCCACCGTCGGGATGGAGGTCACCCGCAGCGGGTCCACCACCCAGGTGCACGACGGGTCGGTGACCGGGCTGGACGCCACCGTGAACTACGGCAACGGTGACATCGTGAACGGGCTCATCCAGACCGACGTGTGCGCGGAGCCGGGTGACAGTGGTGGGTCGCTGTTCTCGGGCAGCAGCGCGATCGGACTCACGTCCGGTGGCAGCGGGGACTGCACCTCCGGTGGGGAGACGTTCTTCCAGCCGGTTACCGAGGCGTTGTCCGCCACGGGGACTCAGATCGGCTGACGGTTTCGTTGGCTTGAACCCCGTTCCCACCGGCCTGGTGGGGGCGGGGTTCCTCGCGTTCGTGGAGAAGGTGCGGGTGCGTTGTGGCTTGTCGCGCAGTTCCCCGCGCCCCTAAGGGCGCCCCTGTGAACCGGGGCTTGTTGAGTTGGCCCGTAGCGAGCCCGCGATGAGTGTGACCGCGGTGCCGACTGCCGCCCAGGCCGAGAGGATCAGGAGTGAGGCTGTTGTGTCGTTGCCCTTGAAGTAGGCGATCGAGCGGGCCGCCCAGGTGCCGGCGCCCGGGGGGAGGGCGGGGCCGATCGCTCTCCAGAACGGGGGGAGCATCGGGGGTGGGAGGGCGCCGCCCGCGCTCGGGTTGCCCAGGATCACGATCAGCAGGACGGCCACTCCGATGCCGACGATCCCGAAGAGGCACTGGAACGCGAGCGTGGCCGCTCCCACCGCGAAGGTGATCAGCGCGCCGAGCCCCCAGAGGGCCCAGACGCTGCCCGGCAGGGCTCCCAGGACCGGTCCGACGATGAGCGCTCCGCCGAGTCCGCCGGCGATCGCGACCACGGCCATGGCGGCGAGCCGGATCGTCGCGCGCCGCGGGTTGGCCGGCCGCGCGCCCGCGCTGACCGCCAACGCCGACGCGCACAGATAGCCGCCCACGCACCAGCCGACGACCAGGTAGAAGGTGGTGAGCCCATTGGCGTCCTGGGCGTCGGCCGGGACCACGTCGACGGTTCGCACCGTGCGCCCTTGTTCCTTCTCCAGCCCGGTGACGAGCGCGATCAGTGTGGTGGTCAGGACCTTGCCGCCGCCGGACGCGACCAGCAGGGTGTCGGTGGTGCCCGCCGGGTCGATCACCAGGGCGCCGTCGATGTCGCGGTTGACGATCTGCTCGCGTGCCGTCGCCCGGTCGGGGAGCGCGCGAGGGTCCAGGGGCTCGCCTGGGAGCTGCTTCAGACGGGCCACCGCCTGGTCCGCGGCGGCTCCCGGGGCGACCACCCCGAACGCCACGTCCTTCGGCCTCGGGTTGTGCAGCGCCCCCACATAGGAGGCGATGAAGAGCAGCTGCAGGGCGACCACACCGATGACGAGCAGCGTGGCCCGCGGAGTGACTCCGTCCTTCACCTCTTCGAGGAAGGTCCGGTGAGGGGCCCCGGCTGTCTGTGTCATGCCCCCACGGTCCGAGCCGCCCGGCGTTTGCGCAGGTGGGACGGGTCCGAACGGATGTCGCACACATGTTCGGGAATTGGTCTATGGTGGGGGTGAGGGAGTAGGGAACAAACGTTCGAGGGCTGGCATGGGAGCCCCTGGGAGTGGTGGAGGTGCGCGTGCCGGGCTTCACGCATCTGCACACCGTTTCCGGGTTCTCCCTGCGGTACGGGGCCTCGCATCCGGAGCGCCTCGCCGAGCGCGCCTCCGAGCGGGGCATGGACGCGCTCGCCCTCACCGACCGGGACACCCTCGCGGGCACGGTCCGCTTTGCCAAGGCCTGCGCCGCCCAGGGCGTGCGTCCACTGTTCGGGGTCGACCTCGCGGTCGAGGAGCCCGTACGGGCCGGTGGGGCCGTAAGAGGGGAGCGGCGGCGGGCTCCCGTGCGGGGCGGTGCCTTCATCGATGAGTCGACACCTCGGGTGACCTTCCTTGCCCGGGACGGCGCGAAGGGCTGGGCCGAGCTCTGCAGAATCGTTACTGCGGCGCATGCGGGCGACACGGGCGGACCGCTGCTGCCCTGGGCCGACAACCACGCCGACGGCCTGACCGTCCTGCTCGGGCCCGCCTCCGACGTCGGCAGGGCACTCGTCGCCGGGCGCCCCGACCGGGCCGCGAAACTGCTCGCGCCCTGGCGGGAGGTCTACGGCGACGCCCTGCGTCTCGAAGCGGTCTGGCACGGGCGCGAGGGCACCGGTCCCGGCTCGCTGCGGCTGGCCGCCCGTACCGTCGGCTTCGCCGCAGAGCAGCAGGTGCGGCCGGTGCTCAGCAACGCCGTCCGGTACGCCGACCCGGGCATGGGCCCGGTCGCCGACGTCCTGGACGCCGCCCGCCGGCTCGTGCCGGTCGACCCCCGCAAGGAGCTGGACAGCGGAGAGGCCTGGCTCAAGGACGCGGGTGCCATGCTCGGCGCCGCCGAACGGATCGTCGAGGCCGCGGGTTTTCGCCGTGACACCGCCTACCGACTGCTCGAACAGACGCGGGCCACCGCCGCCGAGTGCCTCGTCGACCCGGAGGACGACCTCGGCCTCGGCGCCGTGCACTTCCCCGAGCCGCACCTCGTCGGCGCCGGACGCCGTACCGCGCAGCGGGTGCTGGCCTCGCGGGCGGCGGCGGGGATGGTGCGGCGTGGCTACGACCGTTCTTCCGAAGCGCGTGACTACTGGGAACGGATGCACCGCGAGCTGGACATCATCGCCCACCACAACTTCGCCTCCTACTTCCTGACGGTCGCTCAGGTCGTGGACGACGTACGGGAGATGGGCATCCGGGTCGCCGCGCGCGGCTCCGGCGCGGGCTCGCTCGTCAACCACCTCCTCGGCATCGCGCACGCCGACCCCGTCGCGCACGGGCTGCTGATGGAACGCTTCCTGTCCAAGCGCCGCCCGGTCCTGCCCGACATCGACATCGACGTGGAGTCCGCCCGCCGGCTGGAGGTCTACCGCGCGATCATCGGCCGGTTCGGCACCGAGCGGGTCGCGACCGTGGCGATGCCGGAGACGTACCGGGTGCGTCATGCGGTACGGGACGTCGGCGCGGCCCTCTCCATGGACCCGGCCGACATCGACCGCATCGCCAAGTCCTTCCCGCACATCCGCGCCCGCGACGCCCGCGCGGCACTGGAGGAACTGCCCGAACTGCGGTCCCTGGCAGGGGAGATGGAGAAGTACGGGCGACTGTGGGACCTGGTGGAGGCACTGGACGCCCTGCCGCGCGGAGTCGCCATGCACCCGTGCGGGGTCCTCCTCTCCGACGCCTCGCTCCTCGCCCGTACGCCCGTCATGCCGACCAGCGGCGAGGGGTTCCCCATGTCGCAGTTCGACAAGGAGGACGTCGAGGACCTCGGGCTGCTCAAACTGGACGTGCTGGGTGTGCGCATGCAGTCCGCGATGGCGCACGCGGTGGCCGAGGTGGAGCGGGCCACGGGGGACCGGGTCGACCTGGACGCCGTCGAGGAGGGCGACCCCGCCACGTACCAACTCATCCGCTCCGCCGAGACGTTGGGCTGCTTCCAGATCGAGTCGCCGGGCCAGCGGGACCTGGTGGGCAGGCTGCAGCCCGCGAACTTCCACGATCTCGTCGTCGACATCTCCCTCTTCCGGCCGGGACCGGTCGCGGCCGACATGGTGCGGCCGTTCATCGAGGCGCGGCACGGCCGGGCGCCGGTCCGCTTCCCCCACCCGGATCTGGCGGAGCCGCTGAGGAGCACGTACGGGGTCGTGGTCTTCCATGAGCAGATCATCGACATCGTCGACATCATGACCGGCTGCGGGCGCGACGAGGCGGACCGGGTGCGGCGCGGGCTGTCCGACCCCGAGTCGCAGGGACGGATCCGGGTGTGGTTCGCGCAGCACGCGGCCGCCCGGGGGTACGACGCGGAGACGATCGCCCGTACCTGGGAGATCGTCGAGGCCTTCGGGTCGTACGGCTTCTGCAAGGCGCACGCGGTCGCCTTCGCCGTGCCGACGTACCAGTCGGCCTGGCTGAAGGCGCATCACCCGGCTGCCTTCTACGCCGGGCTGCTCACGCACGATCCCGGGATGTATCCGAAGCGGCTGCTGCTCGCGGACGCGCGGCGGCGGGGGGTGCCGATCCTGCCGTTGGACGTGAACCGGTCGGCGGTCGCACACCGTATCGAACTGGTGTCTGAATCCGAGGGGTTCGAGGGAGCGGTCGGGGGGACCCTCAGGGGCTCCGGGAAGGCCTGGGGTGTGCGGCTCGCGCTCTCCGACGTGCACGGCATCAGCGAGGCCGAAGCGGCGCGGATCGCGGACGGGCAGCCGTACGCCTCGCTGCTCGACTTCTGGGAACGGGGCCGGCCGAGCAGACCGCTGGCCCAACGTCTCGCACAGGTCGGTGCGTTGGACGCCTTCGGTGCCAACCGCCGTGATCTGCAACTGCACTTGACCGAGCTGCACCGGGGGGCGCGTGCCGGTCGCGGGAACCAACTTCCCCTGGCCGGTGGACAGAAGACCGCGCCGGCCGGGCTGCCCGACCTCTCCTCTGCGGAGCGGCTCAGTGCCGAGCTGGGTGTGCTCTCCATGGACGCCTCACGGAATCTGATGGACGATCACCGGGCGTTCCTGGAGGAGCTTGGCGTGGTCACCGCGCGCCGGCTGCGGGCGGCACGGCACGGTGAGACGGTCCTGGTCGCGGGCGCCAAGGCGGCCACCCAGACCCCGCCGATCCGCTCCGGCAAGCGGGTCATCTTCACCACCCTGGACGACGGCACGGGCCTGGTCGACCTCGCCTTCTTCGACGACTCACACGACGCGTGCGCGCACACCGTCTTCCACTCCTGGCTCCTGCTCGTACGCGGAGTGGTGCAGCGGCGCGGCCCGCGCAGCCTCAGCGTGGTCGGGGCGGCCGCCTGGAACCTCGCCGACCTGGTGGAACTGCGGCGCGAGGAAGGCCTGGACGGAGTGGCCCTGCGACTGGCCGAACCGCAGGGGGAGGACGGGGCCGAGGGCGGCTCGCGGGACACCGGAGATCCGACGGGCGGCCGTCGAATCCAGATGCCCACGGGATACGAAATGCATCCGTGGGCCGATCTGCGCCCGGCGGGCGAAGGGCCCGCCGGTGGAAGGAAGTTGTGGCACCAGAGCCCGGGGAGTGCGGGATGACCATCCTCTGTGTACGTTTCCAGCTGCCTCCGGCGTACGAGTCCGCCCTGCCCGGGCTCCTCGGCACGCTGGAGGAGTTCACCCCCGTCGTCGAGGCGCTGCCGCCCGACGGAGCGCTGGCCGATCTGCGGGGCGCCGAGCGGTACTTCAAGCGGGACGTCGGGGAACTGGCCTCGCTGATCCGGGTACGGGCGCTCGCCTGGCACGGCGTCGACTGTGTGATCGGGGCCGGACCCGGGCCGATGTTCGCACGGATGGCCCTGCGGGAGGCTGTCCCCGGGACGACCCGCGTGGTGCCCGAAGACCCCTGCGCCCTCGCGGAGTTCCTGGCGGAACAGCCCGTGCGGGCGCTGCCCGGAGTCGGCACCGCCACCGCCCGCACCCTGTGCGAGTACGGCCTGGACAGCGTCGGCAAGGTGGCCGCCGCACCCCTGTCCACACTGCAACGGCTCACCAGCGCCCGCACGGGCCGCGAACTGCACGAGATGGCACAGGGCGTCGACCGCGGCCGGGTCGTACCGAACGCGGTCTCCCGGTCACTCGCCGCCGAACGCCCCTTCCCGCGCGACGAGTTGGACCCGGACCTGCACCGGCGCGCCCTGCTCTCCGCCGCCGAGGAACTGGGCTCCCGGCTGCGCGCCCTGGAGAAGGTGTGCCGCACGCTCACCCTCACCGTCCGCTACGCCGACCGCTCCACGACGACCCGTAGCCGCACCCTCCCCGAGCCGACCGCCCACTCCTCGGCGCTCACCGGCGCCGCGTACCGCATGTACGAGGCGCTCGGCCTGCAGCGCGCCCGGGTCCGCGGCATCGTCCTGCGCGCCGAGGGGCTCGACCCCGCCGAACAGGCCTCCTACCAGCTCACCTTCGACCCGGTGGACGAGAAGGTCCGGCGGGTGGAGGAGGCGGCGGACCGGGTCCGGGCGAAGTTCGGACCGCGGGCGGTGATGCCGGGTTCGTTGGTGGCGTAACGCTCCGCGGGGAGCGGGTGGGAGCGGGTGGGAGCTGCGGGTCGTTCGGGAGCTGCGGGCCGGATGTGGCTGGTCGCGCAGTTCCCCGCGCCCCTGATGGGGTGCCCCCGGCATTCCCGCCAGGTCAGTTGGCCCACGGCGGAGTAATCACCGTGCCGTCCGCCAGCTTTGCCTGGAGGCCGATCGACGTGGTGACCCAGGAGATCGCGGTCTCCTCGGCCGGGTTCTCCACGGCGAGTGTCGCGCCGGGATTGATGATGACCGTGTCGCCGGCGCTGATCCGTTCGGTGCGGCCGTCGAGGGTCATCAGGAGTTCCCCGGCCAGCAGATGGAAGATCTCCTCGCGGTTGACCGTGTGCGCGGGTGCCTTCGTGCCCCCGAGGATCTCGCCCCGCCAGGCGCACAGTTCCCTGCTCCCGCTGAGCGGAGTGGCGTACGAGACGAAGCGCGCGCCGTGGATCTCGTGGACGACGGCTTCGGACGAGCGGACTACGGGCACGGCTGCCTCCGGCGGTGAATGCGGTGGTGAACGGCGGTGACGAATGGTCAAGCTGCTTGACCATATGGATACATGGTCAAGCTGCTTGACCAATTCGTCAAGGGTGTTTCAATGCCTGCGTGCAGAACTCCGAGGCCATGGCCCTGTCCGCCGCCCTGCTCGCCGTCGCCGGCGAGCTCACCCAGCGCATCCATGAGGGTGTCGTCGCCCGAGGGTTCGAGGGGGTTCGGCCCGCGCACGGGTTCGCGTTCGCGCGGCTCGCGCCCGGCGGGGCGACGGTCACGGAACTGGCCGCCCATCTGGGCGTGACCAAGCAGGCCGCGAGTCAACTTGTCGATGAGATCGTCCGCAAGGGGTACGCCGAACGGCGCCCGCACCCCGACGACGCCCGCGCCCGGCTGGTCGTACTGACCGAGCAGGGCTGGGCCTGTACGCGGGCGGCCGAAGAGGCGGCCGCGGAAGCCGTCGCCCTCTGGGTCGAACTGCTTGGCGAGGGTGAAGTCCGTGCGTTGCGTGACCGTTTGCTGCGCATTGCGCCCTACGGTCCCATCAGGCCCGCCTGGTGACGGTTCCACGGCACGTGTCAGTGCTCCCGGCCAGCACCGGAAGTTTTTACTGACGCGTAACTTCACACTTCTACTACTCGCTCGTAACTTGGCAAAAGAACAGCATCCTCGTGATCCGGATCACAGGGCGTACGCCATCGCAACTCCCTTGAGCCGCAAGGAGATCACTCGATGCTGCCCTGGAAACGCCTGCTCAGACCCCTGGCCGTGCTGCTGCTGACCGCCGCGGTCACCGTCGTCCCCACCGCCACCGTCGCTACCGCCGCCACCGCTGAGGCCGAGTCCGCGCCGAGCCGTGGCTGGAACGACTACTCCTGCAAACCGTCCGCCGCCCACCCGCGACCCGTCGTCCTCGTCCACGGCACCTTCGCCAACTCCGTCGACAACTGGCTGGGCCTCGCGCCCTACCTCGTGAACCGTAACTACTGCGTCTTCGCCCTCGACTACGGGCAGCTGCCCGGCGTGCCGTTCTTCAACGGCCTCGGTCCCATCGACAAGTCGGCGGAGCAGCTCAAGACCTTCGTCGACAAAGTGCTCGCCGCGACCGGTGCGGCAAAGGCCGACCTCGTCGGCCACTCTCAGGGCGGCATGATGCCCCGTCACTATCTGAAGTTCCTCGGCGGAGCCGCCAAGGTGAACGCCCTCGTCGGGATCGCCCCCGACAACCACGGCACCACCCTGAACGGACTCACCCAACTGCTCGACTACTTCCCCGGCGCGGCCGACCTGCTCTCCACCGCCACCCCCGCCCTCGCCGACCAGGTGGCCGGATCCGCCTTCCTGACCAAGCTCAACGCGGGCGGCGACACCGTCCCCGGTGTCCGCTACACGGTCATCGCCACCAAGTACGACGAGGTCGTCACGCCGTACCGCTCGCAGTACCTCGACGGTCCGAACGTACGCAATGTCCTGATCCAGGACCTGTGTGCGGTCGATCTCTCCGAGCACGCGGCGATCGGGCTCATCGACCGGATCGCCTTCCACGAGGTGGCGAACGCCCTTGATCCGGCGCATGCCACCCCGACGACCTGCCTGTCGGCGATCGGCTAGCGCGGCAGGGGAACTGCGGGCCGTTCGTGGCTGGTCGCGCAGTTCCCCGCGCCCCTTACGGGGCTATCGGCTGTGGCGGCCGCCACTCACCGCGCGGCGGCGGACCGACGCGAACAGTGCCGCCGTACCGAGGGCCAGGGCGGTCGCCCCGCCGATCGCGACGTACGGAGTGGTGTTCGAACCGCCGGTCTCGGCGAGGTTCTCCGAACCGCCGGCGGGCTCGGCGTCGCTCGCGGAGTCGTCCGTCGCCTCGGAGGGTGCCGCCGAGGCGTCGGAACCGGCGTCGGAACCGGCGTCGGCGTCGGAGTCCGAGGCGGTGTCTGCGGCCGCCGTGGCCGTGGCCTGGGTCTTCGGGTCGTCGTCGCCGTGACCGCCGTGCTCCACGGACGACTCGTCGGTGCCGTCCTCGATCTCCTGGTCGGACGGCGCCGACGCGGTCGGGGCCGTGGAGGCCCCGGCGCCGCTCCCGCCCCCACTCCCGCCCTCCCCGAACACGACGTCCGAGCAGGTGTAGAACGCCTCGGGGGAGTCCGAGCGCTGCCAGATCGAATAGATGAGGTGGCGGCCCGACTTGACCGGGACGACACCGTCGAAGACGTAGTCGCCGCTCTCCATCCGCGGGTCGGTGACCTTGAGGAAGGGCTTCGACTCCAGGTCCGACCACTTCAGGGGCTTCGTCGGGTCGTAGCCGTCCTTGGTGACGTACAGCTCGAACGAGCCCTTGTGTGGGGCGGTCCCCTTGTAGCGGAACGTGCGGTTGCCCGAGGTCAGCCGGGTGGCAGGCCAGTCGGCGCGGGCCAGGTCGAGGCCCCTGAACTTGTCGTTGGCCGCGCTGCACAGCTTTCCGTCGGGGATGATCTCCTTCGACTTCCCGGCCGCGTTCGCGATGTTGACGCCGTTCCAGTCGTAGAGGGCCTGCGTGCCGCCGGCCGCGACCGCGGCCTTGCAGGCGGCGGACCTCGGGTTCTCCGGACCCTCCGCGAAGCAGCCCGCGACCCTGCTCACCGGGTCCGTCATCGAGCCGTGCGCGGCCGCCGGAGCGGCGGCAAGACCGGTCAGGGCGAGCGGGGCGACGCCGACGGCGGCGACCGTGGCGAGGCGGATGCGGGTGGCCTTGCGGCGAGCGGACATGGGGAACTCCTCGAAGCGGATCCGGGGTGCTTGTGATGCCGGGGGGCGATCAGCAAGCTAGCCCCTCGAAACCGTGAAATCGCCTGCTGGGAGGGGGTGAGGGCGATCCTTATGGTCCGCTTAAGGGAGTGCTGAGACTGCGATCAGGTAGGTACCGTTCCGGCTATGACGAAGACTCCGGAAGGAGCCCCGGCGGACACTCCGTACGAGGCTCGGATCCGTCCCGCCGTCGCCTCCGACACCGCTGCGGTGAAGGCCCTGACCGACGCGGCCTACCGCCCCTACATCGAACGGATCGGAGTGGTTCCGCGGCCCATGGAGGCGGACCACGCGGCAGACGTCGCCGCGGGGCGGGTGTTCGTCACGGGGGAGCCCGTGACCGGACTCGTGGTGATCGAGGCACACGAGGACCATCTGTTCCTCGACAGCATCGCCGTCCACCCGGACGCCCATGGGCAGGGCGTGGGGCGCCGGCTCCTGGCCTTCGTGGACGCACGCGCGCGTGCGCTCGGACTGCCCGAGGTCAGGCTCTACACGAACGCGCTGATGTGGGAGAACCAGAAGATCTACCCGAAGTACGGGTACGAGCTCGTGGAGCGCCGCGCGGACGGGCCGTACGACCGCCTCCACTACCGCAAGCGGCTGGTGCCGTGACGGTTCCTCGGGCCCTGACGACTCCTGGTGCCGTGACGGCTCAGCCGTCCGGCCACCACGTGCGTGCGATGTCCTTTCGGACCTCCGGGCGCTCGGCGGGGCGCTCGTCGGCGTCGTCCCGCACGCGACGGGAGTCCGACTTCCTCAGGGGCTTCTGCACGGTTACACGGCGCATGGCTGCCTCCTTGCATCTACCGGGTTCCGCGTTTGTACGGAGGTAGACCGTTCCGGGGAGAGTGACTCATCGGTGCCCGCTTGTCAGTGGCGGTAGTCACGTTTCACCTGTGAGTCCACATGCCGGACAACTGGGGGTTCCGCGCAGTTCCGGCGCACGTCCGGCGCAGTTCTGTCCCCGGCCCGTTGTCAGTGGCGGGTGTCACTCTGGGCACATGACGAGTAACAGCGCCAGTGAAGAAGTGAAGAACGGTGAGGAGTGGCCTCGTGTCGACTGGGACGCCGAGTCCGCGACGTTCGACGACGAGCCCGACCACGGACTGCGGGATCCCGCCGTGCGCGAGGCCTGGGCGGCCAGGCTGCGCGGCTGGCTGCCCCGGGGCCCGGCCGACGTGCTCGATCTGGGCTGCGGCACCGGCAGCCTGTCGCTCCTCGCGTCCGAGCAGCGGCACCGGGTGACCGGGGTCGACTCCTCGCCCCGCATGGTCGACCTCGCCCGCGCCAAGCTGGCCGGGCGTGACGCGGCGTTCCTGGTCGGGGACGCGGGGGCCCCGCCGGTCGGGGAGCAGCGCTTCGACGTCGTCCTCGTCCGCCATGTGCTGTGGACGCTGCCCGAACCCGGCCGTGTCCTGCGGCACTGGTGCGGACTGCTTCGCCCCGGCGGACGGCTCGTGCTCATAGAGGGCGTCTGGGGGACGGTGAGCCCGGTCGGCATATCCGCCGACCGGCTGACCGGACTGCTCACACCCCTCGCGGAGGACGTCCGCGTGGAGCCGCTGTCGGACGACCCGCTGCTGTGGGGACGAGAGGTGGAGGACGAGCGGTACGCGGTGGTGGCCGTGCCCTAGGTCAGGAGCGCCTCGAAGTCGTCCTCCCGGGCGCGGAGTTCGAGTTCGTCCAGGGCTGACCGGGCGGCGGCCGCGGCCTGCGGATCGGTGGTCTCCAGGCCGCTCTCCGCGAACTCGTCCTCGTCCAGACGCAGTACGGTCCCGCCGTCGGCGGAGCGCCACAGGTCGAGGTCGAGGTCCTCGACGACCAGTTCGCCCTCGGAGACGGAAGCCGGGCGGGTGATGTCGCAGTACCAGCCCTTCAGCACGCCCTCGGGACCACGGACCTCCTTCACCGCGTACCAGCGGTCGCGCCAGTAGTGCTCGGTGAAGACGTCACCCGGTTCGAAGCGTACGAAGCCGAAGTCGCGGACTCCGGCACTGGCCCAGGCCGCTCGGACGGTGACGTGGGTGCCGTCGTCGTGCAGCAGCTCGGCCGGGTAACGGATCTTCGTGCGGCCCGCTTTGACCAGGACGATGTCCAACTGGAGGGGGGAGTCAGGGGAGTTCGCGGACATGTTGCACCTCCGTGGCGCAGATCTCGTAGCCGAACCACTTGTTGACCGCCAGCATCGGTTCGTTGCCCGCGTCGTTGGCCGTGAACGCCTCCGTGAAGCCGGCGGCTCGGGCGCGGTGCAGGGAGTCGTTCTTGGCGAGCTTGGCGAGGCCGCGGCCTCGGTGGGCCCGTGCCGTGCCGGTCATCACCGTGCCGTAGCGGGTGCCGCCGTCGGTACGGGCGGCACTGAACGCGGCGGGGCGGCCGGCGACGACCGCGACCGAGGTCAGTTCATGGCTGAGGAGGGGATGGTGCCAGGTCTCCTTCAGCCAGGCCTCGTAGTCCGTGAACTCGTGGGCGATGTCGCTCGGTTCGTCCAGCAGCGTCTCCGCGTCCAGGTCGAACAGCGGGCGGGGGTCGTCCGCGAAGTCCGCGGCCGTGCGCAGTTCGACGTCCGCGGGCGGCTCCCGGCGCGGCGGCAGTACGCAGGTGGCCAGGTCCAGGCGGAGGAAGTGCGCGGAGCGGCGGGGGAGGTAGCCGCGCTTCTCCGCGAAGGCGAGGTTCGCCGGCTCGTCCACGACCCGGACGAAGAACCTGGTCACGTCCAGGGCGGCGAGGCGCTCCTCGGCGGTCCTCACGAGCAGCGAGCCCGCGCCCCGGCCCTGGCGGTCCGGGTGCACGTACACGTTCAGATAGCCCTGGCCGGGCTGCGGGCTGTCGTACACGACGCCGACCTGGGCCGTGCCGAAGAGTTCGCCGTCCTCCTCCGCGACCAGCGGCTGGAAGTGGGCGTCGGGGTGGACGTTCGCGGCGTCGTAGGTGATGGCCTCGGGGGTGGAGAGCATGAAGGGGAGCGCCAGGTGCCGGATACGGGCGAAGCCCTCGGCGTCTCCCGCGCGGAAGTCGCGGACGATCACAGTCATGACGTCGCACGCTACGTGGGCGGTGGGGCCGGGTGCCTCTCATTTTCCCGCCGGTGCGGGACAATCACTGCGTGACGCTGAAGATCGACATCGAGGACGACGCGGGGATCGCGCCCTACGAGCAGGTGCGCGCCCAGATTTCCGAACAGGCGCGGGCCGGGGCGCTGCCGGTGGGCTACCGGCTGCCGACCGTGCGGGGGTTGGCCGAGGAGCTCGGCCTCGCCGCCAATACGGTCGCCAAGGCGTACCGGGCTCTTGAGTCGGACGGGGTCATCGAGACGCGGGGGCGCAACGGAACGTTCGTCGCTGCCGCGGGCTCGGCGGCGGAGCGGGAAGCGGCGTCCGCCGCGCAGGTCTATGCCGATCGTGTGCGGCGGCTCGGGTTGTCCGAGGCCGCCGCCGTTGCTGCGGCCCGGGATGCGTTGCGCGCGGCGTATGGGGCGTCCGGCTGACGGTTGGCGTTGGAGCGGCTCTGGGATGCTGCCGGTTGTTTGCTGTCTGCGGGGGCGTTGTGGCTTGTCGCGCAGTTCCCCGCGCCCCTGAAGGGGCGCGCCCTGGTGTGCGGAGTTGGCTTGGTGGCTGCGGCTGGCGGTCAGCGGGTCAGACGGGTCGCGTGGCCTACAGGTACAGACCCGCGTCCGCGCCCTCTCGTTGGTCGGGGACCGAGGTCGGGGTGGTGCCCCGGCGTAGGGCGTAGAGCTCGGCGAGGGTGGCGCCGTCTCGGGGGAGGCCCTCCTCCGTGCCCAGCCAGGCGGCGGACTCGCGGCGGGTGAGCGGGCCGACCTCGATACGGGCGAGGCAGCGGCCGGGGCGTACGACGGCGGGGTGCAGGCGCTCAAGGTCCTCGTTGGTGGTGACGCCCACCAGGACGTTGCGGCCCTGGCCCAGCAGGCCGTCCGTGAGGTTCAGCAGGCGGGAGAGCGCCTGGCCCGCCGTGTGCTTGGCCTCGCCGCGGATCAGCTCGTCGCAGTCCTCCAGCAACAGCAGCCGCCAGCGGCCCTTGCCCGTGCCGTCCTCCTCGCCGATCGCGATGTCCATCAGATAGCCGACGTCGGAGAAGAGCCGCTCCGGGTCCAGCACACAGTCCACCTGGCACCAGTCCCGCCACGAGCGCGCCAGCGTCCGCAGCGCCGACGTCTTGCCCGTACCCGGCGGACCGTGCAGCAACAGCAGACGGCCCGCGATGTCCTCGGGCGTCGTCTTCATCAGGCCGTCCATCGCGTCCGCCACGGGCGCGGTGTAGTTGGCGCGCACCTCTTCCCACGTACCCGCCGAGATCTGGCGGGTCGTGCGGTGCGGTCCGCGGCGGGGCGACACGTACCAGAACCCCATCGTCACGTTCTCCGGCTGGGGTTCGGGCTCGTCGGCCGCGCCGTCCGTGGCCTGGCCGAGCACCTTCTCGGCGAGCTCGGAGCTGGTCGCGGTGACGGTGATGTCGGCGCCCCTGTTCCAGCGCGACACCAGCACCGTCCAGCCCTCTCCCTCGGCGAGGGTCGCGCTGCGGTCGTCGTCCCGCGCGGACCGCAGCACCTGTGCGTCAGGGGGGAGCAGCGTGGCCCCGGAGCGTACGCGGTCGATGTTCGCCGAGTGCGAGTGCGGCTGCTCGCCCGTCGCGAAGCGGCCGAGGAACAGCGCGTCGACGACGTCCGACGGTGAGTCGCTGTCGTCGACGTTGAGCCGGATCGGCAGAGCGTCGTGTGGGTTCGCAGACATGCCGCCATGATCCGTCACGTGGGCGACCCGTGCATCCGGTTTCCGCGTTGCCCACCGAAGGAGGCCCACCGAAGGAGGTGCGCCGGCCCTGCGTATCCCCTCCGTCCTGTTACAGGGCTGTGGTCGACGGAACCTGTTCTACCGCTGACCCCCGCCGTTACTGTTGCCCTTGATGGGACGTCATGGGTGGAATTCGGGGGCTCGGCGGTGGCGGTTCACCGCTCTGCTCGGTGTGGGCGTGGCCGCTCTGGCCCTGGTGCTGACCCTGATCCACACCCTTCCAGGCGACGCGGGAAGCGAGGCCGGCACGACCCGCGACGGTGACAAGGTGCACGGCACGCCTGCCGTTCCCCCCTCAGCGCCGAGACCCGAGGTGGGCTGGGGCTTCACCCACACCCAGTTCAGCGCCGACGAGGGCAGCGGCGCCGCCACGAAGCGGGTGGAGAAGCGCCTCGGCGAGCAGCCCCTACCGCAGATCCAGCACATCATGGGCTGGGGCGCGGACAATCCCGAGCCGGTCAAGGGGCGGTACGACTTCGAGGACATGGACCGCCGGATCGACTTCGTCCGGGAGACGGGCGGCACGCCGGTCGTCACGCTGTGCTGCGCCCCGGACTGGATGAAGGGCGGCAAACCCGGCTCCGACAAGACCGACTGGAGCCAGGCGGCACTGGAGACGGCGCCGGACCGCGCCCACTACAAGGACTACGCCGCCCTCGCCGCGACCGTCGCCAAGCGCTACCCGGACGTACGCCACTTCATCGTCTGGAACGAGTTCAAGGGTTTCTGGAACGACGCCGAGGCCCGCTGGGACTACGAGGGCTACACCGAGCTGTACAACCTCGTGTACAAGGCGCTCAAGAAGGTCGACAAGGACATCGAGGTCGGCGGGCCCTATCTGGTGATGGACAGCCTCGACCCGCGCCAGAAGGAGAACGCGTCGAAGACGCTGAAGGGCAGCTGGGGCACCATGGACCAGCGGATCCTCGACGCCTTCGACTACTGGAACAAGCACAAGGCCGGCGCGGACTTCGTCGTCGTCGACGGGTCCAGCTACACCAAGGACGACGACCTGCTGCCGGACGAGTTCGGGGCCACCGACAAGTTCACGGCCGTCAGCCGGTGGGTGCGCGAGCAGACCGGTGACCTGCCGCTGTGGTGGGCCGAGTACTACGTGGAGCCCGCCGACGGCGACGACATCCGCGACGGGTGGTCCGAGCCGCACCGCGTCGCCGTGCAGGCCTCGGGTCTGATCGCGATGGCCCGCGGTGGCACGACCTCCGCCTTTTACTGGAACCCGGAGACCGAGAAGGGCGCCGGCTGTCCGGGCTGTCTGTGGACCCCGACCGACCGCGCCTCCGGCGGCAAGGCGTTGTCGATGCTCGACCTCATCTCCCGCTTCGCCGAGGAGTTTCCGCCGGGCACCAAGTACGAGCAGGTCTCTGTCGCCGCGGACGACAAGCCGAACGTGCGGGTCCTTGCCGATGGCGAGGTGGTTCTCGTGGTGAACACCCTTGACCGGGGGATCAGTGCGGAGGTCGATGGGGAGCGGTTCGAGATGGGGGCGTACGGAGTGAAGTGGCTTCGGCGGTAGCCCTCCGGGGGGGGGCAGGTGTCGTTTGAAGCTGCGGGTTCGTTGTGGCTTGTCGCGCAGTTCCCCGCGCCCCTAAAAGACGCGCAGTTCCCCGCGCCCCTAAAGGGGCGCGCCCCCTCTCCCCTTCCTCACGCCATCGTCAGGAATCTCTGGACCAGTGACGCCAGCAGCACCGCCAGCAGTGGCAGTGAGAACCAGAAGCTGCCCTGGAGCCACTGGAGTTGTCGCACGCTCGGGCGGACGGCGACCCGTACCACCTCGCGGGTTGTCAGCAGGAGGATCAGGGCGATCGCGGCGAGGGCTCCGACGACCGACCAGGGCGTCCAGGTGACCTGGGGGCCGATCGGTCCGGGGTCGGGCTCGGGGACCTTGCCGTCCGGCTGTTTGCTCAGGGTGTAGATGGTCACGTCGTCGTTGGCGAACGTCTTGCGGAGCTCCGGGCGGGCGTCGAGGTTGTGGACGAGCCGGGTGTCCCAGGTCTTGGAGTAGCCCACGTCCAGCTGGAGATACGTCACCTGGCTGCGGTTGACCATGAGGAACGAGTTCGGGCCCGCGTCCTTGAGGGACTTGACCAGGCCCGACACCAGGACCGGATCGGGCGGCGCCAGCGTCGGCAGGTACTCCACCCTCTCCATGTCCCGCGCGCCCCAGGGCATCGCGGGCGTCACGTTGTTCACCGTGTCGTCGCTGAGCCACAGCAGCCGTACGGTCGGCTTGTCGTGCGCGTACACGTACTCCATGCCCGCGACCTCGCCCGGCCGGATCCGCTCGAAGGGCTCGTTGCCCCATCGGGCCACCAGGAAGCCGCCCATCAGGACGAGGCCCGCCATCAGGGCGGCGAGCGGGGCGAGGCTCACCCGGTCCTTGTCCCGTTCCTTCGCGGTGACGCCGGTGCGCGGGAACAGGGCGAGCGCGGCGAGCAGGGCCGCCCCCGGGAGGGCGAACATGAAGACGCGCAGCGCCATTTCGCCGCCGTACGACTGCATGCCGAAGCCCAGGAACGGGACGAACGTGAGGACCAGCAGCGACCGCTCGCGGTACTTGTGGTCGCGCCGCCGCCACCAGCCCCAGCAGGCCAGTGCCATCACACTGCCGGCCAGCGCCACGCGTGCGTACAGGACGAGCTTGTGGCTCGAACTGCCTTCCCCGATACGGCCGGAGACCGACGAGGACACATTGCTGCCCACGCCGCCCACCCCGCCGAACAGCTCGTCGAAGTGCCCCGACCAGTACGGCTCGGCGAGGAAGCCGATCCACACGGAGACCACGACGGCGAACAGGATGGGCAGGCCGCGCAGTTCGGAGCGGCCGACCAGGACGAGGACCGCGAGGACGCCCAGCATCACGAACGGCGTGAGCTGGTGCGCCGGGACGGTCGCCATGAACAGCCCGATCAACACCATGAGCAGTACGGCCCGTTGGCGCCGGTCCGTCGGCTCGACCTCCAGCTCGCCGGGCCGCGCCTTCGTCCACAGCACCCGTGGCGCCCGGAACCACACGAGCAGGATCGCCACGAAGACCAGATAGAGGAGATACGTGAAGCCCTGGGGGGAGAAGTAGTCCTGGCCCACCCAGCCGCTGAGCACGAAGATCCAGATGCCGGTCCACTTGGCCCGCCAGCTCGCGCGCATATGGCGTACGAGCAGGAACAGCGGTGCCAGATAGAGGAGTTGCATGGTCATCGGCCACCAGCGGATGACCTCGGTGAGGTCGGTGACCCCGCAGGCCTTCGCGACGAATGCCGCCCCCGCGAAGAAGCCCGGCCAGCTCCAGCGCGCGTCCAGGTCGGGTACGGCGGACCCGGTCCGGTCGATGTAGTCGATGAACCCGAGGTGCTGCCAGGCCGTCGCGAACCGCGGCTCGGTCTCGATGACCGCGGGCAGCGCGTGCAGCGACACCACGGTGGCCAGCAGCGTGACCAGCAGCAGTACCCGGTGCTCGCGGCCCAGCCAGAGCAGCGAGGCGAAGACCGTGACCAGCAGACCGGCTCCGACCAGCGTCGGCGTCGGCAGCACGGAGACCAGGCCGAGCCCGCCCATCCGGTCGAGATCGCGCTCTCCGAGTCCGGCCGCGGGCACCCAGTACAGGACCAGCGCGGCCGTCAGCAGACAGCCGAGCACCACCCCGAGCCGGGTCGGCCGCAGCCGCTCCCACACGGACACCGGCGGCGCGTTCGGACCGGACGGACCGGACCGCCCGCCCGTCTCCTGCCCACCCGCCTCGATCGCGAGCCGTGAAGACCCCTTCCCGTGCAGGGCGCCCGACGCTCCGGACGTACTCCGTTCGCGTCCGCCCTCCGACTCCTCGCCTGACCTGCCCTGCGACGGCTCGAAGGGGGCGTCCACCTCGACCTCCGACGGGCCGAGGGAGGTCTCGGAGCCGGGTTCCCGCTCCTCGACGGGCAGGCCCACCTCCACGCGGGCGGGGGGCAGTTGGAGGGGCGCCTTGAGCGCCCAGGTCGGCCGGTGGTCCGGACGCGGCTCACTGCGGTGGTCCGGCCGTTCGACCTTCGGCGTCCCGGTGGGCGGCGTGCCCGGACCGGGCCGTACGTCCGGCCGCCGCTCCAGGTGGTCGAAGTCCAGCTGCACACCGAGCGCCAGCGTGTCCGTGTCGAGCCGCTGCGCCCAGGCCGGGCCGCGCCCCTTCTTCGGCTTGTCCGGCTGCGTCGCGGGCACATCGCGGGCGCCCAGGTCCGCCAGGTCGCCGTCGGGTGCCGCACCCTCGGGCACGGCGGCCGGCGCGGTCCTGACGATCCGGTACAGCCTCGGCGCGGCGAGCGCCACGATGACCGCGAGGCTGGAGATCTCGGCCACGCCCGCGCCGGTCAGGCCCATGCGGGGCAGCAGGATCACCGTCAGCCCGAGCACCAGCAGGCACAACAGGCCCTGCAGCCAGGCGAGTCCGGAGGTGCGGCTCTGCGCGCGCAGCACCGCGAAGTACGTCTCCATGACGACCCGCAGCACCGCGCCGACCGCGAACCAGCGCAGCAGCGGCGTCGCCGCGTCCGCGTACCCCTGGCCGAACACGCCGAGGATCCACGGCGCCCCGAAGAACAGCACAGCGGCCACCGGCAGCATGATCCGCGCCATCCGGCGCAGCGCGGCCCGGGTGTTCGCGGCCAGCCGCGCCGGATCGTGCGAGCCCTCGACGGTCAGCGAGGCGCCCATGTTGATGGCGAGCAGGTTGACCGTGCCGCCGATGGTCGTGGTGATGTAGAAGTACGCGTTGTCGGCGGAACTGACCTGCGCGGCCACGATCACCGGGACGAGATACACCACGGCGAGCGAGAACAGCGAGCCGGTGTAGTCGCCCGCGAGGAACCGTCCGATCTCCCTCGTGGTGGGCGGCTCGGCGTGCTCTGCGGTCGCCTTCACATGCCGCGGCACCAGGCGGCGGAACACCAGCCAGCCCAGCGGCAGCACGGACACCGCGATCGCCGCGACCCACGACACGAAGACACCCATGGTCGGGATCGCCGCGGCGAACGCCACCAGCAGCACCAGCTTCACCGCCGAGAACACGGTGTTGCCGACCGGCACCCACAGCGCGCTGCGCAGCCCGGTCAGCACCCCGTCCTGGAGCGTCAGCACCGACCAGGCGACGACGGCCCCCACGAAACCGACGGCGATCAGCGGGCTGTGCAGGAAGCGGTACGAGGAACCCCAGACGTTCAGGGTGAGCAGGAAGAGGCCGGCGGCCAGCGCCACGACCACCGAACTGCCCGCGTACGTACGGAAGATCAGCCGTCCGGTGCCCCGCCCCGCGACCGGGATGAAGCGGGCGAGGGCGCCCGTCAGCGTCACCGCGGTGAGACCCGCGAGGAGCTTCATCGCGGCGATCGCGGCGGAGCCCTGGCCGACCGCCGACTCGGAGTAGTACCGGGCGGCGGCCAGCCAGAAGCCCAGCCCGAGCACGGCGGAGATCCCGGTGTTCAGCATCAGGGCGTAGGCGTTCCGGAACAGCGGGCTGCCGCCGGACGACCGGCCGAGGCCGGGCAGACGAAGGCGGCGCCCGGACCGCTCGGGTGCCTTTGGCGTGGGAGTGTCGGCCTGGGCCGTGGTCGTGTCAGACACGGGAACGGATGGCCTTCCGGCGAACCTGTCGTGCTCTGCGGACCACGGCGTACCCCTTGGTGAGGGCGCGGTCCCTGGCGAAGGTACGGGCGATCGCGCGGCCCTCCACGAGCCGCTCGAACTCCTCGATACCGGTGCTGCGGCGCACGGTTACCCGCCGCAGCGCGTACGGCCCCTGGCGGCGCCGCGCGAGGCTGTTGCCGACGGCGAGAGCCTGGGCGAACCCGGCCTCGCGCACGATCCGGCGCACCCGGCTGCTGGAGTAGCCGTACGGGTACGCGAACGACGCCGGGCGCGCGCCCAGTTCGTCGGCGACGATCTCCCGGCAGCGCAGCAGCTCGAACCAGAGCGCCTCGTCGGCCAGCTGGTCCAGCTGCGGATGCGTGTGGCTGTGGCCGCCGATCTCGACGTCCGCGCCCGCGAGCGCGCGCACCTGGTCCCAGTCGAGCATCTCGTCGAGGGCGCCCCCGGTGTCGTACGCCCCGCGCAGCCAGCCCGTCGACACGAACAGCGTGGACGCGAAGCCGTGCTCGGCGAGCACGGGCAGCGCGTGCCGGTGCACGCCCTCGTAGCCGTCGTCGAACGTGATCAGCACGGGCCGCCTCGGCAGCGGCTTCGACGCACGCCAGCACTCCGCGAGCGCGGCCGTGTTGACCGGTGTGAACCCCCGGTCGCCGAGGAGCGCCATCTGCTCGGTGAACGCCTCGGGCGCCACGGACAGCTCCCGGGTCGCGTCGTTCGGCGCGGTCGCGACAGCGTGGTACATGAGAATCGGCACGCGCGCATCGCCCGGATCACGCGCATCACGTGGGTCGCTCATGGTTTCGCCCCCTCGATCTGGACGACCGAGAACGTGGCCCCACCCCTGCGTGCCCGGACGCTGCCGAGAACGTACCCGCCCGCCGCCGTCACCACTCCGGTGACGATGGCGGCCGCCCGGCCCGCGCCGCCGGGGCGGGCGAGCAGCGCGTCACGCAGCCCGCGCGCGACTCCGGCGGGCAGCACACGCGTGGTGTAACGGCGCTCGGACTCAAGGCCCTTGTCGGCGCCCACACTCCGCGCGACCAGGGCCTTCGACAGACCCTCGGCATACGTCCGCGTACGGAAGTACGCGAAGTGCTCGCGTGCCTCGGGCACCCGGTGGTGGATCACCGCACGGTCGTCGATCAGCAGGACCGCGTCCGGCCGGGCACGGGTGAGACGGATGCACAGCTCCGTCTCCTCGCAGCCCAGCGGACGCTTGTCGCCGTCGCGCCCGATGCCGGTCGCGAAGCCGCCCGCCGCGTCGAAGGCGCTGCGCCGGAACGAGGCGTTGCCGCCGAGCACATTGCGCACCTGGACCCGGCCGGGCGGCAGGCCCTTGTACGTGCAGCCCACGACCCAGTCGAACTCCTCGGGGAACCAGGCCGGCCGGCGGCCCGACGCCCAGATCGGCATCGTACGGCCGCCGACGGCCATGACCAGCGGATCCTCGTACCCCTCGGCGAAGTGGCGCAGCCAGTCGCGCTCGGCCACCGCGTCGTCGTCGAGGAAGGCGATGACGTCGCCGTACGAGGCGGCGATGCCGGTGTTGCGGCCCGCGGAGAGGCCCCGGGGGCCCGCGTTGGCGAGCACCCGGACCCCTTCGGTCTCCTTGTACTCCTTCGACAGCCGGTCCAGGAGCGCCTGGTTGTGGTCCACCACCAGGAGCGTCTCCAGGGCCGGCCTGGACTGCGCCCGCACCGAGGCGACCGCCGCGAGGATGTCCTCCCAGCGGTCCTCGGTGTAGACGCAGACCACCACGGAGATGTCCAGGGTTCTCAAGACACCTCTCCCGGCCCGGAGTTGAGTGCCACGGCGTGCGGACGACGGCGCAGCGAGCGCCGGTTGGAGCGCTCCTTGAGGATCACCTTGAGCACCCGCAGCCCGTCCCGCACGGCCCGCAGATTGCTCGAACCGTGGATCCGGAGGTACTCGTGGCTCGGTATCTCCTGGACCTTGAGCCCCGCCTTGACCACCCGGATGTTCATCAGGGTCTCCACCTCGAAACCGGTGCAGTCGAGGTCGATCTTGTCGAGGCAGTGCCGCCAGAAGGCGTTGTAGCCGTAGCAGAGGTCGGTGTAGCGGGCGCCGAACTTGCGGTTGACGGCCGTGCACAGCGCCCAGTTGCCGAGCTTGCGGATCGGCGTCATGTCGTCCGTGCCGCCGCCGTTGGCGAACCGCGACCCCTTCGCGAAGTCCGCCCCGGAGACCAGCGCGGAGACATAGCTGACGATCTCGTGGCCGTCGGCCGAGCCGTCCGCGTCGACCATGACGATGATGTCGCCGGTGGAGGCCGCGAACCCGGTGATCAGGGCATCTCCCTTGCCCTTGCCGACCTGCTTGACGACCTTGACGTCGGGCCACAGTTCGCGGGCGACCTCGACGGTGTTGTCGGTGGAATTGCCGTCGACGAGAACCACTTCGTGGATCCAACCCGGCAATGTCTTGAAGACGTACGGGAGATTCTCCGCCTCGTTCATGGCGGGAATCACGACGCTCACCGGAGGCGCTATGGCCAGGTGAGTCGATATGGGCCGGTACTTGCTGGCTATGAGCGGATCTTTGCCCGAAACGGCCGGGCGCACAACAGAACTCATGAGTCTGATCCCTCTCGTCCGGTGGACCGCCCGCCCCTGGGCGGTCCGGCATTTTGTCCGGTTCGAAAGGGGGGTTTTGTCACTTACGGCATGCCGAAGTCGATCTCCGTGCAAGCCGGGTGAGCTGGCAAAGCTGGCCGACTGACTGGGTCGGTCGCGCGGCGGCACTCGGCACAAAAGCGGTCACCGAGCACGGCACCCCCCTACCGCGCCCCGCGCCGGGCCCTCGTCGCGATCCTGAGCCCTCCCCTGAATCGCATGTGCATGATGGTCCGATGCGGGTGGATGTACGACGGTATTGATGATTGAGACGATATGGCAAGACCTGGAACGTGGCCTCACGTTTTTGTTGGTTTGGACGTTACCTAACGGCCCGAGCGGATTTTTCCCATCCGCTTGAGCGCTTTGTCGGCCGGCTCGAACAGCTCCGGCCGAGACAGCACCGCGTTGCGCAGCGCCCGGACCGGGGCGCGCCGCGCCCGGTGCCCGAGCGCCACGGGATGGCGGCGCGTGACCAACCCCTCGGACACGGCGAGTTCGCGTGTCTTCAGGGAGTCCTTGTATTCCTTCTGCCCCCGGCCGAGATCCAGATAGGCGATGCCGTCGGCGGCAGCCGCCTCGGCCATACGCAAATGCAGGACAAGGCCCGGGGAGTATTTGGAGAACGCCGGGTCGTACGCGGGGAACCAGCACGCCAGGACGCGCCCGGAGCGCAGCCCGAAGTGCGCGGCGATCGGCTTGCCGCCCGTGTAGAGCACCGACAGGATTCCGGCGAACGGCTCGGAACGGGTGTGGAAGAGCTGGTGCGTCAGCCGGGTGATCCACGGCTGCGCGAAGCGGTCGCTGCGCCCGGTCCTGCGGTACTGCGCCGACTTCCACTCCATCAGCGTGAGCAGCGCCTGGGGATCACGCTCGTCGTGCACATAGCGCACCTCGCCGTGATCGCGGCCGAGCTTGCGGTCCTTGGCGAGCGTGGTGCGGGTGAACTTCGGTGACCGGTCCCGCAGTTGGGCCAGATAGGTCTCGTACCCCCGGTCGACGTCCATGACCGGGGAGGGGAAGGTGCCGGAGGCCTCGGCCTCGAACGGCTCCTGGCCTTCCACCAGGTGGTCGAACTCCCACACCGCGAGCCCGCAGGCCCGCAGCAGCTCCCGTGCGTCCCAGGTGAAGCCGGGCCCGTGGACGAGGCCCTGGCAGTCGGAGACGCCGAGGCCGACGGCCCGGCCGACGCCGGCGGTGGTTCTCTGGAACGGGAAGAAGGCCACCGGTTCGCCGCTCTCCCTGAAGACGGCGATCCGTACGCCGCGCCGGCAGCGTCCCACGGCAAGGGTGAACTCCGGTGACAGGAACGGGTTGGCGAGTTCCGGGGCGCCGTGCAGATGGGCCTTCGACTGAAGGGCCGACCACGCCGCCCGGTCGGCGGCGGTCAGTTCGCCGGGGCGGTACACGCTGATGTTCACGTCAGGATGCCCGTCTTCTCGCCGTACGGCCACGGAACCGCCGTACCAGGACCAGCAGGAGAATGAGGGAGCTGAGCGCGGCCACGGCCGCGATTCCGCCACGGACCGACCACCGGTGCACCGCGAGCATGCCTTGGGCGACCAGAAGGTTGAGAGCTACTGCTGCTGACAGGGACGCAACGGTGCGGCCGAACGGTTCCATGCCGCGCAGTGCGATTCCGACCGCGGTTCCCGGGGCGGCCAGCAGGAAGAAGAGCGCGAACGGGGCACGCAGTGGCGAGTCCACGTCGGTCAGGGCCAGCACGGCTCCGACGCCGGCGATGGCCGCGGCGGCGCCCGCGAGCAGGGGGAGCAGGTCCCTCCCCGGATCCTGGTCCAACCGCTCTTCACCACCCGATGGGGATGGGTCCGATGGAGATGGCTTGATACGTAAGGTCTGCATTGGCGACTTTGCCCCCCGACGCGCCGGATGCCGGGCTTCAATGTGGCCCAGTGTTGTACGGGGCGTCAAGATGAGGGGGCCGTTGATGTTTGGCCGCGGGTTCGTTGTGGCTGGTCGCGCCGTTCCTCGCACCCCTAAAAGATTGCGCAGTTCCCCGCGCCCCTTGAAAGGGGCGCGGGGAACTGCGCACGTGCTACGGGACGAGCTTCAGGAGGCGGTTCGGGGAGCCCGTGCCGGGGCTGGTCACCACGCCGGTGGTGGCGCCGTTCACGAGGGCCGTGGAGACCTGGGCCGGGGTGGCCGAGGTGTGGCCGGCCAGGTAGACGGCGGCCGCGCCCGCGACGTGCGGGGTGGCCATCGACGTACCGGAGATGGTGTTCGTCGCGGTGTCGCTGGTGTACCAGCCCGCCGTGATCGACGAACCGGGGGCGAAGATGTCGAGGATCGAGCCGTAGTTGGAGTAGCTGGCCCTGGCGTCCGTGCTGGTGGTGGCGCCGACCGTGATCGCGGTGGCGACGCGGGCCGGGGAGTAGGAGGAGGCGTTGGCCGCGCTGTTGCCCGCCGCGACCGCGTAGGTCACGCCGCTGGCGATGGAGTTGGCCACCGCGGTGTCCAGCGTGGTGGAGGCGCCGCCGCCGAGCGACATGTTGGCGACCGAGGGACCGCTGTGGTTCTGGGTCACCCAGTTGATGCCCGCGATGACGCCGGCGGTGGTGCCGGAGCCCGCGTTGTCGAGCACGCGGACCGCCACGATGTTCGCCTTCTTGGCGATGCCGTAGGTCGACCCGGCGATGGTCGTGGCGACATGCGTGCCGTGACCGTTGCCGTCCGAGGCGACGGTGTCGCCGTCCACGGCGTCGTAGCCGTAGCTGGCCCGGCCGCTGATCTGCGAGTGCGTGATGCGCACGCCGGTGTCGATGACGTACGCCGTCACACCGCTGCCCGCCGTGTCCGGGTAGGTGTACGTGCCGGAGAGCGGCAGGGACGTCTGGTCGGAACGGTCCAGGCCCCAGGGGGCGTTGGACTGGGTGGTGTCGGTGACGTGCACCGTCTGGTTCTGCTCGACCACGGCCACCGACGGGTCGGCGGCCAGTCTCTTGGCCTCGGCCGCGGACAGGGTCGCCGTGTAGCCGTTCAGCGCGGCGCCGAACGTCTTCTTGACCGTGCCGCCGTACTCCTTGATCAGACCCTTGCCCTCTGCCGACGAGGCCTTGAAGTCCACGCCCTTCTTCAGCGTGACGATGTAGCTGTCCTTGACGGCGGTGGGGGAGTCCGCCGCGAGGACCCGGCCCTCGGCCGGCGCGGCCTGGGCGGGAAGCGCGGTGACGGCGCCGAGCAGAGCGGCGGTCGCCACGGAGGTTATCGCGGCGATCCGGATCTTCTTGCTACGCAGCTGTGCCATGCGAGGGAGTCCTCCTCATAGGCGGCGTACGCCTGGGTGGGGCGCACGTCTGTGGGGGGTGCGCGCGTGATCGCACACACAACCAGGAGCGTTGCGTTCCGCTACCGGTCGAGACATCAGCGTGATCGATCTACGGGTGCAGCTCAAGGGAGTTGACGCTTTGTCACGCGTCTGTCATGAACACGCAATCGAACGCACAGTGAACACAAAGCGGAGAGGTCGGTAGGTCCGGAAAAGTCTTGGCATGGACACTTCCTGTCAACACGCGTAGCTGCTACGAAAGTTACGGCAGAGATCCTGCTAAAGGGAGGTTCCATGAGACGTTCCCGACTTACGGCATACGTGACCTCGCTCCTCCTCGCCGCCGCCTGCGCCCTCACCGGGGCAACGACGGCCCAGGCGTCCCAGCAAGCGGCAGCCACGGGCTATGTGGCCCTCGGCGACTCCTACTCGTCCGGTGTCGGCGCGGGCAGCTACATCGGCTCCAGCGGCGACTGCAAGCGCAGCACGAAGGCCTACCCCTACCTCTGGGCGGCAGCCCACTCACCCTCGTCGTTCAGTTTCACGGCCTGCTCGGGCGCTCGTACGGGTGATGTTCTGGCGAACCAGCTGGGCCCGCTCGGCTCCGGCACCGGACTCGTCTCCATCAGCGTCGGCGGCAACGACGCGGGCTTCTCCGACGTCATGACGACGTGTGTCCTGCAGTCCGAGAGCGCGTGCGTCGCCCGCATCAACACCGCGAAGGCGTACGTCGACTCGACACTGCCCGGCAAGCTCGACTCGGTCTACTCGGCGATCAGCGCCAAGGCCCCGGCCGCCCATGTGGTCGTCCTGGGCTACCCCCGGTTCTACAAGCTCGGCGGCAGCTGCCTGGCCGGCCTCACCGAGACGGAACGGGCCGCCATCAACAACGCCGCCGACTACCTGGACAGCGCCATCGCCAAGCGGGCGGCCGACCACGGCTTCACCTTCGGCGACGTACGCCCCACGTTCACCGGTCACGAGATCTGCTCCGGCAGCGCCTGGCTGCACAGCGTCAACTGGCTGAACATCGGTGAGTCGTACCACCCGACGGCCTCGGGCCAGTCGGGTGGCTATCTGCCCGTCCTCAACGCCTCGGACTGATCACCGCCGAGGCCCGATCGCCTCGGACCGGCTACTGCCGAGGCCTGATCGCTCCGTTCGGCGCGAGTGCCTGCGGAGCGTCGGAGGAGGCCCCGCCCGTCGGGGCCTCCGTCTCGCACGTCACGGAGAAGGGCACCTGCTCCGACTTCGCCTCCCGGGGACTGCGGACCTCCACGCCGATCTTGTTCTGGTACGTCCCCGAAGCGTCGTACGTCGTCACGATGACCGTGTTCTGCTTGGTCTTCCCGCCGTTCGCGGGGAACGACAGCGTCTTCCAGCCCGGGTCGGACACCTCACCCGTCTCCGTCACCCAGCGGTACTCCACGTCCGCCGGCACGACCGTCACCGTGAACGTCGCCGTGAAGGTCGGCGCCTCGGCGTCGGGCGGCGGGCAGGCGCCGGTGTAGTCGGTGTGCGAGCCCGAGACCGTGACCTTCACGGACTGAGTGGGCGGCTTGGTGGTCTGGCCGCCGGTGGTGGTCGAACCTCCGTCGCTTCCGTTCGAGCCGGAGCTCTCCGTGGTCGAGCCGCCGTCCGTGCCGCCCCCACTGCTTCCGTTGCCGCCGCCGTCGTCACCGCCGCCCGTCGAGCCGCCGGTGCTCGACCCGCTGTTGGTGGTGTCGTCCCCGCCGCCTCCGTCGTCCCGGTTGACCAGGGCGTACGTCAGTCCCCCGAGCGCGACCGCGAGCGCGACCAGACCCGCGATCACCACGGCCGTCGCGCGCCGCGGATGGGCGGGCCCCGTCGTGGTGGTCGTCGCGGACGGCGCCTGCTGCGGCGAGTGGGCGGGCTGTGTGTAGGCGGGCGGTGTGTACGCGGGAGTGGGGCGCGGCGGGGTCGGGGCGGGCTGCGGCTGTGCCGCGATCGTCGGCGCGTAGGCCGCGCTGCCTGTGTGGGGGGTGCCGCCCGCCGCGACGAGCCGGAGATCCCGTTCGGCGTCCTCGGCCGACACGCGGTCCGCCGGGTCCTTGCGCAGCAGGCCCTCGATCACCGGGGTGAGCGGGCCCGCGCGCAGCGGCGCCGGCAACTCCTCGTCGACGACCGCCCGCAGCGTGCTGAGCGGGGTGTTCTGGCGGAACGGCGAGTTGCCCTCGACCGCCGCGTAGAGGAGCACACCGAGCGACCACAGGTCGGACTCCGGTCCCGGTGTACGCCCCAACGCCCGCTCCGGGGCGAGGAATTCGGGCGAACCGATGACCTCGCCGGTCATGGTGAGCGCCGAACTGCCCTCGACCGTAGCGATCCCGAAGTCCGTGAGGACCACACGGTCGTCGTTCGACAGCAGTACGTTGCCGGGCTTCACGTCCCGGTGCAGGACCCCCGCCTCGTGCGCGGCCCGCAGCGCGGCGAGCACCTCCGCGCCGATGTACGCGGCGCGCTGCGGCGGCAACGGGCCCTCGGCGTCCAGCAGATCGGAGAGCGCGATCCCGCGGATCAGCTCCATCACGATCCACGGGCGGCCGTCCTCCGTCGCCACGTCGTAGACCGTCACCACATTGCGGTTCGCGACCCGGGCGGCCGCCCACGCCTCGCGCTCCAGCCTGGCGTACATCCGCTCGGCGTCGGGGCCCGGCAGCCCTCCCGGGGCCCGCACCTCCTTGACGGCGACCTCGCGGTGCAGGACCTCGTCGCGGGCGCGCCAGACCGTCCCCATCCCGCCCTCGCCCAGCGGCGAGAGCAGACGGTAGCGCCCCGCGATCACTCGTTCACTACCAGGTTCCTCAGACACGGGCGCCCCCCATTAGCATCCGCACGATTCTGAACAAAAGTAGCTCAACCGAGTACGGTTGCCGCCCCCCTGAACACCAATCCAGCCCCAAGGGCCACCACGACGAACGCGGATCCGATCGGCACGGTCCGCCGGAGCAGGGCCGCGGTCCGGCCGCCCGACCACCGGGCGCCGTTCTCGATGGCCTTCGCGACCCGGCTGCCGATCTTGACCACGGCGAACCCGGCCGCGGTGAGCGTGAGCGCGAGCCCCGCCCCGAAGGCGAGCACGAGCAGCAGCCCGAACCAGGCCTTGCCGAGCGCCGCGGCACCGACGAGCACGACGACCGCGGAGGGACTCGGTACGAGCCCGCCGGCGAAGCCGAGAAGAAGGGTGTCCTTGAGCTTGAGAGAGGGGGAGTGGGTGTGCGAATGGGGGTGCGGGTGGGAGTGGTGGCCGTGACCGTGATCGTGGGGGGTGTCGTGGTCGTGGCCGTCGGTGTGGGGATCGTCGTGGGTGTGGGACGGGCCGTGGTCGTGCGTCTGCTTCTCACCGTGCGAGTGGCCGTCCCCGTGTGTGTGGACGCCCTTGTGGCTGTCCTCGTGCCCATGTGCATGCGCAAGAACGAGCTCGCGGTCATGACTGTGGGCGTGAACGTGCCCATGGCTGTGGCTGTGTCCATGACTGTGCCCATGGGTGTGTCCGTGGCCGTGCGAGTGGCTGTGCCCGTGTCCGCGCTGCCGCCAGGCCCGGCGTGCGAGGGTCGCGCCGGCCAGCATCACGATGACGCCGCTCGTCACGCCCAGCCAGGCGATCACCGAGGGCGCGGCGGCCGATCCCGCGGCCACCAGGATGCCGAGGGCGACCACGCCCAGCGTGTGGGTGACGGTCACGGAGATGGCGAGCGGCATCACGTCACGCATCGTGGCGTTGCCGCGGGCCGCGGCCGTGGCGGCCATGATCGTCTTGCCGTGGCCGGGCGCCAGGGCGTGCATCGCGCCGAGCAGTACGGCGATGCCCAGGGCGAGCGCGGCGAAGCCGAGGGTCAGATCCTGGCGGGACACCAGATCGTCCAGCGCGCGGGTGAACCGGTCGGCGCCGCGCGGCAGGATGGAGGAGCCGGGCGCGTCGGAGTTCTCCTCGACGAGCGCGGGACCGCCGGGACGGACGCGCAGCGAGGCCGTCGCCGTGTCCGCCGGTGACGACAGCAACTCCGCCGGATACTTGGTCAGTTCGCGCGAGATGGACTTCGTCGGTACGTCCGAGGCGGTGAGGGTCATCCGGTCGCCGCGTGCCGTGACCTCGCGCCAGCCGGGGCCGTCGTCCACGGAGGCGTGGAAGCCCACGGACACGTTCTTCTCGGCCTTCTCCGGCAGCGGGGCGGTCCAACGGCACTCCACCCGAAGGGTGTTGAGCCCGGCCTGTCCGGGCCGCACCCGGGCGAGGCTCTCGCCGACGGCCAGCGCGACCGCCTCTCCGTCGACGGTCACCCGGCTCTTTCCGGCCGCCGTCTCGCACCGCTCCCGGGCCCAACTCTCCATGCCCGCCTTGTCGATGGCGGGCTTGGCCTGGGTCGCCGGGATCTCCGCGAGGTCCTCGACATGGTCGACCCGCAGCTTCCCGGGGCCGATGACGAGTCCGTCGTACCGGTTGACGGTGAAGTTGCCGAGCGGATGCGCCGACGCGGTCCCGGAGGGGACCAGCACCAGCGCGCAGGCCGCCACCAGGACGGCCGCACCGGACGCGAACGCGCGGCGGCGCACGGCCACTTGCCGAGTGAGCCGGGCACGGAGGCCGCGCGCGGGGACGGTGCTCACTTGGCACCGCCCAGCGCGGTCAGGGTCTTCTCGGCCAGCTTCGCGCCCACCGGCGAGAAGCCCGGGTTGAGCTTCAGTGCCGCGGACAGGCTGCCGCGGGCTTCCTTCTTGTTACCGGTGGCCTGTTCGATCATGCCGCGGTGGTAGAGGAACGTCGCGTCGCGGTAGCCGGTGGCCGTGGCGCGCCGGGCGTAGGGGAGGGCCTCGTCGTCGCGGCCGTTGACGTGCAGGGCCCAGGCGAGCGCGTCCGCGGTGTGGACGGTCTCCCGGCGCTCCCACTCGGCGCGGGCGGCGCGCAGGGCGGCCTTGCGGTCGCCGTGGTCCGCCGCCGCGAGGGCCGTGTCGAGGTCGGCGTTGACGCCGTTCGCCCGGGCCAGCGCGGTCCAGGCGTTCACCAGGGCGTACTGGTCGCGGGCCTTCGCCTTGTCCTCCTCGCCGCCGCGGGCCTCGTACAGCTCGCCGAGCACGACCAGCGGGCCCGGCAGCGGGAAGCGGCTCACGACGTCCTCCATGCCGGCGATCGCGGCCTTGCGGTCGCCGTTCGCGGCCTGCGCCCTGGCACGGCCCTCCAGCGCCGGGAGGTACACCTTGTCGGCCCGCAGGGCCTGCTCGTAGTACGTCAGCGCCGGCTTGTACTCGCCCTCGCGCCAGGAGAGCTGGCCCAGCGCCGTCGCCACGTACGCGATGTCGCCGGGGGCGGAGGCGCTGGAGAGCGCCTGCTTCAGGACGCGCCGCGTCGCGGTGACGTCGCCGCGCAACTCCCGTACGTAGGCGTAGCGGGTGAAGACCGGGATGCCGGGGCGGCGCTCGTCGGCCTGGTCGGCGGCCTTGGACGCCTCCTTGTAGCGGCCGAGTTCGACCAGGGCGTCGATACGGGTCGACAGCGCCCGCTCGTTGTACGCGTTCTCGTCCAGCGCCTTGTCCGCGTACCGCAGCGCGGCGGGGAAGTCGTGCCGGGCGGCGGCCAGTGCCGAACGGCCCGCGAGCGCCGGGTCGTTGTCCGGCTTCAGCTTCAGCGACCGCTCCAGTGCGCGCTCCGCCTGCGGATAGCGGGACGGGTCGCCGTTCGTACGCGCCTGCTCGATGTAGGCGACGCCCAGCGTCGACCAGCCGCCGTAGTCCTTGGGCTGTGCCTTGAGGTGGGTCTGCAGTGCGGAGATACTGGAGGCGAGGCTGCCGGTGGCCAGCAGTTCGGGAGCGACACCGGGCGCGGACGCCACCGTACGCACGCCGTCGTCGTCCTTGTTGCCCAGCACCACGGCTCCCGCGGTCATGGCGACGGCGATGGCGACCGCGCAGGCGCCGAGCCGCAGCATCCGCGCCCGCGGGGACTCCGGACGTTCCTTCGGCCGGTCGGTCCGGTCGGTCCGGTCGTTCCGGTCGTTCCGGTCGGTCCTGTCCTCGCCCTCGGGCGGCGGGGTCACGTCCGCGCGATCCTTCTCCTGCGCGTCCTCGTTCGTACCCGGGGCCATGCCCTCTCCTCAATCTCCTTGACGGAAGCGGTGGTTCGGGGGTGAGCGGCGCGGCCCGCGCGCCGTGGGGGACGGAAACGCGCGGGCCGCGCCAGTCGGAGTGCGGGTCAGTAGGCCCGGCGGCGGCTGCGCCACCACAGGAGACCCGTGCCGATGAGCAGGAACCCGGCCGCGCCGGACGCCGCAGAGACGGCGATCAGCGTGGTGTCTTCCATGCCGGCCACACCGCCCGTGGTGCCCGCGGGCTGCAGGGCGTCACCGAGCTGGTTGCGGACGTCGTTCGTGCCCGTCGTGCCCTTGGCGAGCGGACCGCGCGAACCGGAGGTCGGCAGCGCGACGTACGGGAACGCCTTCTCGAACTTCTGGTCGTTCTTGTCGACGGCGTCACCCAAGTCGTTCTTGGCACCCACGAGTTCGCCCTCGACGACCTGCAGCGCGATGTCCAGCACGTCGTCGCCGAGACGGCGTCCGTTCGGGAAGCCCGCGTTGTCGCCGTCCAGCACGCCGAGCCGCTTCTCCTTGGCCGCCGGCTTGATCGAGGTGTTCAGACGCAGCATCTCCGAAGCACGCACGTGCGGGGGCTGGTTGAGGCCCTCGACACCCTTCAGGAAGACGTCGACCAGGTCGTTCCTGGGCTCCTTCGGGGCCGGGATCTTGTAGATCGCCTCGATGAGCTTGGGAAGTTCGGGGTTGGTGACGTTCTCCAGGAAGTCGCCGTCGTTCCAGGGCGAGGACGCGTTGAACTTGTCCTTGTCCTTGATCGGGTTGACGACCTCGTTCACCAGCGGCATACCGAGGCGCGAGACCTGCCGGTACTCGCCGCTCGCGCTCCTGCGCTGGGTCGTCGACCAGATGCCCACGATCGGCTGGTCGGCCGACTCCTGGATCATGTCGGTCGGCACCTGGAGGGCAACGGAGTTGACGTTGTACTCCTTCAGCGTGTCATTGCCGACCTCGGACAGGTTCCCGCCGTACAGCAGGTCGAAGACGCGCAGGTCCAGGAAGAACGGGTCGTCCGCCTGACCGGCGAACGTCTTCGCCCCGCCCGGGAGTTCGTGCACCGCCTGCTCACGGAGCTTGGCGTAGTCCGGCATGGACGCCTGGCCGACGTTGGACGGGGCGACCGGCACGTCGTCCGCGTACTTCGTCTTCTTGACCAGGTGCTGGTCCTTGAGCTGCAGCAGGTCTATGTCGTAGGTCTGCGTGATGTTGAGGTCCGGGTCGTCGAGGCTCTCGACCGGGCCCGTGTTGTACAGGAAGGTCTTGTCGTTCTTGACGTGCGTCTTGAACGTGTAGCGGAAGACCAGCTCGCCCTGCGCGTCACCGTTGTTGTCGATGTGCAGGTCGTACTGGGCGTCCTCGGCGAACGTGAAGAAGTTCGGCCCGCCCGCCGGTTCCTCGAAGGGGATCCAGTTCGCGACGAGCGTCGTGGTGTCCGGATGGTCGGGGCTCACGAACGCGTAGACGTCCGTGTTGTCGAACTGGGGCTGCCCCGAGATGAGGGGAGCCTCGCGGTGGCTGGACGCGCTCGCCGTCCCCGGTCCGAGCGCGGTCACGCCGACGGCCGCGAGCCCGCCGGTGGCCAACGCACCGCAGACAAGGGTCGCAAGGCTCCTGCGTCCCACGAACCCGCTGGTGAAAGGTGTCATGCCGTCCGTCCTCTGTCCCAAAGCTGTGTCCCGGCGGTGATGTCCGCGAGGAGTGGCCCGTCGACTGGCCGGCTCCTGCTCACGTTCCGCGTCGGTTGGTGTTGCCTGATGCACGCCATTCGGAGCGGGTGCTCGGAAGGATTGGTTCGGGATTCACCCGCGTTTTCAGGCAGTTGATCCGTAACCCCATCCGAAGGCGTTCCGGCGCCGAATACGTGAGGATGAGACGGGCCGTTCAATGGCCGGAGAGGGGGAAACGAGTGGAGGCGGACGAACTTCTGGTGCTCGTGGCCCAAGGAGACCAGAAGGCCTTCGAGGATTTGTACGGTCTGGTGTCCGGGCCGGTGTTCGGGCTGGTACGCCGCGTGGTGCGGGATCCGGCCCAGTCGGAGGAGGTGGCCCAGGAGGTGCTCCTCGAACTCTGGAGGTCCGCCGGACGCTACGACCCCGGCCGCGGCAGCGCCCTGTCCTGGGTCCTCACCCTCGCGCACCGCCGGGCGGTCGACCGGGTCCGCAGTGCCCGCGCCGCCGGGGAACGCGAACTGCGCATGGCCCGGCGCTCGAACGGCCCCGCCTTCGACCAGGTCGCCGAGGAGGTCGAGGCCGGCCTCGAACGAGAATGGGTGCGCCGCTGCCTGGACCGGCTCACCGCACTGCAACGACAGTCCGTCACCCTCGCCTACTACGACGGCTACACGTACCGTGAAGTGGCCGAACGGCTCTCCCTGCCGCTCGGCACGGTCAAGACGCGCATGCGCGACGGACTCACGCGGCTGCGCGACTGCCTGGGAGGTGTCGCATGACCAGCCTCTTCCGGCGGAGTGATCTGCACTCCCTGGCCGCCCCCTACGCCCTGGACGCCCTGGAACCCCATGAGCACAAACGTTTCGAGAAGCACCTGAGGCGCTGTGACAGCTGCGCCGCCGAGGTGCGCGCGCTGCGCGAGGACGCGGTCCGCCTCGCCTGGTCCACGGCCGCCCCGGCGCCGGCCGCGATGCGCGACCGGGTCCTCATGGCCGTACGGACGACCCCTCAGGAACCGGCGGCCTTCGCCCAGCCACCGGCCCGGGCGATCACGGACCGGTACGAGGAGCGGCAGCCGTCGCGGGCCCGTCGCTCGGGCTTCTCACCGTTCCTCGTCCCGCTCGCGTCCACCACGGCGGCCGCCGCCCTCGTCGTCGCCGCGCTCTTCGGCATGCAGGCGGCCCGCACCCAGGACCAGCTCGCCCAGGAGCGCGCCCAGGCACGTGAGATCGCACACGTTCTCGCCGCGCCGGACGCCCGCGCGAGCGCCGGACGCGACGCGAACGGACAGGGCATGAGCGTCGTCGCGTCCGCCTCGCAGCGCACCGCGGTAGTGACCGCGGCCGGACTGGGTACACCTTCCGACGGAAGGGTTCACCAACTGTGGCTCATGCGACCGGAGGAGAAACCGCGTTCCCTGGGGCTCCTGGACGGCGACACGCCCTTGATTGCCACCGGACTCAATACGAACGCGACATCACTGGCTGTCACCGTCGAGCCGTCGGGCGGTTCAGCACAGCCAACAACCGCACCGGTTGTCCAACTCGCCCTGGAATCAGTTGGATTCGGAGAGTAACCGTCAACACCCTTACCGGAAAGGTGAATCCCGCGCCCGGGATACACGGGTGTGGAGAGGGAGCGATAGGGTTAACCTGCCCGGGCCGGGTGCCCTCGTATGGGTGGGGAGTGACATGGAACAGATAACAGTGCGTGGCAGGGCGCGAGTCCCTGCGATCACGTGTGGCAGCAGCGCGACCAGCTCGCGTCTCGACCGCCATCTCTCGGTGATGGGTGGCCCCGCCATCCCTCAGCGCGAGGCGGCCGAGGCGACGGACCTGATGCGCGAGCTCACCGCACGTGACACCGCGCACGACCGCACCGGCAGGGGCGCGCGAGTGAGGCGGGTCTCGCTCTTCGCACCGCTGCGCCGGCTGCGCCGTTCCCTGTTCGGCGGCCGCTGAACAGCGGCCCCGGTCGCTGACAGGCGGCCCAATCCGAGCAGGACCCCGACCCGCGCTCAGGCGGCCACACCGTCCCGGCGCAGTGCTGCGATCTCATCGTCCGTCATCCCCACGGCACGCAGCAGCGCCCCGGTGTGTTCCCCGAGCGCGGGTACGGGCCCCATCCGCGCCGAGTCCCCGCCCGGCAGCGTGATCGGCGGCAACAACGCCCTCAGCGGCCCGACCGGCGAACCCACTTCCCGCCACCGGTCCCGCGCCGCCAGCTGAGGATGCTCCGCCACCTCCCGTACGTCCCGCAGCCGCGCACACGCGATCCCGGCCGCCTCAAGACGCGCCACCGCCTCGTCGGTGACCAGCGCCACCAGCGCCTTGCCGACCAACTCGTCGGTGTGCTCCCGGTGTTCGACCCGCGCCGCGTTCGTCGCGTACGCCGGGTCGTGCGCCAACTCCGGCCGCCTGAGCACCTGTTCGGCCAGCCGCCGCCACTCCCGGTCGTTCTGCACCGACAGCAGCACCCGCCCGCCGTCCGCCGTCGGATAGGCGTCGTACGGGGCGATGACGGCGTGCGCGAGACCGGTGCGCGCCGGGGGAGTTCCACCGTGCATCGCATGGTGCAGCGGATGCCCCATCCACTCCGCCAGCGCCTCCAGCATCGACACCTCCACCGGCCCGCCGCGCCCCGTCGTGCCACGCCGCACCAGCGCCGCAAGCACCCCCGAGAACGCGTACATCGCCGCCGCGATGTCGGCCGCCGGAATCCCCGCCTTCACCGGCTGACCGGCCGTCCCCGTCACGGACACCAGCCCCGCCTCGCACTGCACGAGCATGTCGTACGCGCGCTTGCCGGCGTACGGACCGAAGGCCCCGTAACCCGAGATGTCCACGGCGATCAGCCGCGGGTCGGCCGCGCACAGCGTCGCCGCGTCCAGGCCGAGCCGCGCGGCCGCGCCCTGTGCGAGGTTCTGCACGAAGACGTCGGCGTCCGCGACGAGACGGCGTACGACGTCCAGGCCGCGCGGGTCCTTCAGGTCGAGGGCGATGGACTCCTTGCCGCGGTTGCACCACACGAAGTGCGAGGCGAGACCGGCGGCCGCGGTGTCGTAGCCGCGCGCGAAGTCACCGCCGTCGATCCGCTCGACCTTCACGACCCGGGCCCCGAGATCGGCGAGCTGCCGGGTCGCGAAGGGCGCCGCGACGGCCTGCTCGACGGCGACGACGGTGATGCCCTCCAGGGGCAGGGGAAGCGGCTCCATGCGAGGGATCATGTCCCGCGCACGAGGGCTTTGTCATGCGAGGCCGCGAGGCCGGGAGCTGGGAGGTCGGGCGGCCGGGCGGTCGCGGCCCCGGGGCGAGCGGTCAGCGGCCGCCGTTCGCGTACCGGCGGACGGCGAGCGGCATGAACACCGCGATGAGGACCGCGCACCAGGCCAGCGACCCCGCGACGGGGTGTGTCACCGGCCAGGCGCCCTCCGTCGGCACCGGCGCGTTCCCGAACAGGTCGCGCAGGGCCGTGGTCACCGCGCTGATCGGGTTCCACTCGGCGATCGTGCGCAGCCAGGTGGGCAGATTGTCCGTAGGGATGTACGCGTTCGACAGCAGCGGCAGGATGAACGTCGCGCCGCCCAGCTGCCCGGCCGCCTCCTCGCTCCGCGAGGCCAGGCCCAGCAGGATCCCGATCCACGTGGTCGCGAACCGGAAGAGCAGCAGCAGACCCATCGCACCGGCCGCCTCCAGCGCGGAACCCTCCATCCGCCAGCCCACCGCGAGCCCGACCAGCAGCACCGGCACCGTGCCCACGGCCGTGACGACCAGGTCCCCGGCCGCCTGCCCGAGCGGTACGGCGGCCCGGCTGATCGGCAGCGTGCGGAAGCGGTCCATCACGCCCCGGTGCGAGTCCTGGGCGGCCTGGAACATCCCGGTCATGATCCCGTTGGCCGCCGTCGCGACCAGCAGCCCCGGCACCAGGAAGGCCCGGTACTCCTCGCCGGGCATCGCGAGCGCGCTGCCGAAGACATAGCCGAAGAACAGCAGCATCGTGATCGGCATGGTCTGGGTGAGGATCAGCAGCCCCATGTTGTGCCGGATCCGCCGCAGCTGACGGCCCAGCATCGCGGTGCCGTCGTACGCCAACGCGCTCATGTCACGAGCTCCTTGCTGTCGGTACGGTCGCCGGACCGCTGGTCGGCCCGGTCGTCGCTGCTGGCTCCGGCCGAGCGGTCGGTCAGGCGGAGGAAGACGTCGTCGAGCGTCGGCGGGCGCAGGTTCACGTCCAGCAACGGCACACCGGCGGCGTCGAGTTCGCGTACCAGACGGGGGAGGGTGAGCGTCGGGTCGGTGGTGACCGCGCCAACGGCGTGCCGCTCCCGGTCGAAGTCGGGCCGGGAGCCCGTCAGTTGGTCGAGGACGGCCGCCGCTCCGGCCATGGCGTCCGCGTGCACGACCACCGCTTCCGCGTACGAGCCGATGAGCGCCTTGAGTTCGGTGGGCGTGCCCGAGTGCGCGACCCTGCCGCGGTCCACCAGGGCGATGTCGTCGGCGAGTTGGTCGGCCTCCTCCAGATACTGCGTGGTGAGCAGGACCGTCGTGCCCTCCGCCTTCAGCGCGCGCACGCTCTCCCAGATCTGGTTGCGGCTGTGCGGGTCGAGACCCGTCGTCGGCTCGTCCAGGAACAGCACCGCGGGCCGGGTGATCAGGCTCGCGGCCAGGTCGAGGCGGCGGCGCATGCCGCCGGAGTAGGTGGACGCGGGACGGTCCGCCGCGGCGGCGAGTTCGAAGCGGTCGAGGAGTTCGTCGGCGCGGGCCGCCGCCTTCGGGAGGCGGCGCAGCTTCGCGAACAGCCGCAGGTTCTCCCGGCCCGTGAGGTCGCCGTCGACCGACGCGTACTGCCCGGTGACGCCGATCGCGCGGCGCACGGCGTCCGGCTCCCGGGCGAGGTCGTGCCCCGCGACACGCGCGGACCCCGCGTCGGGCCGCAGCAGCGTGGTGAGCAGCCGCACCGCCGTCGTCTTGCCCGCGCCGTTCGGCCCCAGCAGACCGCAGACCGTGCCCTCCGCCACGGCCAGATCCAGCCCGCGCAGCGCCCGGACTTCCTTGAAGCTCTTCTCCAGGCCCTCACTAAGTACGGCGTACGTAGTAGTCATGGTGTGACCATACCTCACTACGTACGCTGTACGTAACTACGATGGGGGCGACAGGATCCACCGATGGCAGGACTGACGACACCGATGGCAGGACGCGCCGACGTACCCGAAGTGATCTGGGCCCGACCCGAGCGCACGGGACGCGGGCCGCGGCCCGCGTTCACCCGGGCCGACATCGCGGCCGCCGCGGTGCGGATCGCGGACGCGCAGGGGCTGGACGCCGTCTCGATGCGGCATGTCGCGGCCGAGCTGGGCTGCGGCACGATGTCGCTCTACAACTACGTGCCGCGCAAGGAGGACCTGTACGAGCTGATGGTCGACTCCGTCAGCGGTGAGCACGAGTTGTGGGAGCCGGCGGGGGACTGGCGCGCCGACATGCTCCGGGTCGCCCATGAGACCCGGGCGCTCATGCTCCGGCATCCGTGGCTGCCGGCCCTGATGTCGCCGGTGTACGGGTTCAGCCCCAATGCCCTGCGGTATCTGGAGCACTGCCTGACGTGCCTGGACTCCTTCGAGGGCACGTACGGCACGAAGTTCGAGCTGATCGCGATGCTCAACGGGGTGGTGACCACGTACGTGGGGAATGAGCTGGCCACGGTTGAGCGGGTGCGGGCGTTGCCGTGGTCGGAGGAGCGGGAGCACGCGGTGCGTGGGGCTTATTTGGGTGCGCAGGTTGCCACCGGGGCTTATCCGCGGATGGCGGCTGCGTTTGGGGAGGATGCGGGGCCGATTGATATGGGGGCGGTGTTGGAGCGGGCGTTGGTGAGGGTGCTTGATGGGTTCGCACCCCGGGCGGAACGTGGGTAGGGGCGGTGCGGGTGGTTCGTTGGCTGCGGGTGCGTCGTGGCTGGTCGCGCAGTTCCCCGCGCCCCTAAAAGATTGCGCAGTTCCCCGCGCCCCCAGACAGAAGGACCGCGCCGTTCCCCGCGTCCCCAGGCAGAAGGTCCGCACCGTTCCCCGCGTCCCTTCGGGGGGCGGGCGCTCGCTCAGATCAGTGCGACCTGGCCCTCTGGGCCCTCCTCGTGGTGGTCCAGTACTGATGCCGGGTTGCGGGATGTGTTCGGGGGTGGGAGTACGCCGGCCTCGTGCAGGTCGGTTGCCGTGATGGGGGACTCCACCGTCAACTCGGCCTGCTGCGGTCGAAGTTCCGCCAGTAGGGACAGGACCGTGATGACTTCCAGGAGGTCGGAGGTCCAGGGCTGGGGCCAGGTGGTGGGGCGGATGGACTCCAGGGTGCCGGGGGCCGGCTGGGTGGTTCGGGTGGTGAACCACTGGTCCAGGACGCGGACGCCGCCGACCTCGAAGTCCCAGGCGGCCGGCGGTACGGGGGAGATGCGGCCCTCGTCGAGGTGGAGGGTCTCCTCGTCGCGGTCGTAGCGGAGTTCGAGCGGGCGGGACGGGAGTGGGGCCCGTACGTACGGGCGGCGGCCGCCGGGGAGTTTGGGACGTTCGCCGTCGCGGCGCATCAGCCACAGCATGCGGTGGCCCAACTCGGTGCCTTGTGACCAGAGTTCGGGGTCGGAGGTGAGTGGGACCGTGCATCCGCCGGGGCCCGGGCGGGCTACCGCCACCGTCCAGGCGAGGACGTCCAGCGGGGTGGGGGAGTGGCCCAGGCGCTTGGCCAGGAGGTCCAACAGGCCCGGCGCCAGGTTGGGTTCGCTGCCTCCGGGGCGCCGGTACAGGGGGCGGATCCGGCCCGGGCGTGCGGTGGGCACGGTCTTCGACTGCGGGAGGACCACCGGGAGCGTCGACGTGACCAGGAGGGGCGGCCCGTCGGGTGCGGGGGCCTGCTCGACCGCGAAGATCTGGCGCTCGTCGGTCACGCGCCACAACTCCGGCCGCGCCGCGTCGATCAGCCGGTGGTCGGGGATCAGCCACTGTTCGTCGAACGGCCCGTGCATGACCCGTACCGGCTCCGCGCAGGGGCCCGACGCGCGGGCCAGCCGGACCGTTCCGGAGGACTGGCCCGGCAGTTGACCCACCGCCGAGTGCAGCGTCCGCGCGCGCGTGACGCTGAACAACGCCTCGCGGTCGGGCCCTTCGGCCTTCACGAAGGCGTCCCACCGTGCTTTCAGGGACGCCGCGTCGGGCGCCGTCGGCCACCCGCGGCCCAGCCGGGGCGGTGCGACGGCCCACGGCATGAGGTCCGCGAGCAGCGGAGCGTCGTCGTGCGTCACGCTCGGCATCGTACGACGTGGGCCGTCGGAGGCGACTTGGTCCCGCATGCTCAGTGGGCGTCGAGGGTGACGGTGAAGGAGAAGCGGTCGCCGCGGTACTGGATGCGGGCCACGTCGAGCGCCCGGCCGTCCTCGTCGTGCACGACGCCCGTGTAGTGCAGGATCGGGCTCAGCAGCGGGACCTGCAGCAGCCGCGCGGTCTCCGGGTCCGCGAGCCGCGCCTCCACGGTGTCGGTGATCTGGCTGATCCTCGCCCCCGCGACATCCCGCAGCACCTTGGTCATGGGCCAGCGGACCAGGTCCTCGGGGTCGATCAGGGCCGCCAGCTCGGGCCGTACGTAATTGCGCGCGTGGTTGGTCGGCTCCCCGGTCTTCTCGTCGCTGCGCAGCCGGTGGTAGGTCGCGACCTCCGTCAGGTCCGGGAAGTACTCGGAGAGCTCCGCCGACACGGGCTCGGTGCCGTGGTCGAGCAGCCGGGTCGTCATGCCCGACTGCTGGGCCACGATCGCGTCCACCGAGCCGAGCAGCCGGACCGGGGCACCCCGCGCGGCGCTCGGCTCGATGAACGTGCCGCGCCTGCGATGGCGGGTGATCAGCCCCTCGTCCTCCAGCTCCTTGAGCGCCTGCCGCATGGTCAGCACGCTCACCCCGTAGTGCTCCGCCAGCTGTTCCTCGGTGGGCAGCCGCAGCGGATCCTGCGCGGACCGCCCGAGTATCGAGGCGCGCAGGGACTGCGACACCTGATACCAGAGCGGCAGCTTGCGGTTCAGGACGATCGAGTCCGGGGCGAAGGAGGTCACGAGGGTATCCGTACCGTTCGCGGGCGCCGGGTGCAACGGGCGGTCACGATCGGTCCCGGCCGGTCATGGTCGCCGCTCCGGCCGGAAGTGCCGCTGGAGGCCCCGCCACACATCGTCGTAGGCGCGCTGCAGATGCCCGGCCCCGGCGGCCTGCGCGGTGGCGGTGACCGGCCAGCGCGTCTCGAACATGAAGGCCAGACCGTCGTCGATCTTCTGCGGCCGCAGCTCGGCGGCGCTCGCCCGGTCGAAGGTCTCCCGGTCGGGACCGTGCGCCGACATCATGTTGTGCAGCGAGCCGCCGCCCGGCACGAACCCCTCCGCCTTCGCGTCGTACGCGCCCTCGATGAGCCCCATGTACTCGCTCATCACGTTCCGGTGGAAGTACGGCGGCCGGAACGTGTCCTCGCCCACCAGCCAGCGCGGCGCGAAGACGACGAAGTCGACACCGGCAAGGCCCGGCGTGTCGCTCGGCGAGGTCAGCACCGTGAAGATCGACGGGTCCGGGTGGTCGTAGCTGATGGTGCCGATCACATTGAACGCGCGCAGATCATAGGCGTACGGCACATGGTTGCCGTGCCAGGCGACGACATCCAGCGGGGAGTGGTCGTAGACGGCCGTCCAGAGGTTGCCGCAGAACTTGTTCACCACCTCCACCGGGCCCTCGACATCCTCGTACGCGGCCACGGGCGCCCGGAAATCACGGGCGTTCGCCAGGCCGTTGGCGCCGATCGGGCCGAGGTCGGGGAGCTGGAAGGGCGCCCCGTAGTTCTCGCACACATAGCCGCGGGCGGTTTGGCCCGTGCCGTCGTCGGACGCCGTGTCCAGCAGCTCCACACGGAAGCGCACCCCACGAGGAATCAGTGCCACATGTCCCGGCTCCACATGCAGCAGCCCGAACTCGGTGCGCAGCAGCAGCCCGCCGCGCTCCGGCACGATCAGCAGCTCGCCGTCGGCGTCGCTGAACACCCGCTCCATCGAGACATCGGCCTGATAGAGGTGCACGGCCATGCCGGTGCGCTGTGTCGCGTCGCCGTTGCCGCCGAGCGTCCACAGGCCCGCCAGGAAGTCGGTGCCCGGCGAGGGCTCGGGCAGCGGGTTCCAGCGCAGCCGGTTCGGGTCGGGCACCGTCTCCGTGAAGGGTGCCGTGCGGATGGCGCCGTTGTCGGTGCGGGTGAACGCCGGGTGTGCGGCCGACGGGTGGATCCGGTACAGCCACGACCGGCGGTTGTGTGCCCTCGGCTCGGTGAACGCCGTACCGCTCAGCTGCTCCGCGTAGAGCCCGAGCGGGGCCCGCTGCGGAGAGTTGCGGCCGTGCGGCAGGGCGCCCGGCACCGCCTCCGAACTGTGCTCGTTGCCGAACCCGGTGAGATACGTCAGCGCCTCGACGGTCTTCCGCAGTGTCTCGGCGGTGATCCGCCCGTCCCCGCTCATGATCGCTCCCTCGTTCCTGATTCCTATGCATCACCGTAGGATTCGCGAAATCCGTGCGCAAGAGGGAGATGCCCGTGCCTGCGGGGACGACCGCGCGATCGCGCCAAGACCGCTGGAGTACCCGAGAACCAGACTTCAGAGGGATCCGCTTGTCAGAGCGGTGCTCTAATCTCCCCGGCATGTCGTGGACGCGCGTATTCCTCACCGCGCTCGCGGCCTGTGCCCTGTTCGGCGCTCTGCTCGTCGGAGCGACGGGCTGCGGGTCCGACGAGGCGCGCGATGGCGAGGGCGATGGCGTGAAGCCGTCGCCGGTGGGCAAGGTGCTGGAGGACACGGACGAGGAAGGGCGGCACTACCGTGAGATCGACAAGAAGGACGCGCCGAAGGTCGCGATCGAGATACAGCCCGCCGCCGACAGCGACGGCTGGGACGTACGCCTGACCGTCCACGACTTCCGCTTCTCGCCGGCCGGTACGAGGAAGACGGCCGAACCCGGCCGCGGGCACGCCCTCCTCCGTCTCGACGGCCGCCCCCTGTCCTTCTTGCGCGGCCCGGCCCACCACATCGCCGGCGGTCTCGTCCCGCGCGGCACCCACAAGGTGAGCGTGCGTCTGCACGCGGACGACGACACGGTGTGGGCCGTGGACGGCGAGCCCGTCGGCAGCACGGCGGAAATCACCGTGTCCGATCCCGCGCCGACGGACACGGAGTCCACGACGACGTCGGCGACGAGTGGCCAGGGCGCGCACAAATGAGTGGCATGAGCACCGACATTCGTACCGAAGGGCAAGGTTCACCGGACCCCGGCGGAAAGGCATCATGAAGCCCGTGCCCCCTGCGACCTCGCTGCGCCGCGCGCCCGTTCAGCGCCGCAGCGCCGAAAGACTCACCCGAATCCTCGACGCCTGCGCCGATCTCCTCGACGAGGTCGGCTACGACGCCCTCAGCACCCGCGCGGTCGCGCTGCGCGCCGGCGTGCCCATAGGGTCCGTCTACCGCTTCTTCGGCAACAAGCGCGCGATGGCCGACGCGCTCGCCCAGCGCAACCTCGACGTCTTCACCGAGCGCGTCACCCTCCGCCTCCAGGAGACCGCGGGCGCGGGCGGCTGGCGCGCGGCCATGGACGCGGTCCTCGACGAGTACCTCGCGATGAAACGCACCGCGCCCGGCTTCTCCCTCGTGGACTTCGGCAACCAGATACCCGTCGGCACCCGCGACGCCGAACCCAACACCCGCGTCGCCGACCGACTCACCGACATGCTCTCCTCCGTCCTGAACCGCGAACCCGACGAGGACCTGCGCCGCACCTTCCTCATCGCCGTCGAGGCCGCCGACACCCTCGTCCAGCTCGCCTTCCGCCTCGCCCCGTCCGGCGACGAACGAGTCATCGAGGAGACCCGACAGCTGCTCCGGGCGTATCTGGCACGGTCGCTCGACTGACGGAGAGGCCGGGCGACAACGTTGCCCGGCCCGACCGCCCGGCGCGGACGCCTGTACGGCACGCGAATTTCCGACGTGACCCCCGCGACCCCTCCCCACCGTCCATACCGGTCGGTATGCTCGGCCGGGTAAGCGCGTCACCGTTGCCGCCACCCTTCCGGGAGGACCCGTGTCCACCACCTCCGACTCCCGAACAGCTCTGCGTATCTGTCCCCTCTGTGAGGCGACGTGCGGGCTGACGCTGACCATCGAGGGGACCCGGGTGACGAGCGCGCGTGGGGACCGCGACGATGTGTTCAGTCAGGGGTTCATCTGCCCGAAGGGCGCCTCGTTCGGGGCGGCCGACGGCGACCCCGACCGGCTGCGGACACCGCTGGTGCGCAAGGACGGGGAACTGCGCGAGGCCACCTGGACGGAAGCCTTCGACGCCGTCGCGGCCGGGCTGCGGCCGGTCGTCGAGCGGTACGGGCCGCACGCCGTCGGGGCCGTCCTCGGCAACCCGAACGTGCACACCATGGCCGGCGCCCTCTACCCGACCGTGCTGCTCGCGGGCCTCGGCACCCACAGCCTCTTCACCGCGTCCACGCTCGACCAGATGCCCAAGCACGTCTCCAGCGGACTGCTCTACGGCGACGCCAACGCGATCCCCGTCCCCGACCTCGACCGCACCGACCACCTGCTGCTGATCGGCGCCAACCCCCTCGAATCCAACGGCAGCCTGTGCACCGCCCCCGACTTCCCCGGCAAGCTCAAGGCCCTCAAGGCGCGCGGCGGCACCCTGACCGTCATCGACCCGCGCCGCACCCGCACCGCCAAGCTCGCCGACCGGCACGTGGCCATCCGCCCCGGCACCGACGCGCTGCTGCTCGCGGCCATGGCGTACGTCCTCTTCGAGGAGCAGCTCACCGACCTCGGGGAACTCACCGAGCTGGTGCAGGGGACCGACGAACTCCGCGAGGCGGTAAGGGACTTCACCCCAGAAGCCGCCGCCGAGGCCTGTGACGTCGACGCCGACACGATCCGCGCGCTCGCCCGTGAGCTGGCAGCCGCGCCCACCGCCGCCGTATACGGCCGCATCGGCAGCTGCACCGTCCCGCACGGCACCCTGGCCAGCTGGCTCGTCGACATCCTGAACATCCTCACCGGCAACCTCGACCGGCCCGGCGGCGCCCTCTTCCCGCAGGCCGCCACCGACAGGACACCCCGCCCCGCCGGACCCGGCCACGGCTTCGCGCTCGGCCGCTGGCACAGCCGCGTGAGCCGCCACCCCGAGGCCAAGGGCGAACTGCCGATGGCCGCGCTCGCCGAGGAGATCGACACCGCGACCGCCGAGGGCGAACCGATCCGCGCCCTCGTCGTCATCGCCGCCAACCCCGTCCTGTCCGCGCCCGACGGCGACCGCCTCGACAAGGCCCTCGGCTCGCTCGACTTCATGGTCAGCGTCGACCCGTACCTGAACGAGACCTCACGGCACGCGCACGTCGTGCTGCCGCCGCCCCCGCCCTCGCAGAGCCCGCACCACGACTTCGCCTTCAATACCCTCGCCGTACGCAACCAGGTCCGCTACACCCGCGCCGCCGTCCCCCTGGAGCCCGGCCGCATGGCCGAGACGGAGATCCTCGCCCGGCTCGTCCTCGCCGCCACCGGCATGCACGGCGCCGACCCCTCCGCCGTCGACGACCTGGTCATCGGCCAGACCCTCGGCAAGGCCGTCAAGGAAACCCACTCCCCGGCGCACGGCCGCGAGCCGCGCGAACTCGCCGCACAGCTCACCGGCGAGACCGGCCCCGAGCGACGCCTCGACATGATGCTGCGCCTCGGCCCCTACGGCGACGGATTCGGCGTACGCCCCGAAGGGCTGACCCTGGAGAAGCTGCTCGACCAGCCCCACGGCATCGACCTCGGACCGCTCCAGCCGCGCCTCCCGCAGCCCCTCAAGACCCGCAGCGGACTCGTGGAGCTGCTTCCGGGGCCGCTCGCCGATGATCTCCCGCGCCTGCGGGACGCACTGCGCCGGCGCCCCGAGGGCCTCGTGCTCGTGGGCCGTCGGCACCTGCGGTCCAACAACAGCTGGATGCACAACATCCCCGCCCTCACCGGCGGCACCAACCGATGCACCCTGCACATCCACCCCGACGACGCCGAACGCCTCGGCGTCACCGACGGGGCGCCGGTGCGGGTGAAGGGCGCCGGGGGAGAGGTCGTCGCCCCCGCCGAGATCACCGACGCCGTACGACGCGGAGTCGTGAGCCTGCCGCACGGCTGGGGACACGACCGTCCCGGCACCCGGACGACCCACGCCGCCGAGGACCCCGGCGTCAACGTCAACCAGCTCCTCGACGGCAGCCTGCTCGACCCGCTGTCCGGCACGGCCGTACTCAATGGCGTACCCATCGATATCGCGCCAACAGGCACAACGCCCTGACCTGGAGTTTTGCGCTTATTGCTCGCGTGTCAACATCTTGTTAAGCCTTGCGTGGCCGACCTAACGTCACTCGAACCGCTGTCCCTGGTGGAAGTTCAAGGGCGAACGTTAGGTATCCACTCATGCTGACCATCCTCGGCTTCACCATGATCGCGACCTTCCTGGTCCTGATCATGATGAAGAAGATGTCGCCGATCGCGGCGCTCGTACTGATCCCGGCACTTTTCTGCGTGTTCGTCGGAAAGGGTGCGCATCTCGGCGACTACGTCATCGAAGGGGTGGGCACCCTCGCGCCCACCGCCGCGATGCTCATGTTCGCCATCGTGTACTTCGGCGTCATGATCGACGTCGGCCTCTTCGACCCGATCGTCCGAGGCATCCTCAAGTTCTGCAAGGCCGACCCGCTGCGCATCGTCGTCGGCACGGCCCTGCTCGCCGCGATCGTCTCCCTCGACGGCGACGGCTCGACGACCTTCATGATCACGGTCTCGGCGATGTACCCGCTGTACAAGCGCCTCAAGATGAGCCTCGTCGTGATGACCGGCGTCGCCGCCACCGCCAACGGCGTCATGAACACGCTGCCCTGGGGCGGCCCGACCGCCCGTGCCGCCACCGCGCTCAAGCTCGACGCCGGCGACATCTTCGTCCCGATGATCCCGGCGCTCGCCGTCGGCCTGGTCGCCGTGATCGCCCTCTCGTACGTCCTCGGCCTCCGCGAGCGCAAGCGCCTCGGCGTGCTGAGCCTGACCGACGTACTGACGGACGAGAAGCAGCTGGTCGAGGAGCCCGAGACCGAGACCGTGCTCGTCGGCGCCGGCGCCGGTGCCACCGCCTCCGGCGGTCCCGGTGACGGCAAAGTGCGCATGACCAAGACCACCGGCGGCGCGGGCTCCGGCACCGACGCCTCCGACGACGACGGCGACGGTGATGGCGAGGAGGACGACATCCGCCTCCAGGGCCTCGACCCGAACCGCCCGACGCTGCGCCCCAAGCTGTACTGGTTCAACGCGCTGCTCACGGCGACGCTCCTGACCGCCATGATCATGGAACTGCTGCCGATCCCGGTCCTGTTCGTGCTCGCCGCCGCGCTCGCCCTCACGGTCAACTTCCCGCACATCCCCGACCAGAAGGCCCGCCTCGCCGCCCACGCCGACAACGTCCTCAACGTCTCCGGCATGGTCTTCGCAGCCGCCGTCTTCACCGGCGTCCTCCAGGGCACCGGCATGGTCGACTCCATGGCCAACTGGCTCGTCGACGGCATCCCCGACGGCATGGGCCCGCACATGGCCCTCGTCACCGGCGTCCTCAGCCTCCCGCTCACCTACTTCATGTCGAACGACGGCTTCTACTTCGGCGTCCTGCCGGTCCTCGCCGAGGCGGGCGCGGCCCACGGGGTCTCCCCGCTGGAGATCGCCCGAGCCTCGCTCGTCGGCCAGCCGCTCCACATGTCGAGCCCGCTCGTCCCGGCCGTATACGTCCTGGTCGGCATGGCCAAGGTCGAGTTCGGCGACCACACCAAGTTCGTGGTCAAGTGGGCCGCCCTCACTTCCCTCGTGGTACTCGGCGCCGGAATCCTGTTCGGCATCATCTGAGCCCCGGCTCCCCGGAGTCCGGCCCCGGCCGGACCCACCCCGTTCGTCCGATCCCGTTCGTCCGTCCCATCCAATGGAGGGTGTCACTGTGAGGCCCGGTGGGAACCGCGGCTGGCTGCTCCGCCTCGTCATCGCCTTCAGCTTCGCGCAGGGGGCGGTGTCGATGGCACGGCCCGCCGTCTCCTACCGGGCCCTCGCGCTGGGCGCCGACGAGCGCGCGATCGGTGTCATCGCCGGCGTCTACGCACTGCTGCCCCTGTTCGCCGCCGTACCGCTCGGCCGCAGGACCGACCACGGCCGGTGCGCCCCGCTGCTCCCGGTCGGCGTCGTCCTCATAGCCGGGGGCTGCGCCCTCAGCGGCACGGCGAACTCCCTTGCCGCGATGGCGGCCTGGAGCGGGGTGATGGGCCTCGGACACCTCTCCTTCGTGATCGGCGCCCAGTCGATCGTGGCCCGCCAGTCCGCACCGCCCGACCAGGACCGCAACTTCGGCCACTTCACCATCGGCGCCTCGCTCGGCCAGCTCGTCGGACCGATCGCCGCGGGCGCCCTGATCGGCGGCCCCGACATGGCGGGCACCAGCGCCCTCGCCCTGCTGGTCGCGGGCGGCGTCGCCGCGGTCTCGTTCGTCTCGCTGTGGCGCATAGAGCACCGCGACCGGCCCAAGTCCCGTACCGGACGCGGCGATCGGGTCCCCGTGCACCGCATACTGCGCACCCGGGGCGTACCCGCGGGCATCTTCATCAGCCTCGCCGTGCTGTCCGCGACGGACATCCTCACCGCGTATCTGCCGGTGGTCGGCGAACACCGGGGCATCGCGCCCTCCGTGATCGGCCTGCTGCTCAGCCTCCGCGCGGCGGCGACCATCGCCTGCCGCCTGGTCATGACGCCCATGCTGCGGCTCCTCGGCCGGGCCGCGCTGCTCAGCACGACCTGTCTGCTGGGGGCCCTGCTGTGCGCCGGGATCGCGCTGCCCGTGCCGGTCTGGGGCCTCGCCGTGATCCTCGCCCTGCTCGGCTTCTGCCTGGGCGTCGGCCAGCCCCTGTCCATGACCACGGTCGTCCAGGCCGCCCCGGACGACGCCCGCTCCACCGCCCTCGCCCTGCGCCTGACCGGCAACCGGCTCGGCCAGGTCGCAGCGCCCGCCGCCGCGGGCCTGGTCGCCGGAGTCGCAGGCGTGGCCGCGCCCTTCGTCATGCTCGGAGCGCTGCTGCTGATCGCCTCGGGGCTCGGACTGCGACAGGGCCGTACGGGCGCCGCCGGCCCCGAGCCGGCGGAACGTAGGGGACGTACGCCATCCGCACCGGAGCCCGAGAGACGCTGAACAGACCTCTTTCGCACCGGAGTTGACCGGACGCCAGGTTTCACAAGGGGGCACTCCGCATGCCCCGTCCGATTCCGCCGCAAGTCTTCCCCGGGATGTGTGCGGTCCGTTAGCTTCCGTGACTCATAGGTCTCGTACGACCCGCGAGACCTCCGATCGCGGAGCAACAGCGCCCTGTGAGCCCCCGGGGGTCACGTCCCATGTCACGCGCCATCTCCCTTCGACAGGTCAGCAAGTCCTACACCCGCGGTGTCTCTGTGGTGGAGAGGTTGTCGCTCGACGTCGCGCCCGGCGAGTTCCTGGTGCTCCTCGGTCCTTCCGGCTGCGGCAAGTCGACCGTGCTGAGGATGATCGCCGGACTCACGGACCCCACCGAGGGACAGATACGGCTCGACGGCGTGTACGCCAACCATCTGGAGCCCGCCGACCGGGACATGGCGATGATCTTCCAGAACTTCGCGCTCTACCCGACCATGAACGGCCGCGACAACATCGGCTTCCCACTGCGCATCGAGAGCCCCGGCCAGGACCCGCGCTCGCGCGTCGACGCCACGGCCAAGATGCTCGGCATCGAGGACCTCCTCGACCGCTTCCCCCACCAGCTCTCCGGCGGCGAACGCCAGCGCGTCGCGATGGGCAGGGCGATCGCACGGCACCCCTCCGCCTTCCTGATGGACGAGCCGCTCGCCAACCTGGACGCCAAGCTCCGCAACCGGCTGCGCGCCGAAATCGCCCGCCTCACCCGGGGGTTGGGCGTCACCACGGTGTACGTCACCCACGACCAGGCGGAGGCGATGTCCCTCGGCGACCGGGTCGCCGTCCTGCGCGGCGGTGTCCTCCAGCAGGTCGGCACGCCGCGCACGGTCTACGCGCTGCCCGAGAACGTCTTCGTCGCCGCCTTCATCGGCACCCCGCGTATCAGCCTCCTGCGCGGCGTCGTCCTCGCCCCGCTCGACGGCGCCATGTCGATCGGCCTCGGCCGCCAGGCCCTCGTCCTGCCCGAACCCCTGTGCCTGGACCACCGGTTGCTCCGCGTGCACCAGGGCCACGAGGTCATCGTGGGCCTGCGCTCCGAGGCCGTACGCATCGCCAAGCCCGCGGAGGCCAGGTCCGGCGAGGTGGCGATCAGCGGGCTCGTCGAGCACGTCGAGTTCCAGGGGCACGAGGTCCTCGTCCACTTCAACACCGGCTCCCAGCCCGCCTTCGTACCCGACCTGGAGGCACCGCGCCCCATGCCCCGGCCGCCGCGCCGCCGCCGACCCGTGGGCGGGGTCCTCGGCCGCCTGCGGGACCGGGCGGGCGCGCTGCGGGCCGGACCCGTCGTCGTCCTGGAGGACCCCGGGCCGGACCGGTCCGAACTGCCGCCTCCCGAGGGCCGGTTGCCGGGAGACCTCATCGTCCGTACGACACCCGACCACGAACTCCACCACGGCATGCAGGTCCCGCTCCTCGTGGACCTCGCCCATCTGTTCGTCTTCGACCACGAAGGCGTACGGATCTCCCCGGCTCCGGCGCGCCTGCCCGACCTGGAGGACTGAGGCCCGCTAGGCATGCGTTCATGATCACGAACACCACGCGTACCCGCCTCGCCGTCGCGACGGCCTCCGCCCTCCTCTTCGCCGGCGCCCCGGCCGCGTACGCCACACTCACCGACGCCGACACCCGGCCGACGACCGCAACGGCCCCGGCGGCTCTGACCGCTCCGACGGCCAGGGGTGCGGCGTACGTCGAGACCCGCCTCCTCTTCGGCACCGAGCGCCCCGACGGTGGCCCGGCCGTCACCGACGGGCAGTTCATGGACTTCGTCGACCGGCAGGTCACCCCCGCCTTCCCGGACGGGCTCACCGTTCAGGACGGCCGCGGGCAGTGGCGCGACAGGAACGGCGTCATCGAGCGCGAGCGGTCGTACGAGCTGATCCTGCTGTATCCCGTGGGGCGGGCGAAGGCGGCCGACCCCGGGATCGAGCGGATCCGGGACGCGTACGAGAAGGAGTTCGGCCAGGAGTCCGTGGCCCGCCTCGACGAACCGACGCGCGCGGACTTCTGAGGTCCGGGGACCCCTGGTGCCCAAAAACTAACACCGCTAGTTTGGGGTCTCGGACGACGGCTAGGTTGGGCGGCGGAGACGACGCCCCTCCCGGGAGGAACGCATGAAGGCACACGACGGCATGTACATCGACGGCGAGTGGCGCCCGGCCGCCGGGACGGACACGATCGCCGTCGTGAACCCGGCCGACGAGCAGGTCATCGCCCACGTCCCGGCGGGCACCGCCGACGACGTGGACGCCGCCGTACGAGCCGCGCGCGGAGCCCTGCCCGCCTGGGCCGCCACACCGCCCGCCGAGCGGGCCGCGCGGATCGGCGCCCTCCGGGACGTCCTCGTCGCCCGCAAGGAGGAGATCGCCGAGACGGTGACGGCCGAACTCGGCTCCCCGCCGAAGCTCTCGCAGGCCGTGCACGTCGGAGCGCCCATCGCGGTCGCCGGTTCGTACGCCGAACTGGCCGCCTCGTACGCCTTCGAGGAGAAGGTCGGCAACTCGACCGTCCACCTGGAACCGGTCGGCGTGGTCGGCGCGATCACCCCCTGGAACTACCCGCTGCACCAGATCGTCGCCAAGGTCGCCCCGGCTCTCGCGGCAGGCTGCACGGTCGTGCTGAAGCCCGCCGAGGACACCCCGCTGACCGCGCAGCTCTTCGCCGAGGCGGTCCACGAAGCGGGCCTTCCGGCCGGTGTCTTCAACCTCGTCACCGGCCTCGGCCCGGTCGCGGGCCAGGCACTCGCCGGGCACGAGGGTGTGGACCTGGTCTCCTTCACCGGCTCGACGGCCGTCGGCAGGCACATCGGCGCGACCGCGGGTGCGGCCGTCAAGCGCGTCGCCCTGGAACTCGGCGGCAAGTCCGCCAACGTCATCCTGCCGAGCGCCGACCTCGCCAAGGCGGTCAACGTCGGCGTGGCCAACGTGATGTCCAACTCCGGCCAGACGTGCAGCGCCTGGACCCGCATGCTGGTCCACGACTCGCGGTACGACGAGGCGGTCGCGCTGGCGGTGGAGGCCGCCGCGAAGTACGGCGAGCGCATGGGGCCCGTCGTCAACGCCAAGCAGCAGCAGCGCGTGTGGAGTTACATCGAGAAGGGTGTCGCGGAAGGTGCGCGACTGGTGGCCGGCGGCCCCGAAGCCCCGCGTGATCAGGGCTACTTCGTCAGTCCGACCGTCTTCGCCGACGTGACCCCCGAGATGACGATCGCCCAGGAGGAGATCTTCGGCCCCGTGCTCGCGATACTCCGGTACGAGGACGAGGCCGACGCGCTGCGGATCGCCAACGGCACGGTGTACGGGCTGGCGGGGGCGGTGTGGGCCGGCGAGGTGACGGAGGCCGTGGCCTTCGCGCGACAACTCGACACCGGACAGGTGGACATCAACGGCGGACGCTTCAACCCCCTTGCGCCCTTCGGCGGTTACAAGCAGTCGGGGGTCGGCCGGGAGCTGGGCTCGCACGGCCTGTCCGAGTACCTCCAGACCAAGTCCCTGCAGTTCTAGCTCCAGGAGGGGTGTACGACATGGCCAGTGCGACGCACACGGTTCGCGCCGCGATCCTGCCCGCCATCGGTTCTCCCTTGGAGATCACCGAGATCGAGCTGCCGGAGCTGCCGGGCCCCGGGCAGGTGAGGGTACGGCTCGCCGCCGCCGGGGTCTGCCACTCCGACCTCTCCCTGTCCAACGGCACCATGCGGGTGCCGGTGCCCGCCGTGCTCGGCCACGAGGGAGCGGGGACCGTCGTCTCCGTCGGACCCGGGGTCACACACGTCGTGCCCGGGGACGGAGTGGTCCTCAACTGGGCTCCCTCCTGCGGCAGTTGCCACGCCTGCTCGCTGGGCGAGGTGTGGCTGTGCGCCAACGCGCTGGCGGGGGCGGGGGAGGTGTACGCGCGGCGCTCCTCCGACGGGGCCGAGCTGTATCCCGGGCTGAACGTCGCCGCGTTCGCCGAGGAGACGGTGGTGGCGGGCGCCTGCGTGCTCCCGGCGCCGGCCGGGATTCCGCTGACGGACGCGGCGCTGCTCGGCTGCGCCGTGCTCACCGGGTACGGGGCCGTCCACTACTCGGCGCGGGTCCGGTCCGGGGAGACCGTCGCGGTGTTCGGGGCCGGCGGGGTCGGTCTCGCGGCGATCCAGGCCGCGCGGATCGCGGGCGCGTCGACGATCGTGGCGGTGGATGTCTCGCCGGAGAAGGAGTCCCTGGCGCGGGCTGCCGGGGCGACGGAGTATGTCGTCGCGTCCGACACCACCGCTCGGGAGATCCGTGGGCTCACGGGCAAGCAGGGGGTCGATGTGGCGGTTGAGTGCGTTGGGCGTGCCGTCACGATTCGGGCGGCCTGGGAGTCCACTCGCCGGGGCGGCCGTACGACGGTCGTCGGCATCGGCGGCAAGGACCAGCAGGTCTCCTTCAACGCACTCGAACTCTTCCACTGGGGCCGCACGCTTTCCGGCTGCGTCTACGGCAACTCGGATCCGGCGCGTGACCTGCCGGTCCTGGCGGGACATGTCCGTGCGGGCCGCTTGGACCTTGGCTCCCTGGTGACCGAACGGATCGCCCTGGAGGGCATCCCCTCGGCCTTCGAGAACATGCTGGCGGGGAAGGGGGGCCGGGCGGTGGTGGTGTTCTAGCCTCCCCTTCCGCGGACCTTTTCTCGCCCCCGCCGCCCCTACCCATTCCCGTCCCTTACTCAGGGGCTTCGCCCCCGAACCCCCAAAAGATTGCGCAGTTCCCCGCGCCCCTAGGTCTTTAGGGGT
>NZ_JBHXSU010000036.1:0-83590 GCF_042715345.1 Streptomyces sp. NPDC058697
GTTCCCCGCGCCCCCAAAAGATGAAAGGCATGGGGCGCAGCCCCGCCTTTCAGGGGCGCGGGGAACTGCGCGACCAGCCCCCACTCACCCGCACCCGAAACCCAGCCCAAAAGCGGAGCGCTCACGCACTGATGCGGAACTCTTCCCCCAAAGCAACAAAGACCGCGATATTAAGCGCGAACGCCCGCTTGCACTCAGCAATGATCCGCTGCTTCTCCAGATCATCCACCGCCACACCATCGAGCAGCTCGCGATACTCCCGCTTGAACGCGGCAGGGTTCCCGATGTTCTCGAACACATAGAACCGCACCCCGTCCCCCTTGCGCGCGAAGCCCCACGTCTGCTCCGCCTTGCTCCGCAGGACCTGGCCGCCGGAGAGGTCGCCGAGGTAACGGGTGTAGTGATGGGCCACGTACCCACCGGGCCACGTACGCGCGCACTCCGTGATCCGTGCCGTGTACTCCTCGGTCGCGGGCAGCGCGGTGACGCCCTCGCGCCAGTCCGGGCCCCGCAGATGCGCGAGGTCCCGCTCCAGCGCGGCCACCCGCACCAGCTCGGGACGCATGAACGGCCCGGCCACGGGATCGCCGGCGAGCTCGCGCCCGCCTTCCTCCAGCGCCCGGTAGACGAACCACAGCTGCTCGGTGTAGCGCGTGTACGCGTCCACGCCCAGCCTGCCGCCCAGCAACTCGCTCATGAACGTCGAGTCGTGCGCCTGCCCGTGCTGCTCGTGCGAGGCGGTGCGGATGAGCGTCGAGAACGGTGTGCTCGACGAGTTCATGAAGACCTCCGGGGCCGAAGGGGGACGAGAGCCGGGCCCATCTTGTATGGTTAGGCTTACCTAAGTCAACAGGTTCCCGACGCCCTGTCGGTAAAACCGTACCCCGGATCCGCACCCGATCCACATAAAAAAGCCGCCCCTCTGTTCGAGTGGGCGGCTTCGTGCGGAACCTGGTGTGGGACTTGATACGAAACAGGGCGGTTACGGCAGGGTCAGCACCTCGGCCCCGCTGTCCGTGACGACCAGCGTGTGCTCGAACTGGGCGGTCCGCCTCCGGTCCTTCGTCACGACGGTCCACCCGTCGTCCCACATGTCGTACTCGTGCGTCCCCAGCGTCAGCATCGGCTCGATCGTGAACGTCATCCCCGGCTGGATCAGGGTCGTCGCGTGCGGGCTGTCGTAGTGCGGGATGATCAGCCCCGAGTGGAACGACGAGTTGATGCCGTGCCCGGTGAAGTCCCGCACGACCCCGTACCCGAAGCGCTTCGCGTACGACTCGATGACCCGCCCGATGATGTTGATCTGCCGGCCGGGCTTGACGGCCTTGATGGCACGGTCGAGGGACTCACGGGTCCGCTCGACGAGCAGCCGCGACTCCTCGTCCACGTCACCGACGAGGTACGTGGCGTTGTTGTCGCCGTGCACGCCGCCGATGTACGCCGTCACGTCGAGGTTGATGATGTCGCCGTCCCGCAGGACCGTGGAGTCCGGGATGCCGTGACAGATGACCTCGTTCACGGAGGTGCACAGCGACTTCGGGAAACCGCGGTAGCCGAGCGTGGACGGGTAGGCGCCGTGGTCGCACATGTAGTCGTGGGCGACCCGGTCCAGCTCGTCCGTGGTGACACCGGGCGCGATGAGCTTCGCGGCCTCGGCCATCGCCCGGGCGGCGATCCGCCCCGCGACACGCATCGCCTCGACCGTCTCCGGGGTCTGGACCTCCCCTCCGGTGTACGGCGTGGGGGCGGGCTTGCCCACGTACTCGGGACGCCTGATGTTTCCCGGCACGGGACGGGTGGGAGAAAGCTCCCCTGGTACGAGCAGCGACTGGCCAGACATGGCAGCGAGTCTAACCAGCGCGTGGTGGGGGACGATGTCCCTGGCGAAAGGAGCCCCAGCCATGGCCCTGTTCAAGAAGCGGACCGTCGGGAAGCCGGGCGAGTGGTACTACTGCCTGGAGCACAAGAAGGTCGAAGAGGGCCCCGACTGTCCGGGCAAGGACCGTTTCGGCCCGTACGCGTCTCGTGGCGAGGCGGAGCAGGCGATGGAGATCGCTCGAGAGCGGAATCTTGAATGGGAGAACGACCCCCGCTGGCATGACTCCGCTGCGCGGGGCTCCGAAGACGACTAGCTGCCCGTTGTGACCTGCGGGTCCGTCGTGGCCGATCGCGCAGTTCCCCGCGCCCCTAAAAGATGAAAGGCATGGGGCGCAGCCCCGCCTTTCAGGGGCGCGGGGAACTGCGCGACCAGCCCCCACCGGCCCGCAGCCTAAGAACCGGCCGAAACCTTCCCCCGCGCCTCCTTCATCCGCACCGCATGCTCATTCGTCCGCACGTCGTACGTCATCAGCTTCGGCAGGCACAAAGCCAGCGCCCCCACCGCCGCCACGCACAGCACACCCCCGGCCCACACAGATCCCCGCACACCGATCCACGCGGCCATGCCGCCGGCCCGTACCTGTCCCAGCTGGGGCCCGACCGAGTACGAGAGCAGCTCGATCCCCGCCAGCCGCCCCCGCAGCTCGTCGGGGATCGTCTGGTTCCACATCGCCGCGCGGAAGATCCCGCTGACCATGTCGAAACACCCGCCCAGCGCGAGGAACAGCAGGACCAGCCACACATCGTGGACGACCCCGGCGGCCACCATCGCGAGCCCCCAGAAGGCCGCCGCCAGCACCACCATCCGCCCGTGCCGATGGACCCGGGACGTCCACCCGCTGGTCAGGCTGACCAGCAGCGCCCCGGCGGGCAGGGCCGCGTACATCAGGCCCAGCGACCACTCCGCGTCCAGCTCGTCCGCCAGGAAGGGCAGTACGGCCAGCGGGAACGCGAAGAACATGGCGGCCAGGTCGATGGCGTACGTACCCAGGAGCTCCTTGCGGCTCCACGCGTACTGGGCGCCCTCCAGGATCGACCGCAGCGACGGCTTCGCGGCCTCGTGGGAGGCGGGCGACGCGGCGAGGCCCACCGCGAGCGCGACCGACACCACGAAGGTCGCCAGGTCCGCGGCGTAGGCCCAGCCGAGCCCGGCGTACGCCACGACGAGCCCCGCGACCGCCGGACCGGCCACCCCGCCGACCGTCCACCGTAACGAGTTGAGCGCGGCCGCCGCGGGCAGATGCTCGTGCCGCACGATGCGCGGCGTGAGCGCGTCCAGGGCGGGCCGCTGGACGGCGACGAGCGAGGAGGAGAGCGCGGCGACGGCGTACAACGGCCACACCAGGGGATCCGGCAGCAGCGCGTTGACCAGCAGCACGGCGCTCAGCAGCCCCTGCCCCACCTCCGTCCAGAGGATCAGCTTCCGCTTGTCCAGGGCATCGGCGAGCGCCCCGCCGTACAGCCCGAACACGATCAGCGGGACGAGTTCCACCGCGCCGATCGCGCCGACGGCCACCACGGAACCGGTCAGATCCTTCATCTGCACCGGCAGCGCGACGAAGGTCAGGAAGCTGCCGAAGTTGGTGACGAGCCCGGCCACCCACAGCCGCCGGAAGTCGGCGGAGGTCCGCCACGGCGCCAGATCGGGCAGCAGCGCGCGCAGGCGCGAGCGGCCCGGGCCGGGGGCGGATTCGGGGGCGTCGCAATCGGGTTCCGTCACGAGGTGCCATGGTCCGGCGCGCCCCCGACGAGGACAACCGCTTTTCCGACCGCGAGGACCCTCAGTCGATCGGTGCGGACGTCACCACCGTGCCGGTGGCGGAGACGTCAACTGGTCCGCCAGCCGTGACAGCCGGTCCCGCAGCCGTCGCCTGCCCCGCGGGGAGGGGAGTGAGTTCTCCCCGGCCGCCGCGCTCACCAGGTGCTGCACGGTGTCCAGGTCGAGGTCCGGCTCCGACGGCACCGCGAGCGCCTCGTGCGCCATCGCGTGCAGGTCGCGGTCGCCGCAGTCCAGCGCGAGAACGGTCGCCCCGGCCCGGCGCGCGTCGTGGACGCGTTCCAGGAGCGGGGCCCCGGGGGCGTCGGGCGCCACGACGAGGAGGGTCTCGCCCCGCCGGGCCGCCTCGATCCGGCCGAGTCCGACGGCCAGATGGGCCGGGTCGCCGGGCCGCGCCCCGTGCCGTACGAGCGTCGGTGTCAGCTCCGGGGTGCCCGACCAGGCGGCCTCGTCCACGAGGTGCGCGGCGAGGTGCCACGGCTCGTACTCGGCCGTCCCCACCAGCAGCAGTCCGCCCCCGTGCGGCAGCACGGAGGACCGCAGCGCTCCCGCGAACCGCCGCGTGGCACCCGGCCACTCGGTCCCGGCGAGCACTTCGCGCAACAGGGCGACCCGTACGGCATCCATGCGCACGCATCCTGCCGCAACCGGCCACTCGTCAGGTGGAGTTCACCATGAATTCGCCCGGGGTGGGAAGAGTGTCCGTCCGAGTCGGTAAGGGAGGGTTCCATGGCCAGTACTGAGACATCAGTGCCGTTCCGGGCGGGACAGGAGGGCTACGCGAGCTTCCGCATCCCGGCCGTCGTCGCCACCGGCGGGGGCACCCTGCTGGCCTTCTGCGAGGGCCGGGTCGGCTCCCGCGACGACTTCGGGAACATCGACATCGTGCTGAAGCGCTCCACGGACGGCGGCCTTACCTGGGGCCCGCTCCAGGTCGCCGCCAAGAACGGCGACGCGCTCTCCGGGAACCCGGCCCCCGTCGTCCTCGACACCGGCCGCGTCCTGCTCGTCCACCTCCGCAACGCCGCCCTCGCCACCGAGGACAGCATCCGCCGCGGCAAGGTGACCGCCGCCGACGGACGCCGCGTCTGGGTCCAGCACAGCGACGACGAGGGCCTCACCTGGTCGAGCCCGAAGGAGATCACGAAGCAGACGAAGAAGGACACCTGGCGGTGGTACGCCACCACCCCGGGCCACGCCCTCCAGTTGAGCACCGGCCGGGTCGTCGTCCCCGCCAACCACTCCCTCCCGCCGGCCGGCAAGGACACCGGCACCGAGGGCAAGTACAACGGCGGGCACTGTCTGCTCAGCGACGACGACGGTGAGACCTGGCGCATCGGGTACGTCGACGACAACACCGACAACTACATCAACGTGAACGAGACCACCGCCACCGAACTCCCCGACGGGCGCGTCTACTTCAACACCCGCACCGACTCCACCGCCCCCGGCACCCGTGCCGACGCCTACTCCCAGGACGGCGGCCAGAGTCTGGTCAAGCCCTTCCGCCCGCAGGCCGGCCTCACCGGACCGGTCGTCGAGGGCAGCGTGCTCCAGCTCCGCGACCCGGACGTCCTGCTGTACTCCGGCCCCGCCGACCCCGGGTTCCGCGCCCTGATGACGATCCGCGCCAGCACCGACGACGGCGTCACCTGGCGGCCCGCGCACACCGTGGACGGGCTGCCCGCCGGGTACTCCGATCTCGTCCGCGTCGACGACGACACCGTCGGACTCCTCTACGAGACGGGCGACTTCGGCGCGTACGAGACCATCGTCTTCCGCAGGGTGCCCGTGACAGGGCTCACCTGACCGCCGCGGAGGCGAACCGCGCACGTAAAGTCGGCCCATGACCTCTACTGACAGTGCACAGAAGGCGCCCGCGAAGGACCCCTGGGACCTTCCCGACGTGTCCGGGCTCGTCGTCGGCGTACTCGGCGGCACCGGTCCGCAGGGCAAGGGCCTCGCCTACCGGCTGGCGCGGGCCGGCCAGAAGGTGATCATCGGTTCGCGGGCCGCGGAGCGCGCGCAGGCCGCCGCCGACGAGCTCGGCCATGGCGTCGAGGGTGCCGACAACGCCGAGACCGCCCGCCGCAGCGACATCGTGATCGTCGCCGTGCCGTGGGACGGACACGGCAAGACGCTGGAGTCCCTGCGCGAGGAACTGGCCGGCAAGCTCGTCGTCGACTGCGTCAACCCGCTCGGATTCGACAAGAAGGGCGCGTACGCGCTGAAGCCCGAGGAGGGCAGCGCGGCCGAGCAGGCCGCCGCCCTGCTGCCGGACTCGCGGGTCACGGCCGCCTTCCACCACCTCTCGGCGGTCCTCCTGGAGGACCCGGAGATCGAGGAGATCGACACCGACGTCATGGTCCTCGGCGAGGAGCGCGCGGACGTCGAGATCGTCCAGGCGCTGGCCGGCCGCATCCCCGGCATGCGCGGGGTCTTCTCCGGGCGGCTGCGCAACGCCCACCAGGTCGAGGCGCTGGTCGCGAACCTGATCTCGGTGAACCGCCGGTACAAGGCCCACGCGGGTCTGCGCGTGACCGACGTGTAGGCGTACAGCGGGCTCCGGACGTGGGGGACACTGGAGGCAGCAGTGTCCCCCGACGGGACCGCCGGCCACGGCAGCAACGACAGGACCCGACAGGAGCCGCACCCCATGTCCCGACTCGCCCTCTACGCCCTCGTCGTCTGCCTGCTGGCAACCGCCGCGGCCGTCGTCTCCTTCGTCCAGGGCAGCTGGCTGGGGATCGTGTGGGTGCTGCTCGCGGGTCTCTCGTCCAACATGACCTGGTACTACCTGCGCCGGGACAGGGCGCGCCGCCAGTCGCCGACCGTCACGGGCTGACCGAGCAGTACTCGTTGGTGTCCGTCCAGAAGCGGTAGAGGTTCTGCCCGCAGTACGTCCGGAACTCGTCGATGTCCAGGCTGCGCAGGAGTGCGTCGATCACGTCGAAGAACACGCTGTTCACCGCCGGGATCCACAGGATGGCGATCACGAGGAGCAGCCCGAAGGGCGCGAGGGGCTCCACCTGGCGGCGGATGCTGTGCGACAGCCAGGGCTCGATCATGCCGTAGCCGTCCAGGCCCGGCACCGGCAGGAAGTTCAGGAGCGCGGCCGTGACCTGGAGCAGTGCGAGGAACGCGAGGGCGAACTGGAAGTCGGCCGGTACGCCGTCCAGCGCGTCCAGCCAGAACGGGGCCGTGCAGACCACCGCGAAGAGGACGTTCGTCAGCGGGCCCGCCGCCGAGATCAGACTGTGCTTCCAGCGGCCCTGGATCCGGCTCCGCTCGATCCAGACCGCGCCGCCCGGCAGACCGATACCGCCCATCATCACGAAGATGACGGGGAGCACGATGCTCAGCAGCGCGTGGGTGTATTTGAGGGGGTTGAGGGTCAAATACCCTTTCGCGCCGATCGAGATGTCACCGCTGTGCAGGGCCGTGCGCGCGTGCGCGTACTCGTGCAGACAGAGCGAGACGATCCAGGCCGCCGTCACGAACAGGAAGACGGCCACACCGGGCTGCTCGGCGAAGCCCGTCCAGGTGGCCCATCCGGTCACCGCGGTGACGGCCACGATCCCGAGGAAGACGGGGCTGATCCGCCGGTCGCTGTGGCGGGTGGTGGCGGTGGTCATGGGGTCGGGCTCCCTGGGGTTCGCTCAGCGGGCTTCATGCTGAGGGGCGTGCCCGACCGTACCGGGCGTATGCCGAAAACGTCTCGCGATCGCCTGTGAGTTCCGGGGAGGGTGGACCCATGAGGTCGTGGCAGGTGTTCTACGCGGGCAGACGGGCGCGGTGCGAACCCGTACCCGTGCCCGTACCCGTATCGGAGGAGCGGTCGCCGCGTCCGGCTGATACCTGGGCCAAGTGGTCCGAACCGGCTGAAACCCGTACACCGGAGGGCTCCGCGGTGACCGGTGTCCTCGCCGCGATCGACATCCCGGGCGTCACGATCGACATCCCGGGCGCCACTCCGCAGGAACCCCGCGACCCGTGCTGAGACCACCGGAGACAATGGACCCCGTGCGCTACCGCATTCTCGGCACCACCCAGGCACTCCGCGGCGACGGCACCCCCGTCCCGGTCGGCGGGGCGCGGCTGCGTGCCCTGCTGACCGTGCTCGCCCTGCGGCCGGGACGGACCGTGCCCGCGGCCGTACTGGTCGACGAGGTGTGGGGCGCCGACCCGCCCGCCGACGCCACCGGCGCGCTGCAGGCCCTGGTGGGCCGGCTGCGCAGGGCGCTCGGCGCGGACGCGATCGCCTCCGCCGAGGGCGGCTACCGGCTGTGCGCGGCGGCCGACGACATCGACCTGCACCGCTTCGAGCGGCTCGCCGGGGAGGGGGTCCGCGCGCTCGCCGACGGCGACCCCGGCAAGGCGGCCGTCGTCCTCGACGACGCCCTCGCGCTCTGGCACGGCCCCGCCCTCGCCGACCTCCCGGACCGCACCGCCGAGTCCTCCCGCTGGGAGACCCGCCGCCTCGACGCCCGCCGCGCCCGCCTCACCGCGGCCCTCGCCCTCGGCCAGGCCGAGCAGTACCTCCCCGACCTCACCGCCCTCAGCGACGCCCACCCCCTGGACGAGCCCCTCCAGCTCCTGCGCCTGCGCGCCCTGCGCGACGCGGGCCGCACCGCGGAGGCACTGGCTGGCTACGAATCCGTACGACAGCTCCTCGCCGACCGTCTCGGCACCGACCCCGGACCCGAACTGCGGTCGCTGTACGGGGAGTTGCTGCGGGGGGAAGCGAGTGAGAACGGACACCGGCCGACGTCGTACGAGCAGACGTCCGGGCCCGGTGCCCCGTCCGGCACCCGCGACCGCGGCCTCGGCAACCTCCGCGCCCGGCTCACCTCCTTCGTCGGCCGGCACACCGACCTGGAGACCATCCGCGGGGACCTCGGATCCGCCCGCCTCGTGACACTGCTCGGGCCGGGCGGGGCCGGCAAGACCCGGCTGTCCCAGGAGGCCGCCGAGAGCATCGCCGCGTCCGTGCCCGACGGGGTGTGGCTGGCCGAACTCGCGCCCGTCGACGACCCGGAGGCCGTACCCGAGGCCGTACTCACCGCGGTCGGAGCGCGGGAGACCGTGCTGCGTGGCGCCGGCGCCGAGGAGATGCGGGCCGTCACCGACCGGCACGACGACCCCCTCGTCCGGCTCACCGAGCACTGCGCCAACCGCCGCATGCTGATCGTCCTCGACAACTGCGAACACGTCGTGGACGCCGCGGCCCGCCTCGTCGAACAGCTCCTGGAACGCTGCCCCGGACTGACCGTACTGGCCACGAGCCGCGAACCCCTCGGCGTACCGGGGGAGTTGCTGCGGCCGGTGGAACCGCTGCCCGAGCCCTACGCGCTGAAGCTGCTCGCCGACCGGGGCGCCGCCGCCCGGCCGGGCTTCGGCATCGAGGACGACCCGGAGGCGGCCGCCGAGATCTGCCGGCGGCTCGACGGGCTGCCGCTGGCCATCGAACTGGCCGCCGCCCGGCTGCGGATGCTCACCCCGCGGCAGATCGCCGACCGCCTCGACGACCGCTTCCGCCTCCTCACCTCCGGCAGCCGTACGGTCCTGCCGCGCCAGCAGACACTCCGTGCCGTCGTCGACTGGTCCTGGGACCTCCTCGACGAGGGCGAACGGGACGTGCTGCGGCGGCTGTCCGTCTTCGCCGGCGGCTGCGACCTCGCCGCCGCCGAGGCCGTCTGCGGACCCGCCGCCCTGGAACTGCTCGGCTCGCTCGTCGACAAGTCCCTTGTCGTCGCGGCCCCTTCCCCCCTGGGCGGAGCCGACGGCGAGATGCGCTACCGGCTCCTGGAGACCGTCGCCGAGTACGCCGGGCAGCGGCTCGACGAGTCCGGCGAGCGCCGCGCCGCCGAGCGCGCCCACCTCACGTACTACCGCGAACTCGCCCGCACCACCGACCCGGAGCTGCGCGGCCCCGGCCAGCGCGCGGCCATCGAACTGCTCCAGACCGAGGGCGAGAACACGCGCGCCGCACTGCAGCACGCCGTCGCCGAAGGGGACGAACAGGAGGCGCTCTGCCTCATCCTCTCCCTCGCCTGGTACTGGCAGATCCGCGACCTGCGCATGGCGGCACGCAACTGGACCCGCGAGATCATGGCGCTCGGCCCCGACCCGTTCGCGCCGCCCGCCGAGCCCGCCGTCCCGCTCTACGAACGGTGCACGGAGACTCCGCCACCGATGCGCCCCGAGGTCCTCGCCGAGGCCCGGCGCGGTGTCCACCTCCTCCATCTCGCCTGTATGGACCTGGAGTTGGAGACCTGGCAGACCCCGGAGGCCGAGGCGAAGCTGCTGGCCATCACCGAGACCTACCAGCCGGGCTACCCGCAGGTCTGCCGCAACCCCGGCTTCCTCTGGTTCTACGCCGTGATGCTGACCGGCGACATGGACCGGCTGCGCGAGGTCATCGACGCGAGCGTGGCGACCTGCCGGGAGCTCGGCTACGAATGGGAGCTGGCCGGCTCCCTGCAGATGCGCGCCAACATCCTGGCCAACCGCTCCGACTGGGCCGGTGACGCGACCCGGGACGCGGACGAGTCGCTGGAGATCTTCGTCCGCATCGGGGACGGCTGGGGCGCCGCCGAGGCGCTCTCCGCACGGGGCGAGGCCCGGGAACGCAAGGGCGAGCACCAACTCGCCGCGGCGGACTACCGGGCGGCCATCACACACGCCGACCGCCTCGGTGCCCGCGCCCAGACGGCCATCCTCACCGCCCGCCTCGGCGGCGTGCTCATCGACTCGGGGGAGACCGAGCGGGGCGAGCGGCTGCTCCGCGACGTCCTGGAGCAGGGTTTCGGAGCGCGCAACGAGGCGATGCCCGCGGCCCGGCTCTTCCTCGCGACGTGGCTCGGCCGCACCGGCCGGCTTGCCGAGGCCCGCACCCAGATGGCCCGGATGCGTGAGGAGTTCGGCGCTGTCCACTTCGTGGTCTTCGACTCGTACGTGCTCGGGGTGGAGGCCTGGCTGGACGCCGTGGAGGGGCTGTACGAGGAGGCGGTGACGAAGGTGCGGGGTGCCCTGGAACGGGCGCAGGACCCGCTGAGCCACATGATCTCGCCGAACATGATGTCGGTGCATCTGACCACCGCCGTCCTCGCGCTGTCCGGCGTCGACGGCGGACAGCGGGTCCGGGACGCCGCCCGCTGTCTCGGCGCCGCCGACGGGCTGCTGCCGTCCGGCCACGTCCGGTCCCCGATGGAACGCCAGGTGCGGGGGGACGCCGAGACGGCCGTGCGCGCCGTCCTCGACGACGAGGCGTACGAGGCCGCGTACGCCGAAGGCGGCGGCCTCTCCCCCGAGGAGGCCGCCGCCCTGGTCTGACGACGCGGATCGTGGACGTGCCGTGGTCCGGACGAACGTGAACGTCAGCTCTTGGTACGGAACTTGTGGATCGCGACCGGCGCCATCACGGCGGTGATCGCCACCGACCAGCCGAGCGTCACCCACAGGTCGTGCGCGACCGGGCCGCCCACCATCAGTCCGCGGGCCGCGTCGGCGAGCGTGGAGAGCGGGTTGTAGTCGGTGAACGCCTGCAGCCAGCCGGGCATGGACGCCGTCGGGGCGAAGATCGACGAACCGAACTGCAGCGGGAACAGCACGAGGAATCCCATCGCCTGTACGGACTGTGCGTTCTTCAGGATCACGCCCAGGGTGAGGAACACCCACATGATCGACGAGGCGAACACCGCGGCCAGGCCCACGGCCGCGAACAGACCGGGCCAGCTGTTGATGTCGAACCCGACCAGTACGGCGACGATCATCAGCACGGTCGTCGCGAACAGCATGCGTACGAGTTCCACGGAGACCTTCGCGAACAGCACCGAGCCGCGCCCGATGGGCAGGGACCGGAAGCGGTCCATGACACCGGAGTTGAAGTCCTGGCTGAAGCCGGTGCCGACGCCCTGGGACAGCGTCATGCTCATCATCGCGATCATGCCGGGGATCACGTACTGCACGTACCCGTCCTGGCCGCCGCCCAGGGCCTGCCCGATCGAGCCGCCGAAGACGTACACGAACAGCAGGGTGAAGACGACCGGCATCAGCAGCGCGTCGAACATCGACTCGGGGTCCTGCCGGATCCACAGCAGGTTGCGGCGGATGAGGGCGCCGGTGTGGCGCAGATGACCGCGCAGCGGGATCCGGCCGTCCGCCTTGCCGCCGGCGGCGGAAAGGCCGGCGGTGGAAAGAGTGGTGGCGCTCATACGGCGACCTCCTCAAGGTCCGGGGCGGGCGTCGCGTCCTGCGGGGCACTGGCGCGGTGACCCGTGAGAGACAGGAACACCTCGTCCAGGCTGGGCAGTTCGGTGGTGACGGAGGAGAGGGTGATGCCCCGCGCGATGACCGCGCCGACCACGGCGGTCAGCTGCTCGTCACTGAGGATCGGGACCAGGACGGCACCGCGTTCGGTGTCCACGGTGCTGGCGGCGAGGCCGGTGAGGCCCAGCTCGTCGAGCGCGGCGGCCAGGGGCCGCAGCTGCAGCGGATCGACCGGGCGGACCCGCAGGGTACGGCCGCCGACCTTCGCCTTCAGCTCCTCGATGGCGCCGCCCGCGATGACCTTGCCGTGGTCCACGACGGTCAGCTCGGAGGCGAGCTGCTCGGCCTCCTCCATGTACTGGGTGGTGAGCAGGACGGTGACCCCGTCGCCGACCATGCGCTTGATCTCGGTCCAGACCTCGTTGCGGGTGCGCGGGTCGAGACCGGTGGTGGGCTCGTCGAGGAAGAGGACGGAGGGCTGCCCGATCATCGACGCGGCCAGGTCCAGGCGCCGCCGCATACCTCCGGAGTACGTGCTCGCGGGCCGCTTGGCGGCGTCGGTGAGCGAGAAACGCTCAAGCAGTTCGTCGGCACGGGCCCGGGCGTCCTTGCGCGGCAGATCGAGAAGCCGGCCGATCATGTAGAGGTTCTCCCAGCCCGGGAGCTTCTCGTCGACGGAGGCGTACTGACCGGTGAGACCGATCACCCGGCGCAGCTGGCGCGGCTGCCGTATGACGTCGTAGCCGGCGACGCTCGCCGCGCCGGAGTCGGGGGAGAGGAGGGTGGACAGGATGCGTACGAGGGTGGTCTTGCCGGCGCCGTTCGGTCCGAGCACACCCATCACGGTGCCCTCGCGGACGTCCAGGTCCACGCCGTCCAGTGCCTTGGTCTCGCCGTAGTGCTTGACCAGCCCCCGTACGGAGACGGCGGCGTTTCCGCCGCTGGGGTTCTTGTCGATTCGCGTCATGCCGCCAAAGGTGCCAGCCGCCACCGACAAACCACCGACAAACCACCGACAGTCGCAGTGTGTGTCGCCAACGGTCTTTGTCGGGCCTCTCTGTCCCTGCTCATAGCCCTTCCCCGGGGTGTCAGGCTGCCTGTCCGACGACGCGAGAGTCAGTAGAGGGAGAGACGGACTCGCAGGAAGTCCAGTACCGAGTACAGGCTGGGAAACACCTCGACAAGGGTGGAGGGCAGCGTGAGCGTGGATCGCTCGCTGCGCAGGTAGCCGGATTGCATTCCTGCGCGTAAGGCTCCTATGACGTCCGCTTCGGCCGAGTCGCCGACGTGCAGGATGGCGTGAGGTGGCAGGGTCAGTTGACGAGCCACTTCACCGAAGATGCGAGTCGCGGGTTTTCGGACGCCAACGAAGGACGAGATGACGCGGGGGAATTCGTCCGGAAGGCCGGCCTGTCGCAGGTAGGGGCTGAGGCCATAGTCCCAGTTGGAGCAGATAGTGGCGGGTATTCCATGAGTGGTCAAAAATGTCAGCAGTTCAGCAGCGCCTGGTTTTGCTTTGACTGTCCAGGAAAGGTCGTTCTCTTCAAGATTCTCGACCACTGCACCAATGAGATGGGTGGGGACTCCCGAGGATGCGGCCAGTCGTGCGAGATTTGTTCTGCGCCAAGTCAGATAATCAGGTTCGGAGGAGTGGGTGGGCGTCTCCTGTCCATCAAACCCATGTGTGTTCCATATCGACTCCATGGAATCTGTGCATCTGAACCCCAGCGACGTCAGCACAGTTGCCATCGACGGTCGGTCTTCATCGACCGTGACCAATGTGCCAAAAAAGTCCAGGCTCAAGCCTTGTATGCAGCTTCCCGCAGAGATCGGCATAGTCGGGATGTCCTTATAAGTTGGAAATCAGATGCTTAGCCAGCCAGTTACTCAACGCGAGGGAGGTCAGGGAGGGATTCGCCGCCCCACTCGCTGGGAAGACACCAGGACCCAGGACGTAGATGCCGTCGAAACCGGTTAAGCCAAGGTCTGCGTCGACGAGTTCGCCCATCGGCAGGGTGCCAGCCTCGTGATCGACGCTGCCCAAAGGAATCCGGTAGTGGAGATGGGCAGCGGACCCGTCGATGACACGTCTCATTGCGGAAGGCTCCGTGTGGTAATGGGGCTGCACCTCGACGTCCTCGCCGGACATCGTGCCCGGATAGGTCCTGATCAACTCGTTGAGCCTCTGGCTGATGGCACCTAGCCGCTGGCGATCTTCAACTGATATGTGCGTATCGATCGCCACACTGCCGAACCCGGCACGAGTGGAAGCAGGTTGAATGGCAAATGGGCTGCCCGCCGTGAGGTCCTGCTCCGCCAATGCCCACGCATCGACGATCCGTCTGGCACCGCCTTGGTGTGAAAGGAGCTCTTCCTGTACAAATACGTTGCACCGCAGATCGGGCCATCGTAGATACCCCATGGGCTTGTTCACTCCGATTCCGAGGCTGCTCTCCTCGCGCCCGGACACCACACCGATGCAATGGTGATCGGTGATCTTTCCTGCGATGGGCTCGCCCACGGAGTCGCAAACTATGCGTGCATTCTCCACAGCGCCCGCTGCGAGTATGCATAGCTGAGACTTTATTGAATGGAGTCCGGCGCTCGTGCTGAAATCGACCGAAAGGGCACCATACTTTTGACTCACTCGGTTGACCCGCGCACCCTTCACCAGTCTGACACGGGACTCGTTCATTGTGTGGAGAGGCGAATAGACTCTTCGGTGAGGCGACCCGTTGTCGCTACCTTGGTTCGCCGACCACGCGATAGATGCCTGTGGCACTGAGGCAAGTCCGTGACGGGAGTTCTGGTCAAGAGATGGCACAGCGGACGGCAGTTGCGCATTCACGTGCTCGACAGTGGCTGAGTAGAGCCCGTCTCGCCAAAAACGCTGTTGCCAGACCCCCGGCCACTTGGCCAGTGCATAGTCCTCGATAGGAAGCACCACACCGTGCCAGCAGAGCGAGCGTCCCCCGAGCCGACGTTTCAGGCCCGATCCATCGCCCCAATCGGTCCCCAGCGTTCGCCAGGTCCTGGTCCTCTGATCGCCACTAAAGCGGCGGTCATCCTCCTGCTCGTGATGTTTTCGTAGCGCACCACCCCATTCGAGCAGGACAATCTCGAACCGTTCGTAGGACTGGAGAGCGACGGCGAACTCCAGCCCGCTGAGCCCGCCGCCGACGACAACCACCCTTAGCACGGTCAGGCTTCACCCTGGACTACCGGTGACGCCAAGAGCGCAGCCAACTCTTCAAGGTCAACTTGCACGCGCTTGTCAATTCGCGACTCCTCAACGCTCTCGAAGTCAATAACGAAAACCTCGGTCATGGACAATTGATAAAAACGCCAAGTCGCTCCTGGGGCGAACTCCGACGCCGGGCGATACCACCATGCGCGGTCGGCCTCATCGGGAAAGTTGACCCGGAAGTAGTACTCCGAAACATTCTCTAATTTCTCGCCGTCTAGGGGCTCACACGTGGCTGTGAACTGCAAACCATCTACTTCTTCCGAAGTGGCCATTGAGTTGAACACAGAGCCTGCTACGGCAGCCCTATCGCCAACGTGTCGTGAGTGCCGAGCCTCTGCTGCGGAGTAGAAATAGAGGTGCGTGTCACTGCCTACGACGTAATTGATGGGTGCCGCCCACACTCCGTCCGCACCGTGCGTGGCGAGCGTGAGGAAACGGTTCTCGCGGATCATCTTCGCCGCTCGTTCGGCGAACTCGTTCATACTCATGAAGGATCTCCATGGTCTGGCAGGTTATCTCGGTGGATGGTAGCCGTGCGTGAGGGCTCACTGATCCCTTACCGGATCAGTGAGCGTGCGGTGAAAGCGCTCATTTCGGTAGGCTGTGTACGTGTGATTACAGTACAACTGCGCCTGCCAGTCATTCACCCCTTCGCTGAAAGGATGTCCAGAGTGGCACGTAGCCGGCTTTGCGCCAGAAGCGGCTGGCGTTCGGATTGTAGGCACTGAACCAGAGGTACGAACCGCAGCATCCCTCCTTCAGTACGTTTCCGTGCAGGTAGTTGGCCAGAGCGGTCCCGACGCCGGTGCCACGCAGGTACTTGGCGACTGCGAAGCTGTTGACGTACAGGTACTTGCCGCGGTGAACGAGTGCTCCCATGCATGATTTTTCCTCGACGATTCGGCAGTCAGCCATGGCGACAACCTGTGTATCCAGCTCGGCCACAAAAGATATCGGCCGGGCGCCATCCACGGTTCGGTGTTCCCACTGGGCGGTCAGGCGCTCCCGGTATCGCGCCCCGAGGGATGCCGGCAGCCGTGCAAAGGGGCTGTAGGGAATGTGTGCATTCACCACTTCCTCGGCCAGCCGAATGAGAGAAGGGAGGTCCTGGGGGAGGGCCGGACGAATCCTCAAGTCTGGCGGGCGGGCGTGGCAGGGTGCCGAACTGATGGCGTCTCTCATGGCAAAGAAGGCATCGAGTTGGAGTCCAATTTTCGATACTATGTCGGCCACTTCAAAGTCTCGGCTGGGCCACATGAAGCTGACACCGTCTGGCGTGAATCTGCGCCAATGGGCATCTAATTTCTGGAGTACGCAGAAAAGAGTCGAGCGATGCTCCTGCTCCGAACGCCCCGAGACGTAGACACCAGCTGTTGTGCCGTTGCGTCGCGGCCAGTAAGCGAGTTCGTCGCTGTCGTTCGGGTGCTCGACGAGAACCGGAACCGCCACACCTCTCGGTATCGCACTGGCACGCTGCGTTGACCAGACGAGGTCGCCGTGCGACTGTTGCGCGAGATATGAGGAAATTTCTGCCGGTTTGGGGCGAGGTATGCGAATGTCGGCCAGAAGCCTTCGCCGGTTCTGGGTCAAGGCCAGCACCGATACGGTGTTGATTTCTTTGGACGTAACCGCATCATACATCTGTGTGTCCCGTCCTGCGGCATTCTTCTGTATAAAGTCGCACACTTCATAGCGTAAGTCCAGAGGTAATCAGCGGAAGTCCATCCAGCTCATGTGATGATAGGGGTTGGTGTGGTGAACTTACCCATGAGTGGATTCCATCCGCCGTTGACGCAGGGCATGCACGCGATCTTCGAAAATACCTGCGAAATCGTCGGGTGTCAGACTGTATGTAGTGCAGGCTGATATTCGTCCCAGCAGGCCATGAAACTTGGGTTCACTTACCTTGGCGTCCCATATCCACGCCAATTCCGACATCGTGGGGCACCAGTCAGGTGTGGGAAGGCGCGGAGTTTTCAGCCCTGCGCTTACCGCTTGCCCCAGGATTCTTACCGCTTCCTGGGCGTGCGCATAGGATCCGGGATAATAAACCGAGATGTCGTGATCGCCCACGTAACGGTCCAAGATATCATCCAGATGCACGGAGGGAACGTACTTCGGGCAGGGCCCGGCCGGGGAGTCGATGGTGTGATCCAAGCGGAGCAGCGCCTCCTTGGACCGTGTTCCGCAAGCGTCGCATTGGTGGTGCTCGACAGTTACATCGTCTCCGGCTACAGAAGCTGTCGCACGCATTCTCCTGAAGCATTGTTGGCATGTAGCCCATATGACTCGTTCACCCCAGGCGGGGTTCACTCTGAGAAGCTCTCTCGTCAGAGAGAGACGTTGCTCGGAATAACTTGCCAGCCATTGAGATCCCGTGATGATCCGAACGCGACTGCAAAAAAAGACTTCCTGAAGGACCCAGGCATTGTGTAGAGCTGTCACATCCGTCAGGCGAGGCTGCGACAGCAGGAGAGCTTCAAGCGTGTCGAATGAGCGACGCACAATGGAGCGGCAGCGTCCGCGGGACGCCACCGGGAACCCAGTAGTGGCCAATGCATGCCGTAGTCCCAAACTCCCTTCCAGGATGCACCGGTACAGCACGGCCAGGTTTTTAATGATTTCTGAGGACTCGACGCTGCAAGCGAGACGGTCCTTTGCGTGGCGACGGGTGATTACCCTCCGATAGTTGACACCCGGAGTTGGCGTCATCCGAGGGATCGGAGCCCTGAACGTGCGTTCATCATCGGCCGCGTCGTAGTCAATGGCGACGTAATTTAACGTCACTGTCGCGCCGGGCTTTGTGGTGAGCCTGGCTATGGAGTCCGCGATGGCTGCGGTCGATAGGACGTATCCGCTCGCAAAAATATTGGGCTGGTGAGCGAAGCGCAATGTTACGTCACTGGTCGTGCGCTGCCGCAGGCGAAGTTCGAGGGCGGTCATACCCAACAGGACGGAAGAATTAAAGTACCTCATGGCTTTGAATCGGCCTTGATGTTGATCGAAATCGTGGTCCAGACCTTGATAATGGCTACGATGGAAAGTGTGAGGCCGAGGATGCAGAATGTCTCTTGGGATAGCAGTATCAACTTGCATGGCCAGTGGGCCCCCGCGATTCCCAAAATGACTGAGACGGTGAAGAGAATACTCGCGCCACCAAGGATGGTGAATCCTCGGAATAAGCTTCGGATGCGAATGTAATCGGAATACCCGAGCTGTTCGCTTTTTGTTACTAGTAGGCGGAACGTGGGCAGCACGAGGAAAATGGCCAAGGATACGGCCGCGAGACTTGCTGACAGAGCCGTGGTGTCGGCTATGCGGTCAGCAGTTGAGGGAGTGAAGTGCAGCAAGTTATCAACGGTCCGCAGCATGGGTCACCAGTCATTGAGGTCTGTTTCGTCGAGGTCCCTTTGTAGGTCCTCGTCGATTTGGGCCAGCCGTCGATAGACTTGCATTGCTTCCCGGTCGTCACCTACCGTAGTGAGCCGATCAAGAAGGTCGATGAACCTTTTCGCCTTGTCGCGAACTGGGCTGCCTGTGCCCAGGATTGCCGATCTGACCTCGAATATTGTATCCGTTCCGAGTTCTCTCATGTTCGGCCACACGTTGATCATCTGCAGGTCTCCCTCTGCGACGCAGAAACTCGGAGGGATGTTTGTGCCAGCAGTTATGATGGGCTGTGCCAAGGTGCGGTTTGCGTCACCCCACGAGACATCGAAACACTCTGCTCCCGTCGTTCCGGTGTGCACTGCGTCCGCCCCCGCAAGCCGACTGAGTTTCGAGATGACCTGCTCGTCTATGCCGACACGGCGATCGGATACGGCGGACGTGGGGGTGGCCGGCCTTGAGACCATCCCGGAGCCCATGTTCGTGGCGAAGAGGCATTTTTCGAGGCCGGCTCTGCTCAAGTCTTCGAGCGTTCCAAGGCCGTGAGTGAACGAGTTCACTATGAAGCCGCCGACTCCTTGCGATGCACCCCAATGTGCCTTGCTGAGCATTTGATTCGAGCTGCCGGTCAGGCATGTGGCATAAATTTTCTTTTTGCCAGAGGAATGGCTTGCCCGTTCGCACAGGTTCGTGAGTACTGGCACACGATTCGCCAGGGAAAGCTCCCCCGGCGGATCGCCGAGTAGGATGTCATCCACCAGCATGTCGACTCCTGCCAGCAGGGCCTCGAGGTAGAGACCTGTCAGGGCGGATAGCGATTGGTACCGAGGGCCGACCTGTAGCGCGAGCAGGGGACGTGTCGGGATACTGAGTAAATTCCTCAAACCTGGGGTCCCGAGTTGGGGCCCGGGTACGTGTCGGAGGTAGCGTTGCGGGAGATCTACACGCTGGAGCCATGCTCCGTCGGCGTAGTTGTATTCGACGACGCTCGTCAGCATCTGTAAGAGGTGGGAAAGCCCTTCAGTGGGTTCCACGCTACTCACAGGGATGGCTAGCGTAACCTCTGACCACGGCGCTGAAGTGCCGATATGTATGACCGCACCGAACTTGCTGGGATCCAGTTGCTGTCCTACCGGCAAGTCTCTTTGTGAACGAACTGTCAGAATGCGCAGCATCTGAACGGCAGATCGCCTGGTGTCTGCTCCGGCGGGTACGGAAATGCTGTACGTTGCCCGTACGTAATCGTCCAGATGTAGTGCGTCAGAGTCGATGATCTGGCTGCGCCAATCCAAATGATCCCCCGGGCGTGGGTTGTTCATGTTGTCTGGCTGATCGAACGAGCGAGACCTCGGTACCTCTTGCCGACCGTTCCTGAGACGAGCGGAACAATCACAGCACATCTGAACTTGACAGGGAAGACATCGAGCAGGGCGACGCGACCGTGCCCACTCCTCGGTGGCACCTCTCTCATCCCGGTATGGAAACCGACGGGCCCGACAAGGAGACAGCCCGCCGACGGGGGAAATCGGCGGGCTGCCTGGTGCCGCAGTGGACTAGTGGACGGAGTGCTCCTCCTGAGGGAACGTTCCGCCGACGACGTCATCGGCGAAGGCCTTCGCCGCGTCGCCCATGACCTCACGCAGATTGGCGTACTGCTTCACGAACCGAGGCATCTTGCCCCCGGTCAGCCCGAGCATGTCCGTCCAGACGAGAACCTGCGCGTCGGTGTCCGGCCCCGCCCCGATCCCCACGGTGGGAATGTGCAGCATCCGGGTGACCTCGGCGGCCAGCTCCGCCGGAACCAGTTCAAGGACGACCGCGAACGCTCCCGCGTCCTGGATCGCCTTGGCGTCCCGCAGAAGCTGCTGGGCGGCCTCCTCGCCGCGCCCCTGGACGCGGTACCCCATCGAGTTCACGGACTGGGGGGTGAGACCGATGTGCGCCATCACCGGGATGCCGGACTCCACGAGCAGCTCGATCTGGCGGTGGGACCGCTCGCCGCCCTCCAGCTTCACCGCCCCGACCCCGGCCTCCTTGACCAGCCGGGTCGCCGAGCGCAGCGCCTGCACGGGCCCCTCCTGGTAGGACCCGAAGGGCAGGTCGCCGACGATCAGGGCGCGCGAGGTGCCCCGTACGACGGCGGCCGAGAGCATGGTCATCTCGTCGAGGGTGACGGGCACGGTCGACTCGTACCCGAGGTGGCAGTTGCCCGCCGAGTCGCCGACGAGCATGACCGGGATACCGGCCTCGTCGAAGACGGACGCGGTCATCGCGTCGTACGCGGTGAGCATCGGCCACTTCTCGCCGCGTTCCTTGGCGGTGGTGATGTCGCGGACGGTGATGCGGCGTGTGCCCTTGCCTCCGTACAGCGCCCTACTGCTGCTGTCGGTGGTCGCCCGGGCAGCCGAAAGCTGCGTCATTGCAACGGCTCCTTCTGTCATCTCGAAGCGCCCTCACGGCGTCTCCGGATCCCCTCCATGGTGGCACCTCGTGCCAGGGAACGGCTAGAGGGGGCACCGGCTCCCGCTCGCTCCCCCCACGGGTCCGTAAGGTCTCGGTAAAGGGTTTCCAATACGAGACGGTCTCGTATCGAATCTCCTCTAGGCTTTTCGGCATGACAACTCCCGCCGTCCCGGCCACCCGCATACCGGAAGCCGTGCACCGGCGCCGCTGGGCGATCCTCGGCGTCCTGATGCTGAGCCTGCTGATCGTCGTCCTGGACAACTCGATCCTGAACGTCGCGATCAAGACCATCTCGACGCCCGCCCCGACCGGCCTGGGGGCCACCCAGAGCGAGCTGGAATGGGCCATCAACGCCTACACCCTCGTCTTCGCGGGCCTGCTCTTCTCCGCCGGCCTCCTCGGTGACCGGCTCGGGCGCAAGAAGGTCCTGCTCGGCGGGCTCTTCGTCTTCGGCGTCGGCTCGGCGCTCGCGGCCTCCTCCGGGACACCGGTCGAGCTCATCTCGTTCCGCGCGGTGATGGGCCTCGGCGCCGCCTTTGTGATGCCGGCCACCCTCGCGGTCCTCATGAACGTCTTCGAGCGCGACGAGCAGCCGAAGGCCATCGGCATCTGGGCGGGCGGCGTCGGCCTCGCCATCGCCATCGGCCCGATCACCGGAGGCGTACTCCTCGACCACTTCTGGTGGGGATCCGTCTTCCTGATCAACGTGCCGATCGTGATCCTCGCGCTGGGCCTGATGGTGTGGCTCGTCCCCGACTCCCGCGACCCGAAGCCGGGCCGGATCGACCCGGTGGGCGTCGTGCTGTCCGTCATCGGGCTCGTCCTGCTCGTCTACGGCATCATCAAGGGCGGCCAGCTCGCCGACTTCACGGACCCCACGGTCCTCGCGACCATCGGCGCCGGACTCGCCGTACTCGTCGGCTTCGTGGTGTTCGAGAAGCGCAGCAGCCACCCGTCGATCGACGTCACGTACTTCAAGGACAAGGTCTTCTCGGCGGCGATCAGCGCCATCGCGCTCGTGTTCTTCGCGCTGATGGGCGTCACCTTCTTCGCCGTCTTCTACACCCAGAGCGTGCGCGGCTACTCGCCCCTGCAGACCGGCCTGCTGATGCTGCCGCTGGCCGTCGCGCAGCTCGTCTTCGCGCCGCGCGCCCGGCTGGTCGTGGACCGCTTCGGCAACAAGGCCACCACCACCGGCGGCATGCTCCTCATCGCCGCCATGCTGGCCGCGTTCGCCGGTCTTGAGGCGGACACGCCGATCTGGATCCTGGAGGTCATCTTCTTCCTCATGGGCACCGGCATGGCGCACATCATGACGCCCACCAGCGTCGTGATCATGCAGGCCCTGCCCCGCGAGAAGGCCGGCTCCGCCTCCGCGCTCAGCAACACGTTCCGCCAGGTCGGCGGCGCCCTCGGCATCGCCGTACTCGGGTCGGTCCTGTCCGCCGCGTACCGCTCGGGCATCGAGGACAAGCTGCCCGCCGCCGCCCGGCACAGCGCGGGCGAGTCCATCGAGGCGACGCTCGGCTTCGCCGCGAAGCTCGGCCCGAAGGGAGATGCCCTCGTCGGCCCGGCCAACGACGCCTTCCTGCACGCGATGCATGTCACCGCCCTGTGCGGCGCGGGTGTCGCCCTCGTCGGCGCCGTGGTCGTCGGCCTGTTCCTGCCGGGCCGCACACCGGCCCCGGAGGAGAAGGAGGCGGAGCTGGTGAGCGCGGACAACTGAGCAGTACGGCAAGGATCCGGTCACCCGGGACGGCCGGTGACCGAACTCCCCGCGCACCGGGGAGAATCAACGGGGCAGCCGGCCGGACACGGGCGGCGGAACAGCGGGATTCGAGAGCGGAGCGAGGACGTGGGCGTCGCGGAGCAGGAGGCGGGGGCGACCGGCGGGGGCGGACCCGCCAGAGGGCGCCCGCGCAGCGAGGCCGTCGAGCACGCGATCGTCGAGGGCGTCATGAAGCTGCTGGAGGAGGGCGTTCCGCTTGCGGACATCTCCATAGAGCGGGTCGCCCGTATCGCCGGTGTGGGAAAGGCCACCATCTACCGGCGCTGGAGCGGGCGCGAGGAACTCTTCTGCGACGTGCTGCGCACCGCCGAACCGCCCGACCCGGAACTGCCCGGCGTCTCCATGCGCGAGGACCTGATCATCCTGCTCGAATCGCTGCGGCAGCAGGGTCTGGCCAACCGCTCCTCGGCGATCATGCACAACGTCCACGCGCAGATGAAGAGCAGCCCCAAGCTGTGGAAGGTCTACCACTCGGCCGTCATCGAACCGCGCCGCCGGAAGACGTTCGACGTGCTGCGCCGCGGCCAGCTCAACGGCGAACTCCGTGCGGACGTCGACGTGGAACTGGCCAACGACCTGTTCGTGGGCCCCATGCTCGTACGCGCCGTCCTGCGCCCGGATGCCGGGCTGGAGGAGGGGCTGCCCGAGCGGATCGTCGACACGGTGCTGGCGGGGCTGGGGGCCGGCCGATCCTGAGCGCTGGTCGGCGACGGCTTTCGGCGCGGGTTCCGATGCGGGTTCCAACCCCCGTGGGAATGTGCGCGTTTCGTCACAGACCGGCCCTGTCGGGCGCGCAACCGGAACCCCTCACGTCGACTCTTTCGTCCTCGTGCCCATACGGCCGTCATGGCACGGCGAGAACAAACGCGATCATCCCCTAGGGTCTTATCCGCAGGGATGGTGTGCACGGCACTTGGTGAGGCGACGGTATGGCGCAGGCGTACAAGACGGAGACGGGCAGCGGTGACCAGGGGTCCGACCGCAGAGAACCCCGGCTTCGGCGCCTGCTCTCCACCCTCCGCAACGACCGGGGCATCTGGCGCCGGGGCATCGTCCTCGCCGCGTTCGCCCTCGTGCTCTCCCTGGTCATGGGGCTGCACGCGCGGATCCCGAACACCATCGGCAACCTCGGCAGCCTCACGGAGACGTTCCTGCCCTGGCTTGCCCTCCTCATCCCGGTGCTGTTCGTCCTCGCGCTGGTCCGCAGGTCCGCCACCGCGCTGATCGCCGTGCTGCTGCCGGCGGTCGTCTGGCTCAACCTCTTCGGCGGACTGCTCGCCGACCGGACCGGCAGTGGCGGAAATCTCACGGTCGCCACGCACAACGTCAACGCCGAGAATCCGGACCCGGCCGGTACGGCCCGTGACGTTGCCGCGTCCGGCGCCGACGTTGTCGCCCTGGAGGAGCTGACAGCCTCGGCGGTTCCGGTGTACGAGCAGGCCCTGGACCCGACGTACAAGTACCACTCGGTGCAGGGCACGGTCGGCCTGTGGAGCAAGTACCCGCTGAGCGAGTCCCGGCCGGTCGACATCAAGCTCGGGTGGACGCGTGCGATGCGGGCCACGGTCACCGCGCCGGAGGGGAAGCTCGCGGTGTACGTGGCCCATCTCCCCTCCGTGCGGGTCAAGATGGAGGCCGGGTTCACCGCGCGCCAGCGCGACAAGAGCGCCGACGCGCTGGGCGAGGCCATCGCCGACGAGAAGCTCCCGCAGGTCGCCCTGCTCGGCGACCTGAACGGCACGATGAACGACCGCGCGCTGAACGGCGTCACCTCGCAGATGCGCTCCACGCAGGGCGCGGCGGGCAGCGGCTTCGGGTTCAGCTGGCCCGCGTCGTTCCCGATGGCCCGGATCGACCAGATCATGGTCAAGGGCGTCGAGCCGGTGACGTCCTGGACCCTCCCGGAGACGGGCAGTGACCATCTTCCGATCGCCGCTCGAGTGAAGCTTTCGGCAACCGGCTCGTAACCCCTGGGAATACTGGGCCTGGGACGCTTTGTTCCGTAGATGAACATAAGCTGTACGGAACTCCGCTCACCCTTTGAAAGGCCCCCTCATGCCCCTGGCCCTGCTCGCCCTAGCCGTGGGCGCCTTCGGCATCGGCACCACCGAGTTCGTGATGATGGGCCTGCTGCCCGACGTCGCGGACGACCTGGGAATCTCGATCCCCACCGCGGGACACCTGGTCTCGGCGTACGCGATCGGTGTCGTCATCGGCGCCCCGCTGCTCGCCGCGGTGACCGCCCGAATGTCCCGCCGCAAGGTCCTGATCGGTCTCATGGTGCTGTTCGTCGTGGGCAACACGCTCTCGGCCTTCGCCCCCGACCACAACTCTCTGCTTGCCGCCCGGTTCCTCAGCGGTCTGCCGCACGGTGCGTTCTTCGGCGTCGGAGCCGTTGTCGCCACCGGTCTGGTTCCCGCCGAGCGCAAGGCTCGCGCCGTCTCGATGATGTTTCTCGGTCTGACCGTCGCGAACATCGCGGGCGTGCCCGCCGCGACGCTGGTGGGGCAGAACTTCGGCTGGCGCGCCACGTTCCTCGGCGTCAGCGTGATCGGGCTGGTGGCCATCGCGTCGCTGGCGCTGGTGCTGCCGCGTGACGGTTCTCACGCCCCTGCCGCCGGACTGCGCGGCGAACTGGCCGCGCTCAAGTCGCTGCCGGTGTGGCTGGCGCTCGGGACCACTGTCGCGGGATTCGGTGCGCTGTTCTCGGCGTACAGCTACATCACGCCGATGCTGACGGATTCCGCCGGGTATGCCGACTCCAGCGTGACGTTGTTGCTGGCGCTGTTCGGTGTGGGTGCGACCATCGGCAACCTGCTGGGTGGGCGTCTGGCCGACCGTTCCATGCGGGGCACGCTGTTCGGCGGGCTTGTTTCGCTGGTGGCTGTGCTGGCTCTGTTCCCGGTTCTGATGGGCACGGCTTGGAGTGCGGCTCTGGCTGTGGTGCTGCTTGGTATGGCGGCGTTCGTCACCAGTTCCCCGCTTCTGCTGATGGTCATGGAGAAGGCGTCCTCGGCTCCGTCCCTGGCCTCGTCCGCCAATCAGGCCGCGTTCAACCTTGCGAATGCCGGTGGTGCGTGGATCGGTGGGCTCACGCTGGCTGCGGGCTTCGGTACGACGTCGCCTGCGGTGGCCGGTGCGGGGTTGGCGGTTCTGGGGCTGGGGGTGGCTGCGGTCGCGTTTGTGGTGGACCGTCGTCGGGTGACGGTTCGTGGCGGGCGGGTTGTTGCCGGGGGTGTTCCGCGGCGGGCGGAGTCGGAGGCGGAGGCCGCCGTTCGGCGGTGACTGCGGTTCGGCGGTGGCCTTCGGTGGTTGGCTGCGGGTGCGTGGGGGCTGGTCGCGCAGTTCCTCGCGCCCCTTGGGTTCGCGGTGGGGCGGGGACGGGCCGGGACATCCGAGCTTGCTCTGTAGGAAGTCGGGTGGGCCGGGAAGCGCGGCGCTCGCACGTCCCGGCCCGTCCCCTCACGTCTCGGAGACGGCTGCCGGCCCGACGCCCGTCCCGTTCAGACGCTCCCGCGCCACCTGTCGCTGATCGGCAGACGTCTGGTGAGGGAGTTCTCGGGGATCGGCGGGGTCTGTCCTCGCTCGGCCGCAGCTCGGTTGCGCCCGTGGCTTCTGCCTTCAAGCGGGCTCCGCCCTCGCCTTGTTCCCAAGCGGAGCTGCGCCCTCGCCTTGTTCCCAAGCGGGCTGCGCCCCTGGCTTTTGTCGTTGGGGGGCGGTAGCCCCTGCTTTTTAGGGGCGCGGGGAACTGCGCGATCAGCCCCCACCGGGCTGCAGCCAACACACAACACCGAGCCCCCACCCCCCTCAGGGGCGCGGGGAACTGCGCGATCGGCCCCCACCCGCCCGCAGGCGACGAACGTGCGAAACGAACCCCCCGCCCCGATCATGGGCACCAATGATCAGACCCCGCCCGACCACAGCCGCCCTCCTGGCCCTCGGCGCGCTCACCTACACCGCCTGGACACTGGAGGTCGTCCTGACGACAGACCTCACCCCCGCCCACACGTACGTGAGCGAACTGGCCGCCCGGAACCAGCCCCACGGCACCCTGTTCCGCACAGCGGACCTGCTCGCGGGCACCCTGGTGGCCGCCGCCGCCCTCCTGGCATCGCTCCGACCGCCCTCCCCGGGGCGATGGGCAAGGGCCGGCTGGATCGCACTCGGACTCTTCGGCGCCGCCACAGCCGTGGACTCCCGCCTGCCACTGAGCTGCACACCCACCGCGGACCCGACGTGCGCCGCACAGGAGCGCGCGGGCCTGCTGCCGTCGGCCCATTCCGCGCACTCCGTGAGCAGCACGGTCGCCCTGTGCGGCATCCTCGTCGCCATGGTGGCCCTCACCCTCACCGCCCGCCGGTACGCGCCCCGGGCGCCCCTCGCCCGCTCGGGCCCCGTCCTGGTGACGCTCGAACTGGCCGCCACCGCCTGGACGCTGGCCGCCATCGCCGCGCTGGAGGCGGGCCACGACGGCTGGGGCCTGGGCGTCGCCCAGCGTCTTCAGGTGGGCGTGATCGCGGTCTGGGTGGGGGTGCTGGCCGTCTCGCTGGTGCGCCACACCGCGACATCCGGCTCACTTCTTCGGCGGGACCCGGACGTGCGCGGCAGGGAGCGTATTCCGTCCCGTTCCGGAGAGGCCCGGCCTTGACCTTCGTACGCATTCTTGGAGCCCCCCACCACATCCGCGTCGACGGCACCGGGCCCGTCTGCGTGCTCAGCGTTGGTCTGGGGATGGCGTGGTTCGACTGGGACCCCGTCGTCCCGCTGCTCGCCCCGCACCGCACGGTCGTCCGCTTTGATCGGCCGGGGCTCGGGCTCAGCGGCCACGCGCGCGCGTGGCCCACGCTCACCGGTGAGGCGGAGCGCATCGCGCGCGTGCTCGACGCGGCCGGGGCCGGGACCGGTGCGCCCGCCACCGTGGTGGGGCACTCGCTCGCCGGGTTCCACTGCGAGGCGTTCGCCCGGTTGTTTCCGGAGCGGACGGCCGGGCTCGTGCTGGTCGACTCCAGCGTCGAGGAGGCACCCCGGGGCAGGCGGGCCCCCGAGTTCTCGGACGCGTGCACGTGGGTGGGCGGCACGTTGCTGGCCGCCGCGGGTGTTCCGCGCCTCCTGGGGCCTCTCCTGCGGCGTACCGCGGTTCGCGTCGGGCGGCACAGTGGCGGTGACCCGGCCTCGGACGATCTTGTGCGGGGTGCCTACTCCACCAGTCGTTTTCTGCATGCCGTCCTTGGCGAGAACGCCCGCTATCGGGATCAGGCCGTCGAACTGGCCTCCCTGCGGGGGCGGGTTCCGCTCGACTCGCCCGTCACGGTGCTTGCCGCGTACGACGGTGGTTCGCGGGGGTGGCTCGATCGGCAGCGAGTGCTTGCCGAGCGGCTCGGTGGTGCGTTGCGTGTGTCCGCGCCTGCCGGTCATCTTGTGATGCTCGATCGTCCTCAGGACGTCGTGGACGCGATTCTGGGGACATGAGTGCGCCCGTCCCTCGCCGAGAGGATGGCTGGCGAGGGGCGGGCGCCCAACACATGGGAAAAGCGTCAGTGGTGGTATGACGTCACATAGCCAGGGGCCGGTGAACCCACCCCGGTGACGTCGTCGTAGCCGCGTACTGCCTTCAGTGAGCTGTCCTTGCCCAGGCTGCGCACGGAGGTCAGCAGGCCCTCCGACGCGTCGAACGAGTTGACGAAGTCCACGCGCGCCACCGCGAGGTCGCGGCCCGTCGGGTGGTCCGTGACGTCGTGGTAGAGCTTCGAGCCGTACCGGTCGTAGATCGCCGGGTTGGCGAAGCCGATCGGGTGCCCGCCGCGCTGCTGCTGGGCGAGCGCCTGGATGCCCGCGATGACCGGCGAGGCGAGGGAGGTGCCGCCGATGCGGTACTCGTCGTACTTCTGTGTCCCGTCCGGGAAGGTCTGCGTCTGGCCGACCAGGAAACCGGTGTTGGGGTCGGCGATCGCGGAGATGTCCGGCACCGTTCGCATGGCTTGCTTGCCGTTCGGGTTCGCGAGGGTGGAGGGGACCACGCCTCGCTGGTAGAACGGCTGCTTCACCGTCGCGCTGGTGCCGCCGCCCGCGCCGGAGGTGTACGCGCCCGGGAAGTCCGTCCAGCTCTTGCCGTCGTCCGACAGCGTGGCCCTGGTCGTGCCCCAGCCGGTCTCCCACTTGTACGTGTCGCCCTTGCCGACGGCCAGCGAGGTGCCGCCGACCGCCGTCACCCACGCCGAGTTGGCCGGGGTGTCGACCTGCTTCGTGCCGGTGTGCGCCACCTCGTCGCCGTTGTCGCCGGACGAGAAGTAGAAGCCGATGCCCTCGATCGCGCCCAGCTGGAAGACCTGGTCGTAGGCGGCCGCGAGGTCCGGCGTCTGGTTGGCCTCGATGTCGCCCCACGAGTTGGAGACGATGTCGGCCAGGTGTCCGTCGACGATCTTGCCGAGCGAGTCGAGCAGATCGTCGTCGTAGCAGGACTCGGCGCCCACATAGACGATGTCGGATGCCGGCGCTACGGCGTGTACCGCCTCGACGTCCAGGGTCTCCTCGCCGTACCAGCCCGCCGCGCCGCACTCCTCGGTCCGCGTGTACTGGGCCGGCAGCACCTGGCTCAACTGCCCGCCGCCGTACGCCGCGTCACCGTGCTTCGCCGCGTACGTGGCCGCGTCCGCCGCGATGGTCGGCGAGGCGTACGCGTCCGTGATCGCCACGGTCACGCCCTTGCCGGTCGCCCGGCCGGCTCCGTAGGCCGCCCGCAGCTGCTTGCCCGTGTAGCCCTTCACGGCGTACGGGATCCTCGTGCCGTACGCCTTCGGGAGCGTCGTCGCGGTCTTCGAGCCGTAGTACGAGGAGAACGGCCCGGAGTTGTGGAACACGGCGTCCGGCGGCGGCAGCGTGTCGGAGTGGTTCGCCTTGTGCGGGGCGTTGTCCAGGCCGGTGACCGTGAGCACGGCGCCGTTGAGGGCGGCGGGCGTCGAGGCCGCCTTGGAGGGCGCCCGGTATGTCTTCCTGCCCTTGGCGTAGTTGTGCAGCTGGGTGCCGAACGCCTTCTCCGCGTCGGCCACTTCACCCGTCACCGAGAGGTAGCGGCGTGTGGTTTCCGTGACGGTCAGGCCCGCCGACTTCAACCAGGCGGTCACCTCGGCCACTTGGGCCTTGGTGGCGCCGAAGCGGGCCTCGGTCCGCTGCGCGCTCAGGTACTTCCCGTACGAGGGCGACGACGGGTCGGAGACGGCCTTGGCGTAGGCGCTCAGGCCCGCCGCGTCCCGGCCGGCGAGATAGACCCGGGCCGAGACCCGGGAGGCGTCCGCCGTGGCTCCCTTGTCCGCCTGGGCGGTGGCCCACAGCGGTTTGGTGCCCTGGAGCGTGTCGCGGCCGGCCGGGTCGGTCGACGCGTGGGCCGCGGGTATGCCGAGTGCCAGCGCGCCGGCGAGCAGAGGCAGTGTCGCCGCCATGCTCACACCGGCACGTACCGCGGCTCGGTTGGATCTCATGGAGAACCCCCTAATGGATCTCTGGATGGGGGTCACTCTTGCGATGAACCGTTCATGCCAGGGGAATGGCGGGGGCATGGCTGGGCCAAGAAGCGCCCAAGGAACCGTATGTGCAAGGGATTTGGGGCGCGATGCCCGACATGAGACGGGTCGCGCCCCGGAGGCATCCCGGCTGGGCTCAGGCTTGCGGCTTCGCGCCGCGCTTCTTCAGCAGGTCGGTGATGAGCTGCATCTCCGACTCCTGCGCCTGGACCATTCCCTGTGCGAGCCGTCGCTCGACGCCGACCTGACACCGCTCCACACAGCCCTTGGCCATGTGCACCCCGCCCATGTGGTGCGCGTACATGAGCTGCAGATAGCGGACCTCGGCGGCCTTGCCGTCAAGCTTGCCCAGCGACTCCATCTGGGCCGTCGTCGCCATGCCCGGCATCAGCGAGCCGTCCCCGGCGGACGGCATGCCGCTCATGTCCATCCATGACATGGGTTCGTCGGCCGACACCTTGGGCAGCTCCCACAGGTCCAGCCAGCCGAGCATCATGCCGCGCTGGTTGGCCTGCGTCTGCGCGATGTCGTACGCGAGACGGCGTACCTCTTCGTCCTTGGTGTGGTCGCGCACGATGTACGACATCTCGACGGCCTGCTGGTGGTGCACCGCCATGTCACGCGCGAAGCCGGCGTCCGCGGAGTCGGCCGCCGGGGCCTTCATGCCGGAGTCGTCGCCGTCGGCGACCGCGTACGTGATCGCCCCGGCCGCCACGACCACGGCCGCGGCGACCCCGGAGATCCAGCCGGCGAACTTCATCTTCCTCACTGCGACAGGCCGTTGGTGCAGGCGGCACCCGGCTCGGGCGTCTGCTTGCCCTGGACGTACGTCTCGAAGAACGTGGCGGCGGCCGGGTCGCTCGCACTCGTCACCGTACGCTGGTGGCCCCACGCGGAGAGCATGATCGGGTCCTTCTGGTCCTCGACCGGGCTCATCAGCGTGTAGGGGGTCTTCTTGACCTTCTCCGAGAGCGCCTTCACGTCCGCGTCCGATGCCTTGCTGTTGTACGTCACCCAGACCGCGCCGTGCTCCAGCGAGTGCACGGCGTTCACGTTCTTGATCGCCTTGGTGTAGACGTCGCCGTTGCAGTTCATCCACACCTGGTTGTGGTCACCGCCGACCGGGGGCTCCATCGGGTACTTCACGTCCTTGGTGACGTGGTTCTGCGTGAGCTTGGTGCTCCACGTCTTCACCCCGTCCTTGCCCGTGACGAACTTCCCCGACGTCGACTTCGAGTCGCCCGACGCGCTGTCCTTGTCGTCTGACTGCGAGTTGATGAGGAAGGCACCACCGGCGACGAGACCGGCGACGACGATCACGCTCGCGGTGATCGTGAGGATCCGGCTGCGGCGCTCACGGGCCTGCTCGGCACGCCGCATCTCCTCTATTCGCGCCTTGCGCGACTGGGACTCTGTCTTCTTGGCGGAACCCATGGGGTGGTCCTTCTGGGGGAAAGGGACAGTCGTGTGGTCAGCTGATCGTAGTGGGGGAGAAGTGGATGTACGTCGAGAGGCCCGAGGAATGGCCAAATGAGAGTTCCGTCCCGTCCCGGAGACGGCAGTGGGCGGCCATTACATGTGCGGCGCTCAACGGGCAAGATAGGCGTCAGAGCAGTACACCTGCCGTACGTGAGGCGTTCAGGCGGAGGTCGGCCGGGCGATCTGGGTCCGCAACGCGCATGAAATGCTGTTGTGGTGTGATGCGCAGGTGCCCGACCGCCTCCCTGGGACGGGAGCAGGCGGCCTGACCAGCAAGATTGGGTGGAAGCGGAAGATGGACAAGCAGCAGGAGTTCGTGCTCCGTACGTTGGAAGAGCGCGACATCCGTTTCGTACGCCTGTGGTTCACGGACGTGCTGGGCTTCCTCAAGTCGGTGGCCGTGGCCCCGGCCGAGCTGGAGCAGGCCTTCGACGAGGGCATCGGCTTCGACGGGTCGGCCATCGAGGGCTTCGCCCGCGTCTACGAGTCCGACATGATCGCCAAGCCGGACCCCTCGACCTTCCAGGTCCTTCCGTGGCGTGCGGAGGCACCCGGCACGGCCCGGATGTTCTGCGACATCCTCATGCCGGACGGCTCGCCGTCCTTCGCGGACCCGAGGTATGTGCTGAAGCGGGCCCTGGCCAAGGCCTCCGACCTGGGCTTCACCTTCTACACTCACCCCGAGATCGAGTTCTTCCTGCTGAAGGACAAGCCGGTCGACGGCTCGCGCCCGACGCCCGCCGACAACTCCGGCTACTTCGACCACACCCCGCAGAACGTCGGCATGGACTTCCGCCGCCAGGCGATCACCATGCTGGAGTCGATGGGCATCTCGGTCGAGTTCTCCCACCACGAGGGCGCCCCCGGCCAGCAGGAGATCGACCTCCGCTACGCGGACGCGCTCTCGACGGCGGACAACATCATGACGTTCCGCCTCGTCATGAAGCAGGTGGCGCTGGAGCAGGGCGTGAACGCGACCTTCATGCCGAAGCCGTTCTCGGAGCACCCGGGCAGCGGCATGCACACGCACCTCTCCCTCTTCGAGGGCGACCGCAACGCCTTCTACGAGTCGGGCTCCGAGTACCAGCTCTCCAAGGTCGGCCGCTCCTTCATCGCGGGCCTGCTGAAGCACGCCGCGGAGATCGCGGCGGTGACGAACCAGTGGGTCAACTCCTACAAGCGCATCTGGGGCGGCTCCGAGCGCACCGCGGGCGCCGGCGGCGAGGCCCCCTCGTACATCTGCTGGGGCCACAACAACCGCTCGGCCCTGGTCCGCGTCCCGATGTACAAGCCCGGCAAGACGGGCTCGGCGCGGGTGGAGGTCCGCTCCCTCGACTCGGGCGCGAACCCGTACCTGGCGTACGCGATGCTCCTCGCCGCCGGCCTCAAGGGCATCGAGGAGAGCTACGAGCTCCCGCCGGGCGCCGAGGACGACGTCTGGGCCCTCTCCGACGCCGAACGCCGTGCGATGGGCATCGAGCCCCTCCCCCAGAACCTCGGCGAGGCACTCTCCCTCATGGAGCGCAGCGACCTCGTCGCCGAAACCCTCGGCGAACACGTCTTTGACTTCTTCCTCCGCAACAAGCGGGCGGAGTGGCACGAGTACCGCTCCGAGGTGACTGCTTTCGAGCTGCGGAAGAACCTGCCGGTGCTGTAGGCGCAGGCCGGAGGGACTCCCTCCGCGGAACGACACGTGGGGCCGACGGTCAGTGACCGTCGGCCCCACGCTGCTGCAGGGCTTTGAGGGAGAGGACGACCTGCCCTGAGCGCGTCTCGGACACGATCACCTCGGCGGTGATCCGCAGGCCCGGTTCGACGCACTCCGAGGGATGACCGACCCAGGACCACGTCAGGTCCGGTACCCGGATGAAGCCGGTGCACAGGCCGTCGGGCTCGCCGTCGACGTGGACGAAGACGCCGAAGTCGAGAACCTCGGAGACGGTCCCGGTGACGATCTGCCCCGGTTCCATCGAGAGGAGGAAGGACCGCAGGGCCGGGTTCTCACACGCTCGGGCGGAGAGACAGAGCCGGCCGTCGCCCCAGCGCCCGATCTCTTCGGCGTCGATCTCCTGGCCGACCTCGAAGATCTCCGACGGGTGCTCCACTCGCCGTATCGACGCCTCGTGCCGGGGGATCCGACCGGTCTCGGAATCCGCCTCCTCGGCATCCACAAGACTCACCAGGACATCCCGTCCTTCGAACCCGATGACCTTCACCCTTCGCATACGGCCCGGCCGAAGCCCGTTGATCAAGGACTGCAGGCGGGGATCAGGGGCTGACTCGGACATGGGCGGAGCCTAGCCGCCGGACCGGCGAAGGCGACCGGACGACCGGGGCGGCCGCTCCAGTCGCGGCATGGGTGGGGATCCAGTGGGCCGCACACGGCCGTGTCAGAGGGGGCACGCGTGATCATCGTCGCCGCCCCCTCCCCGACGGTCCCGGCCGTGGCTCAGCCGACGAGGGGATCCGTCACTCTGCCTGCCCGGCCAGGTCCGTCATGAGCTTGTGGAGGGGCTTGGCGGCGCGCTCGCGGAATTCCTGGATGGCCCAGCCGTTGCCGTCCGGGTCGGTGAAGTGCATGAAGGTGCCGCCGTCCTGGGGGGCGTACTGGACGGGCTCGCTGACGTCCAGGCCCCGGGCGGTCAGCTCCTCGTAGGCCGCCTTGGCATCCGCCACGACCAGCTGCAGACCGTGGTACGTGCCCGGCTGCGGTGTTCCCGTCGGGATCGGCACCCCCTCGGCGAGCACGATCGAACAGCCGGAACCGGGGGGCGTCAGCTGGACCACGCGGGCGCCCGGCATCACCTCGGTGTCGATGTCGACGTGGAATCCGACCTTCTCCTCGTAGAACGTCTTCGCCCGGTCGATGTCGGTGACAGGAAGCGTGATCACTTCAAGGGCCATGTCCATGGACGACTCCTTTGTCGTACGCATTGTCTTAGGCGTGTAGCAGGTGCTGCCGGTGGTGCTGCCAGTGGTGCTGTCGTAGGCGTTGTGCCGTCAGGTCGTGCGTCCGTCGAACCGCCAGCGGGTCTGGCTGAACGGCTCTCCCTTACCGAAGCCGAAAACGGTGCCGGGCGCCACCGAGAAGACAAGGGCCTTTCCGGCGCCGTGCCGGAAGTACCCGTCGTCGACCTCGAAGTGCCAGAAACTGCCGTACTTGCCCTCCCACGCCTCGGCCAGCGCGCGCAGCCTGTCGTCGTCGGACACCCGGACCGCCTCGCCCTCCACCACGAGGTCGTACCCCTTGTTCCACGTGTTGGTGCCCGTGGTCAGTACGACGCTCGGGTTCTGCGCGAGGTTGCGCGCCTTGCGCTCCTCGGGCCCGGTGCAGAAGTGCAGCGCGCCGTCCGACCACACCGTCGGCAGCGGCGTCACATGCGGCCGCCCGTCGGGCCGTACGGTCGAGATCCAGAACAGCTCGGCCTCGGCCAGCAGCGCCTCGGCCTCCGACCAGGGGCGTGCGGTGGCGGCCTCGTCGCTGTAGCGCGTGTCCAGTTCGGTCCGTGCTTCCATGAGCTCTCCTCCTGAGACCCGGCGGATGACTGGATGATTCCTCACCAGAACAGACCCCGCCCGCCGACGGAACTCATCGGTCCGACGGCCACCGAGAGGGCCGGCGGCCACCGAGAGGGCCGGCGGTCGACCGGCCACGATGGTTGTGGCGCGCTGAAACCGTCGGCCCGCGCTCTGGCCCTTCCCTCAGGCTCTCCGGTTAGGCTCAGGGCCGTACGACCTTGATCCGTGGGCGGAACCGGAGGCCGGGGATGATGACGCCGGGGCGCAGGAGCAGTACCTTCACGCGGCTGCTGCGGCACGGTTTCACCGATCCGTCCGCCGCCGAGCGGCTCATGGAGAGCGCGGAACTCGCGCCGATACGGAACGATCCGGTGCTGCTCGACGCGCTCGGCGCCACCGCCGATCCCGACCTGGCCCTGCTCGGGCTCGTACGGCTCGTCGAGGCGCAGGACGGTCACACCGCACAGCGCGAGCTGCTCGACACGCTGATCGCGGCCAAGCCGCTGCGCGACCGGCTGCTCGGGGTGCTCGGCGCGTCCGCCGCGCTCGGCGACCACCTCGCGCGGCATCCGCTCGACTGGCAGGTCCTCGTGATGTACGAGCCGCAGGACCTGCACCCGGGCACCGCGGAGTTCGAACGCGGGCTCGCCGAGGCGTCCGACCCCGTGACGCTGCGCGTCGCCTACCGGCGGTGCCTGCTGTCCATCGCCGCGCGCGACGTGTGCGGGACGACCGATGTCGCGCAGACCGCCGCCGAGCTCGCCGACCTCGCGACCGCCACCCTGCGGGCCGCGCTCACCATCGCACGTACGGCTGCCCCCGAGGACGCCGCGATGTGCCGGCTCGCGGTGATCGCCATGGGCAAGTGCGGTGGACACGAGCTCAATTACGTCTCCGACGTCGATGTCATCTTCGTCGGGGAGGCCGTCGACGGGGCCGACGAGGGGAAGGCCCTGCGGGCCGCCACCCGGCTGGCCTCGCATCTGATGCGGATCTGTTCCGAGACCACGGTGGAGGGGTCGATCTGGCCCGTCGACGCCAATCTTCGGCCCGAGGGGCGGAACGGGCCGCTTGTTCGGACGCTGTCCAGTCATCTGGCGTACTACCAGCGGTGGGCCAAGACCTGGGAGTTCCAGGCTCTGTTGAAGGCCCGGCCCGTTGCCGGGGACGTCGAGCTGGGGGAGTCGTACGTCGCCACGCTCGCGCCGCTCGTCTGGCAGGTCGCCGAGCGGGAGAACTTCGTCCCCGACGTGCAGAAGATGCGGCGGCGGGTGGTCGAGAACATCCCCGTCGCCGAGATCGAGCGCGAGCTGAAGCTCGGCCCCGGCGGTCTGCGGGACGTCGAATTCGCCGTGCAGCTCCTGCAATTGGTGCACGGGCGCGCCGACACGTCGTTGCGCAGCGGGACCACACTGGACGCCTTGAAAGCGCTGGCCGTCGGCGGGTACGTGGGGCGCGTCGACGCCGTGCTGCTCGACGACGCCTACCGGTTCCTGCGTTCCATGGAGCACCGCATACAGCTCTTCCGGCTGCGGCGTACACACCTCGTGCCCGAGGACGACGCCGATCTGCGGCGTATCGGGCGGTCGTTGGGGCTGCGCACCGACCCCATCGGTGAGCTGAACCGGGAGTGGAAGCGGCATGCCTCCGTGGTGCGGCGGCTGCACGAGAAGCTCTTCTACCGGCCGTTGCTCGACGCAGTCGCTCAACTCGCGCCCGGCGAGAGCCGGTTGAGTACGACCGCGGCGCGGGAGCGTCTGGTGGCGCTGGGGTACGCCGATCCTGCCGCCGCGTTGCGGCATCTGGAGGCGCTCGCCTCCGGGGTTTCCCGGAAGGCCGCCATCCAACGGACCCTGCTGCCCGTGCTGTTGGGGTGGTTCGCGGATTCCGCCGATCCCGACGCCGGGTTGTTCAACTTCCGCAAGGTGTCCGACGCGTTGGGCAAGACCCCTTGGTATCTGCGGCTGTTGAGGGACGAAGGGGCCGCTGCCGAGAATCTCGCCCGGGTGCTGTCCGCCGGGCGGCTCGCCCCCGACCTGCTGATGCGGGCGCCCGAGGCCGTGGCGCTGCTCGGGGACGGGGACGGCGGCGGGCTCGAACCCCGCGGCCGGGCCCAGCTGGAACAGGAGATCCTCGCGGCCGTCGGGCGGGCCAGCGGTGGCGAGGCCGCGGTCACCGCCGCGCGTGGCGTGCGGCGGCGGGAGTTGTTCCGTACGGCCGCCATCGACATCGTGAACTCCTACGGGACCGACGAGACGCCGGCCAACGCCGACCAGGGTGCGCTGGTGGATCTGGTCGGCGGGGCCGTCTCGGATCTGACCGCGGCGACGCTCGCGGGTGCGTTGCGGGCTGTGGTGCGGGAGGGGTGGGGGGATACCTTGCCCACCCGGTTCGCCGTCATCGGCATGGGGCGCTTCGGGGGGCACGAGCTCGGTTACGGGTCCGATGCGGATGTGCTGTTCGTGCATGAGCCCCGGGAAGGGGTTGATGAGCAGGAGGCTTCTCGGGCCGCCAATTCCGTTGTCTCGGAGATGCGGCGGTTGTTGGAGGTTTCCAGTGCCGATCCGCCGTTGTTGATCGACGCGGATCTGCGGCCCGAGGGGAAGTCCGGGCCGCTGGTACGGACGTTGAAGTCGTACGAGGCGTACTACCGGCGGTGGTCCCTCGTGTGGGAGGCCCATGCGTTGCTGCGGGCCGAAGTTGTCGCCGGGGACGAGGAGTTGGGGCGGCGCTTCATCGAGCTGGTTGATCCGTTGCGGTATCCGGCGGAGGGGCTCGGCGAGGACGCCGTGCGGGAGATCCGGCGGTTGAAGGCCCGGATGGAGTCCGAGCGGATGCCTCGCGGGGCGGATCCGACGTTGCACACCAAGCTGGGGCGGGGTGGGCTGTCCGATGTGGAGTGGGCTGTGCAGTTGCTTCAGTTGCGGCACGGGTGGGAGGAGCCGGGGTTGCGTACCACTCGTACGCGGGAGGCTCTTGCGGCTGCCTGTGCGGCGGAGTTGATCTCCGGTGAGGATGCTTCGACTCTGGATGAGGCGTGGGTTCTGGCTACGCGGGTGCGTAATGCTGTGATGCTGGTTCGGGGGCGGGCCGGGGATACGTTCCCTTCTGATGGGCGTGAACTTGCTGCCGTGGGGCGGTACTTGGGGTATGGGCCGGGGCATGTGGGGGACATGCTCGATGACTATCGGCGTACTACTCGGCGGGCTCGGGCCGTTGTGGAAGAGTTGTTCTATGGGGCCGGTGACCGGTAGCGCTGCCGCTGAGCGTAGGGGTTGGCGAGAGTTGTTCAGCGGGTGCCGGTCAGTGGGGGCTTGGCGCGCAGTTCCCCGCGCCCTCAGGGGGTTTGGGCCGTCGCCCATTCTGCGGGTTGTGGTTGGGCGCCTGCTCGGCGAGCGAGGGCGGGGCCGCGGCGGGGTGTCCGTCCTCGGTCTGGCGCGATTGGGGGGCCTTCGAGGGGACCGGCGCGGACGCGCCATCCGCTGCGGGCGGACACCCCGCCACGTCCCCTTCTGACGTCCTGCGGGTGCGGGTCATCGCCACGCCGGTCAGGACTATTGCCATGCCTGTCCAGATGCGGGGGCCGGTGGACTCGTTGAGGATCAGGACGCCCAGGGCGACGGAGACGACCGGGAGCAGGTAGCCGACCGTTGCGGCGCTGGTGGGGCCCTCGTCCGCGATGAGGCGGTAGTTGAGGTAGAAGGTGACGCCCGTGCCGAGGATGCCCAGGGCGGTGATCGCCAGGAGGCCCGTGGCGTCGGTGTGCAGGGGGCCGGCGGCGGGGACTGAGAGGGTCGTCCAGGCTGTTGCGGCGAGGAGTTGGGCCGCCGACATGGCTGTCGGGGCGCCCCGGTCGGTGAGTTTGCGGGCCATGTACGCGAAGGCGACGGCGTAGCTTGCCGCGGCGGCCAGGAGGGACAGGGAGCCCCAGGTCAGCAGGCCCGCCGAGCGCTGCCAGGGGGCGAAGATCAGGAGTGTGCCCGCGAAGCCCAGGAAGAGGCCGGTCAGGCGGACGCGGCCCAGTCCGCGGTCGGTGCCCAGGAAGATGCCGAGCAGCAGGGACCACAGGGGAGTTGTCGCGTTCAGTACGCCCGCGATGCCCGAGTCGACCGTCTGCTCGCCGATGCTGAAGAGGGCGAAGGGGATCGCGTTGCAGAAGAGGGCCGCGATGGCGAGGTGGGTCCAGGTCGCGCGGTCGCGGGGGAGGCGTTGGCCTGCCGAGCGGGCCAGGAGGAGGAGTACCGCCGTGCCCAGGGCGCAGCGGGTGATCGTGATCTGCGCGGGGGACAGGCCGTGGTTCAGGGCCAGTTTGATCCAGAGGAAGCCGGAACCCCAGAGGAGGGCCAGCGCGGCCATGCGGAGGGTCGATGCGAGCGGCATGCGTCCACGGTGAGGGAGAGTGTGGTGTAAGGACAAGTGAAGGATCTTGCATGCACTGTTAAGCTCTGCTGCATGCTTGATGTGCGACGTATGCAGATGCTGCGGGCCGTGGTGACCAGTGGGTCCGTGACGGCGGCTGCCGCGCGGCTCGGCTATACGCCGTCCGCCGTCAGTCAGCAGATCGCCGTCCTGGAGAAGGAGGCGCGTACGCCCCTGCTCGAACGGGTCGGGCGCGGGGTGCGGCCCACTGAGGCGGGGCTGATGCTCACCGAGTACGCGGACGTCATCGGGCGGCAGGTCGCCGAGGCCGAGACCGCGCTCGTCGACCTGTTGGAGGGGCGTACGGGGCGGCTCTCCGTGCGGTACTTCGCCACGGCGGGGGCCGCGCTCGTGGCTCCGGCCGTTGCGAAGGTGCGGGCCGAACATCCCGGTGTGCAGGTCGAGTTGAAGCTCGTCGACTTCGAGGACTCGCTGCCGGACGTGAAGGAGGGGCGGGCGGACCTGGCGCTCGTGGTCCGGCCCTCGGAGGAGGCCGGGCCCGACGGTGTGCGGCTCGTGCGGCTGCTCGACGATCCCTACCTCGCCGTGCTGCCCAAGGGGCATCCGCTGGCGGGGCGGCGGACCGTCGCGCTGGCCGACCTTGCGGAGGAGCCGTGGGTGGGGAGCGAGTGGCCCGGGCCGTGTCTTGACGCGCAGCTTGTGGCTTGCGAGGCCGCCGGGTTCCGGCCGCGGGTTGTCGTGGACAGCGGGGACTATGCGACCGCCCAGGGGTTCGTCGCGGCGGGGTTGGGTGTCAGTCTTGTGCCTCGGCTGGGGCTGGGCAGTCGGCATCCGGGTGTGGTGGTGCGGGAGGTTCGGGGGCCGGAGCCGGTTCGGTCGATCTTTGCCGCCGTGCGGGAGGGGGCGCCGCGGTCGCCTGCCTTGCGGAGTTTCTTGGATGCGCTGAGGGAGGCTGGTGGCGCGGCCTGAGGCTGCGGGCCGGTGGGGGCTTGTCGCGCAGTTCCCCGCGCCCCTTAGGGGCGCGGGCCTACGCCTTCGTCGGCAGCAGCGATCGCCTCGGTGGCTTTGCCGGGACCAGTTGCGGCAGGGCGTACGGCATCGAGCCGTACCAGAGCCTTGCCACTGCGTAGCCGAAGGCCAGGCAGATCATGCCGCCGACCGCGTCGAGCCAGAAGTGGTTGGCCGTGGCGACGATGACCACCAGGGTTGCCGTGGGGTAGAGCAGGCCGAGGACGCGGACCCAGGGGACCGAGGCCAGGGCGAAGATCGTGAGGCCGCACCAGAGGGACCAGCCGATGTGCATGGACGGCATCGCGGCGTACTGGTTCGACATGTTCTTCAGGTCGCCGGAGGCCATGGAGCCCCAGGTCTGGTGGACCACGACCGTGTCGATGAAGTCGCTGCCGTTCATCAGGCGGGGCGGGGCCAGCGGATACAGGTAGTAGCCGACCAGGGCCACGCCGGTGGTGGCGAAGAGGACCATGCGTGTTGCCGCGTACCGGCCGGGGTGGCTGCGGTAGAGCCACACCAGGACACCCAGAGTCACCACGAAGTGCAGCGTGGCGTAGTAGTAGTTCATGCCGACGATCAGCCAAGTCACCGAGTTCACGCTGTGGTTGACGGACTCCTCCACGGCCATGCCGAGGTGGTGCTCGACCTTCCAGATCCAGTCGGCGTTCTCCAGCGCCTTCGCCCGCTGCTCGGGGACCGCGTTGCGGATCAGTGAGTACGTCCAGTAACTCACCGCGATCAGCAGGATCTCGAACCACAGCCGGGGGCGGCGAGGCATACGCAAGCGGCGCAGGAAACCTTGCCCCGCGCGGCTGTTCGCCTCGTCCGCGACGGGCTGGTGTGCGGCCTGCTCCTGGCCTTCCAGTGTCGTCACGGTGCTCTCACCCATAGAGACAGAGTCTGCCAGATAAGCCCTTCCCCACCGATCATCCCTCGGGTGGGTCCTGCCCGCACGTTCTACACCTGGAGTAGGTGGGGCACTACTGCTTACGCACGATTTCGGTCCCCAGGTGCCGATGCGGTGGAACCCCGCACCACCAGTTCCGGCATGAACACGAACTCGCTGTGGGGCGCCGGTGTCCCGCCGATCTCCTCCAGCAACGTACGTACGGCGGCCTGGCCCATGGCCGGGACCGGCTTGCGGACCGTGGTGAGGGGCGGGTCCGTGAACGCGATGAGAGGGGAGTCGTCGAAACCCACGACGGAGATGTCCTTGGGGACTTCGAGGCCGCGCTGCCGTGCGGCCCGTATGGCACCGAGCGCCATCATGTCGCTCGCGCAGACGACGGCCGTGCAGTCGCGGTCGATGAGCGCCGCGGTGGCCGCCTGGCCGCCCTCCAGCGTGTACAGCGAGTGCTGGACCAGTCGCTCCTCGATGTCGGCCGAGGTGAGGCCCAGCAGGTCCTGCATGGTGCGGACGAAACCCTCGATCTTCCGCTGGACCGGCACGAACCGCTTCGGGCCGAGCGCGAGACCGATGTTGGTGTGGCCGAGCGAGACGAGGTGGGTGACCGCGAGGGCCATCGCCGCCCGGTCGTCCGGCGAGATGAAGGGTGCCTGCACTTTTGGCGAGAAACCGTCGACGAGGACGAACGGCACACCCTGGCCGCGCAACTGTTCGTAGCGCTGCATGTCCGCGGAGGTGTCCGCGTGCAGTCCGGAGACGAAGATGATGCCGGCGACGCCCCGGTCGACCAGCATCTCGGTCAGCTCGTCCTCGGTGGAGCCGCCCGGAGTCTGGGTCGCGAGGACCGGAGTGTAGCCCTGCCGCGTCAGCGCCTGGCCGATGACCTGGGCCAGGGCCGGGAATATCGGGTTCTCCAGCTCCGGGGTTATGAGTCCGACGAGGCCCTCGCTGCGCTGTCGTAGGCGGACCGGGCGCTCGTAGCCCAGTACGTCGAGCGCGGCGAGAACGGACTGGCGGGTGGTCGCGGCGACGCCCGGCTTCCCGTTCAGGACGCGGCTGACGGTCGCTTCGCTCACCCCCGCCTGGGCTGCGATGTCGGCAAGCCGTGTGGTCACAGGACTGGACTGTACCGGCCGGGTCTCGCCCTGCCCACCGAACGAACGACGGGTGCGGGCACTTGATCGGCCCGCTCGGGGCTGCTGCGTCATCGCGTTCCCTCGTGATTCTGGTCGGCACTTCGGTCGGCATTCCGGGCTGTGTCCGTCGCGTACCCGCTGTGTGCGCCCGCGGGAAGGGGTGGTTCTGCAAGGCGCTGCCGGGGCGATGATCCCCGTGACCGACGGGTATGGCAAGAGCTTGCAGAGTCTTGCACAGTGGTCCCGTTCCCGGTGAATGCCCGTGAATCAAGGCTCGGGACGGTCGAGAAGAGGTCACGCCCGGGTAACTGTCTGTCGGTCTTGCACTTTTTTGCTGCAAGGTCTTTCGCGGCGCTTACATCGCTGTTACGTTCACGTCGCCCGGCGGCGGCAACGGTGCGGTCGGAGAGTCGGCAGGGACGGCGGACGGGGCCGTTCCCTCAAGCACACGGGCTTTCACCCTCAAGGAGAACTCATGCGGCGTGGCATAGCGGCCACCGCACTGGTGGCGTCCCTCGCCCTCGCGGCGACGGCCTGCGGCGGCGACAGCGACGACAGTGGCAAGGCGGACGGCCCGGTCACCATCACGTGGTGGGACACGTCCAACGCCACCAACGAGGCACCGGTCTACAAGGCCCTCGCGAAGGAATTCGAGAAGGCCAACCCGGGCATCAAGGTCAAGTACGTCAACGTGCCGTTCGACCAGGCGCAGAACAAGTTCGACACCGCCGCCGGTTCCAAGGGCGCCCCGGACATCCTGCGTTCCGAGGTCGGCTGGACCCCCGCGTTCGCCAAGAAGGGCTTCTTCCTGCCGCTCGACGGCACCGAGGCCCTCGCGGACCAGGGCAAGTTCCAGCCCAGCCTGATCGAGCAGGCCAAGTACGACGGCAAGACGTACGGCGTGCCGCTGGTCACCGACACCCTCGCGCTGGTCTACAACAAGGCCCTCTTCGAGAAGGCCGGCATCGACGGGGCGCCCGCCACCTGGGCCGACCTCAAGACCGACGCCGGCACCATCAAGAAGAAGACGGGCGTCGACGGCTACTGGGGCTCCACCCAGGCCTACTACGCGCAGTCGTTCCTGTACGGCGAGGGCACCGACACGGTCGACGCCGAGGGCAAGAAGATCACCGTCGCCTCGCCCGAGGCCAAGAAGGCCTACAAGACCTGGCAGGGCCTCTTCGACGGCAACGGCCTGCACAAGGCCGACACCACCGCCGACGCGTACGCCCACATCCAGGACGCGTTCGTCAACGGCAAGGTCGCCGCGATCGTCCAGGGTCCGTGGGAGATCACGAACTTCTACAAGGGCTCGGCGTTCAAGGACAAGGCCAACCTCGGCATCGCCACCGTCCCGGCCGGCTCCAGCGGCAAGGCGGGCGCCCCGACCGGCGGCCACAACCTCTCCGTGTACGCGGGCTCGGACAAGGCCCACCAGGAGGCCTCGCTGAAGTTCGTGAAGTTCATGACCTCGGCGAAGTCCCAGGAGACGATCGCCCTCAAGAACTCCACGCTGCCGACGCGCGACGACGCCTACACCACCGAGGTCAAGGCCGACCCGGGCATCGCCGGCTACCAGGGCGTGCTCTCCGCCGCCCAGCCGCGCCCGGCACTGCCCGAGTACAGCTCGCTGTGGGGTCCGCTCGACACCGAACTGCCCAAGATCGCCGGTGGCAAGGAGTCGCTGGACAAGGGCCTGGGCAACGCGGAGACCGCGATCGCCAAGCTGGTGCCCGACTTCAGCAAGTGACCCGTGTGGCCGTCGGATCCGCCGGGCCCCCGCGCGACGGGGGTCAGGGGGGACGGATCCGGCGGCCACCGGCCGTGTCTCCAGAACGTGCGCCCAACCCCTGATTTTCCAGAAGGTGTCGAACCATGACAGTCGTCATCGACCGCGCGACCGGCAAGCGCCGCGGTGAGCGGGCTCCGCGCCCCGGCCCGCTCCAGCGCATGAAGCACTCGTACCAGCGGTACTGGTACGCGTACGCGATGATCGCCCCGGTCGTCGTCGTGCTCGGTGTGCTGGTGCTCTATCCGCTGGCGCGGGGCATCTACCTGACGTTCACCGACGCCACGAGCCTCAACTCGGCCCGCACGATCGGCGTCAACCACATCGACGCCACCTACAAGTTCATCGGCCTGGACAACTACGCCGACATCCTGTGGGGCCCCACCGCGTACGACCGCTTCTGGTCGCACTTCATCTGGACGATCGTGTGGACGGCCCTGTGCGTGCTGCTCCACTACGTGATCGGGCTCGGGCTCGCACTGCTGCTCAACCAGAAGCTGCGGGGGCGGACCTTCTACCGGCTCATCCTGGTCCTGCCGTGGGCCGTGCCGACGTTCGTCACTGTTTTCGGCTGGCGGTTCATGCTCGCCGACGGTGGTGTCATCAACTCCATGCTGGATGCGGTGCATCTGCCGTCACCGCTGTGGCTGGAGGACACCTTCTGGCAGCGGTTCGCCGCGATCATGGTCAACACCTGGTGCGGTGTGCCGTTCATGATGGTCTCGCTGCTCGGCGGACTCCAGTCCATCGACCCGGTCCTGTACGAGGCCGCCGAGATGGACGGGGCCAACGCCTGGCAGCGCTTCCGGCACGTCACCCTGCCGGGGCTGCGGTCGGTCAGCTCCACCGTCGTACTGCTCGGCGTCATCTGGACGTTCAACCAGTTCGCCATCATCTTCCTGCTCTTCGGCGACACCGCGCCGGACGCGCAGATCCTCGTCACCTGGGCCTACTACCTGGGCTTCGGCCAGCAGCCGCGCGACTACGCGCAGTCCGCCGCGTACGGCGTGCTGCTGCTCTCCATCCTGATCGTCTTCACCTCCGTCTACCGCCGCTGGCTGGCCCGCAATGAGCAGCAGCTCGCGATCTGAGGCAGGAGTCCCCATGAGCACCACCACAGTCACGTCCCCCGCCCCGGCGGACCGGGGCCCCGTGGACACCGCACCGGCGGGCAAGGGGCCGCGGCGCGGCGAGCGCAGCCTCGCAGGCTCACTGACCTCGCACGGCATCCTCGTCGTCGCGAGCCTGATCGCGCTCTTCCCGATCGCCTGGCTCGTCTATCTGTCCCTCGGCCCGGACAAGGACGACTATCTGCACCCCGGGGACATCCTCGGCAAGATGACGTTCGACAACTACTCGTTCGTGCTGCAGCACACGCCGTTCTTCGACTGGATGTGGAGCACGCTCCTCGTGTCGCTCGGCACGACCGTCATCGGCGTCCTGGTCGCGGCCACGACGGGTTACGCGGTCTCCCGCATGCGCTTCCCCGGCTACAAGAAGTTCATGTGGGTCCTGCTCGTCACCCAGATGTTCCCGGTCGCCGTGCTGATGGTCCCGATGTACGAGATCCTTTCGGAACTCCAGCTCATCGACAACTACTTGGGCCTGATCCTCGTCTACTGCTCGACGGCCGTGCCGTACTGCGCCTGGCTGCTCAAGGGGTACTTCGACACCATCCCCTTCGAGATCGACGAGGCCGGGCGCGTCGACGGGCTCTCGCCCTTCGGCACCTTCGCGCGGCTGATCCTGCCGCTCGCCAAGCCGGGTCTCGCCGTCGCCGCCTTCTACAGCTTCATCACCGCGTTCGGCGAGGTCGCCTTCGCCTCGACGTTCATGCTGTCCGACACGAAGTACACCTTCGCCGTCGGTCTGCAGAGCTTCGTCAGCGAGCACGACGCCCAGCGCAACCTCATGGCTGCCACGGCGGTGTTGGTGGCGATTCCCGTCTCCGCGTTCTTCTACCTTGTGCAGAAGAACCTGGTGACCGGGTTGACCGCCGGCGGTACGAAAGGTTAGCCGTTCGCGGTGAGCCATGAGGTCGTCGGTCGTCCGGCGGCACGTCGTGGCTGATCGCGCAGTTCCCCGCGCCCCTTCGGGGGCGTGGGTGGCGGTCGCGGTGTCCATCCGACCCCGCTGACACCGCGGCCGCCTCGTCAGCAGTCCCGCATCAGCAGTCCCACAAACGAAGAAGACACGCGCCACTACGGCGACTCCATGACCGAACTCTGTTACGCCTCAAGGATGTTATGAGCCAGCACTCCGCCGACCCGGCCCCGGCCTCCGCCCTCGCCACTGTCGCCGACCGTCGCGACTGGTGGCGCGACGCGGTGATCTACCAGGTCTATCCGCGCAGCTTCGCCGACAGCAACGGCGACGGCATGGGCGACCTGGAGGGCGTACGTTCCCGACTCCCGTATCTGCGCGACCTCGGCGTGGACGCCGTGTGGCTCAGCCCCTTCTACGCCTCGCCGCAGGCCGACGCCGGCTACGACGTGGCGGACTACCGGGCCGTGGACCCCATGTTCGGCAACCTGCTCGACGCCGACGCGCTGATCCGGGACGCCCACGATCTCGCCCTGCGGATCATCGTCGACCTTGTGCCCAACCACTCCTCGGACCAGCACGAGTGGTTCAAGCGGGCCCTCGCGGAGGGGCCGGGTTCGCCGCTGCGGGAGCGCTATCACTTCCGTGCGGGCAAGGGCGCGGACGGTGAACTGCCGCCCAACGACTGGGAGTCCATCTTCGGGGGCCCTGCCTGGACGCGGGTGACCGAGCCGGACGGTACCCCGGGCGAGTGGTATCTCCACCTCTTCGCGCCCGAGCAGCCCGACTTCAACTGGGACCACCCGGCCGTCGGCGACGAGTTCCGCTCGATCCTGCGGTTCTGGCTCGACATGGGTGTCGACGGATTCCGTATCGACGTGGCCCACGGGCTGGTCAAGGCGGACGGACTGCCGGACCTGGGATCCCACGACCAGGTGAAGTTGCTGGGCAACGATGTCATGCCGTTCTTCGACCAGGACGGCGTCCACGAGGTCTACCGGGCCTGGCGGATCGTCCTCGACGAGTACGCCGGTGACCGCATCTTCGTTGCCGAGGCCTGGACCCCGACCATCGAGCGCACCGCCAACTACGTGCGCCCCGACGAGCTGCACCAGGCCTTCAACTTCCAGTACCTGAGCACCCATTGGGACGCCGCGGAGCTGCGGTCCTGTGTCGACCGCACCCTCGACGCGATGCGGCCCGTGGGCGCGCCCGCCACCTGGGTGCTGTCCAACCACGACGTGACCCGGCACGCGACCCGGTTCGCCAATCCGGCCGGGCTCGGCACCCAGATCCGTACCGCCGGAGACCGTGAACTGGGTCTGCGCCGGGCGCGGGCGGCCACGCTGCTGATGCTCGCGCTGCCCGGGTCGGCCTACCTGTACCAGGGCGAGGAGCTCGGTCTGCCGGACGTCGTCGACCTGCCGGACGAGGTGCGCCAGGATCCGGCGTACTTCCGGGGCGCGGGCCAGGACGGGTTCCGCGACGGGTGCCGGGTGCCGATCCCGTGGACCCGGGACGGCTCGTCGTACGGCTTCGGCAGTGGGGGCAGCTGGCTGCCCCAGCCGTCCGGCTGGGGCGAGTTGAGCGTGGAGGCGCAGAGCGGGGTCGCGGGCTCGACCCTTGAGCTGTACCGGTCCGCGCTCGCCGCCCGGAGCGAGCAGGCCGACCTCGGCGCGGGCGACCGTGTCGAGTGGCTGAAGGCGCCCGAGGGCGTACTCGCCTTCCGCCGGGGGGCGTTCGTCTGCACGACCAACACCGGCGGCGAGGCGGCGACCGTCCCGGCGCACGGGCGGGTGCTGCTCGCGAGCGGCGAGGTGACCGTGACGGACGACGGCGAGGCGAAGCTGCCTGCCGACACCACAGTGTGGTGGATCGCTGACTGACCGTTCATCAACTCGGGGGTTCTGCAAGAACTTTCCGGAATTTTCAGAAGCCCGCCTTCCGCTTCGGGAGGCGGGCTTCTACTATCTGGCGCACCGCACGGCCGTTGAATCTTGCAGCAAGAACCTTCAACGGCCCACCCCTTCAATGGAGAAGGATCCCCACATGGCCAAGAGAGCCCTGTCCGGCGCGCTCGCCCTCGCCGCGGCCGCGTTCGTCGTCCCCGCGAGCACCGCGGGCAGCGCGTACGCCTCCCCGCCCGGCACCAAGGACGTCACCGCCGTCCTCTTCGAGTGGAACTTCGCCTCGGTCGCCAAGGAGTGCACCAACCGTCTGGGCCCCGCCGGTTACGGATACGTCCAGGTCTCGCCGCCCGCCGAGCACATACAGGGCTCGCAGTGGTGGACCTCGTACCAGCCCGTCAGCTACCGGATCGCCGGACGGCTCGGCGACCGTACGGCCTTCCAGAACATGGTCAGCACCTGTCACGCGGCGGGTGTGAAGGTCGTCGCCGACACGGTCATCAACCACATGTCGGCGGGCAGCGGTACCGGTACGGGCGGCTCGTCCTACACGAAGTACGCCTACCCGGGCCTGTACTCCTCGCCCGACTTCGACAACTGCACCTCGCAGATCAGCAACTACCAGGACCGCGGCAACGTCCAGAACTGCGAACTCGTCGGGCTCGCCGACCTGGACACCGGTGAGGACTACGTCCGCGGGGCCATCGCGACCTACATGAACGACCTGCTCTCGCTGGGAGTCGACGGCTTCCGCATCGACGCGGCCAAGCACATCCCGGCCGCCGACCTCGCCAACATCAAGGGCCGGCTGAGCAACTCGTCCGTGTACTGGAAGCAGGAGGCCATCTACGGCGCCGGCGAGGCCGTCCAGCCGACCGAGTACACCGGCACCGGTGACGTCCAGGAGTTCCGGTACGCGTTCGACCTCAAGCGGGTCTTCAACAACGAGAACCTCGCCTACCTCAAGAACTACGGCGAGGGCTGGGGCTATATGAGCAGCGGGGTCTCGGGCGTCTTCGTCGACAACCACGACACCGAGCGCAACGGTTCCACGCTCAGCTACAAGGACAACGCCAACTACACCCTGGCCAACGTCTTCATGCTGGCGTACCCGTACGGCGCGCCCGACATCAACTCCGGCTACGAGTTCTCCTCCACGGACGCGGGCCCGCCCAACGGCGGTACGGTCAACGCCTGTTGGCAGGACGGCTGGAAGTGCCAGCACGCCTGGCCGGAGATCCAGTCGATGGTCGCCTTCCGCAACACCACCCGGGGCGAGTCGGTCACCAACTGGTGGGACAACGGGGGCGACGCCATCGCCTTCGGCCGCGGCGGCAAGGGCTTCGTGGCCATCAACCACGAGTCGTCCTCGCTGACCCGCACCTACCAGACCTCGCTCGCGGCGGGCACGTACTGCAACGTCCAGAGCAACACCTCGGTGACCGTGAACTCCAGCGGGCAGTTCACCGCCACTCTGGGCTCCAACACGGCCCTGGCGATCCATTCGGGCAAGCCGAGCTGCTGAGGGGCCGTGCACGTCAGCTGTCGTGCGGCGACGACAGGAGACGGTCGATCTCGGCCTTCCTGTAGTAGTCGGTGCCACCGACGGTGATGTGCTTGCGCGGGGCGTTCCTCCGGCGCAGCAGGGTCCTGACCCGCTCACGCCGCTGCTCGGCGGTCCCGCTGTGGCCGGCCCGCTCCAGGAGTCCCGCGATGGCGCTGCGGGGGATGAGCCGATGGCGGCCCATCACCCGCTCGGCGGCCCGGGCGAGGTACGCCCGTGCCACGGCGGGGGCGACTCCCAGCTCCTCGGCGAGAGTCGCCGTCGTCAGGTCCTCCGGTCCGGCCAGCGCCGACTCCAGCCGTGCGACGACTTCCGGGACCCGCCCTTCCTCGCGCCGCGCCGCGTATCCCGGACGCTCGGTGTCGTACCAGAGGAACCACTCGGCCACGGCCGCCGCGTCGCGCCCGCGCCCGACCCTCCCGGGGAACGGCCTGGCCGGGTGGTTCTCGTACGACTTCGCCAGGTTGCTGACGGCCCCGGGGGTCACCCCGCGCAGCCGGGCGATGTCGGCCCACCCCCACTGCTCGCCGGGGGCATGACTCAACCGCCGGGGCTCTTCGGCCAGGCGCGGACCGGTCCACGGCACGGTGGTGCCCTCCCTGGGCCCGAAGAGGTGGCTCCGGGCCAGAGCCGCGGCGGCCTCCCGCTCGATGAGCTGGGAGTTGTGCGGGCCCGTGCGGGTCTCGGACGGGCCGAGGGGGCCTTCGGCGAGCCAGTTGCGGACGGTCTTCTCCGTGACTCCCGCCAGCTCCCGCAGCTGCCTGCGGGTGATCCAGGCATCCCCCAGTGCGGCGAGCCGCTGCTCGAACTGTTCTCGTGTCGTAGCCATCTTGTTCATCGTCGCGTATCGCGTGCCGCGCGATGCGGGCCGCCCCGGTGCGGGGGGAGGCTAGTCGTCGTACGGCCGCATGACCGTGAGCATGCTCAGCAGGACCGAGTTGATCCGGCTCGCGAGTTCGGCGGGGACCTCGATGGCCGTGGCGTTGGTGCCGTCCCGCTCGGCGAGGGTGATGAGGGCACCGCCCGGGCTGTCCAACCCGCGACGGTGGCACGGTAATTGGGCCAGTTCGTCGATCAGCCGGGCCACCGACCCCGCGGTGACCTCCTGCTCCGGTGCCGGCGCGGGCAGCGGGCGGTGGCCGTCGTGGCGCAGCCCCGCCTCGGTGAGATAGCGGGCGACATGCCTGGCCATCAGATCGATGCCGGGCTCGGCGGTTGTGGCCTCGCGATCACGGTCCCGAGGAGCCGACTGGTAGACGACCCTGTTCCTGTCGCCGGGGCCCATGCGCCGCACCTGCCAGCCGGTGACCTGGGTCAATTGCGGGGGAAGCGACTCGGGAGCACCGATGGCGAGCCGGGTGCCGTCGGCGAGGTGGACGCAGATCCGATGACAGCCTCCGCCGGTGGCCACGACCGCCGCGTCGAGTCCATTGCTCCGCAGCGCGTCCAGGACTGGTCCGTACTGCGGCTCGCCCTGTCCGTTGGAGCGTACGTAGCCGAGAAGCTCCCCGACCACGGGACCGGGGTCGGGCGTCCACTCCAGATACCCGCACTCGTTGGTACGGGTGCCGAGGAACGTACGGCGCTGCCAGAACAGCCGGGGCGCTCTCCCGCTCCGGCTGGGGCCCAGGATCAACTGGTCCCGGCTGCTGGGCAGGTTGACCACGATCTGGCCCTCCTCGGTCAGTGTGGCGTCCAGCGCGTGCGCCTTCAGGGCGTCGACCAGTGCAGACAGTTCCATCAAGGGCATTCCTTCCGCGTACACCTAATTGCACAGGTAAATCTATTGAACAAGAGTCCATGTTCGACCGTGCGTATCAAGTTCGGGCTGTAGGACGGGTAGTTGGGGTGGTCGGTTCCCGGCCTCCCGTGCGGATGACCGCCAAGAGCGCCGGTGAAATCTCTTTCTTCTCCTTGCAGGCATCTTGCTGCAACCCTTGCGTCGGAGATACGGTCTCGCCGGGGTCGGACCCGACTGAGCCGTAATCGCAAGGAGTTCCCGCCTGTGATACCGAGATGGCCGGCGCCCCCGGCGCGCCGCACCGCCCACGCCGGACGGGTCGCGGCCATCGCCGTGGCCGCCCTCGTCGCGGCGCTCGTCCAGCCCCTCGCCGCGCGCGCCGCGGCCCCGCCCGCACCCCCGTCGGACGCGGCCCTGGCCAAGACGCCCGCCCGTAACGACCTCACCCGCGAGCAGTTCTACTTCGTGCTGCCGGACCGTTTCGCCAACGGCGACACGTCGAACGACAAGGGCGGCCTCACGGGCTCCCGCCTCGAAACCGGCTACGACCCGACCGACAAGGGCTTCTACCAGGGCGGCGACCTCAAGGGGCTGACGAAGAAGCTCGACTACATCAAGGACCTCGGCACCACGGCCATCTGGATGGCGCCGATCTTCAAGAACCAGCCCGTGCAGGGCACCGGCAAGGACGCCTCGGCCGGCTACCACGGCTACTGGATCACCGACTTCACGCAGGTCGACCCGCACTTCGGCACGAACGCGGACCTGGAAAGGCTCATCGACAAGGCCCACGACAAGGGCATGAAGGTCTTCTTCGACGTCATCACCAACCACACGGCCGATGTCGTCGACTACAAGGAGAAGTCCTACTCGTACCTCTCCAAGGGCGCTTTCCCCTATCTGACGAAGGACGGCGAGCCCTTCGACGACGCCGACTACGCGGACGGGACCGGGGACTTCCCGTCCGTCGGGGCCGGCTCCTTCCCTCGTACGCCCGTCGTGCCCGCCGCGAAGAAGAACGTCAAGGTGCCGTCGTGGCTCAACGACACGTCGATGTACCACAACCGCGGAGACTCGACGTTCGCCGGCGAGAACTCCACGTACGGCGATTTCGGCGGGCTCGACGATCTGTGGACCGAGCGTCCCGAGGTCGTTAGCGGTATGGAGAAGATCTACCAGCGGTGGGTCAGGGACTACGACATCGACGGCTTCCGGATCGACACCGTGAAGCACGTCAACACGGAGTTCTGGACCCAGTGGGCCACCGCCCTCGACGCGTACGCGGCCGAGCGGGGGCGTGACGACTTCTTCATGTTCGGCGAGGTCTACTCGGCGGACACGTCGATCACCTCCCCGTACGTCACCGAGGGCCGCCTGGACTCCACGCTGGACTTCCCCTTCCAGGACGCGGCACGGGCGTACGCCTCCCAGGGCGGCAGCGCGAAGCGGCTCGCGTCGGTGTTCGGGGACGACTACAAGTACACGACCGACAAGGCCAACGCCTACGAGCAGGTCACCTTCCTCGGCAACCACGACATGGGCCGCATCGGCACGTTCCTCAAGCAGGACAACCCGAACGCGTCCGATGCCGAGCTGGTGAAGAAGGACGGGCTCGCCAACGAGCTGATGTTCCTCGGCCGCGGCAACCCGGTCGTCTACTACGGCGACGAGCAGGGCTTCACCGGCGCGGGCGGCGACAAGGACGCCCGCCAGACCATGTTCGCCTCGAAGACGGCCGACTACCTGGACGACGACGAGCTGGGCACGGACCGCACGCACGCCGAGGACGCGTACGACACGAGTGCACCGCTCTACAAGCAGATCAGTGCTCTCTCGAAGCTCCGCAAGGCCAACCCGGCCCTCGCGGACGGCGTCCAGACGGAGCGGTACGCGGCCGACGGCGCCGGCGTCTACGCCTTCTCCCGCACGGACGCGAAGAGCGGCATCGAGTACGTCGTCGCCGTGAACAACGCCGACAAGGCGAAGGAGGCGACCTTCGCGACCGGTTCGGCGGGCATGACGTTCCGCGGGATCTACGGGACGGACGGCACGGGCGATGGGGGCGAGTCCCTCAAGAGCGGCTCCGACAAGAAGGTCACCGTCACCGTCCCGGCCGGTTCCTCCGTCGTGTTCAAGGCGACGGGCAGGCTCGCACAGCCCGCGACCAAGCCGACTCTCACGCTGAAGGCACCCGCCGAGGGCGCCACCGGCACCGTAGAGATCTCCGCCGACGCCGACGGCGGACAGCTCAACCGAGTCGTCTTCGCGGCCCAGGTGGGCAACGGCAAGTGGAAGACGCTCGGCTCAGCCGACCACGCCCCGTACAAGGTCACCCAGGTCGTCGGCAAGGACGTACCGGCCGGAACAGCCCTGCGCTACAAGGCGGTTGTGATCGACTCCGCCGGGCGCACGGCGAGTACGACGGCCGTCTCCACCACCGGCACCCCGCCCGCCGAGGAGATCCCGAGCGCCTCCTCGCGCGAGTACGCGGTCGTCCACTACAAGCGCGAGGACGGCGACTACGCGGACTGGCGGCTGTACGCCTGGGGCGACATCGCCGACGGCGAGGGCACCACGTGGCCCGAGGGTCACGACTTCGTCGGCCGGGACGCGTACGGGGCCTTCGCCTACGTGAAGCTGAAGCCGGGCGCCTCGAACGTGGGCTTCCTCGTCATCGACAAGGACGGCAACAAGGACGTCTCCGCCGACCGCACGATCGACGTCACCAAGACGGGCGAGATCTGGGTCGAGCAGGGCAAGGAGGCCGTACGGACCGAACGGCCGGCCGCCGACTACCCGGCGCCGGACAAGACCAGGGCCGTACTGCACTACCAGCGCGCCGACGGGAACTACGACGGCTGGGGACTGCACACCTGGACCGGAGCCGCGGACCCCACGGACTGGTCGAAGCCCCTGGAGCCGGTGAAGACTGACGCGTATGGCGCTGTCTTCGAGGTGCCGCTCACCGAGGGTGCCACCAGCCTCAGTTACATCATCCACAAGGGCGACGAGAAGGACCTGCCCACCGACCAGTCGCTCGACCTCACGGCGAACGGCCATGAGGTGTGGCTGTTGAGCGGCCAGGAGAAGTACCTCCTTCCGCAGCCCGCGGGCAGCGCCGCCGCGCTCGACCTCACCACCTCCAAGGCGGTCTGGATCGACCGGGACACGGTCGCCTGGAACGGCAACGAGGCCGCCGCGTCGACCCAGTTGCTCTCCTCGCGCAACGGATCCATCAAGGTGAAGGACGGCGCACTCACGAGCGACGACGAGCGATGGCTGCGGCTCGACAGGGCCGCGCTCACCGACGCCCAGAAGGCGAAGTTCCCGCACCTCAAGGACTACCAGGCCTGGTCCGTCGACCCGCGCGACCGCGACCGGGTGCGCGAGGCGCTGCGCGGCCAGCTCGTCGCCTCCCAACGAGCCGCCAATGGCGCTGTGTTGGCGGCCACGGGCGTACAGATCGCGGGCGTGCTCGACGACCTTTACGGCGGTGCCACGAAGGCGGACCTCGGGCCGACGTTCGACAAGGGACGCCCGACGCTCTCCGTGTGGGCGCCCACCGCGCAGGACGTGAAGCTGGAGATCGGCGACAGGGGTGCGTCACCGAAGACCGTGCCGATGAAGCGGGACAACGCCACCGGCGTCTGGTCCGTCACCGGTCCCAAGTCCTGGCAGAACAAGGCCTATCGGTACGTCGTGAAGGTGTGGGCGCCGAGCGTCCGCGAGGTCGTCACCAACAAGGTCACCGATCCCTACTCGGTCGCCCTCGCCGCGGACTCCGAGCGCAGTCTCGTCGTCGACCTGGGCGCCAAGTCCCTTGCTCCGAGCGGCTGGTCGGGTCTGCGCAAGCCCAAGGCCGTCCCGCTGAAGGACGCGCAGATCCAGGAACTCCACATCCGGGACTTCTCCGTCGACGACAAGACGGTTCCGGCGAAGGACAAGGGCACCTACCTCGCCTTCACCGACAAGGACAGCGCGGGCTCCAGGCACCTCAAGAAGCTTGCGGAGTCCGGGACTTCGTACGTCCATCTCCTGCCCGCCTTCGACATCGCCACCATCCCGGAGAAGAAGGCGGACCAGGCGACGGCCGACTGCGACCTCTCCTCCTACGCCGCCGACTCCGAGAAGCAGCAGGAGTGCGTGGCGAAGGCCGCTGCGAAGGACGCGTACAACTGGGGCTACGACCCGTACCACTTCACGGTGCCGGAGGGCTCGTACGCCACCGATCCCGACGGGACGGACCGTACGGTCGAGTTCCGGAGGATGGTCAAGTCGCTGAACGAGGACGGTCTGCGGGTCGTCATGGACGTGGTCTACAACCACACCACCGCGAGCGGCCAGGCCGACACGAGCGTGCTCGACAAGGTGGTCCCCGGCTACTACCAGCGGCTCCTCGCCGACGGCAGCGTCGCCACCTCCACCTGCTGTGCCAACACGGCGCCCGAGAACGCCATGATGGGCAAGCTGGTCGTCGACTCGATCGTCACCTGGGCCAGGGAGTACAAGGTCGACGGCTTCCGCTTCGACCTGATGGGCCACCACCCGAAGGCCAACATCCTCGCGGTCAGGAAGGCCCTCGACGCGCTCACCCTCGCGAAGGACGGCGTCGACGGCAAGAAGATCATCCTCTACGGGGAGGGCTGGAACTTCGGCGAGATCGCGGACGACGCCCGTTTCGTCCAGGCCACCCAGAAGAACATGGCCGGGACCGGCATCGCCACCTTCTCCGACCGGGCCCGTGACGCCGTGCGCGGCGGCGGCCCCTTCGACGAGGACCCGGGCGTCCAGGGCTTCGCCTCCGGCCTCTACACCGACCCCAACTCCTCGGACGGCAACGGCACTTCGGCCGAGCAGAAGGCCCGCCTCCTGCACTACCAGGACCTGATCAAGGTGGGCCTGTCCGGCAACCTCGCCGAGTACGCCTTCACCGACACCGCAGGCAAGGAGGTCAAGGGCTCCGAGGTCGACTACAACGGGGCGCCCGCCGGCTACGCGGACGCGCCCGGGGACGCCCTCGCGTACGTGGACGCGCACGACAACGAGTCGCTGTTCGACGCGCTCGCGTTCAAGCTGCCCAAGGGCACCTCGGGCGCCGACCGGGCCCGCATGCAGGTCCTCGCCATGGCCACGGCCGCGCTCTCACAGGGCCCGGCACTGTCCCAGGCGGGCACCGACCTGCTGCGTTCCAAGTCGCTCGACCGCAACTCCTACGACAGCGGCGACTGGTTCAACGCGATCCACTGGGACTGCCGGGACGGCAACGGCTTCGGACGCGGGCTGCCGATGGCGGCCGACAACGAGTCCAAGTGGCCTTACGCCAAGCCCCTGTTGACGTCCGCGGGCCTCAAGGTGGGCTGCCCGCAGATCGAGGGCGCCTCCGCCGCGTACCAGGACCTGCTGAAGATCCGTACCAGCGAAAGAGTCTTCGGGCTCGGCACCGCCGAGCAGGTGCAGTCGAAGCTGTCCTTCCCGCTGTCGGGCAAGGACGAGACGCCCGGGGTGATCACCATGGAACTCGGTGATCTGGTCGTGGTCTTCAACGCCACCCCCGAGCGGCAGGAGCAGCGGATCGCCTCCCTGGCCGGGACGGCGTACGCGCTGCACCCTGTGCAGCGGACGGGAGCGGACTCCACCGTCAAGTCCTCTTCGTACGATCCGGAATCGGGCAGTTTCGCCGTTCCGGGACGGAGCGTGGCCGTATTCACCCGGACCGCCTGACTAGGCATTAATTTGGTGGGGCGGAACCCGAACCCCGTTCCGCCCCACCACCGTGCCCCGGGGGCTGCGCAGATGGACGGCAACGCCAACAGGACGCGTACCACCGTGCTGATCGTCGACGACATGCCGGCCAGTCGCTACGCGCTCGGGGCCGTGCTGCGCCGCGCCGGTCACCGGGTCGTCCCCGTGGCCACCGCGAGCGAGGCGCTCGTCGAACTCGACGTACGGCTGCGCGCGGGATCCCTGCCCGACGTGGCCCTCATCGACGTCGGCCTGCCGGACATGAGCGGCTTCGAACTGTGCCGCCTGCTCAAGGCGCAGCCGCCCATGTCCACGCTGCCCGTCGTCCACTTCTCCGCCGCCGCCGTGGCACCAGCCGACCGGTGCGAGGGCCTGGAGGCCGGCGGCGAGGCGTATCTGACGGTGCCCGCCGAACCCGAGGAGATCCGGGCCGTCGTACGGGCCGCGGTGCGCGCCGCCCAGACGCGCTCCGGCGCCGAGATGCTCGTACGCCGGCTGACCCTGCTGTCCCGGATGATCGTCACCGTCCAGGCCGCGCGCAACCTCACTGAACTCGCCGACGCGTCCGCCGAGGGCGCCGCCAGGCTCACCGGTGGCCCGGCCGCCGTCTTCGTCCTCGGCCCGGACGGCGAGCTGTACTACAGCAGCTCCAAGGGCCGCAGCGCCTTCGCCGTGCCGGACAGCGACGCGCAGGAGGCCGTCGTCCGGCTGATCAACCAGATGAGCAAGGGGCGCACCGGGGTGTTCCGGACCGTCGTGCCCGCGCATCTGTGGCCCATGGGCTTCTTCCGGCCCGGCGGCCGGGACGACGCCCGCCTCGTGCTCACCCTGACCCAGGACGGCCGGGCACCGGTGTGCTTCGCGACGCCCCTGCGCATACCCCGGCCCGGCGAACCCGACGACGCCGAGCTGGTCGGCCGCCTCGCCCAGGCCGCCGCACTCGCCGCCGAACCCCTGCTGATGTACCAGGTCGAACGCCATGTCGCCCTCACGCTCCAGCACAGCTTCCTGCCCCAGCCGCACCGGCTGCCCGACCTCGCCGGTGTCGACGTCGTGGTGCGCTATGTGCCCGCCTCCCAACAGACCGAGATCGGCGGCGACTTCTATGCCGCGCTGCGCACCGACGACGGGGTGCTCACCGCGGTCGGGGACGTCGTCGGGCACTCGCTGGACGCCGCCACCGTCATGGTCGAGATGCGTCACGCCCTGCGCGCCTACTGCGTCGAGGAATCCGATCCCGCGGTACTCGCCGACCGGCTCGACCACATGCTGCAGCGCTACCACCCCGAGGTCACGGCCACCGTCTGTCTGGTCCACGTCGACCCGGCCACCGGGCGCACCCGGATCGCCAACGCGGGCCACATCCCGCCGCTGATCGTCCGCGACTCGGGCAACGCCGAGTACGCCAAGGCTGCCGGGCCGCTGCTCGGGCTCGGTCTTGGCCTGCCCCGGCAGCCGCCCGTCGAGATGTTCCTCGATCCCACGGACCGGCTCCTCATGGTCACCGACGGTCTCATCGAGACCCGCGGCGTCGATCTGGCCGTCTCCATGGAGGAACTCCGCACGGCCGCGGCCGAGGCGCCGCCAGGGGTGTCCGCCCTGTGCGACACGCTTCTGGAGCGGTTCGGCGGGGCGCCGGAGGACGACATCGCGCTGCTTGCCCTGCGGCTAGGGTGAGCGCGTTGGCCTAGAACAGGAGTGCCCGTGCCGCAGATCACCGTTGACTACTCGACGTCCCTCTCCGACGCGTTCGATCGGCAGGGGTTCGCTGTCGCGCTGCATGCCGTGGTGGTGGAGACGGCTGCCGCGAGGATCGAGGCGTGCAAGACGCGGTTTCGGACCGCGGAGGATGTTGTTGTGGGGGCGGAGGCCACCGGGCATGGGCTCGTCCATGTCACGGTCGCGCTGTTGGCCGGGCGGTCCGAGGAGACGAAGCTTCTGTTGACCGAGCGGGCGCTTGAGGTTCTGCGGGGGTATGTGAAGCCGGTTGGTGGTGTGGTGTTGCATGCGTCCGCGGAGGTGCGGGACCTTGATGCGTCTTACCAGAAGTTTGTGGACTGACGTCCGGGCGGTTCGTCGGGTGCGGGTGCGTGGGGGCTGGTCGCGCAGTTCCCCGCGCCCCTAAAAGATGCGCCGTTCCCCGCGCCCCTGAAAGACAAAAGATTGCGCCGTTCCCCGCGCCCCTGACGGGGCGCGCCCCCTGAAGGGGCCCCTCTACGACGCCAGTGAGACCAAGCGGCCTATCAAGTCCGTGAATGGGCCCTCTGCTGGTTCTTCCGCGAGCATGTGGCGTAGTAGGGCGGCCATTTCGGGGTCGTAGGCGGCGCTGACTGCGGCGAGGGCCGCGAAGTCGTGGACGAGTTGGGCTTCCAGTTCGGCGCGGGGGATGCGGCGGCCGTCCAGCCAGATGAGGGCGGTCGACTCGGCCAGGGAGATCCAGGAGCGGACGACCAGTTCGAGCCGGGCGGGCGGCCGGTCGATCCGCAGATGCGCCAGGATCTGGAGGTACGCGGCCTGTCGTACGCCGTCGATGAGGGCGTTCGTGTTGGTGGAGCCGACCGCAGGGCCGCCGCGCATCAGGGCGGAGAAACCGGGCCCGTGCTGGTCGACGAAGTCGAAGTACCGCCGCATGACCCGCAGCAGCCGCGCGCCCAGCGGACCCTCCTGAGGTTCAATGAAACGTTCCGCCAGATCGTCCGAGGCACGCTTCAACGCGGCTTCGTACAGGCTGAGTTTGCCGGGAAAGTAGTGGTAGACCAGCGGGCGCGAGATGCCCGCGGCGGCTGCTATCTCGTCGATGGAGACATCGTCGGGCGAGCGTCGGCTGAACAGGTCGAGGGCGACGCCGATCAACTGCTGCCGCCGCTCCTCGACACCCATCCTGCGGCGTACCCCGGTTGTCATACGAACACCTTACCGATCGGATCCGGCCGCGAACCGGTCGGATCCGCGCGGGTGTTCACCGCGTCAGCGCAGGCCGCCGATCGACCTTCCGTCGGCCAGGGTCCCCTTCAGGCCTGCCTGCGCGCCCTGTTGGGCCCGTACGGCAAGGAGATTCCCTTGCGTGGATCCGTCGACTCCGCCCGTCGCACGGATCGACGCGGTGTCCTTGCTTCCGGCGGCGAGGAGATACCAGTCACCCGTACCGGACTTCCACAGGACGCCCGCCAGGACGTGGGAGTCCTTCGCGCCGCAGGCGGCCACGTTCTCCGCCTTCGCCGCGACCGCGCCGTACGGCTGGCCCTGGGCGTGGAACTGGGCCAGCACCCGTGTGCCGCCGCCGCGCCAGGTGTCCGCGCGGGTGCACAGCCAGTTCGCGGTACCGCTCGCGTCGGGCAGCGGCTGCCGGGCGTACTGCCAGGCGTTCACCGTGCGTACGCCCTGGCTGCGGACGGCCGCCAGGGAGCAGGCGAGCGGGGACCAGGTCGCCGCCGACGCATCACGGGGCTGCCCGGGGCTGCCCGAGGTGAGACGGGCCGGGGTCAGCTCACCGAGGTCGGTCGTCAGCCGGGTGCCCGAACGGTCCGTGAGCTCCAGCGCGTTCCACGAGCGGCACTCGCCGGTCTGCTGGGCGGGGCTGGCGAACGGCTCGGTCACCCCGTCCGCCGACCGGCCCAGACGCGAGGCTCCGGAGGAGTCGGAAGCGCCGGCCGCCGACTTCAGCAGGTCGCGGACCGTCGCCGTACGCACCCACGGTGCCGTCAGATAGCGGACGTTGCCGTCGGAGCGGCCGAGGACCACCGCGTTCGCCTCGGCGCCCGTGGCGCCGTCGACCCGCGCGAAGTCGAGGGCGGCGCCCTGCGTGCCGTCCTTCGGCTCGGCGTAGCGCGCGATGCGCAGTCCGTCGTGGAGCAGCACGACCCGGCTCTGGTCGACCTCGCCCGCGTACAGCAGCTGGGGCGGTCCGGGCGGGGCGCCCGACGGGGTGCCGGGGGTGGCCGAGACCTGCACGGACTCGCCGGGGCGTGCCCAGACGGCGAGCGCGCGGCGCAGCAGTGCCCTGTCACCGGTGAGGGCGCCGCGCGCGGGCCACACGGAGAAGTCGGTGCGTGTGGACGTCTGCCAGGCGGCGGCCGGAACGAGCGTCAGCTTGCCGGGATCCAACGCGGCCTGGGCGGAGGGGTTCTGCGCGTATGGGGGAGCGGCCGCGCCGTCGGGACCCCAGCCGTCGCCCGGCAGCCCGAGCAGCGCCCCGCACACCGCGACGGCGGCGGCCGCGGCCAGCGCCGCCTTCATGTGCTGGCGGCGGCGCATCAGGTCCGGCGGCCGGGCCTGCAGCGAGCAGGGATCGAACTCGGGGGACGCCAGCAGCCCGTACTTCGCCTCGATGTCGTCGGCCTCGGCGAGTGCGTCGTCCGGGTCCTCCTCGCCCGCCGCGGCCAGCACCCTGCGCACGTCCGCGTCGGCAAGGCGCTCAAGACCGCGCAGGACGTAGGCGGCGCGGGCCGGGGCCGACAGGGCTGACAGCCGCTGGTCCAGGGCGAGTTCGTCGGCGCCGCCGGAGCGCGGGAAGAGCCGCAGGCCCCACACCTGGGGGAGCAGCGGCGGCAGCTGCGCCCGCTTCGGCCAGGCCCTGAACGTCAGCGGGCGGCCGGCCTCCAGCGCCGTACGCAGCACCCGCAGGCGTACGTACGCGTATCCGGGATCGGCGTCGCGGCCCTCGGCGGTCTTCTGGGAGGGCAGGACCGAGGCGTCGCCGGACGTCCGGCCCCGGGGCAGCGCGCGCTGGGTGAGCGCGTGCGCTGTGAGCACCCGGCGGTTGCGGCCGAGGCTCGGCGGCAGCACCAGATAGGCGAGCCGGACGAGCCGCGGATAGTGCTCGACGAGCGCGGCCTCGGCCTGCTCGACATCGACGACCGGTCCGGGGCGGGGGTCCGGTGCGGGGCGCGGGGCGACATCCTGTGACTGCACGTTCAGCAAAACGAGCGAATCCGTGGTTGGTCACCTGGACTGCCCCGAGTCCACGGGGAGTTACGCCTCGGGCTCCACGAGCAGACGCGCGTAGTTGGCCATCGACCGCTGGTAGCGCGGCAGATGAGCGGCCAGGGCACCGAGGACGAGCGCGAGCCCCTCGCGTTCGCGGCCCAGACTCGCCAGGCACAGCGCGAGTGTGGCGCGTACGGCGTCGTCCAACTCGTCCGAGGGTGCGACGAGTTCCGGTGTCAGCAGCTTGACGCCCTCCTCCGGCTGCCCGGTGTTCCGCAGCGAGCTGGAGAGCTGGATCTTGGCCCGCCGGCCGCGGTAGCCGTCGAGCCCGCGCGCCAGCGCCTCCCGGTACAGCGGCACGGCCCGGTCCGAGTGGCCCGTCGAGTCCCAGGCACAGGCCCGCTCGAACGGGCCGACCGGGCTGTCGGCGGGCAGCTCGGCGACCAGCGCGTCGATCACCGCGCGGAAGTCGGCCTCCTGCTCCTCGGCATAGTCGTCGAAGGCGGCCCAGGCGGCCGTCACCCGCTCGTCCCAGTCAGCATCGATGGTCGTCACGGGCCCACCCTCGCACAGGCGTGAGGCCGCCGATGTGGCGCGCGTCACTGTGATGTGTCCGGTGATGCCGTAAACACGGAGGCGATTGAGCGCCGGGCGTGCGGGAGCCGTATCCGAAGGCAGAGCCCTCTACCGGGGCTCTCAGCGGCGTGGGCCGGAACCGAGCCGGAGGTACGTACGAATGCGTTTGACGAGGAAGAGGCTCGCGGTCGGTACGGCCGGGGCGGTCACGGCACTGCTGGCGGTGACCGGCTGCGGGTCCGAGGACAGCGGGGAGAAGGTCCCCGAGACCGCGAGCGGGAGCCTGGAGCAGATCGCGAGCGAGGCGGGCTGCAAGCCGGACATGCAGACGGATGCGGACACGATCCGGCAGGCCATCTGCAAGACCAAGGGCGGCAAGTACATCCTCGCGACCTTCGCCACCGACCGCGGTCAGCGCGAGTGGCTGAACGGGGCGAAGGACTACGGCGGCTACTACCTCGTCGGCCGCAAGTGGGTCGCCGTCGGCGAGCAGAAGACGGTCACCGCACTGCGCGGCCAGCTCGGCGGGACCATGGAGGAAGGCTCCGAGCACATGAACCCCGGCGGCAGCCACAACAGCGGCGGCCACAGCAGCTGACCGCGTCGACCGCGCCGACCGGCGGGGTTCGAGGGCATTCGGACGAAGGCATTCGGGGCAAGCGAAAGCCGGCGGTGGGAAATCCCACCGCCGGCTTTCTCGTGCTTACTGCCTGTTGCTCACTGCCTCTGTGTTACTGGCAGTCCTGACCGCTGTTGATGCAGTCGACCACCTGGTTCATCGTGTTCTCGTCGAAGAAGTTGATGAAGTCGTTGTGGTCGGTGATCGGCTTGTGCAGCTGGTCCGGGAAGGAGTCCACCGCGAAGGCGTTCTGTACCTGCCCGTTCTGGATCTGCGGCGCATCTACGTCGTAGACCAGGCGGACCTGGAGCTGGGGGATGGCCTGGAAACCGTTGCCACAGGTGCCGTCCGCCTGGACGAAGGACACGTGCGTGCGGTGGTTGGCCGAGTCGATGTTCTGACCGTCCCAGCAGCTCTGGAAGTTGGTCGTGCGCACCACGGAGCTGCCCTGGGGGCAGATCGGGTACTTGTCCGTCAGCTGACGGTCCTCGAAGCCGGTGCAGCTCCAGTTGGTGTTGGCGTTGGCGAGGCCGTTCACGAAGGACTTGGCGTCACCGGTGATGATGCGAAGGGCCGTGGGCATCGCGACCACATCGCCCTGCTGGTTGCCCACGAACTTCAGCTGGGCCTCGGCCGGCTGGAGGATCGTGCCGACGTTGCCGTCCTGACCGCCACCGGGGGCGTTCGCGTCGATGTCGTCCTGACCGTCCTGCACACGCAGCACCGGCCAGAAGTACGACGACTTGTCACCCTGGTTCTGGCAGGTGGTGTCCGCCGCAGCCAGGTCCTGGTCGCTCGCGAAAGCGTCGTTGTCCTGGTTGCCGACGTAGTCGTGCTGGTGCTGGGCACCGTTGCTGACACCGGGAGCGACGATCACGTTGTCCGAGTTGCGGTTCTCGTTCTCGTTCGTGCCACAGTTCGTGGTGAACGTGCCCGTGGAACCACCGTCCCCATTCGCGGGGAGCCCGTTCGGACCGACGCCCTTCGCGCCACCGGTCGGCTGGACCTGGGTGATGTCCTGGAAGTCGGCGGCCGCGGGACCGTTGCCGTCCTGGCCACCGTTGCCCTGGTCCTGCCCGTTGCCCTGGTCCTGACCCTGGTCCTGGCCGTTGTCCTGACCCTGGTCCTGACCTTGATCCTGGCCGTTGTCCTGGCCCTGATCCTGACCGTTGCCGCCCTGGCCCTCACCGGCGGCGGGCTGGTCGGCCGGCACACCCTCACACCCGGCGAGCTGGTCGGCTCCCTGCGGGGCCTTGCCCCCCTTGCGCTTGATGCTGTTGTTGATCCGGTCGATCGTGGCCGTCCGCTTGGACTTCAGCGGACTGAGGATGGCGTTGTTGACGTAGCTGGAGTCCCCCGCCTGGGCCTGGCGTGTGTCGGCGAGGCGCTTGTACGCCTCGGTGACCTGCTGGTCGAGCTTCGCCAGCTCCTTGTCGACACCGGCGCGTGCGCCCCTCGGTACGTCGGTCAGCTGCTGGCCGACGTCCGGACATTTGATCGTCGCCACTCCGGCGGCCGTCGTCTGCGCGTTCTGCGTCGAGTTCTTGCCCTCGCCCGCAGAAGCGTAGATGTTGGCCGCCAGCAGACCGCCGCCACCCAGCGCGAGAGCCGCCGATGCGGCTATCGCCCGGTTGGCGAGCGTGGAGCGGCGTTTACGGTTTGTGCGTCCCATGGAACTCCTCTGGCTTCCTTGCGGGGGCATTGAGGCGCCCGACAGGAGGTGAAGCGGCTCCGTTCAATACGGAGGGGGTTCCTGAGGCGTTCAGTGGTCCAAGAAATTGGTGAGAGTTCGGGGACGCAATCCCGGCGCAAGGGGCCCAGAAGCCCCTGAAACAACGGCAGTTGAGCGGGGTTTATTGAATATCATTCAGCGAAAGCGGAACCTCGGACCCGTCTCCTGGCGGATCTCCGGACGACCGCCGCCGATCTTTCCCGATCCTCGTTCGGGACCCTTTCAGCGGTCCTGGTCCAAATAGGCGAGAACGGCCAGGACGCGACGGTTGTCGTCGTCCGAGACCTCAAGCCCCAGCTTCGCGAAGATGTTGGACGTGTGCTTTGCGATCGCCCGCTCCGTGACCACCAGTTGGCCCGCGATCGCCGCATTCGACCTGCCCTGCGCCATCAGTTCCAAAACCTCCAGCTCGCGCGGAGTCACCCGGCCCAGCGGCCGGTCGTCCGCCTGCCGCCGCGTCAGCAGCTGCTGGATGACCTGCGGATCCATCGCCGTACCGCCCGCCGCGACCCGCCGCACGGCGTCAATGAACTGCTCGGCGTCGAACACCCGGTCCTTGAGCAGATAGCCGACCCCGCCGGCCCCGTCGGCGAGCAGCTCGCGCGCGTACAACTGCTCCACGTGCTGCGAGAGGACCAGCACCGGCAGCCCCGGTCTCGCCCGCCGGGCCGCCAGCGCGCACTGCAGCCCCTCGTCCGTGTGCGAGGGCGGCAGACGTACGTCGACGACGGCGATGTCCGGGGTCAACTCGGCCAGTGCCCGGGTGAGTTCGGGCCCGGTCTCGACGGCCGCGGCGATCTCGAAGTCGTACGCCTCCAGCAGCCGGACCAGTCCGTCGCGCAGCAGGAACAGGTCTTCGGCTAGGACAACTCGCAAGGGATCTCCATGGTCACCATGGTGGGGCCGCCCGCGGGACTGCTGACGGCCAGGACGCCGTCGAATGTACCCAGTCGCCGCTCGACTCCGGAGAGTCCCGAACCCGCGCCGATCGTGGCGCCCCCGCCGCCGTCGTCGGTGACGGCGATCCGCAGCATGCCGCCGTGCTCCGGGGAGTGGTGGATGTCGACCCAGATCCGGTCCGCCCCCGAGTGCTTGACGGCGTTGGTGAGGACCTCGCTGACGGCGAAGTACGCGGCCGCCTCCACCGGTTCGCCCGCCCGGCCCGGCAACTCCACGTCCACCTCCGTGCTGATCGGCAGCCGCAGCGCCAACGCCCGTACGGCGTCGCCGAGTCCGCGCTCCGCGAGCACGGGCGGGTGGATGCCGCGTACGAGGTCACGCAGTTCGGTGAGTGCCTCGGCGGAGGACTTGCGGGCCTGCGCGAGCAGCTGCCTGGCCTTCGCCGGGTCCTTCTCGACCAGGGCCTCGATGGTGCCGAGATCCATGCCCATCGCGACCAGCCTGGCCTGCGCCCCGTCGTGCAGATCCCGTTCGATACGGCGCAGTTCGGCCGCCGAGGTGTCGACGGCGTCGCGCCGGGTCTCGGTGAGCACACGGACGCGCTCGGCGAGCTCGCCCTGGCCGGACGCGAGGACGGACCGGGTCAGCAGGAAGTGGACCCGCAGTAGCAGGGGAGCGGTGTACACGCCGGTGACGAGCAGGGCCGCTCCCAGCGCGGCCGCGGCGAGGGCGCTGAGCTGCCCGCTGATGGGCACGAACCCGTACCACCAGCCGACACGGGTGCCGTCCGTGAAGACCTGCCACAGCCCGGCACCCAGCGCGAACCCCTCGAAGGGGTAGGTGAGCAGCGCGGCGGGCAGCAGCGCGGTGACGAAGCCCGCGATCATGTCGACCGGCAGCCACATCAGGTCCCGCCAGGTCGCCGGATCGCCGAGCAGCCGGAAGCACCGGGTCCAGGGGTTCGCGTCCTTCGGGACCGGCCGGTACGCGGGCGGGATCCGCACCCCGCACCACTGGGCCGCCACCAGCCGCCGCCAGTTCGCGAAGCCGCGTACGCCCGCCAGCACCCACGGTGTCGTGACGATGCCGATGCCCAGCGGCACGAGGACGATCGACACGACGGACAGGACGAAGAGGGTGATCGACCCGACCGGCACCACGACGGCCAGCACCAGGGACCGCACCCCGGCGAGCGCGGCGGTACGCAGCCTGCCGCCGCCGGTGCCGTTGTCCCCGGTCCCGTTGTCCCCGTTCGTGTGGTCCCCGTTCGTGTTCATGCCCTCAGTCTCGCCGAGCCCGCCGCCGCGGTCACTGGGCCGAACCACCCGGCGGGGGTGGTGCCAACGCCACCCCCACGGCGCTCAGCCGCCCAGGACCTTCGCCTCCACCGAGGGGTCGAGCCCGACCACCGGCCGGTCGGGCCGCTGGGGAGCCGTGCCGCCGATGCCCTGGAGCCAGCTCCAGGTGTCGGCCACCGTCTCGGCGACCGGCCGGCACCGCAGCCCGTCCCGTACCGCCCTGGACACATCGGCCCGGTGCATCGCGTCGTACGACTCCGAGCCGGGCGGCACCCACACCGGCAGCTGGATCCACGGCTCGATCCCGGCCGCGAGAATCACCTCGGGCTCGGTCCACCGCAGCTCGGCCGGACCCCCCGCCGCAGGCCCTCCTGCAACCGTGCCTCCTGCAACCGTGCCTCCCGCGACCCGGACGCACGCGTCGAGCAGCGCCCCCATGGTCGCGTGCCCCGAGGGGCTGATGACGTTGTACGCCCCGTCCGCCCCCGCCTCCACCGCCCCGAGGGTCCACTCGGCCAGATCACGGACATCGACGTACTGGAGCGGCAGTTCACGGGGACCGGGCGCGAGGACCGGCCCGCCGCGCGCCACCCGGTCCAGCCACCACGGCAGCCGCCCGATGTTCTCGTACGGGCCGAGGATCAGGCCGGCCCGTACGAGAAGCGCCCGCTCCTCGCCGAAGGCCTCCAGCACGGCCAGTTCGCCGCCCCGCTTGTCGCGCGCGTAGTCGGTCTGTTCCGCGTCGGGAGAGGCGCCCTCCACGAGCGGGCTGCCCTCGTCGTACCCCGCCGCGGGCGGCCAGGCGTACACGGAACAGCTCGACACGTACACGTAGCGCCGGGCGCGGTTCGCCAGCAGCCGCGCCGTGTCCCGGACGACCCGCGGGGCCGCGGACCAGGTGTCGACGACGAAGTCCCACTCCTCCTCGGTCCGGGCGAGCGCCGCGAGCCCGTCGGGCGCGGTGCGGTCGCCGTGCAGGGACCGCACCCCCGCCGGAGGTTCGTGGCGCCCCCGGTGGAAGACCGTCACGTCCCAGCCGCGGGCGAGCGCCGCCTCCACGACGGCCCTGCCCACGAACTCCGTACCACCCAGCATCAGAAGTCTCATACGGGTGACTGTGCCCGGCGGCCCCGCGCGACGGAACGGGAATCTGCCGACAGAAGAACCGTTCCGCCGACGGACGAATCGGTAAGTAGGTGCGGGTGCGGGGCCGGGATCAGCTCGCGGTCGGCGGCGTGTACTTGTACCCCACGCGCCGCACCGTCTGGATCGCCTCCCGGTGCTCCGCCCCGAGCTTGCGGCGCAGCCGGGCGATGTGGACGTCCACGGTCCGGCCGTCGCCCACATGCCCGTAGCCCCACACCGTGGTGACCAGCTGGTCGCGGGTGTGCACCCGGTGCGGATGCGCCACGAGATGCGCGAGCAGCTCGAACTCCAGATACGTGAGATCCAGCGGCCGCCCGTCGACCTCGGCCGTGCGCTGCACGGTGTCGACGCGTACGAGGGAGCCGTCGTCCTCGCCCTCACCCTGCGGCTCCGCCCGGTCCGCGTCCGGCACGGCGACCGGCAGGAGGGACGGCTGGTCGGCCGGCACGAGGACCAGGTACCCGATCATCGGCGGCCGGCCCGGCAGCGTGGGCAGGGTGTGCGGGGGAGCGGGCAGCCAGGTGGCGCCCGGCGGGAGGAGGTCCGTGACGTCGACCACCTCGTCCCGGTCGACAGCACGCAGTCGATGGCGCGCCGAGCCCGTGGACGGGACCGGGGTGGGCGCCGTGGAGGGGGCGGTGGCAACGGACGAGAAGGAACGGGTGTTCGCCATGTGAGGTCAGCTCTTTCGCGCGAGAGGTCGTCGGAGGACGTACGTCGTGCGCGCTGGCCGAAGGCCGGGATGTACGGCTTTAGAGGGCCCGCGCGTTCACCGCGCGACAACACACCCGGTCGAAGTCATGATGCTGCCGGGAAGGCCAGAAAGGCTCAAGATCACGACGCCCCGCCGCGCTGAACTCCTGGAAGCCGGTCATGCCCTCATTGAAGCAGACACGCGCCCCCAACAGCAGCCTCCTCTCACAGGCCGGACAGCTTTCACTTACCGAGGGGCGACCCACCAAGGGGCGCGGGGCTGTGTCGATTTGCGGCTCCGCCGCGGGGCGCGACAAGCCCCCACCCACCCGCACCCGCCCACGCCCCCGACACCACCCCTGACCGAACGCGGAAGGGACGCCCACCCAAAGGTGGACGCCCCTTCCGAAGAACAGCAGCCGAATCAGACCTGCCCAGCCTTCTCAAGCGCAGAGCAGCACGTGTCGACGATCAGCCGAGTCACCAGGTAAGGGTCGACGTTGGCGTTGGGCCGCCGGTCCTCGATGTACCCCTTGCCGTCCTTCTCCACCTGCCAAGGAATCCGCACCGAGGCACCACGGTTGGACACACCGTAGGAGTACTCGTTCCACGGAGCGGTCTCGTGCAGACCGGTCAGCCGGTCGTCGATCCCGGCGCCGTAGTTCTTGACGTGGTCGAGCGGCTTCGAGCCCTCGCCCAGCGACTCGCACGCGGTGATGATCGCGTCGTAACCCTCGCGCATCGCCTTGGTGGAGAAGTTGGTGTGCGCACCGGCGCCGTTCCAGTCGCCCTTGACCGGCTTGGGGTCGAGGGTGGCGGACACGTCGAAGTCCTCGGCGGTGCGGTAGAGCAGCCAGCGGGCCACCCACAGCTGGTCGGCGACCTCCAGCGGCGAGACCGGGCCGACCTGGAACTCCCACTGGCCGGGCATGACCTCGGCGTTGATGCCGGAGATGGCGAGACCCGCCTTCAGACAGTTGTCCAGGTGGGCCTCGACGATGTCACGGCCGAAGATCTCGTCCGAGCCGACACCGCAGTAGTAGCCGCCCTGCGCGGCCGGGAAGCCGCCCTCGGGGAAGCCGAGCGGGCGCGTGCCCTTGAAGAAGGTGTACTCCTGCTCGATGCCGAAGATCGGCTCCTGCGCGGCGAACTTCTCCGCGACCTCGGTGAGCGCGGCACGGGTGTTGGACTCGTGCGGCGTCATGTCGATGTTGAGGACCTCGCACATGACGAGCACGTCGTCGCCGCCGCGGATCGGGTCCGGGAACACGGCGACCGGCTTGAGCACGCGGTCGGAGGCGTGACCCTCGGCCTGGTTCGTGGAGGACCCGTCGAAGCCCCAGATCGGCAGCTCCGCACCCTTCGCGTCGTCGGCCAGTATCTTCGTCTTCGAACGGAGCTTGGCCGTCGGCTCGGTGCCGTCGATCCAGATGTACTCAGCCTTGAAGGTCACGGGCCACATCCTTCGGGGTGGGTCTCTCAGCGCGGTGCGGGTGCTGCGGCGCTGCGGCAGCGGGCGCCGCGGGGAATGCCGGGAAGCCTGTCAACAGGCGATTTCCCGATCATTGCTCGAATGTGAACCCCGTGTTACCTGGCGCCTCTGTGCTGCGACTCACTCGCTGAGAGCGTTCGCGCGCCGCGTACCCGCCTCCCGAACAGCGGATTCCGCATGACACCCGCCCAGCCCCGGACCGCCGCTCCGGCCCTCGTATGCGATGGGTTTCGCCCCACACCTCCGGGTCACACATCCGGCTCCGCGCCCGGTGCCGCGCCCGACGCGGCCTCCCGTACGCCCGTCAGGAAGCCCCGGATCGCAGCCAGTTCGCGCTCGTCGTACCCCCGGAGCAGTTCCACGGACCGGTCGATCAGCGGGCCGAAGAAGGCCTGGCCCAGTTCGACCGCCCGTTTCTCCACCTCGACGAGCACCCGGCGACGGTCGCGCCCGTCCCGTACCCGCCGTGCGTGCCCCAGCCGTTCGAGCCGGTCGACGACGGCGGTGGTCCCCGCCGAGTTGAGCCCGAGCAGCCCGCCGAGCCGTCCGGCCGTCATCTCGGTCCCGTCCCTGCGGGCGTCCATGAGGCAGATCAGCGCCCTGACGTCCGTGGCGTGCATGCCGTTGTCGTGTGCGAACCGGGCGCTGTGCAGGCCGAGTTCGACGATGGCCTCGCGCAGGAGATGGACGATTTCCATCTCGGGCCCCTGGTCCTTCACACCGCGTCCCCGTCTATCATCTCGATGAGTGAGTATCTCGTTCAGCGAGATAATAGAGGGAGGGGAAGGGGAGCATGAACTTCAGCGCGGCGTACGACAAGGTCATGGCCAAGTGGCCCGCCGACCGGGAGGAGATCAGCGTCCGCACCGCCTTCGGCGAGACGGTGGTCAACGTCTGCGGTCCGCGCGACGGAGCCCCGCTCCTCCTGTTACCGGGCGGAGGCGGCGCCACCTCGGCCTCGTGGTTCGCCAACGCGGCCGAACTCGCCCGTACGCACCGGGTCCACGCCGTCGACCTGATCGGCGAACCGGGCCGCAGCGTACGCGATACCGAGAGCCCCTTGCGCACCGTCGAACACCTCACCGCGTGGCTGGACGAACTCATCGGCGCGCTTCTGCACGACATGGGCGCCGCTCCGGCCGCCCGGATCCACCTGGGCGGGCACTCGTACGGCGGCTGGATCGCCCTGCAGTACGCGCTGCGCGCGCCGGAGCGGGTGAGCCGGCTGGTCCTCCTCGACCCGACGAAGTGCTTCTCCGGGTTCAGGGCGGAGTATCTGCTGCGCGCCGGTTCGATGATGCTGCGGCGCTCGCCCCGCCGGTTGCGCGCCTTCCTGGAGTGGGAGACCGGGGGAGTCCCGCTCGACCACGACTGGCTGCGTCTTCAGGAGGAGGCCGGCACCTTCCCGCTCGTACGGCCGGTGACGGGTCCGGCTCCCGGGCCGGAGGCCCTGCACGCGCTCGATCTGCCGGTCCTGGTCCTGCTGGCCGGGAGAAGCAGGGCCCATGACGCACGACGGGTGGCGGCTCGCGCCGCCACCCTGTTGCCGCGCGCGGAGGTGGCCGTCCTGCCGGACGTGTCGCACCACGCGCTGCCCCACACGGACCCCGCCGAGCTGAACCGCAGACTGACCGGCTTCCTGGCAGCCTGAACCGTCACTGCGGCGGGGTCCCACAAACGGGAACCGTCCCGTCAGCCCACCTTCTCGATGAGAGCCCTGCGGATCAGGAACTTGCCGGGCTCGCGGACCTGCTCGAACGCCGCGTTGTTCAGGAGCGCGCAGCTGCCGGAGACCGAAGTGACCTCCACGGTCGTGGACTTGTTGTTGTCCAGGTTCGTGACCTTCAGCTTCGTACCGGCCGGGAACTGGTTGCTGGACGCCGCGGGGGCGCCGGCCTCGCCGGACAGGGTGACGGTGGAACCGTTGCAGACCTGCTGGCCGCCGACAGCGTTGTCACCGGCAGCGGGCGGGGCAGCGCTCTGCGAGGGCTGCTCGGCGGGGTCCGCTGGGTCGGCAGCGGCGGGCGGGGCCGACGTGGCGGGCGTCCCCTGGGGTGCGCCTGCCTGCGAGGACTCGCCGACCTCACAACCGGAGGCCTCCTGCTGGACCTTGATCTGGGCGATCACCGCTTCCCGGTTGGCGATCCGGGCCTCGGACTGGGCGTCCGGGCTGGTGCGCTGCCCCTCGATGAACTTCTCGTTGTTGCCGAGCGCGGTGGCCAGCCCGTCGCAGACCACGGAGGACTGCGCGGCCGGGGCGTTGGTGCTCGCGTTCGAGGTGGCGGCGAAGGCGAAGGCCCCGCCGCCGGCCACGGCCGCGGCGCTCACCAGCAGCGCGATCTTCTTCTTCGGGCCGAGAGTTCTCCTGCGTGACATGAGCGGCTCCTGTCCCGGCCACCCCTGGCGGTGGCCGTCCGCCGCTATGTACGAGATACCGAACGAGGTTACTCAGTAGTTCACACGAGTCACCTAAGTAACAAAGATCACACGGGAGTTGAGGGATCCTTACCTTGACTTCGGCCCAGAGCGTCCCGTACGGCGTCGTCCGTACGTGCCACGACGGCGGTTCCGTCCTCCGCGGTGATGATCGGCCGCTGGATGAGCCGAGGATGCTCCGCCAGCGCCGCGACCCATCGCTCCCGCGAACCGGCGTCCCGGTCCCACTCCTTCATCCCCAGTTCCTTCGCCACGGCCTCCTGGGTCCGGGTGATGTCCCAGGGTTCGAGCCCGAGCCGCTCCAGGACCTCCCGGATCTCGGCCTCGCTCGGCACGTCCTCCAAGTACCGCCGAACCGTGTACGCGGCCCCCTCCTCGTCCAGCAGATTGACGGCACTGCGGCACTTCGAACATGCCGGATTGATCCAGATCTCCATACCGCACAAGGTATGCCCGGCCGCTTCGCCCCCGCTTCAGGGGTGGCGCCGGCCATGTCACAAAACTCCGCCGTCCGACGTCTCCATGCCCGGACCCCACCGGAGAGGTGGAGCGGAGATGCCGAGCACCAGGAGCGTGACCCCATGAACCTCGCATTGTGGATCTGTGCCGGACTGCTGGCCGCGGTGGCCCTGGCCGGCGGCATCACCAAGGCGTTCGTGCCCAAGGAGACGCTGGCCGCGGCCAACGGCGGGGGATGGACCGAGGGCGCCGGCGTCGGCTTCGTCAAAACCCTCGGCGTCCTCGAACTCCTGGCGGCGGTGGGCCTGATCCTGCCCGCCGCGCTCGACATCGCCCCCGTTCTGGTGCCGGTGACCGCCGCCTGCTGGGTCCTGTTGATGATCGGCGCGATGGTCACCCACGGCCGCCTCGGCGAGGTCAGGTTCGTACTGCTGAACCTGACCTACCTCGCACTCGCGGCATTCATCGCCTGGGGCCGCTTCGGCCCCGAATCCTTCACCGGCTGACCGGTCGGCCGCGCTGACCGGCTGACCACTGACGGCGGCCCCCCGGCTGCCCGGGATCCTGGCCGGCCGACCGGCCACAGTTCCCGCAGGGCCGTCGACGCGGGCGGAGTTCGGCGTGCCGCTCAGTAGCCGGGCGGAATCCGGTCCTGCGGTCCGTCGGGCGCCTCCGCCGCGCCGTCCTCCGGCTGCCCCGCCCCGTCTTCCAGCCGCGCCCGCTCGGCCACGGCCGGGTCGGTCGAGTCCGAGATCAGCTCCGCGACGCGCAGGGTGCACTCCCACTCCGACAGCCTGCCTTTGATCACCACCAGGTACGACTCCTGGTCCGTGAAGCGGTACACGTGGCGCCGCTTCTCGATGATGCCTTTGCTCGGCAGATACGTGTGGAGGACGGCATGGAGTGCCTTCAGCGCCTGTTCCTTCGTTTCCTGCCCACGGCAGATGAACTCGGTCTTGTACACGTCGCTGCTGTACTGCGCGATCACGGCCCAGTTGCCCATGCCGGCTCCCCCCTCGACGCCGCTGACAGTCAGCCACAGCTCGGCCGCCTGAGCAAGAACGACGCAGGGTGAGGAGGTGGCTCTGTTCGATTTTTCGCCGCCCCACGTACATCTCGCAAACCATGTGTGACACGGCGCCAATTGCCTTGCCCACCTGGGCATTTACTGGACGTCCTGGGATCCCTGATTGTCAGTGGTGGCCGGTAAACTATAAGTAGTGTTCGAGGGGGCCGCCGGAGAGGCCGGACGGTTCCCTGACCGCGACAGGAGGATGCCTGTGCCCGCTGCCGCACTCAGCCCGCTGCCCACCCAGTCCACATCCAAGAGGGCGGTCCTGCTCGACCTGCCGTACGAGCCCGTCGAGAAGCGTCCGCTGCCACCGGGCCGCCCGCGCGACTGGTACGTGACGCACAACCGCCGTCTGAAGGCGATGCGACTCGCGATCGCCCTCCTCGACTCGGGTGTGTACGTACCGAACCAGGCCCGCAACGAGAAGATCCGCAGCACGGCCCAACTCATCGGGATCCACCCGCCGTCGGACACCACGTGCCACATGGTCCGAGCCCTGATGAGGTACGCCCGCTGAGCTCGCTCCCGGTGCGCCGCCCGTCTGTCGGGGCGGACGGCGCACCGGGTCGTGGCGGCGCTGCGGTGTGCAACGAGTTGGGGCGGCGACGACTCCCGGCGTCAGGCCGACGCCAACTCCCGTTCCAGCGGCGTCCGGAAGCGTGGTGTGACCCGGGTAGGGCCCACCCAGGCGTGCAGCCGCGCGGCCTCCGCCCCGATCGCCGTCCGCGCCTCGCGGCCCACGCCCTCGGTGTCCAGCAGCCGCCAGGCGATCTCGCCGTCGGGCCGCTGGGCCCACCCGCCGACGATCCGCCCGTCCCACCACACGGTGGGCCCGATGTTCCCGCTGCGGTCGAACAGCGCGGACCGCAGCTCCGGCGGGCAGTACCAGTCCCGCTCCTGCCAGCCCATGGCCGTCGGATCCAGGCCGGGCAGCAGCGCCGCCCACGGCTCGACCGCCCCGACCGGCTCCACGGCATCGGCCAGGACGTATCCGACGCCCTCGTCCACCGACACGGCCACCGCCCCCACCGCCTTGAGCGCGGCGCGTACGTCGGTGACCTTCCAGCCCGTCCACCACTTCAGGTCCGCCTCCGTGGCCGGCCCGCACGCGCCGAGCCACCGCCGCACCAGCTCCGACTGGGCCTCGGCGACCGGCAGTTCGGGGGAGGGAGGGGTCACTGCCCACCGGAACTGGGTGGACGTCCACGAGCCCAGCGGCCGCCCTCGTACGACCCGGCCCTCGACCCCCAGCACCCTCCACAGCCGCGAGGAGACGGTGTGCACGCCCTCGTAGCTCTTCCCCGCCGCGTACGCGAACTGTTCCCTCAACCGGGGCTCGTCCTGGGCCAGTTCCACTGCCGTGGCCTCCCCGCGCCGGGCCAGCGCGGCCAGCGCCGACGCCTCCACCTCCGCGAGCCACTCCGCGTCCGGCGCACCCGCCTTGGCCATGTCCTTGATCAGCGCGGCCCGCTCCCGCGCGGCGACGGTGAGCCCGGTGGACGCGTGCACGACCGGAACGAGCCCGGTGGGGAACACGAACACGGTGTGCCGCATGCCGTGCATCCGTACCAGCGTCCGGTCCTCGTACAGCGCGCGTTCCGTCTCCGGCACGGTCTTCGCCGCGTCCGCCAGGCGCGCGCCCACGGCGAGGAAGACGCTCGCCGGATCCGTCCCGTGCAGCGCGACCAGCGACTCCGCGACCTCCTCCGGCGAGTCCGCCCGAGCCGCTGCCCGACGGCCATCCGGGCCCGCCGCTCCGCCACCTCGATGTACCGCACGTGTCCGCTCACTCGATCCCCTGTGTCGCTCAGTAGCCCTGCCGTGTCCGGCCCTGCCCTGCCGTGTCCCGCACTGTTCTGTCCCGGCCCCGCCCCTGGATTCTCGCTCCGAGCACCGGTTTTGTTCGACTTCAGGAGTTCTGTGAGCGTTCGCCCTCAGAAGCTGGCGTTATTCGTTTCCGTCGGACAGGCATCACCCGGCATCCTGAGGGCTACTCTCAACGCACCGACGGACGGGTGCCCGCCCCTGGGCCGTGACCCAGCGCCGCGTCGGACATCTCAAGGTCCCACCACCCACGCACAAGGAGACCCATCATGGGTACCTTGATCATTTTGGCGATCCTCGCTCTGGTCGTCCTCGGTTTCAACAACCCGCTCTGGTGGCTCGCCGGGGCAGCCCTGCTCTACCTGCACTTCCGTTACGGCCACACCGGCCCGGGCACGACGGGCTCCTCGTCGTCCCGCGGCCGCTCGGGTCCGGCCGGCTCGTCGGCACGCGGCGACAACGACTACCGCGCCTACCGCCAGCGCCGTGACCAGCAGGCCAGGTGGGAGCGCCGCTACCGCCGCGAACGCCCCTGGATGACCCGCCAGAAGCGGAACTAGTCCGGGTACGCGCTAACCCAGGCCCGGCGCTCCCCACAGCGGGAACCACCGGCCCAGGTCCTGCTCCACCCGCAGGTCGTTGCCGAGTGCCGCCCTGACCTGCAGTTCCAGCGCGTTGTCGCGCCGCTGGCCGTCACCGGGCAGCGGCGCGAACGGGTAGAAGGTCCCGCGCTTGTAGAGATAGACGAGCCCGAGCCGCCGCCCGTCGGCGTGGTGGAACCCGACCACCGAGCACAGCAGTTGCGGGCCGAACCCGCTGCCCTCCAGGGTGCTGTTCACCGCGTGCAGATCACCGACGAGCGCGGGCAGATCGTCCGGCTCCCGCCGCGACACCAGCCAGGTGTACCCGTAGTCGTCCCGGCTCACCTCCACCGGCGGCTCCGAGTCCGCGTCGAGCAGCTCCCGCACTTCCTCCCGTACGTCGTCGAAGGCGGCCCCCTCGACGGAGGCGAAGCACACCGAGCCGTGCCCGGTCGGCCTGAACCCGGCCGCCGCCTCCAGCGTCACAGAGGCCGACGGCAGCCCGAAGAGCTGGTCGAGATCGGGCGCGACGGGCCTGCTGCGGCCGAGGAGGATGTCGAGGAGCCCCATGCTCAGCCCGCCTTCCCGGGGGCCGGCGCCTCGCCCAGCTCGCCGGAGATACGGCCGAGCTGGTCGAGCCGGTCCTCCAGGCTCGGGTGCGTCGACAACAGGGACGAGAAGTACCGCTGGGCACCAGGCGCGGCACCGAACGCGGGCGTGAAGTAGAAGGCGTTGAAGGCCTGCGCGGTCCGCAGATCACGCGTGGGGATCTTCGCGATGTCCCCGTGCAGCTTGGTCAGCGCGGAGGCCAGCGCCGAAGGGCGCCCGGTGAGCATGGCCCCGGCCCGGTCGGCGGCCAGCTCGCGGTACCGGGACAGGGCCCGGATGAGCAGGAAGCTGAGCGCGTAGACGGCCGCGGACACCGCCATCACGGTCATCAGGACGATGACCGTGTTCTGGTCCTTGCGTCCCCGCCCGCCGAACACCTGCGAGTAGAGAGTGAAGCGCACGACGAGCCCGGCGAGCACTCCCAGGAACGAGGCCACGGTGATCACCGCGACATCGCGGTGCGCCACGTGCGACAGCTCGTGGGCGAGTACGCCCTCCAGCTCGGCGGGGTCGAGCCGGCGCAGCAGCCCGGTCGTCACGCAGATCGCGGCGTGGTCGGCGTTGCGCCCGGTGGCGAAGGCGTTCGGCATCTCCATGTCGGATACGGCGACCACGGGCTTCGGCATGTCGGCGGTCGCGCAGAGCCGGTCGATCACCCCGTGCAGCTGCGGATACTCCTCGCGCTCGACGACCCGGCCGTGCATCGCGTACAGCGCGATCCGGTCCGAGAACCAGTACTGCGCGCCGAGCAGCGCTGCGGCGATCACCACGACCAGCACCCAGGACTTCAGCAGCACGATCAGCACGGCCACGAAGGCCACGTACAGCAGCCCGAGCAGGAACAACGTGATGCCCATCCGCGCGGTCAGTCCCCGGTCGGCCTGGAAGCGGCTCTGCATAACCATCACCTCGAAATCGGGCACTCGTCCCGATTCCAGTGTGCACCCGGGCATTTCCACGAATTGATCTGGATCGGCCCTCCACCAGGCAAAGAACGACAAAGCCCTGTCACTGCCCGAGGGCGGTGACAGGGCTTCGATCATCAGCCGTGACGCGCTACGCGTACGTGTCGGTCACGGGGTCGATCACACGTCGTAGTACAGCTCGAACTCGTGCGGGTGCGGACGCAGCTGCAGGGGAGCGATCTCGTTGGTGCGCTTGTAGTCGATCCACGTCTCGATCAGGTCGGGCGTGAAGACGTTGCCCGCGAGCAGGAACTCGTGGTCGGCCTCAAGGCGGTCCAGGACGGCCGGGAGGGAGGTCGGGACCTGGGCGACGCCCGCGTGCTCCTCGGGGGCCAGCTCGTAGAGGTCCTTGTCGATCGGCTCGGCCGGCTCGATCTTGTTCTTGATGCCGTCGAGGCCCGCGAGCAGCAGCGCCGAGAAGGCGAGGTACGGGTTGCCGGAGGAGTCGGGCGCGCGGAACTCGACGCGCTTGGCCTTCGGGTTCGAGCCCGTGATCGGGATACGCATGGCCGCGGAGCGGTTGCGCTGCGAGTAGACCAGGTTGATCGGGGCCTCGAAGCCGGGGACCAGGCGGTGGTAGGAGTTCACCGTCGGGTTGGTGAACGCCAGCAGCGACGGGGCGTGCTTGAGGATGCCGCCGATGTAGTAGCGGGCGGTGTCCGACAGGCCCGCGTAACCGGCCTCGTCGTAGAACAGCGGGTCGCCGTTCGCCCACAGCGAGGAGTGGATGTGCATGCCCGAGCCGTTGTCACCGAAGATCGGCTTCGGCATGAACGTCGCGGTCTTGCCGTTGCGCCAGGCGACGTTCTTCACGATGTACTTGAAGAGCTGGAGGTCGTCGGCCGCGGCGAGCAGCGTGTTGAACTTGTAGTTGATCTCGGCCTGGCCGGCGGTGCCCACCTCGTGGTGCTGGCGCTCGACCTGGAGGCCGGACTTGGCCAGCTCCAGGGAGACCTCGGCACGCAGGTCGGCGAAGTGGTCGACCGGCGGGGTCGGGAAGTAACCGCCCTTGTAGCGGACCTTGTAACCGCGGTTGTCCTCGATGGCGCCGGTGTTCCAGGCGCCCGCCTCGGAGTCGATGTGGTAGAAGGCCTCGTTCGACTTGGTCTCGAAGCGCACGCTGTCGAAGACGTAGAACTCGGCCTCGGGGCCGAAGTACGCGGTGTCGGCGACACCCGTCGACGCGAGGTACGCCTCCGCCTTCTTCGCCACGTTGCGCGGGTCACGGGAGTACTGCTCGCCCGTGATCGGGTCGTGGATGAAGAAGTTGATGTTGACCGTCTTGTCGCGGCGGAAGGAGTCGACGCGCGCGGTGGACAGGTCGGCGCGGAGCGCCATGTCGGACTCGTGGATGGCCTGGAAGCCGCGGATGGAGGAGCCGTCGAAGGCCAGTTCCTCGGTCGGGTCGAAGGCCTCTGCCGGAATGGTGAAGTGCTGCATCACACCCGGCAGGTCGCAGAAGCGGACATCGACGAACTTGACGTCTTCGTCCTTGATGAACTTCTTGGCCTCGTCGGCGTTCTGGAACATCCAGCTCCTCCTACTCCCGCTCACTGTGGACCGGGGTGGTAGTTCGTTCGTGCGGCCAGTGCGGTGGCACACGCTGAGCCCGACCTTAGGGACGGGTGATTTCTCAAGCGTGACCCATTTGTTTCGCCCAAGTTAACCGGACCGGGCCCGGAACACCCCACCTGTACGCATGCCAAATCGGGCGCAGTACCGTGGACGGGTGGACAACAGGCAAGCAATCGGATCGTGGCTCTCCGGACCCCGCGCGGCCGCGGAGGAAGCCGGTGCCGACTTCGGATACCGCGGCGAGCAGCTGGGTCTGCCCGAGTCGGGCCCCGGCTCGATCGCCCGCCCCGGGAGGCGCCTGGGCGCCCTCGCCGTCGACTGGGGCCTGTGCCTCTTGATCGCATACGGCCTGATCACCGACGGCTACGGCCAGGCGACGGGCAACTGGGCGCTGGCCGTCTTCTTCGGCGTGAGCGTCCTGACCGTCGGCACGCTCGGCTTCACCCCGGGCAAGCGCCTGTTCGGCCTCCGCGTCCTCGCCCTGGAGACCGGCACGGTCAACCCGCTCCGCGCCCTCCTGCGCACGGCCCTCCTGTGCGTCGCCCTCCCGGCCCTGATCTGGGACCGCGACGGCAGGGGCCTCCACGACCGCCTGGCCCGCACGGTCGAGGTCAGGATCTGACGATCCCGGCCCGTACGACGACAGGGCCTGTACGACGATGGGGGCGCCCGGAGTGATCCGGGCGCCCCCAATCGTCGTACGCGGAGTGCGTCTTCGTCGTACGGGAGTGTGTCAGCGCATTTTGGGGCCGCCGCGCGGCATGCGCATGCCCTTGGGCATCGGGCCCTTGGGGAGGGGCATATTGGACATAAGGTCACCAAGTGCGCGCAACCGGTCGTTGGTCGCGGTGACCTGGGGGCCGGACAGGACGCGGGGCAGCTTCAGCATCGTCGTGCGGAGCTTCTTGAGCTCGACCTGGCCCTCGCCCGTGCCGACAAGGATGTCGTGCACCGGCACGTCCGCGACGATGCGGGCCATCTTCTTCTTCTCGGCGGCCAGCAGGCTCTTCACCCGGTTCGGGTTGCCCTCGGCGACCAGGACGATGCCGGCCTTGCCGACGGCCCGGTGGACCACGTCCTGGCTGCGGTTCATCGCCACCGCCGGGGTGGTCGTCCAGCCGCGCCCGACATTGTCGAGCACCGCGGCGGCCGCACCCGGCTGGCCCTCCATCTGCCCGAACGCCGCACGCTCGGCCCGGCGTCCGAAGACGATCGCCGACGCGAGGAAGGCGAGCAGGAGGCCGAGAATGCCGAGATAGATCGGGTGACCGATCAAGAAGCCGATCGCGAGGAAGACACCGAGGGTGCCGATTCCGACAGCCGCGAGCACAAGACCGATCATCTTGTCGGCCTTGCGGGTCATCTTGTAAGTCAGGGCGATCTGCTTGAGTCGCCCGGGGTTCGCAGCGTCCGCTGCGGATTCCTTCCTCGCCATGCCGTGAAGTCTACGTGGCGTGGGAAGTGCCGACGACGGCGGTGCCGGGTCGGCGGCTCAGTGACGGCCGCTGAGGCTCTTCTCCAGGACGAGCTGTGCCTCGACGCGGTCCTTGGCGCGGCGGCGGTCCTCCAGGACCGAGGTCCAGGCGTTGCGGCGGGCGGTGCGCTGGCCGCTGCTCAGGAGCAGTGATTCGACGGCACGGAGTGCATCGCCGAACGACGGAATCGGTGTGGCGCGGACGGGCGCGGTCTGCATGATGGAGGTCCCCCCTCGGGATGGCGGCACTGGCTGGGGCTCTACGTGGCGTAAGACCAGGGTCACTGAATGGTGTTACCAGGGCGTGACCGACCGGTCAAACGCCAATGAAACCTTGATGCGCGGCCCGAAAACACTGACGCGGCCCTGATGGTGCCCCCATCTGCGGGGACGGTCAGGACCGCGTCGTATCGGCCACTACCGGTGGGTAGTTGCTTGTGCTCGGACTCACACGCCAAGGGTGGCACTGCGTGCCATCCCGCAGGTCGCGCAACGTGTCGCGCGGCCCCTGTCCCGCCTCGTCTCAGACGGCCTGCGAGGCGACGTACGAGCCGCGCTTCTCGATCGCCATCTGGTACAGGCGGCCCGCGCGGTACGAGGAGCGGACCAGCGGGCCCGACATGACTCCGGAGAAGCCGATCTGGTCGGCCTCCTCCTTCAGCTCGACGAACTCGTGCGGCTTGACCCAGCGCTCCACGGGGTGGTGGCGCACGGAGGGCCGCAGGTACTGCGTGATGGTGACGAGCTCGCAGCCGGCCTCGTGGAGCTGGCGCAGGGCCTCGCTGACCTCTTCGCGGGTCTCGCCCATGCCGAGGATCAGGTTCGACTTCGTGACCAGACCGTAGTCGCGGGCGTCGGTGATGACCTTCAGCGAGCGCTCGTAGCGGAAGCCCGGGCGGATGCGCTTGAAGATGCGGGGGACCGTCTCGACGTTGTGCGCGAACACCTCCGGCCGGGAGGAGAAGACCTCGGCCAGCTGCTCGGGTACCGCGTTGAAGTCGGGGGCGAGGAGCTCGACCTTGGTGGGGCCGGTCTCGCGGTTCGCCGTCTGCGCGTGGATCTGGCGCACGGTCTCCGCGTACAGCCAGGCGCCGCCGTCCTCCAGGTCGTCGCGGGCGACGCCCGTGATGGTCGCGTAGTTGAGGTCCATGGTGACCACGGACTCGCCCACGCGGCGCGGCTCGTCGCGGTCCAGCGCCTCGGGCTTGCCCGTGTCGATCTGGCAGAAGTCGCAGCGCCTCGTGCACTGGTCGCCGCCGATGAGGAACGTGGCCTCGCGGTCTTCCCAGCACTCGTAGATGTTCGGACAGCCCGCCTCCTGGCAGACCGTGTGCAGGCCCTCGCTCTTCACGAGGTTCTGCATCTTCGTGTACTCGGGGCCCATTTTCGCCCGGGTCTTGATCCACTCGGGCTTGCGCTCGATGGGGGTCTGGGCGTTCCGGACCTCCAGGCGCAGCATCTTGCGTCCGTCGGGTGCGACTGCGGACACATCGGCTCCCTGTAGCTTCGATTCTTCGGCGTACACCAGGGTACGCCCGTTCGCTTCTCGCCCCCCGGGGTGGGCAACCTTCGGGAACGGGGGTGCATTCCCGGGGCTGTGTTGTCGGGTGCAGGTGGGTGGGGGCTGGCCGCGCAGTTCCCCGCGCCCCTAAAGACCCTTTAGGGG
>NZ_JBHXSU010000037.1:0-76585 GCF_042715345.1 Streptomyces sp. NPDC058697
CTGTTCCCCGCGCCCCTAGGTACCTAGGGGCGCGGGGAACTGCGCAGTCTTTTGGGGGTTCGGGGGCGGAGCCCCTGAGTAAGGGACGGGAATGGGTAGGGGCGGCGGGGGCGAAAAACTGGGCCGCTCCATCCCACCCGTACCCTTGGGGCGTGAGCAGCCCCACCTCCGACGCCCTCCTGGGTCCCGCCGACATCCGCGAACTCGCGGAAGCCCTCGGCGTACGACCCACCAAGCAGCGCGGCCAGAACTTCGTCATCGACGCCAACACCGTGCGCCGCATCGTGAGGACCGCAGACGTCCGCCCCGAGGACGTGGTCGTTGAGGTAGGCCCGGGACTCGGCTCCCTGACCCTCGCCCTGCTGGAGGCCGCCGACCGCGTGATCGCCGTCGAGATCGACGACGTCCTCGCGGGCGCACTCCCCGCGACGATCACCGCCCGCATGCCGTCCCGCGCGGACCGCTTCGCGCTCGTCCACTCCGACGCCATGCAGGTGACCGAACTCCCCGGCCCAGCCCCCACGGCCCTCGTCGCGAACCTCCCCTACAACGTCGCCGTCCCGGTGCTCCTGCACATGCTCGACACCTTCCCCACCATCGAGCGCACGCTCGTGATGGTGCAGGCGGAGGTCGCCGACCGCCTCGCCGCCCCGCCCGGCTCGAAGGTCTACGGCGTGCCGTCCGTGAAGGCGAACTGGTACGCCGACGTCAGGCGCGCCGGTTCCATCGGCCGCAACGTCTTCTGGCCCGCCCCGAACGTCGACAGCGGGCTCGTCTCGCTGGTGCGGCGAGAGGAGCCGGTGAATACGACCGCCTCCAAGCGCGAGGTCTTCGCCGTCGTGGACGCGGCCTTCGCCCAGCGCCGCAAGACCCTGCGGGCCGCGCTCGCCGGCTGGGCCGGTTCCGCCCCCGCCGCCGAGGCCGCCCTCGTCGCGGCCGGCGTCTCGCCCCAGGCACGCGGTGAGTCCCTGACGGTGGAAGAGTTCGCACGGATTGCGGAGAGCAAGCAGTGAGCGCGACGAGCGTGACGGTACGAGTCCCCGCCAAGGTCAATGTGCAGCTCGCGGTGGGCGGCGCCCGCCCCGACGGGTTCCACGACCTGGCCAACGTCTTCCTCGCGGTCGGCCTCTACGACGAGGTCACCGTCACCCCGGCGGACACCCTCCGGGTGACCTGCGAAGGGCCCGACGCCTCCCAAGTGCCCCTGGACCGTACGAACCTGGCGGCCCGCGCGGTGGAGAAGCTCGCCGCGAGGACCGGGCGCGAGGCGCACGTGCACATCCACATCGCCAAGGACATTCCCGTCGCCGGGGGCATGGCCGGCGGGTCCGCCGACGGCGCGGGCGCGCTGCTCGCGTGCGACGCCCTCTGGGGTACGGGGGCCTCGCGCGCCGAACTCCTCGACATCTGCGCCGAGTTGGGCAGCGACGTGCCGTTCAGCCTGGTCGGCGGTGCGGCGCTCGGGACCGGGCGGGGCGAGAAGCTGCGGGTCCTTGAGGTCGGGGGGACCTTCCACTGGGTGTTCGCCGTCGCCGACGGCGGGTTGTCGACGCCGGCCGTGTACGGGGAGTTCGACCGGCTCAACGAAGGGGTGGACGTACCCGAGCCGGTTGCCTCCGGCGGGCTGCTGGAGGCGTTGGCCAAGGGGGACCCCACGGCGCTGGCCGCCGTTCTCTCCAATGACCTTCAGGCCGCCGCGTTGTCCCTTCGGCCGTCGCTGGATCTGACGCTGGCCGCGGGGCGCTCCGCTGGGGCGTTGGCGGGGCTGGTGTCCGGGTCCGGGCCGACCACCGCGTTTCTCGTGCGTGATGCCGAGTCTGCGGTGAAGGTTGCGGATGCGCTTGTTGTTTCCGGGACCTGTCGCGCTGCGCGCGTGGCTGCGGGGCCCGTGCCGGGGGCTGTTGTGCTCTGAGGTTGTGTGTCGGCTGCCCGCCCGGTGGGGGCTTGTCGCGCAGTTCCCCGCGCCCCTGAGGGGCTGAGGGGCTGAGGGGCTGAAGGTCAACCTGGCTTGAAAGGTGTCCTCGGAAACCGCTTACACAAAAGGAGTTACCGGTTCCAGGCCCGGCTGTGTGGGCCGTGTGGAGGTAGTCGGCAGGTTCCGCCTGGCCCGGTCGCTTGCATATAAATGCAGGTCAAGTGTTATGCAGGTCACCGTAGTTCAATTCACATCTATCTCCCGGCTGGACCCCTTTCGTCCTGGTCCGCCGCTCATCTCGGGCTGGCATTATCGGCCGCCTCCGGTGTCTTGTTACCGGCGGTACTTCCGTGCGTACGGTCAGGCCGTGCGGCGGGCGAGAGGGGTTTCCCCATGGGTCACATGGACCACTTCAGCGCCGGATGGGTCACTCCCGTCCTCTCCTTCGCGATGGCCTGCGTCGGCGCGGCACTCGGACTGCGGTGCACGGTCAGGGCACTTGAGGCGGACGGTGCCTCCAAGCGGAACTGGCTGCTGCTGGCCTCGGTCGCCATCGGTTCCGGGATCTGGACCATGCACTTCGTCGCGATGCTCGGCTTCGGCGTCGACGGCACGCCGATCCGCTTCGACGTCCCGCTGACCGTGCTCAGCCTGGTCGTCGCCGTACTGGTCGTCGGCGCGGGCGTGTTCACCGCCGGGTACGGCCGTTCCCAGGTACGTGCCGTGCTGCTCGGCGGGCTCGGCACCGGGCTCGGCGTCGCGGCCATGCACTACATCGGCATGGCGGCACTCAACCTGCACGGTTCGGTCCGCTACGACCCGGCCCTGGTCATCGCCTCGGTCGCGATCGCCGTCGTCGCCGCGACCGCCGCGCTCACGCTCAGCCTCGTCGTACGCGGGCCCGTCGTCGCCACCGCGTCCGCCCTGGTGATGGGCCTCGCGGTCAGCAGCATGCACTACACCGCGATGTACGCCGTGAGCATCTCCCTCGCGCCGAGCAGCGCGGCACTGGCGGGTGCCACCGCCACGGAGTTCATCTTCCCGCTCGCAGTCGTCCTCGGCTCCTTCCTCTTCCTGGCCGCCGCGTATGTGGCGCTCTCCCCGACCGGCAAGCGCGCCGAGTCCGCCGTGGCCGCCGAACTTCTGCGCCAGGTCGAGCTCTCCACCGCCTGAGCCGGCCGCCGTACGTTCCCCCTCCCTGAACGAGGTGCCCCCATGCGTGTCCGACGCACGCCCGACCGGCTGCGACCCCGGTCGGTCAGAGCCAAGATCGTCTCCCTGCTCATGCTGCCCATCGTGTCGCTGATGGCTCTGTGGGGCTTCGCCGCGGTGACCACCGCCTCCAGCATCGGCGCCACCGAACGGGCCAAGGAGGTCAACGCCGAACTCCTCGTCCCCGTAGACGGGTTCGTCACCGCCGTACAGGCCGAGCGAACCGCGGCCCTGCGGTACGCCGCCACCCCCGGCAAGGGCGACCCCGCCGAACTGCGCGCCGCCGGGCGGACCTCCGACGCCGCCGCCGAGAAGCTCCTCGACGGCGCCAACGCCAGCAGCGCCGACGCCGGACTGCTCGACTCCGCGCTGCCCGGTCGCATCGACCGCCTGGAGACCGACGCGGAAGGCCTCGCCGCGCTGCGTGCCGAGGCCTCCGGCGACGGCGACAGTGCGAAGACCACGGACATCCACACGGCGTACTCCACCACGATCGAGCACGCCTTCGCCGTCGCCGGCGCGCTCACCGGCGAGGAGCGCACGAGCGCCGCCTCCGAGGCCCGGGTCGTCCTCGAACTCGCCCGTGCCCGCGAGGCGTTGGCCCAGGAACAGGCGATCCTCGCCGCTGGCCGGGCCGCCGGAACGCTCACCAAGGACCAGTACGCGCTGTTCGTCGGCGCCGTCGCCACCCAGCGCCAGCTGCTCGCGCCCGCCGTCGCCGATCTCCGGCCCGGACACCGGGTCGCGTACAACACCGTTCTGCAGAGCGGGAGTTACGAGAACCTCCAGGCCATCGAGAACCGGGTGCGCAGCGCCGGGCCCGGCGACTCGGCCGTGTCCGCGGGCTTCCTCACGCAGTGGGACGGCTCCGCGAAGAGCGTCCTTGACGGGCTGGCCCAGGCCGAGAAGGGCGCCGGAACGGCCGCCGTCTCGCGGGTCGACGCCTTCGGCTGGGACACACTCGGCGCCTCCGGCGTCGCCGTCGTCCTGGGCCTCGTCGGCGTACTGCTCTCGCTGCTCGTCTCCGTGCTCGTCGGGCGCGGGCTCATCGTCGAACTCCTCGACCTGCGCAACTCCGCCCTCGAAGTGGCCGGCCGCCGACTGCCGCAGGCCATGCGGCGGCTGCACGCCGGGCAGGGCGTCGACATCGACGCCGAGGCACCCATGCGGCGCCTCGCCGGCGGCGAGCTCGCCCAGGTCGGCACCGCCCTCACCGCCGTCCAGCGGGCCGCCCTCAAGGCCGCCTCCGAACGCGCCGAACTCCTCAGCGGGATCTCCGGCGTGTACGTCAGCATCGCGCGCCGCAGCCAGGTCCTGCTGCACCGGCAGCTCGATCTGCTGGACGGGATGGAACAGCGCCAGCGCGATCAGGCCGAACTCCAGGACCTGTACCGGATCGACTACCTCGCCACCCGGATGCGGCGGCACTCCGAGAGCCTGCTCATCCTGTCCGGCATCGCGCCCGGGCGCGGCTGGCGCGACCCGATTCCGCTGTCGGAGGTGCTGCGCGCGGCCGTCGCGGAGATCGAGAACGCCTCCCGCGTACGGATCTGGGCCACGCCCCGTGTCTCCGTCGCGGGCGGGTCGGTCGCCGACGTCATCCATCTGCTCGCCGAGCTCGTCGAGAACGCCTCCGCCTTCTCGCCGCCCAGCACGCAGGTGCAGCTGCGGGCCGCGCGGGTGCGGGGCGGGCTGCTCATCGAGGTCGAGGACAGCGGCTTCGGTATGAAGGAGGACGCGATGGCCGAGGCCAACCGGAAGATCCGGTCCGAGAAGGTCGATCTGCTGGACGCCAAGCAGATCGGGCTGATCGTGGTGAACCGGCTGGCCGAGCGGCAGGGGGTGAGTGTCGAGCTGCGGTCCTCCGGGAGCGGGGGTGTCACGGCGGCCGTGCTCATTCCGGAGAACCTGGTTCGGGATGACCTGCCTGTGCATGATCGGGCGCTGGCCGAGTCGGGGGTGGGTGGTCGGTCTTTGGCCCCGGCTTCGGCGCTGATACCGCCCCAGCGGGGGCAGTAAGCGGGTTGTGTGTCGTCCGCGGGTGCGATGTGGCTTGTCGCGCAGTTCCCCGCGCCCCTAGGGGGCTGGGGGCTGGGGGAGCCGACCAGTGGACGGGGCGGAAGGATCAACCTTTCGGGCGACTACCCTGGAAGGTCGATCGATCCCCCTTGTCAGGAGTGCGATGGCCGTCAATCTGGTCAATGTCGAGGCAGTCAGCAAGGTGTACGGAACCCGTGCGCTGCTCGACGGAGTCTCCCTCGGCGTGTCCGAGGGCGACCGGATCGGGGTGGTCGGCCGCAACGGTGACGGCAAGACCACGCTGATCCGGCTGCTTGCCAAGCTGGAGGAGGCCGACACCGGCCGGGTCACGCACTCGGGCGGCCTGCACCTCGGTGTGCTCACCCAGCACGACTCCCTCGACCCCGAGGCCACCGTCCGCCACGAGGTCATCCGGGACATGGCCGACCACGAGTGGGCGGGCAACTCCAAGATCAGGGACGTACTCACCGGGCTGTTCGGCGGGCTCGACCTGCCGGGGTTCCCGCAGGGGCTCGACACCGTGATCGGACCGCTCTCCGGCGGTGAGCGGCGGCGGATCGCGCTGGCCAAGCTGCTCATCGAGGAGCAGGACCTGATCATCCTCGACGAGCCCACCAACCACCTGGACGTGGAAGGCATCGCCTGGCTCGCCCAGCATCTGAGCCGGCGCCGGTCCGCGCTCGTCTGCGTCACCCACGACCGGTGGTTCCTCGACCAGGTCTGCACCAGCATGTGGGACGTGCAGAAGGGCGATGTCTACGAGTACGAGGGCGGCTACACCGACTACGTCTTCGCCCGGGCCGAGCGGGAGCGCATCGCCGCCACCGAGGAGGTCAAGCGGCAGAACCTCGTGAGGAAGGAGCTGGCCTGGCTGCGGCGCGGGGCGCCCGCCCGTACGTCCAAGCCGCGCTTCCGTGTCGAGGCCGCCAACGAGCTGATCGCCGATGTGCCGCCGCCGCGGGACAGCAGCGAGCTGATGAAGTTCGCCTCGACCCGGCTCGGCAAGACCGTCTTCGACCTGAAGGACGTCACCGTCCAGGCCGGGCCCAAGGTGCTTCTCAAGCATCTGACCTGGCAGCTCGGACCGGGGGACCGGATCGGTCTCGTCGGTGTGAACGGCGCGGGCAAGACCTCCCTGCTGCGGGCCATGAGGGACGCCGCTCTCTCCGAGGGCGAGACGCAGCCCGCCGCCGGGCGGGTCGCGGTCGGCAAGACGGTCAAGCTCGCCTACCTCTCCCAGGAGGTCGCCGAACTCGACCCGACGCTGCGGGTGCTGCAGGCCGTCCAGGCGGTGCGCGACCGGGTCGACCTCGGCAAGGGCCGTGAGATGACCGCGGGCCAGCTCTGCGAGACCTTCGGCTTCAACAAGGAGAAGCAGTGGACGCCGGTCGGTGATCTGAGCGGTGGTGAGCGTCGGCGTCTGCAGCTGCTGCGGCTGCTGATGGACGAGCCGAACGTCCTCTTCCTCGACGAGCCGACGAACGACCTCGACATCGAGACCCTCACGCAGCTGGAGGACGTCCTCGACGGCTGGCCCGGCTCGATGATCGTGATCTCCCACGACCGGTTCTTCATCGAGCGCACGACGGACCGGGTGTTCGCGCTCCTCGGCGACGCGACCCTGCGGATGCTGCCGCGCGGGATCGACGAGTATCTGGAGCGGCGCCACAAGATGGAGGAGGCCGCGGCGGCCTCCGCCCCCGCGCCCGTCCAGTCGGCCGAGAAGTCCGGTGTGTCCGCCGCGGACGCCCGCGCCGCGAAGAAGGAACTCCAGAAGATCGAGCGGCAGCTGGACAAGATCTCCGAGAAGGAGAGCAAGCTGCACACCCAAATCGCGGACAATGCCACGGACTTCGGGAAAGTGGCGAAACTGGACTCCGACCTGCGCGAACTGGCCACCGAGCGCGAGGAGTTGGAAATGCGTTGGCTGGAGCTCGCAGACGACGCGTGAAGGCTCCGTGAAGGAGCATAACGAGGGCATCACGGGCCGGTCCTCCCTTGGGAACAGGGGAGGAACCGGCCCCTTGTTCGAGCGCGTCATGGTGATAGAAAGAGCCGTCCGAGAACACTCTTGGGCAGTCTGACAACCACTGTGAGTGCATCGCCTACTGCGGTGCGTACTGCAGGGCATGGCTAAAAATCAGTGAAGAGGGGGAACGCGCTGATGACTCAGCCGCCCAACCAGCCGCCGCAGGGCGGGTTCGGAGCGCCACAGGACCAGCCGCCGCAGGGCCAGCCGCCGCAGGGAGGCTTCGGCCCGCCGCAGGATCCGCACGGAGCCACGCCTCCGCCGCCCGCCCAGCCGCCGGGAACTCCGCCGCCGCCTCCGCAGGGCGCTCCGGGGACCCCGCCGCAGCCCGGTTACGGCTACCCGCAGCAGCCCGGCCCCTACGCCCAGCCGGGTCCGTACGGCCAGCAGCCGGGGCCGTACACCCAGCCCGGCCCGTACGGGCAGCCGCAGCAGCCGGGGCCCTACGGCCAGCCCGGTTACGGATACCCGCAGCAGCCGCAGTTCCCCGGTGCGCCCGGGACGCCGCCGGGTGGTGGCTCCCGCAACCCCTTCAAGGGGAAGCCCGCGGTGATCATCGGGGCGGCGCTGGCCGCGGCGCTCGTCATCGGCGGCACCGTGTTGGCCGTCTCCGGCAGCGGTGACGACTCCAAGAAGAAGCCCGTCGCCGACAAGTCCCAGGACGGCAAGGCCTCCAACTCGGACGCCCCGGTCAACCCCGGTGACGGCAACGGCGACGGCAACGAGGGCACCGAGGACCTCAACGAGGGCCGCCAGGCGGGCGAGTCGAAGGTGCTCTGGTACAAGGAGGCGCCCGACGCGCCCGGTTCGGGCGCCGAGGCCCCCGGCATGTGGGTCACCGACAAGGTCGCCGTGAAGGCCGCGTACAAGCAGGTGTTCGCCTACAACGTCGACGACGGCAAGGTCGCCTGGCCCGCGGTCTCCTTCCCGGAGAAGATCTGCGCGGTGTCCCCGCAGAAGACGTCCGCGGGCAAGGTCTTCGTGGCGTACAAGGAAGGCACCAAGGACACCGCCGAGTGCAACCAGGTCGTCGAACTCGACCTCGCCACCGGCAAGAAGGGCTGGACGAAGGAGATCCCGGAGGGCGACCTCTTCGACAGCGCCCTCAGCCTCAGCCTGAACATCGTCGGCGACACACTGATGGTCGGCCGCTCCATGTCCGGCGTCGCCTACGACGTGACCAGCGGCGACAAGCTCTACGACAAGAAGAAGTACGGCGCCTCCTGCTTCCCGTCGGCGTTCACCGGCGGCGCCAAGCTGCTCGCCGTCTCGTCCTGCGGGGCCGGCGGCGACGACGAGCACGACGAGGTGCAGGGACTCGACCCGGCCACCGGCAAGGCCCAGTGGACCAGGAAGTTCCCCAAGGGCTGGCGCGTGGAGCGGACGTACTCCGTCGACCCCGTCGTCATCTACCTCACCAACGCCGACAAGAAGCAGTGGAACGTCACCACGCTGAAGAACGACGGCACGGTCCGCTCGGAGCTCGACGTCGACGAGTCGTTCGCGCCCGAGTGCGGCTGGGCGATCCTCTCGCGCGACCTCCAGGGCTGCGGGGGTGTGGCGGCCGACGCGAACACCCTCTACCTGCCGACCGAGGCGAAGAGCGGCGCCAACGAGGTCGTCGCCGTCAGCCTGGAGACCGGCAAGGAGAAGTGGCGGGTCAAGTCCCCGGCGGACGAGGCGATGATGCCGATGAAGCTGGACGGCACGAACCTGATCGCGTACGTGCAGCCCTCGTACGACGCCGGCGGGCGGGTCGTCTCCATCCCGACCGGCGGCGGCTCGCACACGCCTCAGAAGCTTCTGCAGAACCCGCAGGGCACCGCGGACATCGAGGACGGCTTCTTCTCGAAGGCCGTCGAGTACGTGGACGGGCGCTTCTACCTCTCCACCACTCGCCTGACGGGCAACGACGAGTCCAAGGAGAAGCTGATGCTGGCGTTCGGCAAGTGATCCGGCCGGCTCTCCCGCACGCCCTGCCCGCTTCTCCCGTCCGGCCCGTCCACGGCCACCCGACCTTCGTCCCCTTCGTATCCGAGGTACACACGTCATGAGTCAGCCGCCGCCCCCGCCGCCCAACCAGCCGCCCCAGGGAGGCGGTTTCGGCGCCCCGCAGGACCCGCCTCCGGGTGGCTTCGGTGCGCCCACCCCGCCGCCGGCCACTCCGCCCGCCGGGCCTCCGCAGCAGCCGCAGCCTGGCTACGGCTACCCGCAGGCGCCGGGCCAGGCACCCCAGACCCCACCCCCGGCCGGGCCCCCGTCGGCCCCGCCGCAGCAGCCGTACGGCTATCCGCAGGCGCCCGGCGCGCCCCAGGGAGCCCCGCAGACACCGCCGGCCCAGCCGGGCTACGGCTACCCCGGTCAGCCGCCCGGCTACGGCTACCCGGGCCAGCAGCCGCAGTACGGCTACCAGCAGCCGGGCACCATGCCGATGCAGCCGCAGGCTCCGTCGGGCGGGCGCAAGGTCAACCCGCAGGTGGCGATCATCGTCTCGGCCGTCGTGGCGATCGCGCTCATCGTCGGCGGCGGTGTCTGGTACGCCAACTCGTCCGGCAAGAGCGACGAGAAGGACACCTCCGCGGGCCCCGGCGGCACCGAGGGCAAGGACGACAACAACGGCGGCGAAGACGTCGGCGGAGGCGGCGGCACGGAGAAGGTGCCCTCCAGCACCAGCGCCAAGGTCCTCTTCCAGCTGCCCGCGGCGGAGGTGCCCAAGAAGGACGTCTGGAGCGTCGCCGGCTCCTGGCTGACGGACAAGGTGTACGCCAAGTCGGGCGTCAGCGAGGTCATCGGCTACGACCCGGACACCGGCAAGGAGTCCTGGACGCTGCCGCTGACGGGTCTGACCTGTGCCGGTTCCCCCGAGGTCACCAAGGACGGCGTCGCCGTGGTGGTCGCCGAGGACGCCAAGCGCACCAAGGCGAACCCGTACCCGGAGTGCACCGAGGTCACCGCCTTCAGCATGAACACCGGCGAGGCGCTCTGGACGAAGTCCGTGGCTCCCAACGGCGGTGAGAAGGCCGCGTTCAAGGAAGTCAGCATCACCGGCACCACGGTCGCGGCCGGCTCCGGCCTCAACGGCGGCGCCGCCTTCGACATCAGCAACGGCAAGATCCTCTGGCAGCCGAAGGTCGGCACCTGCGAGGACGTCGGCTACGCGGGCGGCGAGCAGCTCGTCGCGGTCCGCAAGTGCGGCGACTACGGCAACGAGAAGTACGAGGTCCAGCTCCTCGACCCGAAGGCGGGCACCGTCAAGTGGAGCTACAAGCTCCCCGCGGGCATCGACAACGCCAAGGTCATCTCCACCAAGCCGGTCGTCTTCGGCGTGGACTCCGGCGAGATCACCGCGTCCGGCGCGACGGACGTCTTCTCGCTGGACGACAGCGGCAAGCTGCGCACCAAGATCACGCTGGAGGACGGCAAGTACGAGCACGACTGCGGTGTGAACAAGATCCACAACTGCCGGTCCATCGCGGTCGGCAACGACAGGCTGTACGTGCCGACCAAGCAGCACGAGGGCGCCGAGCAGTACTCCCGGGTCAACGAGATCGTGTCCTTCTCGCTGGCCACGGGCAAGCCCACGAGCGACCGGGCCGACGCCGGCGACGGCTACGAGATCCTGCCGATCCGGATGGACGGCGGCAACGTCCTGGCGTTCAAGAACGGCCCGTACGACAAGGGTTCCCAGGTCGTCTCCCTGGACGGCAAGACCTTCAAGGAGACCAAGCTCCTGGAGACCCCGGCCGAGGCCCAGGTCCGCAGCGCCATCAGCAGCATCGTCCCGAGCAGCTCGGAGATGCGGTACACGAGCGGCCGGCTCTTCATGGCCCAGGAGCTGATCAGCGCGCCGTACTCCGCGGACGACAAGGAGTACGCGGCGATCGGCTTCGGCGCCAAGTAGGCGCCCCACGGCCGCCCGGGGTCCTCCAGAGGCCTCGGGCGCCGTGCGCCGATCAAGCGTTCGCCTGTCGATCACGACTCCGTCCCTGCTCAGGGGCGGGGTCGTTCTCGTACGGCCCATCGCTCGCGAATGCGAGGAATTTCGGAAATCCGGGGCACTTCTCTCCAGTAGGGGAAGCGCAACGTCGAACAAGCGTGTAGCTTCCGGGGGATGGAGAGCCGGGGGGCTCCTATCCATGGGGTACCAGTGGGGATCCTGGGGGGACTGGGGGGTTGGGCTCGATGGGAGTGCGGCTCATGGTGGTCGACGACCACCGACTGCTCGCCGAGGCGTTGGCCTCGGCCTTGAAGCTGCGCGGGCACCGCGTGCTGGCCGCGGCCGCGCCTGCCGCGGGAGCGGCGGAGCTGGTGATCACAAGGGCGCCGGAGGTGTGCCTGATCGGCACGGCGACGCCCGCCGAACCGGGCATATTCGACCCGGTGGTGAGGATCAAACGGGAGCGACCGCAGGTCGCGGTGCTGGTCCTCGGACCGGTGCCCAACCCGCGCGGGATCGCCGCGGCGTTCGCCGCCGGAGCGTCCGGCTACGTACGGCACGACGAGCGCATAGAGGGTGTCGAGCGGGCCATCATGAAGGCCCGGGCGGGGGAGGCGGCCGTGGCGCCGCAGCTTCTGCAGGGCGCCTTCAGCGAACTGCTCAACCCGGCCGCGCAGCCCGACGACGAGGGCCAGCGGCTCCTCCAGATGCTGACGCCGCGAGAGGTCGAGGTGCTGGTGAGGGTGGCCGACGGCGAGGACACGCGGCTCATCGCGGCCGGCATGGGCATAGCGCCGAGCACCGCGCGGACCCACGTGCAGCGCGTACTGATGAAGCTGGGCGTCGGCTCCCGGCTGGAGGCGGCGGCGCTGGCCGCGCGGACGGGGCTGCTCGACCGGGCCGGGCCGGTGCGCTCCGCTGAGCCTGCGTCGGAGGGATGAGCTCCGCCGGTTCGGTGTTGTCTGCGGGTTGGTGGGGGCTGGTCGCGCAGTTCCCCGCGCCCCTGTGGGGCGCGTCGTTCGGCCGGCCCGGCCCTCGGGAAGGGGATTTCCTGAGGGCCGGGCCCGGCGGCTATTCGGCGAGTCGCTCGGTGTCCTGGTCCGGTGTGGGCGGTGCCACCGGGCGCAGCCACAGCCAGGCCAGGAAGAACAGGCCTAGCGCCAGCATGCCCAGGCCCGTCCAGAGGTTGATGTTGATGTCCTGGGCCTTGGCGATGTCGGCGTCGGACTCGGTGATGCCGGCGATCGTGACGATGATCCCGTAGACGACGAACAGGCCGCCGATGATGCGGCGGATGTCGAACAGGCGGGCCGCGGTGGCGGACCTGCTCTGCAGTTCGGTGACTTCGCGCTGGAGGTCGCGGTCGGAGTAGCCAGAGTGCTCGGGCATGGGTGAGGCCTCCGGTCGTCAGAAGGAGAAGGGGATGTAGCAGGCGGCGGCCAGGATGATCGCGCCCCAGCCGAGCAGGGCCGGCTTGCGGTACCAGGCGTCGTCGCCCTTGGCCGGCGGCTCCTCCATGCCGGGCGAGGTCGTCCCGTACACCAGCCCCTGGAGTTCCTCCGCGGGCTTCGGCGCGGTGAAGAGCGAGACGGCGAACATGACCACCGCGCCGGCCACGAACCCGGCGATCGCGGAGACGAAGTTGGCGCCCTGGTCGGAGGGGATGCCGATGATGTCCTGCTTGTAGAGGACGAAGTAGTTGATCATCGCGGCCGTGGTGCCCGCGAGCAGGCCCCAGAAGCCGGACTTCATGGACGCGCGCTTCCAGAACATGCCGATGATGAAGACGACGAACATCGGCACGTTGAAGAAGGAGAACAGCGTCTGGAGGTAACTCATGATGTTCGAGAAGGAGGAGGCGAGGAACGCCGTGCCGATCGACGCCAGGACGCCGACCGCCGTGATGAGACGCCCGAAGCGCACGTAGTAGGTGTCCTCCTCGTCGCGCTTCACGTACTTCTGCCAGATGTCCGTGGTGAAGACGGTGTTGAAGGACGAGATGTTGGCCGCCATGCCCGCCATGAAGGCCGCCAGCAGACCGGTCACCGCGATGCCGAGGACGCCGTTGGGCAGCAGGTCCTCCATCAGGTACGGGATCGCGTCGTTGTACTGGAGGTCGGACCCGGACGTCCCGATCTTCGGTACGAGCACGGCCGCGACGAGACCCGGGATCATCACCAGGAAGACGATGAAGATCTTCGGGAACGCGGCGATGAGCGGGGTGCGCTGGGCCGCGGAGAGGTTCTTCGCGGACAGGGCGCGCTGCACCTCGGCGAAGTTCGTCGTCCAGTAGCCGAAGGACAGCACGAAGCCGAGGCCGAGCACGATGGTGAGCCAGTTGGCGCCGAGCGGGTTGTCGCTGCCGATGCCGGTGCCGCCCCACGCGGTGGTGAAGTCGGCGCCGTGGGACGCGGTCAGGGAGTCGGTCAGACCGTCCCAGCCGCCGACCTTCTTCAGCCCGAGCACCGAGAGCGGGATCAGCGCGGCGAGGATCACGAAGAACTGCAGCACCTCGTTGTAGATCGCGGACGACAGACCGCCGAGGGTGATGTAGCCGAGCACGAAGAAGCCCGCGACGACGATCGACACCCACTGCGGCCAGCCGAGCAGCGCCTCGACGACGATCGCGAGCGCGTAGAGGTTCACCCCGGCGATGAGGATCGCGGCGAACGCGAACAGGATCGAGCTGAGCAGATGCGCCCCCCTGTCGAAGCGCAGCAGCAGGAACTCGGGGACGGACCTGACCTTCGAGCCGTAGTAGAAGGGCATCATCACCAGGCCCAGGAAGACCATGGCGGGGATGGCGCCGATCCAGTACCAGTGCACGGTGTAGACGCCGTACTGGGCACTGTTGGCGGCCATGCCCAGGATCTCGGTCGCGCCCAGGTTGGCGGCGATGAACGCCAGACCGGTCACCCAGGCGGGCAGCGAACGCCCGGACAGGAAGAAGTCGAGGCTGGTCCTCACCGAGCGGCGGGCCGCGAAGCCGATGCCGAGCACGACGACGAAGTAGATCGCCAGGATCGTGTAGTCGAGCCAGTTGGTGGGGAGCCGCAGCTCGGCCGCCAGGTGCACGGGCGACGTGGGGGCCGGAGATGTGGGAGCTGGATATGTGGGGGTCTGCATTCAGCACTCACTTCACTTCAATTTGGTGTTCTTTGTTTGGTTGTGGTGATGACTGGCGTGGGGATTTGTGGTTTGATGTGTTTGGTTCTGTTGAATGCTTTGATCGGGTACGGATGGAGAATCCGGCGTGAAGAAGACCTCGACCCGGCTGGCCGACGGTCGTGAGCTCATCTACTACGACTCGCGCGACGACGCGGTGCGCGACGCGGTGGACCGCCGCCCGCTCGACCGGACGGTCACCACATCGGAGGTACGCCGCGATCCGCTGCTCGGTGACGCGGTGGCCATCGCCTCGCACCGGCAGGGCCGCACCTACCACCCGCCGGCCGACGAATGCCCGCTGTGCCCCTCCGAGGGCGACCGGCTGAGCGAGATCCCGGACTCCTCGTACGACGTCGCGGTCTTCGAGAACCGCTTTCCGTCGCTGGCCGGGGACTCCGGTCGCTGCGAGGTGGTCTGCTTCACCTCGGACCACGACGCGTCCTTCGCCGATCTGACCGAGGAGCAGGCGGGTCTGGTCCTGGAGGCGTGGACCGACCGCACGGCAGAGCTGTCCCATCTCTCCTCCGTGGAGCAGGTGTTCTGTTTCGAGAACCGCGGCGCCGAGATCGGCGTGACGCTCGGACATCCGCACGGGCAGATCTACGCGTACCCGTTCACGACGCCTCGAACGGCCCTGATGCTGCGGTCACTTGCGGCACACAAGGAGGGGACGGGCGGGGAGAACCTCTTCGACGCCGTGCTGGAGAAGGAACTGGCCGGCGAGCGGATCGTGCTGGAGACCGACCACTGGGTGGCCTTCGTGCCGTACGCCGCGCACTGGCCGTACGAGGTGCACCTCTACCCGCGCCGCCGCGTGCCGGACCTGCTGGGTCTCGACGAGGCGGCACGCACAGAGTTCCCCAAGGTCTATCTGGAACTCTTGAGGCGCTTCGACCGGATCTTCGGCGAGGGTGAGCCGCGCACGCCGTACATCTCGGCCTGGCACCAGGCGCCGTTCGGCACGCTGGAGGAGTTCGACGGTGTGGTGCGGGACGACTTCGCGCTCCACCTCGAGCTTTTCACCATCCGCCGCACTTCCGGCAAGCTGAAGTTCCTCGCGGGTTCCGAGTCCGGCATGAGTGTGTTCATCAACGACGTGCCGCCGGAGGCCGCGGCCCAGCGACTGCGAGAGGTAGCGAGTTCATGAGTGGGAAGTACCTGGTCACCGGCGGTGCGGGCTATGTGGGCAGCGTGGTCGCCCGGCATCTGCTGGAGGCGAGCCACGAGGTGACCGTCCTCGACAACCTCTCCACCGGCTTCCGCGAGGGCGTCCCGGCGGGCGCCGAATTCATCGAGGGCGACATCCGCGACGCCGCCAAGTGGCTGGACCCGTCCTTCGACGCCGTGCTGCACTTCGCCGCGTTCTCGCAGGTCGGCGAGTCGGTCGTGAAGCCCGAGAAGTACTGGGACAACAACGTCGGCGGCACGATGGCCCTGCTGGCGGCCATGCGCTCGGCGGGCGTCCGCAAGCTGGTCTTCTCCTCCACGGCGGCGACGTACGGCGAGCCGGAGACCAGCCCGATCGTCGAGTCCGCCCCGACGTCCCCGACCAACCCGTACGGCGCCTCCAAGCTCGCCGTCGACCACATGATCACCGGCGAGGCGGCCGCGCACGGACTGGCGGCGGTGTCGCTGCGCTACTTCAACGTGGCGGGCGCGTACGGCGCGAGCGGCGAGCGGCATGACCCCGAGTCGCACCTCATCCCGCTGGTCCTCCAGGTCGCCCAGGGCCGCCGCGAGGCCATCTCCGTCTTCGGCGACGACTACCCGACCCCGGACGGCACCTGCATCCGCGACTACATCCACGTCGCGGACCTGGCGGAGGCCCACCTGCTGGCCGTCGCCGCCGCGCAGCCGGGCGAGCACTTGATCTGCAACCTCGGCAACGGCAACGGCTTCTCTGTCCGCGAGGTCATCGAGACCGTCCGCCGGGTGACCGGACACCCGATCCCCGAGGTCGCGGCCCCGCGCCGCGCCGGTGACCCGGCCGTCCTCGTCGCCTCCGCGGCCACGGCCCGCGAACGGCTCGGCTGGAACCCGTCCCGCGCGGATCTCGCGGGGATCGTCGCGGACGCGTGGGAGTTCGCGCAGAACATCGCGCAGTCGCAGTCGCAGTCGTCGGCGCAGGCGAAGTCGAAGTCGAAGGAGAGCTAGTGGGGGCACAGCAGGTACGAGAAGGCTTCGAGGCGCTCTTCGGGGCGGCCCCCGACGGTGTCTGGGCGGCACCCGGCCGGGTCAACCTGATCGGTGAGTACACCGACTTCAACGAGGGCTTCGTGATGCCGCTCGCGCTGCCGCACACGGCGGTGGCGGCGGTCTCGCGCCGCGACGACGGCGTACTGCGCCTGCACTCGGCCGACATCGAGGGCCCGGTCGTCGAACTGCACGTCGACGAGCTGGCGCCGCTGACGAACACGAGCTGGGCCGCATACCCGGCGGGGGTCGTCTGGGTCCTGCGCGAGGCCGGCCACGCCGTCACCGGCGCGGACATCCACCTCGCCTCGACGGTCCCGACGGGCGCGGGCCTGTCGTCCTCTGCGGCGCTGGAGGTCGTCACGGCCCTGGCGCTGAACGACCTGTTCGACCTCGGCCTTACGCGTCCGGAGCTGGCCCGGGTCTCCCAGCGCGCGGAGAACGACTTCGTGGGCGTGCCCTGCGGAATCATGGACCAGACGGCGTCCGCCTGCTCCACCGAGGGCCACGCCCTCCACCTCGACTGCCGTGACCTGTCCATCCGCCAGATCCCCTTCGACCTGCCGGCCCACGGGCTGCGGCTCCTCGTGGTCGACACCCGCGTGAAGCACGCGCTGGGCGACGGGGAGTACGCGGAGCGGCGCGAGGGCTGCGAGGAGGGGGCCCGGCAGCTCGGCGTCCCGTTCCTGCGGGACGTCCGGTTCGAGGACCTGGAGGCGTCCCTCGCTCGTCTGCCGGACGAGCGGGTGCGTCGCTATGTACGGCACGTGGTGTCGGACGACCATCGGGTGGATGAGGTCATCGCGTTGCTGGACGCGGGGGATGTGCGTGGCATCGGCCCGATCCTCAACTCCGGGCACGCCTCGTTGCGGGACGATCTGCGGATCTCCTGCCCGGAGCTGGATCTGGTGGTTGCGGCGGCGAACGAGGCGGGGGCGCTTGGCGCCCGCATGACGGGGGGTGGGTTCGGCGGTTCGGCCGTCGTCCTGGTGGAGGCCGCGGACGCCGAGACGGTCACCAAGGCGGTCGAGGAGGCGTTCGCGTCTGCGGGCTACACGGCGCCACGGGTGTTCCCGGCGGTCCCGTCAGAGGGCGCCCGCCGGGTGGGCTGACCTGGGGATCCCTGACTCAGGGGCTCCGCCCCCGAACCCCCGCTCCTCAAACGCCGGAGGGGCTGATTTTCAGCCCGTCCGGCGTTTGAGGACGAGGCCGTTCAGGCCGATGGGGGGTCTGGGGGCGCAGCCCCCAGGGATGGGACGGGTAGGGGCGGCGGGGGCGAGGAATTGGGGTCAGGGGAGGCGCTTGGTCAGCGTGTACTCCGTGATCCCCGGCGGATAGTCCGGGATCACGCACACCACCTCGTACCCCTGCTTGCGGTAGAAGGCCGGCGCCTGAAAGTCCCACGTCTCCAGCCGCACGTTCGCACAACCACGAGACGAGTGGGCCAGATGCTCCGCCCGCGACAGGAGATGCGAGCCGAGACCGGAACCCCGCTGGCGCTCGTTGACCCAGAGATACGTCACGTGCAGCCACCCCGCCCACGTGTGCCCGACCAGACCCCCCACGACCCCACCGGCCGGATCCAACGCCCACACCTGGAGCGGAACTTCCCGTTCACCAGGGGTTCCGCGCAGGGAACGCAGCACGGGAGACGCAGCCGTGTTCGCTTCCCGTAGCCGTGAACGCAGGAATTGACTACGCTCTTTGTCGACTTCTGTCTCAATACGAAACATACGGCTCACCATAAACGCGCTGGCCAATCAGTTCTGCAAATCACCTTCCGCTCCTGCTGCCCGGCCGTACTCTGATGAGCAGCACCGGTGGGGGCCGGTGCTGATCAGGGGGCGAGACAGTCGGGTACGACGCCCGGAGTGGGGGTAGCAGTTCCAGCACGGCGGCGGCCGTGCGGCTGCGGCACCCCGTTTTCCGAACGTAGGAGTTCGGGATCTCCGGGCGCCGTACCTGCGCCGGCCGTCCCCCGAGCAGTGGGGGTTTCAGTGGTTCGCATCCGTGTCCTGGTCGTCGACGACCACCGTATCTTCGCCGAGTCGCTCGCCGCCGCCCTGGCCGCCGAGCCCGACGTCGATGTCTCCGCGGCCGGCAGCGGCCCCGCCGCGCTGCGCTGCCTGGAGCGCGCGGCCGCCGAGGGCCGCAGATTCGACGTGCTCCTCGTCGACGCCGACCTGGGCGGGAATGTGCCGGGCGCCCGCCCTGCCGTACCCGTCCACGACAACAACGAGGAAGGCCTGGTCGACGGCATCTCGCTGGTCGCGGGCGTCCGTTCGGGCCAGCCCACCGTCCGTACGGTCGTGCTCGCCGAGAAGGACGACCCGCGTCGTGCGGCGCTCGCGCTGCAGGCCGGTGCCTCGGGCTGGGTCGCCAAGGACTGCTCGCTGTCCCGGCTGCTCACCGTCATCCGGGGCGTGCTGCGGGACGAGACGCATCTGCCGCCTGCCCTGCTCACCGGCGTCCTGCGCGAGCTGACCGCGGCCCGGAAGCATCGTACGGAGAGCGAGCGGCTGGTGGAGTCGCTGACTCCGCGGGAGCGGGAAGTGCTGCGGTGCATGGTCGCGGGGCTGGGGCGCAAGGCCGTCGCCGAGCGGCTGTTCCTCTCGCCGCACACCGTCCGTACGCACATGCAGAACGTGCTCGGGAAGCTCGGTGTGCACTCGACCCTCGCCGCCGTGGCGCTCGCCCGGCGGGCCGGGGTCGGGCCCGTCGACCTAGCCGGGGATGTTGTCGAACGGGGCGGTCAGCTGGCGTAGCAGCCCGGCGAGTTCGCCGCGCTGGGCCCTGCTGAGTTCCGCCAGGATCGCGCGCTCCTGGTCGAGGAGTCCGGCCAGTGCCTGGTCCGCGCGGTCGCGGCCGTCCTCGGTGAGGCGGACGAGTACGCCGCGGCGGTCGCTGGGGTCGGGGAGGCGCTCCACCAGGCCCTTCTTCGCGAGGCGGTCGATGCGGTTCGTCATCGTGCCCGAGGTGACGAGTGTCTGGGTGAGCAGCTGGCCGGGGGAGAGTTGGTACGGGGTCCCTGCGCGCCTCAGTGCCGTCAGGACGTCGAACTCCCAGGGCTCCAGGGCGTGCTCGGCGAACGCGATCCGGCGGGCACGGTCCAGGTGTCTGGCGAGCCTGCTCACGCGGCTGAGCACCTCGAGCGGTTCCACGTCGAGGTCAGGGCGCTCACGGCGCCACGCAGCGACCAGCCGATCGACCTCGTCCTCCATGGCGATCAGTGTAGTGGTTGTGTCGACATGAAGTCTCTTGATGTGAAGTCTCTTGACGTCGAGAGAGTTGGGGTGTGAGGGTGGGGTTCTGTCGGGACGTCGGTTGTGGCTTTGAGGAGGCTCTCCATGTCCGCTGCTACTAGCCCTACCTGGGATCCGGGTCAGTATCTGCGGCATGCGGAGCATCGTGCTCGGCCCTTCGCGGAGCTGCTCGCCCGGGTGCCTGCTTTGCCCGGTGATCCGGCCCGTGTCGCCGATCTGGGGTGCGGGCCGGGGAATGTCACCGTCCAGCTCGCCGAGCGGTGGCCGGGGGCGTGGATCACGGGGTACGACAACTCCGCGGAGATGCTGGCCCGGACGGCTGAGCATGCGGGGTCCACGGTGGGGGGTGGCCGGCTGGACTTCGCCCATGCGGACCTCACGTCCTGGGTGCCCGCGGAGACGTACGACCTGATCGTCTCCAATGCGGCGCTGCAGTGGGTGCCGGGGCATCTGGAGGCCTTGCCCGGCTGGGTCGACGCGGTGGCTTCCGGTGGGACCTTTGCCTTTCAGGTCCCGAACAACATCGACGCGCCTCTGCACGCGTTGATGCGTGAACTTGCTGGGTCCGCTCGGTGGAAGGGCCGTCTCGACGGCGTCCTGCGGCACGCGGACTCCGTTCATCCGCCGCTGTTGTATCTGGACCGGCTGGCCCGTCTGGGGTGCGCTGTGGATGTCTGGGAGACGACCTATATGCAGCTTCTGCAGGGCGAAGACCCGGTCCTTGACTGGGCCAAGGGCACGGGGTTGCGGCCTGCTCTCACCGCCCTCGCGGATGATCCTGAGGCTCGGGACGCCTTCGTGGGTGAGTATCGCGGCCTGCTCCGCAAGGCGTATCCGACGGCTCCGTACGGGACGGTGCTTCCGTTTCGGCGGTTGTTCGTGGTCGCTCGGAAGGGCTAGGCGCCTGCGGGTCGTGGGTGGGGCGGGGCCGTGCCGGTATGTCCAGCCCGCCGCGGCGGGGCGTACTGCCCGGGGTAGTGGGGTGGGCGTTTGCAGCGGGAGCCGTATGCGGCGGACTGTGACATACCGGCACGGCCCCGCCCGGTTGTACGGCGGCTGCGGCGCCGTGGACCATCCGAAGATGGCTTGCCATCGGCTCCTTCAGGGGCGCGGGGAACTGCGCGATCAGCCCCTGCTTGGCCGCACTCGAAGATGAATCCTGGCTAGGACTTTCGGCGCCCTATCAGGCGGGGCTTGGCTTCCAGGCCGTCCAGGCCGTGCCAGGCCAGGTTTACGAGGTGGGCTGCTACCTCGGCTTTTTTGGGGCGGCGGACGTCGAGCCACCACTGGCCGGTGAGGGCGACCATGCCTACCAGGGCCTGGGCGTACAGGGGGGCGAGTTTCGGGTCGAAGCCGCGGCGTTTGAACTCGCGGCCCAGGATGTCCTCCACCTGGGTCGCGATGTCCGAGATCAGGGACGCGAAGGAGCCTGTGGACTGGGGGATGGGGGAGTCGCGGACCAGGATGCGGAAGCCGTCCGTGTACTCCTCGATGTAGTCGAGGAGGGCGAAAGCCGCCTGTTCGCAGAGCTCGCGTGGGTGGCCTGCGGTGAGCGAGCTTGTCACGCCGTCCAGTAGGCGGCGCATTTCTCGGTCCACTACTACGGCGTAGAGACCTTCTTTGCCTCCGAAGTGTTCGTAGACCACCGGTTTGGAGACGCCGGCCTTTGCCGCGATCTCCTCCACCGATGTCGCCTCGAAGCCCTTGGCGGCGAAGAGGGTGCGGCCGATCTCCAGCAACTGGGCCCGCCGCTCCGCACCGGTCATCCGGGTGCGGCGGGCGCGCCGCGGCTTTTCATTGCTGGGTGTGCTGGAGTCGGCCACGCCGTCAATCATGCCGCGTCGGCGGTCTCCGGCTTGCGTCGGGAGCCCTTCCCGTCCGGGTTGCGACGGGAATCGATACGCGAGCGTGACGGCCAGCGCACGTCGTACGCCCAGCCGAGCAGCTCGAACCAGCGGATGAGGCGGGCCGAGGAATCCACCTGGCCGCGCTCCACACCGTGCCTGGCGGAAGTGGGATCGGCGTGGTGGAGGTTGTGCCACGACTCGCCGCAGGAGAGGACCGCCAGCCACCACACATTGCCCGAGCGGTCACGCGACTTGAAGGGGCGCTTGCCCACCGCGTGGCAGATCGAGTTGATCGACCATGTGACGTGGTGCAGCAGCGCTACCCGGACGAGCGAGCCCCAGAAGAAGCCCGTGAACGCGCCCCACCAGGACATCGTCACCAGGCCGCCGATCAGTGCCGGGAGCATGAGGGAGAGACCGGCCCAGAGGAGGAACTGGCGCGAGATCGTGCGGAGTGCCTTGTCCTTGATCAGGTCCGGCGCGTACTTGTCCTGCGGTGTCTGCTCCTCGTCGAACATCCAGGCGATGTGGGCCCACCACAGGCCCTTCATCAGTGCCGGGACCGTCTCTCCGAAGCGCCACGGCGAGTGGGGGTCGCCCTCGGCGTCGGAGAACTTGTGGTGCTTGCGGTGGTCGGCCACCCAGCGGACCAGCGGGCCCTCGACGGCCATCGAGCCCGCGATCGCGAGGGCGATGCGCAGGGGGCGTTTCGCCTTGAAGGCGCCGTGCGTGAAGTAGCGGTGGAAGCCGATCGTGATGCCGTGGCAGCCGAGGTAGTAGAAGAAGACCAGCAGGCCGAGGTCCAGCCAGCTCACGCCCCAGCCCCAGGCCAGCGGCACTGCCGCCAGGACCGCGAGGAACGGGACGGTGATGAAGAGGAGAAGGGTGATCTGCTCGATCGAGCGCTTCTTCTCCCCGCCCAGCGTGGCGGAGGGGAGTGCGGTGTCGTCGTTGTTCGCCTCGGGGGCGTCATCGATCACATCGGAACTCGTGGTCATGGGAGCGTCCCCTGTGGGGTCGAGGGTTGTGAGAGTGGCCGGTAATCGCGCCTGCCGGGTTGCCGGAAACCACGCCTACGGTTCCGTAACCTACGGCGTCGTAAGTATGGCAGTGCCTCGCCCGGCGGCAAGAGCCCGAGAGACTGCGCGTCCGTATGGACACCTATCCTTAAGGTCGGTCGGACAGCGCGGTCCGCTCTGTTTCATTCCCGGATGCCCCGTCGCCGATGCGCGCCCGCCGCCAACGTGACGGGTTCCCCTCCAGACGAGCTTCAACACTGCAAGGAGCCGCACCTGTGAGCAGTGCCGACGACCAGACCACGACAACCGGCAGTGAGCTGCGCGCCGACATCCGCCGCCTGGGTGATCTGCTGGGCGAGACCCTCGTACGCCAGGAGGGTCCCGAGCTTCTGGAACTGGTCGAGAAGGTCCGCCGCCTCACCCGCGAGGACGGCGAAGCCGCCGCCGAGCTGCTGCGCGGCACGGAACTGGAGACCGCGGCCAAGCTGGTCCGCGCCTTCTCCACCTACTTCCACCTGGCCAACGTCACCGAGCAGGTGCACCGCGGCCGCGAGCTGCGCGCCAGGCGGGCCGCCGAGGGCGGACTGCTCGCCCGCACGGCGGACCGGCTCAAGGACGCCGACCCCGAGCACCTGCGCGCGACCGTGCAGCACCTGAACGTTCGCCCGGTCTTCACGGCGCACCCCACCGAGGCGGCCAGGCGCTCGGTGCTCAACAAGCTGCGCCGGATCGCCGCCCTGCTGGAGACGCCCGTCATCGAGGCGGACCGGCGTCGCTACGACACCCGTCTGGCCGAGAACATCGACCTCGTCTGGCAGACGGACGAGCTGCGCGTGGTGCGCCCCGAGCCCGCCGACGAGGCCCGCAACGCCATCTACTACCTGGACGAGCTGCACGCCGGCGCCGTGGGGGATGTCCTTGAGGACCTGACGGCGGAGCTGGAGCGCGTCGGGGTGACGCTGCCCGACGACACCCGGCCGCTCACCTTCGGCACCTGGATCGGCGGCGACCGCGACGGCAACCCGAACGTGACGCCGCAGGTCACCTGGGACGTCCTGATCCTCCAGCACGAGCACGGCATCAACGACGCGCTGGAGCTGATCGACGAGCTGCGCGGCTTCCTGTCCAACTCCATCCGCTACACCGGTGCCACCGAGGAGCTCCTGGACTCCCTGCGGACCGATCTGGAGCTGCTTCCGGAGATCAGTCCCCGCTACAAGCGGCTCAACTCCGAGGAGCCCTACCGGCTCAAGGCCACCTGCATCCGGCAGAAGCTGGAGAACACCAAGCAGCGCCTCGCCAAGGGCACCCCGCACGAGGACGGCCGGGACTACCTCGGCACCGCCGAGCTGCTCCAGGACCTGACCCTCGTCCAGACCTCGCTGCGCGAGCACCGCGGCGCGCTGTTCGCCGACGGCCGCATGAACCGTACGATCCGCACGCTCGCCGCCTTCGGCCTCCAGCTGGCCACCATGGACGTACGGGAGCACGCGGACGCCCACCACCAGGCGCTCGGGCAGCTCTTCGACCGGCTCGGCGAGGAGTCGTGGCGGTACGAGGACATGCCGCGCGAGTACCGGCACAAGCTGCTCGCCAAGGAGCTGCGGTCCCGGCGGCCGCTCGGGCCCACCCCGGCACCGCTGGACGCGGCGGGCGCGAAGACCCTCGGTGTCTTCGAGACCGTGAAGCGGGCCCTCGGGGTGTTCGGGCCCGAGGTGATCGAGTCGTACATCATCTCGATGTGCCAGGGCGCGGACGACGTGTTCGCCGCGGCGGTGCTGGCCCGCGAGGCCGGGCTGATCGATCTGCACGCCGGCTGGGCGAAGATCGGCATCGTGCCGCTGCTGGAGACGACGGACGAGCTCAAGGCCGCGGACACGATTCTGGAGGACATGCTGTCCGACCCGTCCTACCGGCGCCTCGTGGCGCTGCGGGGCGATGTCCAGGAGGTCATGCTCGGGTACTCCGACTCGTCGAAGTTCGGCGGCATCACGACCTCGCAGTGGGAGATCCACCGGGCGCAGCGGCGGCTGCGTGACGTCGCCCATCGGTACGGCGTACGGCTGCGGCTCTTCCACGGCCGTGGCGGCACGGTCGGGCGTGGCGGCGGTCCCTCGCACGACGCGATCCTCGCCCAGCCGTGGGGCACGCTGGAGGGCGAGATCAAGGTGACCGAGCAGGGCGAGGTCATCTCCGACAAGTACCTCGTGCCGTCGCTGGCCCGGGAGAACCTGGAGCTGACCGTCGCGGCCACGCTGCAGGCGTCCGCCCTGCACACCTCGCCCCGCCAGTCCGACGAGGCGCTGGCCCGCTGGGACGCGGCCATGGACGTGGTCAGCGACGCCGCCCACGCGGCCTACCGCAGGCTGGTCGAGGACCCGGACCTTCCGACGTACTTCCTCGCCTCCACGCCGGTGGACCAGCTCGCCGACCTGCACCTGGGCTCGCGGCCCTCCCGCCGCCCCGGCTCGGGCGTCTCGCTCGACGGGCTCCGCGCCATCCCGTGGGTGTTCGGCTGGACGCAGTCGCGGCAGATCGTGCCGGGCTGGTTCGGTGTCGGCTCGGGTCTGAAGGCGCTGCGCGAGGCCGGTCTCGACAGCGTGCTGGAGGAGATGCACGAGCAGTGGCACTTCTTCCGCAACTTCCTCTCCAACGTCGAGATGACGCTGGCCAAGACGGACCTGCGGATCGCCGGGCACTACGTCGACACACTCGTCCCGGACGAGCTGAAGCACGTCTTCGAGACCATCCGGGCCGAGCACGAGCTGACCGTGCGCGAGGTGCTGCGCATCACCGGCGAGCCGGAGCTGCTGGACGCCCACCCGGTGCTGAAGCAGACCTTCACCATCCGTGACGCGTATCTGGACCCGATCTCGTACCTTCAGGTCGCGCTGCTGAAGCGGCAGAGGGATGCGGCGGCGGCAGGTGAGGAGGCCGACCCGCTGCTTTCGCGGGCCCTGCTCCTCACGGTCAACGGGGTGGCGGCCGGGCTGCGCAACACGGGCTGACTCCGTCGGCAAGAGCCCCACTGAGGGCTGTGTGTTGTCCGCGGGTTGGTTGTGGCTGGTCGCGCGGTTCCCCGCGCCCCTTCAGGGGTGCGGGGAACTGGGCGTGCTTCAGAGGGTTATGAAGGCTGCCGTGAGCAGGGTGAAGCCCGCGCCGCCGAGGGCCCAGGCCAGGCGGGTCAGGCGCAGGCCACCCGCCACCACCATCGAGGCGAGCAGAAGTGCGCCGCCGAGTGGGGCCCAGGCGTAGAGGAGGCCGCCGGTGCCCGTGCGTACGACCTCGTCGCTGCCGGGCTTCACGGCGACCGTGTAGGTGCGGCCCTTGTCGACCGCGACCTCGCTGTCGAGGACGACCCGGTCGCGGGCGGTGGACCCTTCCGACAGCGGCCGGTACGGACCTGTGCAGCGGTCGTCGGCGCATCGAGCGACCGTCATCGTGCCGCGCTCACGGCCCTTGGTGAGCATCACGTGCTGGGCGGTGCCCCAGGAGGCCCAGACGCCTGCGATCAGGATCAGCGCCGCGACCGTACCCATCGCCGCGAGCTGCCCGAACCGCAGCGCCGCGACCGCATTCTGACGGGAGGCGAGGGCAGGCATGGCGGCGATCCTTGGCCATGGCCCTGCGCTTGGTCAACTCGGGCGGGGCTCCGATGGGGCTCCGATGGGCCTCCGGCGGGGGACAAGTCCTGTGTTGTACGGACCTTTTGCGCGGACTCTGTGGCGCTTCCGTCCCGTGTGCCGCTATCGCACGTCGACGAAGTCGCCGTCGCTCTTGGCGCTGCCGGTGGTCGAGTTGCCGTAGTACACCCAGCGCCAGTCACCGTCCTTGGAGGCGGTGACCGTGGTGTTGAGACCACCGGTGCCGCTGGAGGTGACCTTCTTGACGTTCGTGAAGGAGCTCGCGCCCTTCTCCCGGAACTGGAGAGTGACTGTGCGGCCGCTGTAGCCGGTGTACTTGCGGGTGTCCCAGTTGGCTCGGGTGACCTTCCCGGTGATGGTGATCTTCTTGCCCACGGTGACCGGCTCCGGGGAGGCGTTCACCGTCAGCTTCGCGTAGCGCTTCAGGCGGGCCGTGACCGAGTTCGTGTCGGTGTCGTAGCCGCCGTTCGGCTTGATCGCGGTCCCGCCCGTCTTCCAGGTGGCGGCGTCGGCGTTGACCAGGTCGTCCTTCGCCACGATGTCGACGGTCATCTCGCAGTACTCGCGGGTGCCGGCGCTGTTCGAGGTGCAGTAGGGCCCCTGGCCGCCGGAGCCCAGCGACTTCTCACTGCCGTTGAGCGTGCCGCGGTAGAGGAACACCCAGTGCGTGTCGAGCTTCACCGAGTGCTTGATGCTGTACGTGACAGGCACGCTCACCATCGCCGAGGTGCCGACGACGATCGGCTCGCCGTCGTTCACGACGATGTCCGAGAAGGAGATGTCGCTCTCCGCGGCGTGCGCGGCGGGAGACGACAGTCCAACGGCCGTCAGGGCCAGGAGACCCGAGAGGGAGGTGGCCACCATACGTCTGTGCAAAGGAAGATCCTCGTTTCGCGTCCTGCGACGCAGGTCATTCGTCATGTGGAGTCGGCTCCGGGATTCCGGAGCCACGGCTGACCGGAGTCAGCCAAGTCTGATCGTTCAGAGAAGCTTGGCAAGCTGTGCGTCGACAACCGCTGCGGGTACGGCGAAGTCCTCGTCTGCCTTGTCCGTCGGTACGGCGCTGACGTACCCGACCCTGGCGCCCTTACGGAACACGACCACCTTCACCGGACTCTTTGCCCCGTTCCGCTCCACGACCGCGCCCAGGGCCATCGCTTGATCCGCGCCCTCCGGCGCGAGCTCCGGAGCTGCCTTCCCCACCTTCCGCTCGTCACCGTTCACGGTGACGGTGAAGCCGCCTGCGCACTCGGCGACGGCGGTGCTGAGGTCATCCATCGCGCGTTGTGCTTGCTGCCCCTCGTACTCCGCGAGCACGACAGTCACTGCCGCACCCTCACCAGCTGCCTCCCGCACCCGCGTCGACGCCGGCTCACCGACCACGGTTCCGGACAGGACGTACGCCACCGAATCGCAGCCCTCTTCGGCAACCCGCACGTCCCGCTGACCGACTACATCACCGGCGGCGGGCACCATGACGCTGAACCCGCCCGCATCACGTCCCTCAAGGGCCATCCTGTCCAGTCCCGCGGCCCCGGCTACCACACTGGCACTCGCCTGCGGGGTTGCCTTCACCTCCGAAGCGTCACCGGTACCACCGCCACCGCTCGCCACATCACAAGCAGAAACCAGCGCGCACAGCGCGGCCACCACGACCGACGAGCGTCGACGCCCCACCCCCACCACTCCCACGCCTACCCCCAACAACTGCAGGATCGAATGACCCGGAACAGAGGTCATTGAATTCGATACTCGCCGTCGATCTGATCGCAAAGGTCGACAGCCATGTCGAGCATCCCGTCGTCATCCACAAAGAAGGCACCCCGCTCATAGGACGCCCGGAAGGCGAGTGCCATGTGCTCCACGCTCAAGTAGGCCGGCATGGAGTCTGCTTCGGCGATCACGTCTGCGACATAGGAACCGTTCGGGTGATCGTAGACAGCCGCATAGAAATCACCGCCGCCGCTCGCCAGAAGCGGCACCCAGTGCTCTCCCAGAATCTCGTCCTGCTCAAGGCGGTTCTGTCTGATCTCCAAGGCCTGCCGGAGGCTCAGCGGTTCGTATCCGGGGATCAGGTTGGCGTCGTCCTGCACCTGTCCAGCGTCGAAAGGTACGCCGTTGCACGCCTCGAACCACGCGTAGACATCCTGGGGGAGGCTCTCACCGAGGGATGCCACGAGCTGCCGGCGCTCCAGCCCAGGAGACCGGAGCCAGGCAACGGGCCGCCCCAGCTCCTCGACCTTCAGCCAGAGCGACTGAATCGCATCACCAGGCATCACCGTCCGCCTCCCCTCCCTTCATCCCCGCACCGGCCCACTGCGGCAAGTCGCGAGCCATACGACCTCAACCGAACGTCAGCTTCGTCGTCGCCCACTCGCTGCCCGAACTGATCACAGTCGTCCCCGTACCCGGCGTCGCTGCCCCACCCTTGTAGAACTTGACGGTGCCGTCGTTCGCCAGGGCCCAGATGTCGGGGATGTCGTCCCCGGTGACGTCCGGCGTCCCGTACAGGTGCGTCATGGGCGTGGCGGCCGTGGACCAGCCCGACGCGTAGAGCTCGTCGGCGCCCGTCTTGGAGTTGCCCGCCGTTGCCAGCGACGACAGGGTCGCGCCACCGGAGCTGTCCTTGACTCCGTACCGCAGCTTCAGCTCGCTGGTGGAATCCCACCGCCACAGCAGGTCCGGTGCGCCGTCCTTGTCGTGGTCACCGACCGAAACCAGGTCGCGCGTCGCCCACGCCGTCGTCGTCATCTTCGTCGCGGACAGGAAGCTGACGCCCGTGTAGCCGTCGAAGGCCCAGAAGGTGCCCGCCGTGTCCGTGGCGAACAGGTCCGCGCGGCCGTCGAGGTCGTAGTCGCTGACAATGATCTGGGTGAGGGTCGACGGGGCTGGGGAGCCCGAGGGCATCCTGACCTTCATACGTCCGGCGATGTCCACGCTGCCGTAGCCGTCGCCGGGGTACACGTACAGCTCACCGTCCGGCATACGGGCGAACAGGTCACTGATCCCGTCGGCGCCCGTCGCGTCGCCGCCGTGCGCGATCAGCGCCGGTTTGCCGTCCGCCCCCATCCAGTAGCCCGGCCGGTGGTCCTCGCCGTCCTTGTCGGGGTCGGCGAGCAGACCGGTGCGGTCGTCGTGCGCGGCCTCCATGCCGACGTGCAGGTCGCCGCTCGTGGCAGCCGGGTACATGTTCAGGTTGCCCTCGGACGTGATCGCGAACAGGTCGGGCAGGGCGTCACCCGTGACGTCGCCCGGCTCGTCACCGGTGTCGCGGGGCGTGACGTAGAAGAGGTACTTCGTGCCGAGCGAGGGGTTGCCCGCGCTGTCCACCGCCCGTACGTACAGCACGTTCGGGCCCGCGTTGGGCGGCTTCAGGGGCAGCGTGGCGGACTCCTTCGGGGGGACCGGCTTGTTGTCCGCGTACGTGGTGGTGTTGAACGAGTACTCGAACTTGGTGATGTCGGAGTCCTCGTCCGGCGCCAAGGTGAAGTAGCCGGCGGTGCCGAACTTCACCTTGGACCACACCGAGCCGTCGTCGTTCGCGGCCGGGAAGTCCGTCGAGGTGACCAGGGGTTCGTTCGGTACCGAGCTATCGAAGACGAAGCGGCACACCTTCGGTTCCGCGGTCGGCGCGTAACCGGAGGCCGCGCCGCTGGAGTCGATGGCGCGGACCCGCCAGGAGTACGTGTGGCCGTTGGTCAGCGCGGACTTGGAGACCGTGGCGGAGGCCTTGCCCGCGCTGGTGACAGCCACGTTCTTGTTCAGGATGTAGACGTCGGTGCCCGTCCGCCACAGCTCGAAGTCCAGGTACTCCAGGTCCTGCCTCGTGGAGGTGTCGTCCGCGTCGGAGGAGGCCGCCGACAGCACCAGGTCGCGCTTGCCGATGTGGGTGTACGGGCTGGTGCGGTCGCAGCCGCCGCCCGGCGCCTGGGCGAGCGAACTCGGCGTCTTCGGCTTGCGGTTGTAGACCAGGGTCAGCTTCGGCGCGCTCTCGCTCTCCGCCCTGAACTTCTTCCACGAGTACGCCGAGTCCTCGGTGCCGGCCTGCAGCCCGATCGTGAACTCCTTCCAGCCGCCGTCGGCCGCGTCCTGGGCGACCGACTTCGCGTCGTAGGTCACGTAGGCGTCGGGGCAGGACGAGTTGTAACCGTGCGCGAAGGACTTGGCGCCGATCTCCGCCTTCTTGTCGGGCTGGTTGTTCCAGGTGGTCCTGGAGGAGATGCCGCCGGTGTGGAACAGCTTCATCTCACGGGCCTGGCATGACCAGGAGTACGTCTCGCGCAACCGGACGGACGCGGACGACACGTGGGCGCCCTTGATGCTGCTGGACCAGCCGAGCCGGAAGTAGGAGCGGGACAGGCCCCAGGTGGTGGACTCGTAGCCGACCCGTGCCTCGGTGGTGCCGGTGTTGTAATTGGCGCCGTCGTAGAAGCTGGAGTTCGGGTACTTCTTGTACGCCGTGGTCCAGTTCTTGGTCTTGCCGTGGATGGTGGGGTCGATGAAGACCGGGTAGACCGTGTCCTTGTCCCTCAGCAGGTCGGTGTCGGGGACGACGGCGAGGGTGGTGGACGTGGTGCCGGGCGCACTCAGCTCCGCGTCGGCGACGGCCATGTGGGTGCCGGGGTCGGGGCCCGCCAGCCCCTTCAGGGCGAACACCTCGTCGTCGCCGAGCGCGGCCCCCCGCACACCGGTCGCCACGTGTCCCGCCCGGGCGACCGTGGAGCCGGCCTTCGCGCCACGCCGGTAGGCCGCCGGATCGGTGGTCGTCCCGTCGGACGGAGTGTTGCTCTCCACGTCCTCCTCGCCCGCGTCCTCGTCACCGGGTTCCGAGGGCGCCGTGGGCGCGTCGGTGTCGTGCCCGTCCTCGGGCGCCGAGCTCTCCTCGCCGATGTCCGCACCGGGTTCCTCGGAGTACGACGGCGTGGGTTCGGTGTTCTCCTCGGCGGGCTCGGGGTCGTCGCCTTCGGTGACCGCGTACTTCCCGGCCGAGTCCCAGAGATAGGGGGTGGGGGAGACCGCGATCTCCTCGCCGTCGCGGTCCCGGCCGGTGACGACCTTGGTGACCGGGTCGAGGTGGAAGGTCAGATCCGGTGCGGACAGTCCGTACGAGAGTCTCGCGAGCGCCGGGTCGGCGGCAGCCTCGGCGCTGTGCACGATCAGTACGTGGCTGAAGCCGCTGGCTTGCGCCGTCAGCATCAGGTCGACGCCGTCGAACACGTTCCGGTACAGGGCGCTCGACCCGCTGATCACCGGCTCGGGCAGGTCTCCCGGCCAGCTCAGCGTCACCTCGTGGCCGTCGCTGCTGAGGACGGCCAGCTCCGTGTGGTCCTCGGCGTCCGCGGCGGCCCGCACCGTGCGGCCGTCGTCGGCGACGGTGTACACGGCGCCGCGGACGCCACCCGTGCCGGTGGTGCCGGTGGACGACTTGCGCGCCGAGGGACCTCCGCCGATCGCGCCGGCCCCACCGGCCGAGAAGACCACGGGATCCGCGGCCGCCTTCGGCGCCCACCCGCCGTCGGCCTTGACCAGCTCCGTGTCGATGGGCTTCCAGGCGCCGTTCACCTTCGCCCGTACGGGAGCGCCGTACGCGACCAGCTCGAAGGTGCCGTCCGGACGGGCGTACGTCATGGAGGTCTCGTCACGCAGCGCGGACACCTCGACGCGCTTGCCGGAGGAGACCGCCTGTTCGAGCGCCGTGTCCTGGCTCACCGGCCCGGGGGCGGGCTTCTTCGTCTCGGCGGGGGATTCGGAGGGGCCCGGATCGTCGAGGAGAGGAACGGTGAGCAGCCCGAGGCCGAGCGCACCGGCGATGAGGGCGGCCGTCCCCGCCCGGGCGCGTCTGGACGCGGGCATGCCGAAGCGGCGACGTTCCATGGTGTTGGGTCCCCTCCCCCTGAATCCCCGAAAAACCGAGAATTCCGCGAATCCCCTCTGAATCCCCTGCGCTGCCCGGGAATGGCATGGCGTGGCCCGGGAAGGCGCGGACAGAGCATGACCCATGCACGGGGATTGCGCCATAGCGTTCCGTGCTCTTGGCCCGCGGGCGGTCCGGTGAACGGATCCGTATGGTCCGCACGTACTTCTGTGCACACGAGGTGGCGTGCGAGAGGGAACCGGGCGGATCCAAGAGGTGACGGAGTGTCAAATCACCTTCATCTGGGCGGAGTTGGCGAGCGATTGACTCTCCTTTGACCTTGATCATGCAGGAATGATCACCTCTCCACCCGTAAGGGAATTCCCTCCCGAATTCCCTCTCAATAAACCCTCGATCACCCTTGTTCAAGAAATTGGACAATACGCGGCGTGAGCTAAATCACCAGGCTCCGACGACTTGTTGACTTTCCGTGAAGACGTGCCGGAGAGTTCGTGCTCGTCAAATGAAGAGAGCGGGGGGCCGCGCTATGTGGGGAACGCTGTCGTGGTGCGGCCGGGGCCGACTCTCGAGAAATCGAGCCGAGCGCCGAAGACGGGCTCGGACGCGAGCCGGAGTGATCGGCGCGCTCACCGTGGCGCTCCTGGTCGGCGCCTTGCCCGCCGCCTCCGCACTGCCGCCCGACAACAACCGCAGCGGTGTCGACCTGGTCAAGCTGCCCGCCTCCGGGAAAGCCAAGGGCGAGAACGGCGGAAAGCTCGCCGAACTGACCACGTCCGAGGCCGAGGACCCGGCGGAGTACGACCCGGCCAAGGTCACCGCTCCCGCCGGCGGCACGGTGACGGAGAACCTCTCCGGTCTCACCCCTGGTCAGCTGGTGCCGGTCAGCCAGGACGGTGTGGACCTCCCCGTCGAGGTCGGCGCCCCCGAGGACGCCACCACCACCGAAGCCGCCGCGCTGGAGGGCGAGTGGCAGGTCTCGCTCGCCGGTCAGGACGAACTCGCCGACACCGCGATCGAGGGCATGGCCCTCACTGTCACTCCGCCCGCCGAGGCCACCGGCGACGCCGTGATCGCCCTCGACTACACCGACTTCTCGGAGCTGTACGGCGCCAACTGGGCCGACCGGCTGTCCTTCGCCCAGTTCCCCTCCTGCTTCCTGACCACGCCGGACACCGAGGGCTGCTCCGAGCCCACCGAGGTCAGCACCGACAACGTGGTCGAGCAGACCGGGACCGACAGCGACGGGCGGCCGGTGTACGAGCGCCGCATCCTCGCCACCATGGACGTCGAGTCCCTGGCGGCCGGCGGCACCTCCACGCAGTCCGCCGACACCGAGTCAACCGACACGACGTCCACCGCCGCCGCCTCCGACGAGGGCACGGTCAGCGACGCCGTGTACCGCGAGGAACCCGAGGCACGCCTGGCCACCCTGGCCGCCGCCACCGCCGACGGCTCGGGCTCCTCCGTCCTGCTCGCCACCGACTCCGGCAGCGGCTCCAAGGGGGACTTCTCCGCGACCCCGCTGGTCAGCGCGGGTTCGTGGTCCGCGGGCGGCAACTCCGGCGCCTTCACGTACTCGTACACACTGCAGACCCCGACCGTCCCCGGCGGACCTTCGCCCGCCGTTTCGTTCGGCTACAACTCGCAGGGCGTGGACGGCCGTACGTCCGCCTCCAACAACCAGCCCTCCTGGATCGGCGACGGCTGGGAGTACAACGCGGGCTCCATCACCCGCACGTACAAGTCGTGCCGCGATGACCGGACGGACGGCAACAACACCAAGAAGACCAGCGACCAGTGCTGGGGTTCGTACAACGCGGTCATGACCCTCGGAGGCCAGACGACCGAGCTGGTCCTGCCCGACGGCGCCGCTCCCACCAGCGACAAGTGGGTCACCGCCAACGGCGACGGCTCCCGCGTCGAGCTCGTCAAGAACACCGACCTCGGCAACGGTGACGCCGACGGCGAGTACTGGCGCGTCACGACACGCGACGGCACGCAGTACTACTTCGGCCGCCACAAGCTGCCCGGCTGGGCGAGCGGCGACCCGACGACGAACTCCGTTTTCTCCGCCCCCGTCGCCGGCAACCAGAGCGGCGAACCCTGCTACAAGGCGGGCGACTTCGCGGGCTCCTTCTGCGACCAGGCCTGGCGCTGGAACCTCGACTACGTCGTCGACACCGACGGCAACGCGATGACGCTGTGGTGGGAGAAGGAGACCAACTACTACGCCAAGAACGAGAAGTTCAAGGCGTCGGTCGCCTACGACCGCGGCGGCTACCTGAAGAAGATCGAGTACGGCCTGCGCACCGGCGCCCTGTTCGCCACGCCCATCGCCAGGGTCGCCTTCGACGTCGACGAGCGCTGCTTCAAGGAGGGCGAACTCGCCTGCACCGAGGAAAACTTCACCTCGGGCGACTTCGGCAGGAACCGCATCTGGTACGACACCCCGGCCGACCTGTACTGCGCCAAGGGCAAGGAGTGTTACGTCCCCGTCCCCACCTTCTGGTCGCGCAAGCGCCTCTCCCAGGTGACGACATGGGCACAGCGCACCCAGGGCTCAGCGGCTCTCTCCAAGGTGGACAGCTTCAAGCTCCAGCAGTCCCTGCCCGCCGACCTCACCGACGAGGGCGTGGCGCTGTGGCTGGAGTCGATCACCCGCACCGGCTACGACACCGAGGGCGAGGCGATCGCCCTCAACCCGGTCCGCTTCCTCGCCAACAGCCAGCCGATGCCGAACCGCGTGAAGGAGAGCTCGAACGACCCCAACCCGGCCTTCGACCGCCTTCGCATCACCCGGGTCGTCAGCGAGTACGGCGGCGAGACGGCCGTCACGTACAAGAACCCGGTCGGCGCCTGCAAGTCGGGCGGCGGCTTCCCCGACGTGGAGGACAACACCGGACTCTGCTACCCGGTCCACTGGAACGCGGACCCGGACAAGGAGACCGTCGACTGGTTCCACAAGTACGTCGTCGAGAAGGTCCAGGAACTGCCGGCCCTCACCGGGGTCGACGCGGTCACGACCGAGTACGACTACCTGGGCGGGGCGGCCTGGGCGCTTAACCAGGCGGAGTTCAGCAAGAAGAAGACGCGCACGTACGACCAGTGGCGCGGCTTCTCCCGGGTCAGGACCTACACGGGCACGGACTCCTCGACCGCCTCCATGTCCACCGAGCGGGGCATGACCGAGACCCGCTACTTCCGTGGCATGCACGGCGACAAACTGCCGGGCGACGAGGGCACCCGCGAGGTCACGGTCACCGACTCCAACGGCACGAGGATCGCCTTCGACGAGGAGCCCTTCGCGGGCCGGGTCTCGGAGACGCTGACGTACACCAAGAAGGACGGCAGCCTGCTGACCCGTGATGTCGACTATCCGGTCGCCACGGTCCTCGCCACCCGTACCCGCTCCGGCGGTATCCCCGCTCTCAAGGCCTACCGCGTCCTGGACGACCACAGCATCTCGGTGACCAACTCCTCGGGCACCGGCGACGACAAGCGCACCTGGCGCGTCCTCAAGACGTCCACCACGTACGAGGACACGTACGGCCTGCCCGTCAAGGTCGAGTCGCTCGGCGACACCGACAAGGGCGACGACGAGACGTGCACCGAGATGAGTTACGTCCACAACACGGACAAACACCTCATCGGCCTGGCCAAGCAGACGTTGACCACCGCCGGCAGCTGTGGGGAGACGCCCACGGCCGAGGACTGGATGGACGGTTCGCGCGTCGCCTACGACAGCGGCGCGTACGGCGACACCCCGGCCTCGGGCTCGGCGACGACGACATGGGCGGTCAGCGGCAACGGCGGCGGCTGGACGCAGGACGGGAAGGTCGCGTACGACGACTACGGCCGCACCACGTCCACGACTGACGCGGCGGGCAACGTCGACAAGACCACCTACACCCCCTCCACGGGCCAGGTGTTCGAGGTCAGAACGACCAACGCCCTGGAGCAGAGCGAGACGACGGTCCTGGAGCCGGCCCGCGGTGTGTCCCTGAAGGAGACGGACGCCAACGGCAGGACGACCACCTTCACCTACGACGCGCTCGGCCGCACCACGCAGGCCTGGTCCCCGACCCGGTCCACGTCCAAGTCCGCGTCGGCGAAGTTCACATACGACACCACGATCGGCCAGCCGGTCTCGGTGACGACGGAGGCCCTGACGGACGAGGGCGGCTACGACACCTCCACCGTTGTCTACGACGGCCTGGGCCGCGAACGCCAGAAGCAGGAACCGGCGGTCGGCAAGGGCCGCCTGATCACGGACATCCTCTACAGCGCGAACGGCACGATCGCCCGGACGAACAACGCGTACTACGCCACGGGCGACGCCTCGACAACGCTGTTCGAGCTGGACTCGGACTACCAGGTCCCCAACGCCACGCTGTACTCGTACGACGGTCTGGGCCGCACCCTGACGGAGACGCCGTACCTGCACGGCACCGAGAGCACGGCCAAGCAGACGCGTTACGTCTACGGGGACGACTACTCGACGGTGATCCCGCCGTCGGGTGGTGCGGTGCAGCGCAGCTTCTCGGACTCGCTCGGCCGTACGGCCCGGGTGGACACCTTCACGAACGCGGCCCGTACGGAGTACCGCTCGACGCGCTACACGTACGACTGGCGTGGTGACCGCGTGAAGGCCGAGGACTCCGAGGGCAACACGTGGACCTGGCAGTACGACGCGCGCGGCCGTGAGGTCGAGGCGGTCGACCCGGACACGGGCACATCGACCACGAAGTACGACGTTCTGAACCGGCCGGAGACGGTCACCGACGAGAACGCGACGGTGTGGACGAAGTACGACGCACTGTCCCGCCCGGTCGAGCAGCGCGCGAACTCCTCGACCGGCACGCTGCTGGCGTCCACGCAGTACGACACGCTGACCGGCGGTGTGGGCCTGCCGACCTCGCAGACCCGCTACACGGACGGGCAGCCCTACACCACCTCGGTGTCCGGCTACACGGCCGACTACCAGCCGCTGGGCAAGCGGGTCACGCTGCCCGAGTCGATCGCGACGTCGTACGGCCTGCAGAAGGAGTACGCCTACAACTTCGAGTACTCCGAGTCGGGTGTGCTGGAGTCGGTGAATCTGCCGTCGGTGGGCACCCTGCCCGCCGAGAAGCTGGTCATCCGCTACAACGAGGACGGTCTGCCGGTCTCGACGTCGGGTCAGGAGTGGTACACGGCGCAGACCTCGTACTCCCCGTACGGTCAGGTGCTGCGCACGGCCAGCGGCGAGCACCCCGACCGGGTGTGGACGACGAACCTGTTCGACGAGGCGACGGGCGAGCTGCAGCAGAGCATCGTCGACCGCGAGTCGACGAGCGACACGACGGCGGTGACGGGCCACCGGGTCAACGCCCGTGCGTACGCCTACGACCCGGCCGGCAACGTCACGTCGATCGCGGACACCTCCAACTCGGTGACGGACCGTCAGTGCTTCACGTACGACGCGCTGGGCCAGCTGACCCAGGCCTGGACGGCACCGTCGAGCTGCACGGCCTCCGGCAAGTCGACGGCGGCCCCGAAGTACGACGACGGCGCGACGAACGTGACGGCGGCGAACGACGGTTACTGGCAGACCTACGAGTACGACGCGCTGGGCAACCGCAAGAAGCTGGTCGAGCACGATGCGGGTCTGGACACGTCGAAGGACGCGACGACGACGTACACGTACGGCAAGGAGGACGGCTCCCAGCCGCACACGCTGACGGGCATGTCGTCGACGTTCAAGGCGGATTCGGGGGCGCGGGTCACCAAGGCGACGGCGCTGGAGTACGACGAAGCGGGCAACACCAAGTCCCGTAGCTACGACGGCGACACGCAGGCGCTGGACTGGACGTGGGACGGCCAGGTCGAGAAGATCACCGGCTTCGGTGAGAACGGCTCCGGGGCGTGGCTGGGTCTGGCGAACAAGTGCCTGGACCTGGCGAGCGGGCTGACGACGGCGGGGACGGCGCTGCAGCTGTACTCCTGCAACGGCTCGAAGGCACAGAAGCTGAGGATCGACGCGGCGGCGGGGGCGTCGGATCCGTCGACGGGCGCGCTGAAGATCATGGGCAAGTGCGTGGTGCCGTCGGGCGGCGGTACGGCGAACGGCACGGCGGTGGTGATCGCGGACTGCACGGGTACGGACGCCCAGAAGTGGACGGCGACCTCCGCGGGCGCCCTGAAGCATGTGTCGTCGGGCAGCTGTCTGGACGTGCCGACGTCCAACTCGGCGGACGGTACGGACCTTCAGCTGTACACCTGCAACAGCTCGGCGGCGCAGTCGTGGACGCCGGACAAGGAAACCAAGTACGTCTACGGCGGTGACGGTTCCCGTCTGATGGCGGTCTCGGCGACCGGGCGGACGCTGTATCTGGGCGAGGCGACGATTTCGCTGAACGCCGACAAGACGCCCGCGTACACGGAGCGGTACTACGCGCAGCCGGGTGCGCCGACGGTGATGCGGCATGCGAGCGGCGGTGGTACCTCCGAGCTGTCGGTGCAGGTGGCCGACCAGAACGGCACGGCGTATGTGAACGTGGCGCTGGCGTCGGGCAACAAGGTGATGTTCTCCAGGACCGACCCGTTCGGCGTGGAACGCTCGGAGAACACGAACTGGCGTTCACACCGCTCGTATGTGGGCGGTGACGATGACGCGTCGTCCGGGCTGGTGCACCTGGGAGCGAGGGAGTACGACCCGACGACGGGCCGGTTCCTGTCGGCGGACCCGGTGTTGGACCTGGCCGATCCGGTCCAGATGAACGGGTACGTGTACTGCGAGAACAACCCGGTCACCTTCGCCGACCCGAGCGGCTTGACCTCGGAGGGCGGCAACGACGGCTACAGCGGCCCGTCCGCCTCGGCGGAGGCGTGGGCGAAGAACACGCTGAACACGTCCGTCGCCGATGTGATCATGTCGGTCGGCTGGGCGGCGCTGAAGGACTTCGTCGGCTGGAACGACCTGGTGGGCTGCTTCTCCCGGGGCGACCTGTGGGCCTGCGGCGCCATGGTCGCCAGCGCTATCCCCTGGAACAAACTGCACAAGGTCCCGGGAGTGCTGAAGGCGGCGGCGAAGATCGCGAGCGCGGTCAACGCCCTGAAAAAGGCCAAGGAGAAGGCCCGCCAGGTCATCGAGAACGCCAAGAAAGCCAGGGAACTGGCACGCAAGGTCAGGGAAGCGAGGAAGAAGGCTGCCGCGCAGGCCGCTCAGCTGAAGAAAGCCCAGGAAGCAGCCACCCGACAGGCCAAACGGGCAGCACAGAAAACCGGCAACACGGCCCAGAAGACACAGAAGGCCGCAGCGAAGCAGGCCGAGGCACCAAGACCGCAGACGAAGCAGGCCAGGGCGAAGTCCGGTGGCGGTGGCGGCAAGGCCAACAGCACCGACTCCGGCGCGAGCTGCCCGATCAACAACAGCTTCACCCCGGGCACCAAGGTCCTGATGGCCGACGGCACCACCAAACCGATCGAGGACGTCAAGAACAGCGACCAGGTCCTGGCCACCGACCCCAAGACCGGCGAGACGACCGGTGAGACGGTCACGGCCGAGATCCAGGGTGAGGGCGCCAAGCACCTGGTGAGGGTGACCCTCGCGGAGAGCGACGGCGGCAAGAACGGGAAGGCAGCCACTGTCACCGCGACCGACGGTCACCCCTTCTGGGTCCCGGAACTCGGCGAGTGGATCGACGCATCGGATCTGAAGCAGGGGCAATGGCTGCGCACCAGCGCCGGCACCTACGTCCAGGTCACGGCGATCGAACGCTGGACGGCCACCGCAGCCAAGGTCCACAACCTCACCGTCAGCGACCTCCATACGTACTATGTGCTGGCAGGTGCTACGCCGGTACTCGTTCACAATTGTAATGTTTCGCTGAGTCAGGCCGAGGCGGATACGCTGCGTGTCGGTCCTCATGCCGATGAGTCGGTGCCTGCGACCGGTCCTGTCGTTACCCCGGAGCAGAGTGCGGCCATGCAGGGAAGAGCGTGCCACTCTTGCGGTGGGAGCAGTCCGACGATGACGGGCGATCACCAGCCGTCTACTGGAATTGGGCCGACTAGCCTTCCGCGTAGTCTGTTCCCCCACTGTGAGACATGCAGTGATATGCAGGCGGTTGCCGTATCGAAAGCTCAGCGGATGCTGCGTAATCACGGCTATCACGATCCAACGTTTGAAGGGCTCCCAGGGATTCCGAGTGCAGCTCAGAAGCTAGCCGAGCTATTGCCCGGGCATACGGGGTAGAAGGGGTAGGGGGCGCCCGGTTAGTGATGGCGTTGACCGGGCGCCCCATTAGGGTCAAATTGGGTAATTGGCGGATAAATGCTCATTGGTAGCGCTGAGCTCTACTTGAACCATCGCGTGGTCCGTATTGGGGCGACGGCCCCGCCGGAGGAGGTTCTGGCGCTGGCCGGTGCGCCACTGGTGGCGTCTAGAAGCCACATCCAGCTAGCTGCACGTGCGCAGATGGGGCTTGTCCGTATCAGGTTGTGGAACAGGGCCGGCCCGGCCGGAGGCAGTGTCCTGTTCGAAGGAGACCTGATGCTCGACGACGGAGCCATCGGAGTCGGTGACATCCTCGGAGTGTCACGTTTCGTGCAGAACATCGGGGAGCCTGGCGCGCATCGCATCAGAGTCGCGGTCGATGCTCCCGGGGTTGCTTCCCGCGTCGATGTAGTCATCGATTCGGGATGTGACGGGCGAGCGCTGACAAGCGTGGATGGTTTGCCGTTGCCTCAGTTTGTAGTTGCCGAGAATTTCACTCTCGGCAGATCTGATGAACTCGGGCTGATTCTTTCGGCGCATGATATGCCGCACAACCGCCTCGCCGCCTCGTTCAAGGTGATCAAGTTGGCCGCAGAGTCAGACCCTCTGGACCGTGTGAAAATTCTCAGAGAATTTCGAATGCGCATGGTCTGCGAGTGGCTCAGGTGGCTTGCGCCAGTGGCCTCTATGGGTGTGGCGTCCGTGATGGGTAGTTATGTGTCCGAACGCCTGGACGCGGCGACGATGGCAGATCTCGACCGCGCTTCAGCAGAGCTTGCTGCGGATGTGCTTGATCGTCTGACCGCTGACCGCTAGCAGCGACGCGCCACCAAATATCGTATACGATAGCAAATTTCGCCCTCATTGAGCTGTGCTCGGTGGGGCCGATGTGGCGTTTGACGGCAGTAATTGACGGCAACGGCCGCGACACGGGTGTGTCCGCGGCCGTTGCCGTGTGGTGCGTCAGGGGCGGTCGAGAGCCACGCCGAGGGTGTCGAGGGCTTGGCGTTGGAGGCGGAGTCGGACGTGGGCGTAGACGGTGGCGGTGACGCCGATGTGGGCGTGGCCGAGGAGTTTCTTGATCACGACGAGTTCGACGCCCTGTTCCAGGAGCAGCGTGGCGGTCGAGTGTCGGAGGTCGTGGAAGCGGATGCGGCGGAGGCCGGTCGGGCGGAGGAGCCTGGTGAAGGTGCGGGTGAGCTTGGCCAGCCTCTTCTTGCTGAGGCCGGGGATGAGGTACCGGGTGACGCAGGTGGTGTAACGGGTGTTGGTGTTCTCGCGGAGGTGGTGGACGGCGACGTTCTCCAGCCAGTACGTCAGGTACGCGGCCATGCTGCCCTGCGCGGAGGGGACGGGGAGGCCGCGGTTGCTGGCGGCGATCTTCTCGGTGAGCTTGGCCAGGGCTTCCTTGCGGGTGGTGCCGTAGACGCGGACGCGCTTGCGGGTGTTGCCGGGGGCGAGGACGTATCCGGCGGCTTCCCAGCGGCTGTCCTTGCGCTGGTATACGGTTCCGTCGCCGTTGGCGCGGGAGCGGGTGCGGGGGGAGGAGGCGGGGCGCGGCGTGGTCAGGCAGCGGCTTCCTGTTCAAGGGCGTCCCGCTGACGCGGGCCGCCGCGCGCCGGCGGTCGGTGACCGCCGCCTGCTCCTGTCTGCCGCCCCGCTGGCGACGGCCGCCGACCACTCGGCGCGCAGAGCCCGGGAGCTTAGGCCGGACCACCAATCGGAAGCCCCGGGCCGACCGCTCAGCAGCAGACTGGCCGGGCACCTGAGTGGCCGCCCGGCGGGCTCGCACCGTCCCGGACGCCCGTGCTTGCTGCCTGGCTGGGGCCGTGACGATGGAGATAACTGGGCTGATGCCGGTGCGGGGTTGAGCGAGACACACGTGGCGGGTGGTCGGTCGGCGCGCCCGTCGTCGTGGCTGACTTTCTGTGGCAGAGGCCAGAACCCCCACAGCCATGCGCACGGCACGCACGTGAGGCCCGTCCCCGCCGGGGCTGACGAGTGCGGGGGAGCCTCGATCGGCTGCGCCCGGCAGGGACGGGAGTCGGGTGGGTCAGCGCGGTGCGGCGCCTGGGCGAGCGAGGTGGGTCACGTCTGGCGCCAGGTCCGCCAGGGGCGGGTGATGATCTCCTGGTAGGTGTGGTGGGACGGGTTCTGGCCGCAGTGCCGGAGTACCCAGTCCTGCGGTTCGGCGAAGTCCTCGCTTGTCGGCGAGGTCTCTCCGTCCACGGCGCACTGCATCGCGTACAGGACCGGCTCCGCGTCCGGCTCGCGGTCGGGCTGGAGCGTCCAGGTCTCATAGCGCAGGACCGAGCGAGGGGTCACCGTCCCCACCTCCGGTTGGCCACGGCCACCTTCGCGCTCAACTCCTCCGTCGGAGTCGGCGTACGTACGTCCTCGGGCGGCACGTCCCACTCCCGGCCACCGCGCGGTGGCCGAAGCTGCACGTACGTCCCCACATGCCCCATCACCACGCCCACCTTGCCGCTCCGCCGGTCGACCACCAGGGCGCCGGCATCGGGCGAGACGATGTGCCCGTCGGCATCAGGGGTGGGGGGCCGTCACCGTGACCACACCGGTGAGGCGGCGCGCGACCGGGCGTCCAGTCGCAGGGCGGGAACACGTGGGGTGGCGCTCATTCGCACGGTGGCGCTCCTCGGCGGCGTTGATGCGTGCCCCTGGGCCTGTTGGTGCCGCGGGGTCGGCACCGATCGTCACGCCGGTCACCGGGACGAAGGAACTGCCACCAAACCCCACTTCGGGACGTTCTGCACCGTGTAGAACGTCCCTGGTGCCGTCCTGAGACGAAGGGGGAGACTCGTGCCGAACGAGAGACTGCGAGCCGTCATGGCGGCGCGAGGCTGGACGTACGCCGCACTCGCTCAGCAGGTCGAGGTCGACCCCAAGTCGGTCGAGCGCTGGGTGAACCTCGGGCGGACCCCACGCCGTGCCACAGCCCTGCAGGCGGCCAAAGCCCTGAGAGAAGACGTGCACGCACTCTGGCCGCGCTCCGCCAGGCCCGCCCCGCCCGCGCCATCAGCCCCGAACTGGTCGCGCTCTACGAACAGCGGGCCGACCTCCCCGTCTCGACGTTCACCGACCTGATGGCCCAAGTCCGGGAGCGGATCGACATCCTCGTCTACGCGGCCGTCTTCCTCCACGAGGCGTACCCGCGGCTGAACGAACTCCTCACCGAACGCGCCGCCGAAGGCTGCATCGTCCGCATCGCGATCGGGGACCCCGACAGCGACAACGTCCAAGCCCGCGGCCAGGAGGAGCGGTTCGGCCATGGCATCGAATCCCGCTGCCGCCTCGCGCTCATGCACTACAGGCCGCTCGCCGGCACCCCCGGCATCGAAGTCCGCACCCACGCCACCACGCTCTACAACTCCCTCTACCGCGCCGACGACCAGCAACTCGTCAACGCACATGTCTGGGGCGTCAACGTCTACGCCGCGCCCGTGTGGCATCTTCGCAGGCACCAGGAGAGCGGCATGTTCGACACCTACGCCGACAGCTTCGACGCCGTGTGGGCGACCGCAACCCCCGTACGAGAGGAAGACTGACCGTGGCCCGCACCGAGTACTACGACGACCCCAACGCGCCTAAGCCGAACAGCATGGTCGTCGCCGCATCTGCCGTCGTCACCGACGACCACGGGCGCATCCTCCTCCAGCGCCGCCGCGACAACGACCTGTGGGCATTGCCCGGCGGAGGCATGGACCTCACCGACTCTCTGCCCGGAACAGCCGTCCGAGAGGTCAAAGAGGAGACAGGCCTCGACGTCGAGATCACTGGCCTGGTCGGTACATATACCGATCCGAAACACATCATCGCCTACACCGACGGTGAGGTTCGCCGTCAGTTCAACGTCTGCTTCACCGCCCGCATCACCGGCGGCCGGCTGGCAATCTCCGACGAGTCCACCGAACTCCGGTTCGTACCGCCGGAAGAGATCGAGCAGCTGCCGATGCACCACACCCAACGACTCAGGGTCCAACACTTCCTGGAACAGCGCGAAAAGCCGTACCTGGGCTAAACCGTCTGACGGCAGTAGCGACGGCAACAACCCCGCACAACCACGCACGTCACCGGACCAGCAAACCGCGCTTGACCTGCGAAAAAGCAGGTCGAAGACTTCGCTTAGCACACGTACTATGTGCTGGCGGGTAAAAGTCCGGTTCTCGTTCACAATTGTGGTGGAGCCGGTAGCACTGCGGATCTGTCCACGCCGGAACTGATCCAGGAGAGCGCAGATCGGGCTGAAGCCCGGATCCCCGCGGGAAGTAGTAGGGCCGGGGGTTGTTCCAGAAGCTCAAGTACGCCGAGACGGTTCTCAACCGCTACCAGTCGATCTTCGAAGACCCCGGGCTTGTCGCGGAGCGAAGCTATCTCAACGGGCGACAGGTACCGCACGGAACCCAGGGAAGCGCACGACCAGACGTGTACGATCCGTCCACAGGAATTGCGTACGATTACAAATTCACGAAGAACCCGCCTGGCATCGGCAAGTCCCAATGGGACAAGAACGCTAATCACGTACCAGGCCTCTACCTGACCGTTCCGGTGGTGCCAAGGTGACAAGAATAAACAAGAGAATGGCCGATAAGATCACTTCGGATTGGGCTGAAGTATTCCCGGACTTCTCCGTCTGGCGGTCCCTGCATCTATTGCGTCGAATTGGCCCGGTCGTCCAAGGCGTCATCCTAGACAAGTCGACAGCTGGTGACCAATACTATCCGACCGTCCATATTCATTCGCTGGCGCAAGACTTCCCCGTGATCTCACTAACTCTGGCGCAGAGGCTCGTGAAGGGGGCCGGCGTGCAAGAGTCGATTGATGTCGGTCGCCACTCGGAGGGGTTTCGTTCGGCTGCCGCACGGCTCGAATCGCAGAGCGAACTTCCACTTCGGTCCGTCCCTGAGCTGACAAAGATCGTCGGACTCTTGCGTAAGTTCGCGGTGGCAGCACAGAAGGGACGCCTTCCTGAGGCGGTTCCGGAGCTTGAAGGCAGCGTTCTCGTTCCTGCGGCTTCAGAAAACCCCGAAGACGTCGAGGAGAGCCTGAAGATCGTGGAACAGGTCTCAGCCCGGTGGTCTGGCTACGAGTCTCCCTCGAAGTGGGCGGATACCCGCGACTGGCTCGACTGGCTCAGGGCATCGGCTGCTGACGGTCCCGGGTTGGTGTCTGTCGTCGAGGGCCAGATTGCGAAGCATGGGCTTGGCGAAATCCGTTCCTGGTAACGGTGGTCGTAGGGTGATGGTCCGCGTCGAAAGCCTCAATCACCTTCTGGGAGGTGGATAGTGGATCGCTTGCTGAAAATAGCTGGCCCGGCGCTTTCAGGTGAGGAGCCGAACCTGGACGATTGCTCATCCCTGGGATCCATCGGAACCGAGTTGCACCAGATGCGGAGGAAGCGGAACGGCTTCTATGCCTTTGAATCTGCCCTTCACGTGTTCTCCTCAAATAATCGCACGCAGCGAGGTCAATCGATTGACTCCTGGGATGCAGCGAAAGGCTGGCTCGATTCCTATGGACTGCTGCAGCCTCGGCTGGTCCTCTTCGCGGAGGATGTATTCGGGGGGCAGTTCGGGACCGACGGCACCGGGATCTACTCCCTCAATCCTGAAACGGCGGCTCTGAGCCATGTGGGGGCCACTCTGGGAGAGTGGGCAGAACGCGTCCTGGATGACTATGCCTATATGACCGGATATCCGGTGGCGCACGAATGGCAGAGTCGACACGGAGAAATTCCCGCCGGGCATAGGCTAATTCCCAGGATTCCTTTTGTATTTGGTGGAGCGTACTCTGCCGACAACATGATCCTGGGTGAATCCGTAGCAGCTATGCGTTACTGGGGCAAGATCGCGAACTCGATTGCGGGGGTCTCGGACGGTGCGCAGCTGACGTTCGACCCATCGGTCGTATTGAGCATCCGCTGTGCCGCCGACGGGTCGGATGGTTCAGGTATTTGCCGATGCTTCGCACCTGACGGTGACACTGGGGTGTCGGAGACTGATTCGAGAGGGTGACAACTCGGACCGGAGTCGCCTGCCGCGCAGCGCGGTTCCGTCTACCCGCGTGGTCATGCACGCGGTCCGAGGCCCCTGGGTAACGGGCGATTCAAACGGAAGCCTGCCTCACGATGGGGCGCAGAGGGCTCTCCCGCTTTTTCCGTGAGCGGGAGTTGGGGCGGAGGTGTTTCGAACGTGAGGAGTGGGCATGCGGCGAGAGTGGGGGATCGCTGCGTCGGTGGTGCTATGCACGCCGGCGTCCGCTTGTGAATTCGGGCCCTTCAGGTGACAGAGTCTGAATGGCCGTGCCGGTGAGAGAGGTTTTGAATGTCAAGAACTTCTCTCCGCGAGCTTCATGAGGACCGGTCGCGAGCAGGTCCGGGCCGCCGTCCTGCGTTCCCCGGCAACCGACATGACCTTCCCGCCGCCGAGCTTCAGCCGCAGCACCGCCGCACCTCCGCAGAGCGGCCCCGGGCGTCCGTACACCTCGGAGCGGCCGTCGCAGCGCCCGGAGGCGGAGGAGGGGCGTGGCCTCGATCTTGTCCAGGCCTGCGCCGACCTGTGAGTGGGGGCAAGCCCTGGCCAGGAACGGTAGGAGGGGCAAGCTCGTGTGGTGTGACTTGGTTGCTGTGGTGGCCGTCTGACCGGGGTCTGGCCGTTGGTCCGCCGTGCTCAAGGAGAGATGGGCACGTACTTCACCGCAGTCACGAGTTGTACGTCGACTGCGCCCGCTCCAGGCCCTCGATCACCAGAGCCTCCACCGCGTCCGACGCGCGGTCCACGAAGTAGTCCAGTTCCTTGCGCTCCGGCGACGCGAAGTCCTTCAGGACGTAGTCGGCGACCTGCATTCGGCCCGGGGGGCGGCCGATGCCGAAGCGGACGCGGTGGTAGTCCGGGCCCATTGCCTTGGTCATCGACTTCAGGCCGTTGTGGCCGTTGTCGCCGCCGCCGAGCTTCAGCCGCAGCACGCCGTAGTCGATGTCGAGTTCGTCGTGGACGGCGACGATGTTCGCCGTCGGCACCTTGTAGAAGTCGCGCAGGGCCGTGACCGGGCCGCCCGACAGGTTCATGTACGACATCGGCTTGGCCAGGATCACCCGGCGGTTCGCCGGTCCCGGCGGGCCGATGCGGCCCTCGATCACCTGGGCCTGCGCCTTGCCGGCCCGCTTGAAGTTGCCGCCGATCCGGTCGGCGAGCAGGTCGGCCACCATGAAGCCCACGTTGTGGCGGTTCCTGGCGTACTCGGGGCCGGGGTTGCCGAGCCCCACGATCAGCCAGGGGGCGCCTGGTTCCGTGGTCACGTCCGTGTCTCCCATGGGTCCTCGATCGGCGGGCTCTGCGGATCAGGGATACGCGCCGGCCGCCGCCCCCTCGGGAGCGGCGGCCGGCACACGGTGATCCGGTGCGGGATCAGGCCTCGGCGGCCTCGTCGCCCGCGGCGTCCTCGGTGGGCTCCTCCGCCTGGGCGGCCAGGACCTGGAGCACGACGGCGTCCTCGTCGATGACCAGCGTGGTGCCCTCGGGGAGCGGGATGTCCTTGGCGGCGATGGAGGCACCGGCCTCCAGGCCCGCGATGGACACGGTGACCGACTCGGGGATGTGCGTGGCCTCGGCCTCGACGGTCAGCGTGCTCAGCACGTGCTCAAGGAGGTAGGCGCCCGGGGCCAGCTCGCCCTCGGTGTGGACGTAGACCTCGACGGTGACCTTCTCGCCGCGCTTCACGGTGAGCAGGTCGACGTGCTCCAGGTAGCCCTTGATGGCGTCGCGCTGGACGGCCTTCGGGATCGCCAGCTCGCTCTTGCCCTCGATGTCCAGGGTGAGCAGGACGTTCGGGGTACGCAGGGCGAGCTGCAGCTCGTGGCCCGGGAGCGTGATGTGGACGGGGTCGGCGCCGTGGCCGTAGACGACCGCGGGAACCTTGTTCTCACGGCGGATGCGGCGGGCGGCGCCCTTGCCGAACTCGGTGCGGGTCTCGGCGGCGAGCTTGACGTCGGCCATGGTCACTCCTCGTAGATCAATCGGGGAAGGTGGTCACCCGGCCGAACATCGGCCTGCTACGAAGAGCGCGTCGATAACGGACCGCCGCACCAAAGAGTGCGGCCTCCCTCGCCGAGCAACTGTGACAGCTTACGGGGCGGGGAGGCCGTACAAGAAATCGATCTACGCGGCCCGGCGGGACCGGCGGATCCGATTCTCGGCTACTCGTCGAACAGGCTGGTCACCGAGCCGTCCTCGAAGACCTCACGCACCGCGTTGGCGATCGTCGGCGCGATCGACAGCACGGTGATCTTGTCGAGCTCCAGCTCGCCCGGGGTGGGCAGCGTGTCCGTGAAGATGAACTCGCTGACCTTGGAGTTCTTCAGCCGGTCGGCGGCCGGACCGGAGAGCACACCGTGCGTGGCCGTCACGATGACGTCCTCCGCACCGTGCGCGAACAGCGCGTCCGCGGCGGCGCAGATCGTGCCACCGGTGTCGATCATGTCGTCGACCAGGACACAGACCCGGCCCTTCACGTCACCGACGACCTCGTGGACCGTGACCTGGTTCGCGACGTCCTTGTCGCGGCGCTTGTGCACGATCGCCAGGGGCGCACCCAGACGGTCGCACCAGCGGTCGGCCACGCGCACGCGGCCGGCGTCCGGCGAGACGACCGTGAGCTTGGAGCGGTCCACCTTGTGGCCCACGTAGTCCGCGAGCAGCGGCAGCGAGAACAGATGATCCACCGGGCCGTCGAAGAAGCCCTGGATCTGGTCGGTGTGCAGATCGACCGTCAGAAGGCGGTCGGCACCGGCCGTCTTCATCATGTCGGCGATCAGACGGGCCGAGATCGGTTCACGCCCGCGGTGCTTCTTGTCCTGCCGGGCGTAACCGTAGAACGGCATGATCACGGTGATGCTCCGGGCGGAGGCCCGCTTCAGAGCGTCGACCATGATGAGCTGCTCCATGATCCATTTGTTGATCGGAGCGGTGTGGCTCTGGATGAGGAAGCAGTCGGCGCCGCGGGCCGACTCCTCGTAGCGGACGTAGATCTCGCCGTTGGCGAAGTCGAAGGCCTTCGTCGGGACGACCCCGACACCCAGCTGGTGGGCGACCTCCTCGGCAAGCTCGGGGTGGGCGCGGCCGGAGAAGAACATCATCTTCTTCTCGCCGGTCGTCTTGATCCCGGTCACAGCACTGTCTCCTCAGAGGTGTCTCAGCTGGATGTTGAGATGTGTTCTCAGATGCGGTCCCAGCTGGGTGTGCGGGTGTGCATCTATCACGGTACGCCGAGTCCGACCCGCCGCTTTCCGGTCAGCTTTCGTCGGCCGACTCCCGGGCAGCCGCCTCCGCCGCCTTCGCGGACGCGCTTCCCGGACGCTTCCTGGCCACCCAGCCTTCGATATTCCGTTGCTGGCCCCGGGCGACGGCCAGTGAACCGGGCGGCACGTCCTTGGTGATGACGGAGCCCGCGGCGGTGTAGGAGCCGTCCCCGACCGTGACAGGCGCCACAAACATGTTGTCCGAGCCCGTCTTGCAGTGCGAGCCGACCGTGGTGTGGTGCTTGGCCTCGCCGTCGTAGTTCACGAAGACGCTCGCGGCGCCGATGTTCGTGTACTCGCCGATCGTCGCGTCGCCCACGTACGAGAGGTGCGGGACCTTCGTGCCCTCGCCGATCGAGGCGTTCTTCGTCTCCACGTACGTACCCACCTTGGCCTTCAGCCCGAGGCGGGTGCCGGGGCGGAGATACGCGTACGGACCCACGTTCGCCTGGGGGCCGACCTCGGCGCCGTCGGAGACCGTGTTGTCGATACGGGCGCCCGCGCCCACCCTGGTGTCCTTCAGGCGGGAGTTGGGGCCGACCTCGGCGCCCTCGGCGAGATGCGTGGCGCCCTGGAGCTGGGTGCCCGGGTGCACGATCGCGTCCTGCTCGAAGGTGACGGTGACGTCGATCCAGGTGGAGGCCGGGTCGACGACGGTGACGCCGGCGAGCATCGCGCGGTGGAGCAGCCGGTCGTTGAGGATGCGGCGGGCCTCGGAGAGCTGGACGCGGTTGTTGATGCCGGCGATCTCGCGGTGGTCGCCCGCCACGGAGGCGCCGACGCGGTGCCCGGCCTCGCGGAGGATGCCGAGGACGTCCGTGAGGTACTCCTCGCCCTGGCTGTTGTCGGTGCGGACCTTGCCGAGCGCGTCGGCGAGGAGCTGTCCGTCGAAGGCGAAGACACCGGAGTTGATCTCACGGATCGCACGCTGGGACTCCGAGGCGTCCTTGTGCTCGACGATCGCGGTGACCGCGCCGGAGACGCCGTCGCGCACGATGCGGCCGTAGCCGGTGGCGTCCGGGACCTCGGCGGTGAGCACGGTGACCGCGTTGCCGTCGGTGGTGTGGTTGGCGGCGAGGTCGCGCAGGGTCCCGCCGGTGAGGAGGGGCGTGTCCCCGCAGACGACCACGACGGTTCCGTCGATGCCGCCGCCCAGCTCCTCCAGGGCCATCCGTACGGCGTGGCCCGTGCCGTTCTGCTCGGCCTGCACGGCGGTCCGTACACCCGGAGCGGTGTCGGTGAGGTGCGCGGTGACCTTCTCGCGGGCGTGGCCCACGACGACCACCAGATGCTCGGGCTCCAACTCGCGTGCGGCGGCGAGTACATGGCCGACGAGAGAACGGCCACAGATGTCGTGCAGGACCTTGGGTGTGGCCGACTTCATACGGGTGCCCTCACCCGCTGCAAGAACGACGACGGCTGCCGGGCGGTTGGCGCTCACGGGGATGCCCTTCGGCTTCGGATGGCTGGGGTGCCTTTGGGGAGTGGACATCCGCAGGATACCGGGGCGTTGTGAGGGAGAAATGGGAGCGGGCCCTGACAGTGCGGTCGGGGCCCGGTTCGCGTAGGGCTCCCCCGCCAGGACTCGAACCCGGACAGATGGCACCAAAAGCCACAGTGCTGCCAATTACACCACGGGGGATGGAACTCAACGGGACCGGAGATCCGGTCGGGCTGCCGAGTCGACATCCAACACTATGCCGTACCGGGTGCCTTCGGTGCGACGGTACTTCGACGGTGCCGGGGTGGATTCGGGTGGTGCGGGGCGGGCGTGGGGCTGGGTGCGGGGCGACTCAGGGGCGACTCAGGGGCGACTCCGGGGTGGCTTGGGGTGGTTCTGGGTTTTCGGCGGATTGCGGCGGGTTTCGTGTCTGTTCGATTACGGCGAGTGGTGTAGGCCAGTACGCGAAACTCACCGGAAAAGCGACGGGGGGCGACCGTAGGCTGGAGGCATGACCACGACGGGGGAAGACCACACCGCGACCCTGACCGGGCCGTGGTGGTGGGCGAGGTGGCGCAGCGCGGTACTCGACGGGAGCCTCGCGCTGGTGTCCGCCGTGGAGTGTGCGATCGAGGGATATCCCTTCGCGGACGCGGCGGGCGTGCCGGTGCCCGCGGGGATGGTGTTCGGGGCTGTTGCCGGGTCCGTGCTGTTGTTCCGGAGGCGGTGGCCCATCGCCGTGGTGCTGGTGTCGATCGCCATCACACCGGCCCAGATGGGGTTCCTGATGGGGCTCGTCGGGCTCTACACGCTCGCCGCGTCCGAGATGCCCCGGCGGATCATCGGGGCGCTGGCCGGTATGTCGATGGTGGGCATGCTCATCGTCACGTACGTGCGCGCGCACCAGGGGATGGTGCGGGGCGACCTGCAGATGGTGGGCGACTGGTTCGTGCCGTTCGTGTCCATCACGACCTCGCTCGGGATGACCGCGCCGCCGATTCTGCTCGGGTTGTACGTGGGCGCCAGGCGGCGGCTGATGGAGAGTCTGCGGGAGCGGGCCGACTCCCTTGAGCGGGAGTTGCAGCTGCTGGCCGAGCGGGCCGAGGAGCGGGCGGAGTGGGCGCGCAACGAGGAGCGGACCCGGATCGCCCGCGAGATGCACGACGTCGTCGCGCACCGGGTGAGTCTGATGGTCGTGCACGCGGCGGCCCTGCAGGCCGTCGCGCGCAAGGACCCCGAGAAGGCCGTCAAGAACGCCTCGCTCGTGGGCGACATGGGACGGCAGGCGCTGACCGAGCTGCGGGAGATGCTGGGGGTTCTGCGTACGGGCGAGGGGGGTTACGGGGGTTCCTCCGTGCGGATGCAGACCGTGCCGCTCGCGGCGGTGGGCGTCGCGGCCGCCGCCGCGGCGTCCCGGGCCGTGGACGAGGAGACGGGGGACGGACCCTGCCTCGACGACCTCCAGGAGCTGGTGGGGCAGTCCGCCGCCGCGGGAATGGTCGTCGACCTCTCCGTGGAGGGGGACGCCCGGGGCTACGCGGCCGCGGTGGAGCAGACCGCCTATCGCGTGGTGCAGGAGGCGCTGACCAACGTCCACAAGCATGCGGCCGGGGCGAAGACCCGGGTCCGGGTCGCGCACCGCGGCGCCGAGATCGCCATGCAGGTGGAGAACGGCCCCCCGCCCGAGCCCGGCGCCGCCTCCGACGCACGGCTGCCCAGCGGGGGGAACGGCCTGGTGGGGATGAAGGAGCGCGTCCTGGGCCTCGGAGGCGTCTTCGTCTCCGGCCCGACCGACGCCGGCGGCTTCCGAGTCTCGGCGGTGATTCCGGCGGAGGCGTGAGCGACGGTTGCCGGCGCGGGCCGGGCCGTTTTGGGGTGAGCAAGTCCGTTCTCGGGTGAGCCGGGCCGTTCTGGGGTGAGCCGGTTCGGGGGCGGGTCCGGAGCGGATCTGGTGCGGAGCGAGGAAACCGGGCCGGACTGGATCTGCCCGCGGTGAACCGGCCCGGGGTGGAGTTCGACCGGCCCGGGGCGGTGGGCCGGGATGGACCGAGCCGGAGCGAGCCGGCTGAACCGGAGCGAGCTGGGACGGGGTGAGTCCGGCAGGGCCGAGTCGGGACAGGTCCGGGTGAATCCGACGGTGTCGAGCCGAGCCGGAGCGAGCCGGCTGAACCGGAGTGAGCCGGGCCGAGCCGAGTCGGGGCGAGTCCAGCAGCGCCGAGCCGGGGCGGGACAGGGCCGGTTGAATCCGACAGTGTCGAGCCGAGCCGGAGTGAGTCTGCCGAATCGGTGTGAGCCGGGCCGGGCCGAATCGGGGCGAATCCGGCCGCGCCGAGCCGGGGCGGGTGGCTTCGGCAGGGCCGAGCCGAGCCCGAGTAGGTCGGCTGGATCGGAGTGAGCCGGGCCGAGTCGGGGTGAGTCCGGCCGCGCCGAGCCGGGGCGGGTGGCTCTGGCAGGACCGAGCCGAGCCCGAGTAGGTCGGCTGGATCGGAGTGAGCCGGGCCGAGTCGGGGTGAGTCCGGCCGCGCCGAGTCGGGGCGGGTGGCTTCGGCAGGGGCGAGCCGAGGCCGAGTGAGTCGGCTCAATTGGCGTGAGCCGGGTCGGGGTGAGTTCCGCGGTCACGAGGTCCGTCGGGGCCGGCGGACGTGGCGAGTTCGGGGCCGTTCAGACGGCCGTCAGGCGTTCTGGTTCCAGGCCTGTGAGGAGGGTGGTCAGGGCCTGGTCGATGGTGGCGCCCAGGTACCAGTCGCCCGTGTGGTCGAGGGTGTAGGTGCGGCCCTCCGCGTCGATGGCGAGGAGGGCCCTGGTGTCGGACTCCTCGCCCAGCGGGGCCACTTCGCTGTCCAGGGCTCTGCCCAGGTCCACGAGCGTACGGGCCATGTGGAGGCCGTGCAGGGGGTCCAGGTGCAGCGGGGTCGGGGCGATCTGGCGGCCCGGGGCCGTGGCGGGGATGTGGAGACCGCCGAACTCCGCCCAGGCCTCCACCGCCGCCGGGAACACGGCATGCCGGTGACCGGTCGGCGACTCGTGGCTGCGCAGGGCATCGGCCCAGATCTCGGCCTGCTTTATGTCCCACCGGCCCGGCTGCCATCCCGCGGAGCGCAGCGCGGCGTCGACCACGGCGGAGAACCGGGTCGAGGTCGGTGTGGGGGAGGGGGAGGTGCGGTCGGTGTGCATCGGACCTTCGCGTTCGTCTGAGCTGCCGCGGTCGTGGTTCGGCGGCTTCTGCAAGGGGCGCCGGTGACGCCCTGTGTGAGGGAAGAGGGGTTTCTCAGCCCCCCGGTGCCGTCGGATCGACGACGCGTACGCCGAAGTGGGCGCTGAGCGCGGTGCAGGAGCGGCAGGGCGGCGCGAAACTGCCGTGCAGCGGGTCGCCGTCCTCGCGGATGCGGCGGGCGGTGAGTTTGGCCTGCTTGAGGGACTTGCGGGCCTCTCCGTTGGTCATCGGTTTCCGGGCGGCCCGTTTGGAACGGTCCGCGTCCACCGCCGTGATGTGCCGCGAGATGAGGATCACTTCGGCACAGCGGCCGGTGAAACGGTCGCGCTGCCCGCTCGCCAGCGTGTCGAGGAAGTCCCGGACCAGCGGGTGCAGCGGCGGCGGCTGGTCGCCCCGGCCCGCCGTGCCGGTGAGCGTCGCACCCCGTACGGACAGGGCGGCGGCGATGGTCGGAAGTATGCCGTCACGGCGGTGGAGGAGGGTGGGAGTGACCGGCGCCTCGGTGTTGCTCCAGCCCACCCTGGGATCACCAGATCTGCCTGTCTGCGTTGAGTTCATCGTCCTGTTTCCTCCCCTTACCGCATCCCCCGGTGCTCCGACAGAGTGCCAAACTCCGTGGCTGGTGCGGAAGCTGGGGCGCCGCGACACGCGCGGGCTTCGCCGCACCGTCACGGCGCGATGACGGCAGGTCACGGAACCGGAGTCCCGCTGGCCGGTACGGAACCGGAGGCCCGGTGACCGGTGTCGTTCAACCGCATAGGCTGTCGATATCCGCGATCCTTCAGAACGCCGCAGGGGGCAACCGCCATGACGACAGGTCGGCTCGGGCAGCAAGCCGCGCCGCCGAACGCGGCCTACGCCGGGCAGGTCGTGCACTTCCCGGACCCGGTCCGGGCGGCGCGTCACCCGAGAGGTGTACGTGTCGACGAGCGCGGCTATCCCGACTTCTCGTTCTATGCGCGTGCCGCTGCGGAGATCGCCGAGCCGCCCGAGGGCTTCGGGGTCGACGAACTCCGGCTGACGGACTACGTGTCCGCGAACGCCGCCCTGGCCGCGGACGGCCACGACCTGTGGGACACCATCCCGCCCGTCGCCACTCCGCACGGCTGGACCTGGCACCACGTGCCGGGCACCCGGCGGCTGGAGCTCGTGCCGGTCGAGGTGAAGGCGCTGCTGCGCCACCACGGAGGCCTGGCCACCGCCGCCGTCGACCAGAACAAGCGCGGCACCCGGCCCCTCCAGGAGACCCGGCCCGCGCACTTCGGGCTGCCCAAGGCCGCCGTCGCGGTGACCGAGCAGCAGGTGCTGGGTGTCGAGGAGGACCTCGGCTACCGGCTGCCCGGCGCGTACCGGTCGTTCCTGAAGGCGGCCGGCGGGTGCGCCCCGATGGGGGCCGCGCTCGACGCCGAGCTGGGACTGCTGGTCGACCAGCCGTTCTTCACCGTGCGCGACGAGGCCGCCGTCAACGACCTCGTGTACGTCAACAAATGCCTGCGGGACCACCTCACCAAGGACTACCTGGGCGTCGGCTTCGTCCAGGGCGGCCTGCTCGCCGTGAAGGTCAAGGGCGAGAAGGTCGGGTCGGTGTGGTTCTGCGCGTACGACGACGCCCGTGACCAGGACCTGTGGGCGCCCCCGGAGCGGGTGCAGCGGCTGCTGCTGCCCTGCGGGGACGACTTCGACCAGTTCCTGTCCCGGCTAGCCGGCAATCCGCCGGAGCTGGAGACCGTGGCGAACCTGATGGTGGACGGTGGATTCGCGCGGTCCGTGTCGGTGTCCGCGGTGTCTTCGGTGGGGGAGTGAGCGTCCGATGGTGACCTTCGCGCAGGCGCAGGAGCGCGCCGAAGAGTGGATCAACGGGGATGTGCCCGGCTACCAGCACCGTGAGGTGCGGGTGCGGGAGTTCGAACTCGGATTCGTGGTGTGGGCCGAGGACCGGGCCGAAGGACCGCGGTCCGACGGCGGCGCCCAGCGGCTCGTCATCGCCCGCGACAGCGGAGAGGCCACGCTGTGGCCCTCGCTGCCGGTGGGCGAGGTGATCCGCCGGTACGAGGAGGAGTACGGGCTGCCGGACGCGGCGCCCGATCCGGCGCCCGCGCCTCCCGCGCGCGTCGACCTCAACCAGACGTCCTTCCTGCTGACTCCTCCGGAGTGGCTCCAGGAGGCGGCGGACCGGATGGGCATTCCGGACCGGCGGGACCGTACGTCCGGCGGGGCGTCGGGCGTGTCGTCGGGCGGCGGTTCGCCCCGCACGTCGGGCAGGGCGTCGGACGGGGCCGGGTCTCGGCCTGCCGCCGCCGCTGCCGCCGTCAATGACGCGGTTCCGCCCGGCGGTCCTGCCGGTCCCGCCCATGGAGGGGCCGGGGCCGGAGGGGCGATTCCCGAGACGCTGCCCGGGCCCGTCGGTGGCCCTCGGGCCTCCTCCGCCCCTGGTGGCGGTACGTCGTGGCCCGCGGCCGGCGGGGAGGCCTCGGGCGGTTCCGGGGTGCCCGCCGACGCGACGCCGTGGGCCGGGACCGACACCAACGCCGAGACGGGCGACGACCGTTCGGTACCGCTCCCCGCGACCGTGTACGCGCCGCAGATAAGGGATGTCGGGGACGCCGGAGCCGGTGGCAGGCCGTCGGAGCCCGAAGCGACACCCGAGGCCAAGACCAGGCTGATCTCGGGCGGCAGCCAGCTCCCGAGCACAGCCGTCGCCCCCGCCCTGGGCAACCCGAACCCGAACCCGCCCTCGTTCCCGCAAGGCACCCCGCCGCCCGGGGCGCCTTCCTCGTACGGCTATCCGCAGGGTCCGGGTGCCGGCACGCCGCCTCCGGGCGGTCCCGGTGCGCCTGGTACGCCGCCGCCCGGGGCTCCGTCTTCGTACGGTTATCCGCAGGGTCCGGGTGCCGGCACGCCACCTCCCGGTGGTCCCGGTGCGCCTGGTACGCCTCCGCCCGGGGCGCCGTCCTCGTACGGCTATCCGCAAGGTCCCGGCGCCGGTACACCGCCTCCCGGTGCGCCCGGTGCACAGCCTCCGGGTGCTCCCTCGTACGGCTTCCCGCAGGGGGCTCCGCAGTCGCCCGCGGGGCCCAATCCGCCGCAGCCGCCCCCCGGTTCGGGTGCGGGCGGGCGGCCGTTGCCGCCCAACGCCGGTGACATCGCCGACGCCGCCACCAGCAAGGCGCAGGCTCCGCCGCGCGGTGCCCGTGGTGCGGGTGCGGCCGGTACGCCGCCGCCTCCGGGTGCGCCCGGAACGCCCGGCGCGCGGCCGGGTGGAGCGGCTCCCGCGTCCGGTCCCGGTGCGCCGGGGACGCCGGCCGGTGGGTACGTACCGACCCAGCTCGTCTCGCAGCTCGGCCCCGACGGGCCTGGCGGACCCGGAACCCCGCAGCCGCCTGGCGCCCCCGGCACTCCGGGTACCCCGGGCGGTACGCCTCCGGGCGGTGTCCACCACGCGGCGACCATGCTCGCCGACCCGAACCAGCCCGGCGCGCCCAAGCCGCCTGGCGCGCCCGGTACTCCGGGTGCCCCGCAGCCTCCCGGTGCGCCAGGCGCACCGGGTGCTCCGGGCGCGCCCAACAACCCCGGCGGTACGCCCGCCGGTGGCGTCCACCACGCCGCGACCATGCTCGCCGGTCCTGCGGTGGGCGGCCCCGGCGCGCCCCAGCCTCCCCGCGCTCCCGGCGCTCCCGGCGCTCCGGGTGGACCTGGAGGTCCTGGCGGGCCCGGCGCTCCCGGCGCCCCCGGTGGCGTCCACCACGCCGAGACCATGCTGTCCGGTCCCCCGAGCGGTGGCCCGGGTATGGCCCCGCCGCCCCAGGCACCCCCCGGGATGCCACCGGGCGCCCCCGGCATGCCGCCGCCCGGTCAGCAGCCCTTCCCGGGGCAGTCCATGCCGGGGCAGCAGATGCCGGGCCAGTCGATGCCCGGGCAGCAGCCTCCGGCCTACGGCTATCCCCAGCAGGGGCAGCCGACCGTCGGACCCGGCTACCAGGCGGTTCTGCGCTACCGCGCCCAGGACGGGAGCGAGCAGCAGCTCATCCGGCGGTCCGCGCCGGGCACCCCGCACCCGGAGTGGCAGATCCTGCACGAGCTGCGCGCGATGAACGTGCCGCCGCAGCAGGTGCTGGAGCTCCACACGGAGCTGGAGTCCTGCGAGCTGCCGGGTGCGTACTGCGCCCGGATGATCCGGGAGAGCTGGCCGCAGGCACGGATCACCAGCATCGCCTCGTACGGCACGGACCACGCGAGCCGTCAGCAGGGCATGGCCCAACTGCTCGCGCACCAGGGCGAGTTGCACCAGGTCGCGGACGGCCCGGCCCGGCCCGGGCCGATCCGGGCGCCGCTGCCGCCGGTGCAGCCCGCGCCGCCGATCCCGCCGGAGGCGATCGGGCAGGAGCTGGCGGCGGCGTTCGGACCGGGACTGTTCCGGTTCGACCAGGCGGCCGTGTCCCGGCAGGGTGTGCCGCCGATCGTGGCGCACACGCTGGTGGTGGCCGGACTGCCTCTCGACATGAACCCGTTCTTCTGGGCGCAGGCCCAGCCGGGCCGCCCGGTGCCGACGCTCGCCGAACTGGCGCAGGAGCGGGGCGTCCAGGCGTCCGCGGACGCGGGTTCGTACCTCGTCATGGGCAGCGACTTCGGCAAGGCGATCTGTGTCCAGTACGGGACGGCGCACATCGTGGCCGTGCCCGTGGAGGCGGGCCCCGGCGGGGCTTCCGTACCGCCGCAGTTCGTGAACACGGGGCTGCCCGAGTTCGCGCGCAGCCTCGCGCTGCTGGGCCGTATGTGGCGTCTTCGCTTCGGGCTCAACCAGGAGCAGGCGGGGCGCTGGACCGTCGACTTCCAGGCGCAGTTGGCCGCGCTCGACCCGGCGGCGCTCGGTTCGCCGGAGAGCTGGTGGTCGGTGCTGCTGGAACAGATGTGGGACGGCCTGCTGTGACGTCGAGTCGCTGAGCTGATCGCACGCAGTGAAAGGGCCGGGCCCGGTCGGTTGACCGGGCCCGGCCCTTTTGCGTCACATCTCCGTCCGACCCCTTATCCGGAGTGTCGCGTTATGAACACTTCCGTCCGATCCACCAAGATGTGCGGCAAATCATGTCGTACGTCGCATGCCGGAGAGGGGATTCGAGGATGAGCAACGCATCGGTGTCGCCTCATGGCTTCGAGGCCGTACGGGGGCGCGGTTACCGTCCCGACCAGGTCGACGCGTACGCCGCGGCGCTCTCCCGGGGGCGTGACGCCGCCTGGGAACGGGCCGCCCGGCTGACCGTCCTGGCCAGGGAGATGGAGACAGAGGCGGACCGACTGCACGAGGTCGTCGCGGGGCTGGCTCCCCAGACGTACGAGACGCTCGGCGACCGTGCCAGGCGGCTCTTCGAACTGGGCGAGGAGGAGGCCGCGGCCGTCAGCGAGGGTGCGCGGCGGGAGGCCCGGCTGGTCGTGGAGGAGGCCGAGACGACGGGCGGCCAACTGCGCGCGGCCGCGGGCGCGTACGCCGACGCGGTGCGCGGTGAGGCCGAGGAGCGGGTCCGGCACCGGCTGCTCGCCGCGCAGGCCGAGGCCGACGAGATGCGGATCGCGGCGCGGCGTGACGTGAAGGAGAACCGCGGTGAGGCGCTCGGCGCGCTGCGCGAGACGCGGCGGCGCAGCGAGGCGCTCCTCGCCGAGCAGGAGAAGGAGCACGCCGAGCGCTGGGAGCGGGTTGGGCGCGAGGCGGCCGAGCGGGAGGCCGCGCTCGACTCGCGTCACGAGGAGCGGGCTTCGCGTGCGGCGGCGGAGTTGGTCGAGGCCGAGCGGGGCCTCGCCGAGGTTCACGAGTCTGCCCGGCACCTTCAGGAGGATGCCGAGGCCCGTGCGGCCGAACTCCTCGCGGAGGCGCGCCTTCACGAGGACCGCGTCATTCGTGAGACGGAACGCGTCCTTCGCGAACACGGGGACGAGTGGGATGACGTCAGTGCCCACATGACCCACGTCCGCAACAGCCTCACGGCCCTGACGGGCCGGGCGGCGGCGGAATAGCCCTCGGGTGCGTTGTCGCCTGCCGGCCGGTGGGGGCTGGTCGCGCAGTTCCCCGCGCCCCTAAAAAGATGGGGGCGCCCCCCGCTTTTAGGGGCGCGGGGAACTGCGCGATCAACCACGACCGACCCGCAGCCAACACACAACCCTCAGCCACCCCTAAGGGGCGCGGGGAACTGCGCGAACAACCCCCGCCGGCCGGTAGCCGACACACCACCCTCAGCCGCACCCCCTCAGTCGCCCCTCCGAACAGCCCCCGCGAGAATCCATCCCTCCACAGCCTCATACTGCTTGCGCTGTTCCTCCGCCGCCCCCCGGCCGGAGGCCACCGTGCCGAGCCAGCCGAAGAGGAAGCCCAGCGGGATGGAGACGATCCCGGTCGTGGTGAAGGGGAACCACGTGAAGTCGTGGCCGGGGAAGGCCGAGATGGGCGACCCGGACACCAGATTCGTACCGGTCATCAGAACGAGCGTGCTCACCGAGCCGCCGATGAGCGTGCACATCAGCCCGGCCCGGGTGTACCGCCGCCAGAACAGGCTGTAGACGAGCGCCGGCGCGATGGCGGACGCGCCGAGGCAGAACGACAGCGTCACCAGCGGCTGCAGGCTGTGGTGCTGGACCAGCGTGGCCAGCAGGATCGCCGGAATGCCGACCGCCGCCGCGGAGGCCCGCGCCAGAGTCATCTCCCGACGCGGCGACAACTGCTTCTTGCCGTGCGCGAAGACGTCATGCGCAAGGGAGTTGGCGCAGGCGAGGATCATCCCGGCGACAGAGGCGAGGACCGTCAGGAAGATCGCCGCAGTGACGGTGGTGAACAGCAGCGTCTCGGCCGTCGAGACGTCCGCCCCGAACGCGGCCCGCGCGCCCAGCAGATACGCCGTGTTGCCCTGCGGGTCCTCCGCCGCGATCGCCTCGCGCCCGATCAGTGCCGTCGCCCCGAACCCGACGACCGTGATGATCAGCACGAACAGCGCCACGGCCGGCACCGCCCAGGACATCGAACGGCGTATCTGACGCGTGCTGCCCGCCGTGTACATACGCATGGTGATGTGCGGCAGACAGGCCCCGCCGAGGACCACCGTCAGCTCCGAACTGATCATGTCCAGGCGGGGGTTGGGCCCGCCCGCGAACTGCAGCCCCGAGCTGAGGAACGCGGATCCGGCCCCGCTGCTCCGCGCCGCCTGGTCGAACAGGCCGCCGAGATTCCAGTCGAACTTGTTCAGGATGAGTACGGCGATGACGGCGCCCGAGCCGAGCAGCATCACGATTTTCAGGATCTGGATCAGGGCGGTGCCCTTCATACCGCCGATCGCCGCGTAGCTGATCATCAGCGCGCCGAGCCCGATGATGCAGCCCGTCTTCAGTCCTTCGCTGGAGAAGCCGAGGATGAACGCCAGCAGGTCGCCGGTTCCGGCGAGTTGGACCAGCATCAGCGGGAGCAGCGCGGCCAGTGTCGCCGCGCACGCCGTGATGCGTACCGCCCGGCCCGGCATCCGCCGTGCCAGTGCGTCGCCCATGGTGAACCGGCCTGCGTTCCGCAGGGGTTCGGCCAGCAGGAACATCAGCAGCATGAGGGACAGGGCCGTGCTGAGGGCGAGTACGACACCGTCGTACCCGAAGAACGCGATCACGCCGCCCGTGCCCAGCACGGTGGCCGCGGAGATGTAGTCGCCCGCGATGGCCAGGCCGTTGCGCATGGGGGAGAGGGAGCCGTACCCCGTGTAGAACTCGTCGAGGTCGTCCCGGTCCGGGCCCGTCATCACGCACAGCAACAGCGTGATGGTCGCCACGACCGTGAACGCCACGAGCGACATCGCCTGGGCGGAACTGCTGAAGCCGGTCACCTGCCCGCCTCCGCCCGCTTGGTGTCGAGCTCCGTCTGCTTCCGTATCCGCTCGGCGATCGGGTCCACGCCCCGGCGGGCCGTGTACTCGTACAGCGCGATCGCCACGCAGGTGACGGGCATCTGGAACAGGCCAAGGAGCAGGCCGAGGGGCAGCCCGTCGGCCACCTCCCTCGTCATGAACGACGGCGCCCACGCGGACAGGACGAGGAACAGCGTGAAGTAGCCGAGCGCGGTCAGCGTCGCCACGCGCCGCTGCCAGCGGTACGCGGTGCGCAGCACCCGCAGGTCGCTGTGGTGCCCGAGAGCGGTGTGGCGATGCCGGTTCGGCTGTCTGGCGGGTTCGGGATCCGGCTGTTGCGGAGCCCACGGATACGTCGGCTGTGACGGGTACGTCGAGTAGGACGGTGACGAGTTGTGGGGCGGATGGTGCGGCGGAACGGGGTACGACGGGGACGAGTCGTAAGACATCCCGGTTCTCCTTGCGTGGCTCGGGCCCGGTTCGGACCGCAGGGAGCGGGGGGTGAGCGAGGACGCACGCTACTCGCAAGTAGCAGGCCTGCGCGAGGGTTTCACCAAACTAACTGGTCGGTATGCGCTTACTTCGCTGACCTGGGGTGTTACCGCCGTTAACCATGTTTACGTGGGTAGTGCTTCTGTTCCTGATTTGTCCGTCGTCAACTCGGGTTCGGCCAGGGGCAGTTCGGGCTCGGTTCGGGGCTGACTCGGACTCGACTCGGGGTCAGCTCGGAGTTTCGGCCCGGGTGAACGTGAAGGTGATCCCCGCCTGCCCGGCCAGTTCGCCGCCGGAGCCGAGCAGCGACACCGTGCCCTTGGCGCTCACCTCGGCGCTGAACGTGACCTCGTTCAGCTGGAACTCGCCCGCCTTCTGGGGCAGGGAGGCGATCACACCGCGCATGGTGGCCACGAAGTCCCCGAGGCGGGACTGGAGTTCCTCGGCGGGAATCTCCGTACGGGCGGCCCGCCATTCCTCCAGCCGCCGGAAGGCCAGCCGGTCGGTGCGTCCCTGATCGGTGTCCTCCAGACCGAGAACGCTGATCGTGCCTGGGGCGACAGGGGTGACAGGGGCTTCCACGGCGTCAGGGGAAGGCTGGGGCTGCGACATGCGGGTTCTCCTCGGGGGTCGGACGGACGTGCAGGCCGGGATCGGCGTACGCGGCATATGTCAGGCCGAGCGGATTGCGCAGCGTGTGCAGGAGGTGCCGCCGGGATTCGAGGAGTGCGCGGCCCAGCGGGATCCTGCGGACGAGGAAACGGTCGTACAGCGCTTTGGAGAAGGCGGCGGCGATGTCGTCCGGGATCTCCGTCTCGGTGCCGATGAAGCCGCGGTTGCCGTTCATGAGGAAGAGGTACGGGAACGACGGCGCCCCCGGGGCGCGCATCCGGCCCGAGCCGCACGCGTTCATCATCACCAGCGGCAGGTCGAAGGTACGCAGCTCCTGGCTCGCGCCCAGGGCGACGAGGTCCGCGCCGAGGGCACCGAGCGTGGTGCGGGAGTGCCGGCCGGCGCCGCTGAGTTCGATCTCGGCGGCGAGCGTGTCGTCGGAGCGGGTGTAGCAGTGGCAGGCGAAGTGCTGGACCTGGTCCGGCAGTTCACGCAGTGTGCCGTCGAGGAGGAGCCGGGGGTCGAAGATCTGCTCGGCGAGGCCCGGAGCGTGGTCCGCGCCGTCGGGGTACGGGCCTTCGAGGTCGATGTGCGCGACTCCGGCCTCGGCGAACCAGGCCAGTTCCTCGACGGCTCCCGAGAGGTGTTCGTAGTAGAGATAGCGGGCGGGGACGCGACCCAGGGGCCCGGTGTCCAGCGTGGTCCCGCCGTGGACCGGGGCGGGCAGCATGGCGCGGCGCACCACACACGAGAAGCCGACGAGTGAGTGGCAGGCCGTGGCGAAGTCGCCCGGAGTCTCGACGGGCGCCCCGGGGAACATCCGGAACAGCGGCAGGAACTCCAGGGGCAGGAAGCCTTCCCTGCCGCCTACGCATTCGACGAGCGGGGGCGGCAGTTCCGGGTTCATGCCGAAGGGCAGAGCCTCGTTCCAGAACTTCTGCAGTTCCTTCAGGACGGCCTGCTGCGAGCCGAACAGGATGAAGAGCAGGGTGCGGCCGAGGCCGTGCAGGCTCTGGAAGACCCGGTTGAGGTCCTTGTCCTCGACGGAGAACGCGGTGAGTTCGTCCTTGAGCCGGGTCAGTCCCGCGTCCAGTTCCTGCCGGACCCTGAGCAGCGCGTCGCTGCCGACGAGGGTGGCGCGCACCGGCGGGACGCCCCGGCGGCGGGCCGTGAACTCCAGCCGGGTCGCTTCACCGGTGGCCAGAACACGCACGGAGACATCCGGCGGCCGTGCTTCGTTCATTCGTCGACCGTCGCCTCGTCCGGCGGAGCGGCCTCCGCCTCGATCTTCAGGGCGACGACCTGGACGAGGTGGGCCGCCTGGTAGAGCTGGAGCCACACCTCGTGGCTGCCCGCCTCCGACGGCAGCCGGAACCCGAAGGCCGTCTGCTTCTCGTCGGTGACGAGCAGGTTCTTGCGCTGGGGCAGCGGAGTGAGCGTCGAGCTGTCGGCCATCGCGTCGAACGACACGGTCTCGGCGTCCCTGCCGCCCTCGACCCGTACCGGCTCGAGGACGAAGAAGTCCGCACCCGGGCGGCTCGCGACGACCGAGGCGAGAGTCTGTGCGCGGGGGTCGCGCACGACGGAGACCACCAGGTCCACGCGGCGGCCCGCGGGTGCCTTGATCGTCCCGCCCTCGGCCCGTACGAGCTGCTGCTCGCCGTCCTCCTGTGCCCTCTTGTCCAACTCGATCGCGAGATAGCCGACGAAGTTCGTCAGGGGAGCACCGGTCACGGAATCCTCCAGCGAGGAGCGGATCGTGGCCCGCACGTCCTGGTGGAACTTCTGCTGCAGATCCGTCAGATGGCTCTTGAGATGGGCGCTCACGGGCTCGGCCGCGCTCTCGGCGATGTCCCGCGCGAGCTGGGCGAGGTCGGGGGCGGCGAGTTCGGCGCGGGCCGGATTCTGCTGGAGCAGGGAGGCGTACTCGTCGCTGACCGCCTGGCGTACGTCGGCGCGGATGTCGCCGCGGACCAGGGCGGCCACTTCGGCGGCGAGCCGTTCGGGCCGGGCGCCTGCGCCGAACTCGGGGTCCTCCACGGGCCACCGCGGTGGAAGGCTGCCCGGATACGAGTAGGGCGCGCGGTCGTCACTCAGCTCGGAGGCCAGCCTGAGCATGTCCAAGGGGCCCTCCGGCGCGAGGTGCAGGCGCTTCGCCAGGTCGTAGCGGAGGACCTCGACCGCGTCCGCCTTCTCCTTGTACTCCTCGACCAGCAGCCGGCGCGCCTGCGTGACCGCGAACGCCGCCACGAGCAGCGGCCCCGCGGCGAGCAGCGCAGGCCAGGCGCCCTCCAGCCGGAAGCCGCCGAGGCCGGTGAGCGCGATGAGCAGCCACACCCCCGCCGTGCACACGGCGCTTGCGACGACGATCCGCCAGGCCGTCACACCCCGTTCCTTGCCCTGCACCTGCCGTTTCACCTGGTCCGAGGCGACCAGTCCGATCCGGGGCCAGATCTCGTCGATGGCAAGCCCGGTCTTGATGGCGGTATGCCGGTGGACCGTGATCACGGCGGCGGACTGCAGGGGATACGTGAGCCGTTGGAGGGCGGTGAGCGCCTCGCTCTCGTTCTCCGCCAGGTCGCGGAAGGATGCGCGGCGGCGATCCCGGGCCGCCCTCCACCATTCCAGCTCGCGCTCGTAGTGGGGGTCCCTGTATGCGCGGCCGGACGGATCGGGGTGATTCGAAGGCCTCGGACGCTCGGGTTCCGCCTCTGCCCGCCTGCGTACCTCGTAAGCCAGTTTCGCCGCGACGTGCCATGGTGGCGCCGGGTGTGTCCAGACCAGTACGACGTTCTGCGCCAGCAGCAGGACCGCGCCCGCCAACGTGAGGTAACTCGCGTCCAGCAGCCGGCCGCCGCCGGGGCCTCGCCCGCTCCACGACTCCTCGTCCCAGGCCGCCCAGGCCAGACTCGCCAGCGGCACGAGAACCCCGGCGAACTGCGCCGCCGGTGAGGCCGCCCTGCCGCGACCGCCCGCGTCCAGCAGCGCCGCGAGGAAGGCCCAGAGGTACAGCGCCCCCAAGCCGACCAGCGGAACCCCCACCACGGCGCCGACCAGCCACCACACGGCCACGGTCTCCCCGTGCACGGCGGAGCGCGCCACGACACCCGCGAAGCCCAGTACCGCGGCGGACCCGAACACCTTCCCGTACGTCGACCGGGCCTGCCGGGACTGCGAGTCGGACAGCCAGAAGCCCGCGGCCAGCGCCACCATCGCGAACCCGAGGGCCCAGGCCGCCCAGAGCGGTCCCTCCGCGGCGAAGCGCGCGGTCAGCCAGGCGCCGCAGGCCTCGGCCAGTACGAAGGCGGCACCGACCAGGGCGGTGTCGGACGGGGTGTGGCCCGAGCCGTGTTCGTCACTGAGGACGGAGCTGCGCCACGTGGCGCCCGCGAACAGGGCGAGGAGTACGCCACCGGACGCCCAGGCCATCCCGTAGGCGTGGTCCTCGGCGTATCTGGCGGTGATCAGGATCAGTTCCGCCGTCAGGGCTGTCGCCAGGATGCCGGTGGCACCGAGCCGTAGCGCGCGGGGTCCGTCGGCATCGGTGTACGTACGGGTCTGCGCGGCGCGGGCGACGGCCAGTTCGGTGCACCACACGGCGACCGCGGCGAGCAGTACCCACTCGATGAGCAGCACCGGCCCGTCAGGCCAGACGGTGTCGTGCACGGGGGCGAGTGCGGCGACCGCGCCGCCCGCCACGACCGCGAGTGCGGCGGCCGCGCCGAAGAGGGTGCCGCCGCGTGTGGTGCCCGTACTCGCTGTCATCACACCCCCGGTCGGCTGTCGCCCTACGGGCAACTCCTCAACCAGTATGTCCAGTTGGTATGCCGCCCGCGAGGCTTCAGCAGGTGGTTCACCGGAGGGCGGTGACGAAGGCCGTCCAGGCGGGCGCGGAGAAGGTGATGGCGGGGCCGCAGGGGTTCTTGCTGTCGCGGACGGGGATGCGGGCGGGGAGGGCGGAGTCGTTCACTTCGACGCAGTCGCCGCCGCTTTCGCCGCTGTAACTGGACTTTCGCCACCCGGGCAGTGCCGAGGCGTCCGGGACCATGTGCTCACTGCGCTTCATGCTCGTAATCCTCCGCGACGGATCTGATCAACGCCAGGGACTTACGGTGCGACAGCGCATCGCCCAGCGCGTGGTTGTAGACCTCTTCGCATTGCCGCACCACGGAAGGGAGTTCCCAGACCCGGCCCGATTTCAAGCCTTCCACGTATGCCACGGGCGGGAGGTCCTGGAACCACATGAGCTTGACCGGTCCTTCCAGGGCGGCATGGGCTCCGACTCGGAAGGGCAGCACATGCACGCGGATGCGGCGGCTCTCACCCAGTTCCACGATGTGACGAAGCTGCTCGCACATGACGGCCGGACCACCGATCATCTGGCGCAGCACTGCCTCGCCGAGCAGTATCCACACCTGCGGTGACTCGAAGTCCTTGAGGATGCGTGCTCGTTCAAGGCGTGTGACAAGGAGCCTGTCACGTTCCTCGATCCTCTTGGCCGGGTGCCCAGAACCGAGAACCTCACGGGCATAGGCCTCCGTCTGCAGAAACCCCGGCACCAGCGTGGCGGCGTACTGCCTGATGACGGTGGCCTGCAGCTCCAACTCCGCAGCCTCCGCGAAGTGTTCCGCCACCTTCCTGCCATCCAGCGTCGGCAGAAACCGCACGAAAAACCCACCCGTGCCCAGCACCTGATCCAGTCGCCGCGCGTCATCCACGTCCGGCCGTCGCCGCCCCGCCTCGATGTGGGCGATGTGCGTGCGTGACATCACCGCCCGCTGGCTCAGCTCTTCCTGCGTGAGGCCCGCCGCCTCGCGGAGCCGCCGCAGCTCCTCGCCGTACTTCACCCGAGACTGCGGATTGTCCTCGATCGCCATGTGTGCAACTCCCGTACGTGCAGGTTTGCTTGTCACGCTCCGCTGTCTGTTGAGCGTACCCACGGTGACGCCACTCTGTGTCTTGATCGACACAGACAGTGAAAGGCGGCAGCAGTGGACGCGACGGACAGCAAGGCCCCCGGCCCGTACATCACCCTCCGGGTCTCCCGGGACAGCGGGCGGACCTGGGGCCCGCGTGTGACGTACGAGCCCGCGCGTGAGGCCCCGCCGATCGAGTCGCCGACGCGCTACCCGCTGTGCCAGTGCCCCAAGTGCGGCCCGCTCACTTGAGTTGGACCAGTGCCACCGACGCCGGAACCTCGTCGCCGTCGAGGGTCGCCGTGAACTGCAGGCGGTGGTCGGTCCGGCGCTTCACCCCACCGGTCGCCGTGACGGTGAAGTCGACCGTCCTACGGCCCTGGGGCGGGACCTCGACCCGCGTCGGACCGTCCGCCCGTGCCGACCAGCCCCCGGCCGGGCGCGCCTTCACCGTCACTGTCCGTGAGGTGGAGGTGAAGTTGTAGACGTCCAGGGACATCCGGGTGCGGCGGGACAGGCGGTAGCCCAGCGGGGGTTCCGCGTCGCCGTTGTCCTTGTTGGGGGCGGCGTTACGGGCGGAGTAGCGCTGGCTGAGGACGATGTGGTCGGCGGGGGAGAGGACGCGGCGGGGCGCGCGAACAGGCCGGGTCGGGTCGCCGCCCGGGGCGACCACGTACACCGGGTCCCGCGAGACGGTCACCGCACTCCCGCCCGTCCCCGCCCGCCTGCCCATGACGTCGTACACCGTCGCCCCCGGGACGGGGACCCGCACCGGCTTCGCCGCCCACAGCACCCGTACCGACTCGCCCCGCCCCGAGTCGAATTCGAGGCCGACGGCCCCGGTGGGCAACCCGCTCACCGGGCCGGCGAAGTGCGCCTCGCCCAGCAACGACGTCAGTGCCGCGCACGCGCTGTACGCGGGCAGCGGCTGGAACTCCCGGCTCAGCAGCCCGAAGTACACGCCGTCGTCGTGGAGCGGCGGACCCGCGAACCAGAACTGCCGGGCGTTTCCCGCCGCCAGCCCCTCCACCATCGAGCGGACCAAGTATCGGGCCTGGACCGCTTGTTGGGCGGGCGTGAGGTCGATGCCCGGCCGCACCGCGAAGAACGCGCCGCACTCCGTCATCCACCGCGGCACCTCACCCGCACCGAGCCGCTCGGCCAGCTCGCGCTGTTCCTCCGCCGCCCCGGGGAACGTCGGTTCGCCCTGCTCGGCCGGGTCCGGGTAGCCGTGGAACGCCCACACGTCCGCGTACCGCACGACGTCGTTCGCCAGCAGCAGGTCCTGGAAGTGGCCCGCCTGCGCGATGCCCGGCAGGACCACGAGAGGTGGGTCGGGGGTGTCCGCGATGCCCAGTGCCGCCGCCTTCACGAAGGCCGCGTGGGCGTCGCCGGTGCTGCTGGTGACGTCCACGTCGGGCTCGTTGGAGAGCTGGACGGCGGCGGGGTGGCCGGAGGCCAGGCGCCGGGCGTAGCGGTACGCGTGGCGCAGGTCCGCCGGGAGGGGGAGCGAGGCGGCCGTCATGGCCCACTCCGGGGCGGGGGACACGACCTCCAGGGGCGAGAGGCCGTGACGGCGCATCGTCCGCGTGACCCGGTCGTGGTGCTCCGTGTCGTACGTGCCCGGGGCCGGCTCGGCCGCGGGCCATGCCTGGCCGTCCCGTATCCAGCCCGCGCCCATGTCCCGCATCGCGGCGGCGAAGGCGTCCAGGCGGGCGGGGGGCAGGAGGGAGGTGGCCCAGACGTTGACGCCGAAGCGGTTGGCCTCGCCGGACACGGCGGGGAGCGCGGGCAGGCACGCGAAGTGGCCCACCACCCCGTCGGCAGCACTGGCATCGGCATCGGCGTGGGCACTGGCGTCGGCGCCGGATGCGGCGACCCGGTAGTTTCCGGGCGGGAGTTGGGGGATCGGGACCTTCACCGTCGTCTCACCGGCCGCGATCGTCGCGTACCCCTCCGCGGCCCGTTCCCCGAAGTAGTCGACGACGGTGTAGCGCACGCGGCACGGGGCGTCGGCGCGGCCGTTCAGACCGAGGGTCAGGCTCGCGGGCTCCCCGTGCCGGTACGTGCTCAGCGTGCCGTCGCCGCCCGCGTGGACCTCGCGCAGCTCCACCCCCTCCTGCCGTCGCAGCGTGAAGCGGTCCAGCGCGAGCGCGTACGCCGTGCCGGTCTCCAGGACCGTCGGTTCCGTCACCCGGAACGTCAACGTGTTCTCGCCGCGCCGGAGTTCGAGCTCGTCGAGTTCGAGGACGGAGAGACCGCCCCAGGCCGGCTTCGACTCGTACCAGTACGGCTGGGAGCGGGCGATTTCCGCGAACTCGCCGTTGTTCAGGGAGAGTTGGAGGTACGAGGCCGTCGCCTCGGTGTGCGGTGTCTCGACCGGGGCCGTGGCGACCGCGGTCAGCGCGTACACGCCCGCCTCGGGGGCCCGGACCGTGTAGGTCGCGTACCAACCCTCCTTCGGGGGCTTCTTTCTGGTGTTCAGGGCGAGGTAACTGCCCCCGGACGCACGGCGGTCCCGTACGACCGGGATGTTCGTCCGGACCGCCGCCTCGCCCTGGACGGTGATGGGCGGTGGGGCCGAAGTGCCTTGTGAGTGCGCCGAGTTCAGCCCCAGTGCCGACACCGCGGTCGTCAGGAGGCCGGCCTTCATCGCCGTGCGCCTGTTGAGTCCCATCCGTCCAGCAGACCTGGGCGGGCCGATACCGGGCGTCCTGCGTGAGGAGGGCTGAACCCCCGACGTGGTGTCGGGGATGTCCCTTCGGGGTCAGTCCCCGGAGTTCTTGAGCACCGGGAAGCGGCGCGGTGCCACCAACAGCAGGACCAGGAAGGCGAGTCCGGCCGCGCAGGCCGCGCCGAAGTAGACGGCGTGGACGGCCTCCGCGACCGCTCGGCGCACGTGTTCGCCGGGGGCGCCCGAGTCGAGTGCCCTGGTCACCGAGTCCAGGTCGCCCGCGCCGCCGAGCCGGGCGGCCAGTACCCCGTTGGCGACCGCGCCGAAGAGTGCGGCGCCGATCGTCTGGCCGGTCTGGCGGCAGAAGAGTACGGACGCGGTGGCCGTGCCGCGCTCGGACCAGCCGACCGTCGACTGGACGCCGACGAGCAGCGGGAGCTGGAAGAGCCCGAGCGCGCCGCCGAGCAGCAGCATCAGGAGCGTGGGCTGCCAGGCCTCGCCGGGGTACGGGAGGAAGGGGAAGGCGAACAGGATCAGCGTGGCCGTGCCGATGCCGAGCATCGCCGTGTTGCGGAAGCCGATGCGACGGTAGACGTGCTGGCTGAGGGCCGCCGAGACCGGCCAGCTCAACGTCCATACGGAGAGCACGAATCCGGCGGTGATGGGGGCGAGGCCGAGCACCGACTGCGCGTACGTCGGGAGGAAGACCGTCGGGGCGACCATCAGGAGGCCCAGCGCGCCGAGTGCCAGGTTCACGGCGGCGATGGTGCGGCGGCGCCAGACCCAGCCGGGGATGATCGGTTCGGCGGCCCGGCGTTCGATGAGGACGAGAGCGGCGATCAGGGCAAGTCCCGTACCGAACAAGGCGATTGAGGGCGGTGAGAGCCATGGCCAGGCCACCCCGCCCTGCACCAGGGCCGTCAGGAGTACGCCGCCGCAGGCGAAGACCGTGAGCGCGCCGGCCCAGTCGATGCGGGGGCGCTCGGCGCTCCTCCGTTCGCGCTGCGGCTCGTGGAGGTGGCGGATCAGCAGCCAGAGCGCGACCGCGCCGAGCGGCAGGTTGATGAGGAAGATCCAGCGCCAGTCGGCGTACGCGGCGAGCACCCCGCCGAGCGCCGGGCCCGCGACCGCCGAGGTGGCCCAGACCGTGGACAGCCTGGCCTGGATCCTGGGGCGCTGTTCGAGCGGGTAGAGGTCGGCGGCGAGGGTCTGGACCGTGCCCTGGAGGGCGCCGCCGCCGAGGCCCTGGACGATCCGGAACGCGATCAGCGCCGCCATGTTCCAGGCCAGCGCGCAGAGCAGGGAGCCGAGGAGGAAGAGGATCGAGCCGGCGATCAGCACCGGCTTGCGGCCGAAGGTGTCGGAGAGCTTGCCGTACACGGGCAGGGTGACCGTCACGGCGAGCAGATAGCCGGAGAACAGCCACGAGAAGACGGAGAAGCCGCCCAGGTCGCCGACGATCTGCGGGACGGCCGTCGACACGATCGTGGAGTCGAGCGCGGCCAGACCCATGCAGAGCATGAGCGAGGCGACGACGGCTCGGCGGGGGCGGGCCCCGGCCCGCGCGGTGGCGGGCTCGTCCTCCTTGGCGGCGGGTATCTCGGTGTCTTCCCCCTGGCCCACTGGATTCCTTCCCCCTGCATCTATCTGCCGGAAGACACTCTCCCACTTGATCCTTACGTCGGGGGAGGGTGGACGCTGACCGGGCTGGTGGGTGGAGGCGTCCCTGAGAGGGGTCCACCGAAGGGTGGAGATCCCCTAGGGGGCTCTCCGTACTACGGCTCGGGGAGGGTTCGTACCGCCGGAGGAGGAGAGGGGCGAAAGCGCTCCTTAACCTGGCTTTATGCCGCTGGGGGGCGGCGTACCGCACCTGCCGGGGTGGGGTTTACCCCAGCAGAAGACTGCGCTGGGCACCAGCGCGGTGGACCACCCGCCGCCGCCAGACTTATCGCTGTAACCGCACGGCGTGAACGAACACCGTCACCGCACGGCGTGAACGAACACCGTCACCGCACGGTGTGCACGAACTCCGCACGGCGCGACCGCACGACACAACCGCATGACCTACACGACAACCGCAGATCCCGTCGTCCTCAAGGGCGTCCGACTTAGGAGACATACCGTGACATCGGCTGTAACCATTCCCAGGCACGGCAGCACTGGAGGACGTACGGCCGTCGCGGCACGGGCGCGGCAGGTCGTGAAGGCGTACGGGTCCGGTGAGACCCGCGTCGTCGCCCTCGACCAGGTCGACGTGGACATCGCACGCGGCCAGTTCACCGCGATCATGGGCCCCTCGGGCTCCGGCAAGTCCACACTGATGCACTGCCTCGCCGGACTCGACACCGTCTCCTCCGGGCAGATCTACCTGGACGAGACCGAGATCACCGGCCTCAAGGACAAGAAGCTCACGCAGCTCCGCCGGGACCGTATCGGCTTCATCTTCCAGGCCTTCAACCTGCTGCCGACGCTGAGCGCGCTGGAGAACATCACGCTGCCGATGGACATCGCGGGCCGCAAGCCGGACAAGGGCTGGCTGGCCCAGGTCGTGGAGACCGTCGGGCTCAAGGACCGGCTCAAGCACCGGCCCAACCAGCTCTCCGGCGGCCAGCAGCAGCGCGTCGCCGTGGCCCGGGCGCTGGCCGCCCGGCCCGAGATCATCTTCGGTGACGAGCCGACCGGAAACCTCGACTCCCGCGCCGGCGCCGAGGTACTGGGCTTCCTGCGCCGCTCGGTGGACGAGCTCGGCCAGACCATCGTGATGGTCACGCACGACCCGGTGGCCGCCTCGTACGCGGACCGTGTGCTGTATCTCGCCGACGGCCGGATCGTCGACGAGATGTACCGGCCCACCGCGGACGCCGTCCTGGACCGCATGAAGGACTTCGACGCCCGGGGGCGCACGTCATGACCGTCTTCAAGACCTCGATGCGCAACTTCTTCGCGCACAAGGGGCGGATGGCCCTGTCGGCCGTCGCCGTCCTGCTCTCGGTGGCCTTCGTGTGCGGCACGCTCGTCTTCACCGACACGATGAACACGACCTTCGACAAGCTCTTCGCGACCACCGCGTCCGACGTCACGATCTCCCCCAAGGCGGCCAAGGCCGACGACACCCCGCAGAACGGCAGGCCGGAGTCGCTGCCCGCGTCGACCGTCACCCGGGCGCAGCAGGCGCAGGGCGTCAAGTCGGCCGAGGGCGCGGTCAGTTCGATGAACGTGACCGTCGTCAACAGCAAGAACAAGAACATGGGGTCCAGCACCGGCGCCCCGACCATCGCGGGCAACTGGACGAAGAACGACCTGCGTTCGATGGAGATCACCTCCGGACACGCCCCGCGCGGGCCCACCGAGGTCATGGTCGACGCCGACACCGCGGACAAGCACGACCTCAAGATGGGTGACGAGCTGCGCACCATCGCCGTCACCGGTGACTTCAAGGCGAAGATCGTCGGCATAGCCACCTTCAAGGTGACCAACCCCGGTGCCGCCGTCGTCTACTTCGACACCGCCACCGCCCAGCGCGAACTGCTCGGCGCCACCGGCCGGTTCACACAGATCTACGTCTCGGCGGCGCAGGGCGTCACCGACACACAGCTGAAGCAGAACGTCTCCACGACGCTCGCCGGTGCCGAGCAGGCCACCGGGGCGTACAAGATCCAGACGCAGAAGGAGTTCTCGGACGAGAACCGCGAGGGCATCGGCGAGTTCATGAACGTCATCAAGTACGCCATGCTCGGCTTCGCCGGAATCGCCTTCCTGGTCGGCATCTTCCTGATCATCAACACCTTCTCGATGCTGGTCGCCCAGCGCACCCGTGAGATCGGCCTGATGCGGGCGATCGGCTCCTCCCGCAAGCAGGTCAACCGGTCCGTGCTGATCGAGGCGTTGTTCCTCGGTGTCATCGGCTCGATCCTGGGTGTCGCCGCGGGTGTCGGTATCGCGATCGGCCTGATGAAGCTCATGTCGATGGCGGGCATGAACCTCTCCACCGCCGACCTGACGGTGAAGACCACGACCCCGGTCATCGGCCTGGTCCTCGGTGTCGTCGTCACGGTCCTCGCCGCCTATCTGCCCGCCCGCCGCGCGGGCAAGGTCTCCCCGATGGCCGCGCTGCGCGACGCCGGTACGCCGGCCGACGGCAAGGCCGGCTGGATCCGGGGGATCATCGGCCTCCTCCTCACGGGAGCCGGCGGCGCCGCGCTCTTCACGGCGGCGGGCGCGGACAAGGCGAGCGACGGCTCGATGATGCTCGGCGCCGGTGTGGTGCTCTCGCTGATCGGGTTCGTCATCATCGGCCCGCTCCTCGCGGGCGGCGTGGTCCGGGCCCTCAGCGCGGTGCTGCTGCGCGGCTTCGGACCCGTGGGACGGCTGGCGGAGCGGAACGCGCTGCGCAACCCGCGCCGCACCGGTGCCACCGGCGCGGCCCTGATGATCGGCCTCGCACTGGTCGCCTGCCTCTCCGTGGTCGGCTCCTCGATGGTGGCCTCCGCGACCGACGAACTCGACAAGTCGGTCGGCACGGACTTCATCGTCCAGGGCAACCAGCGGATCGTGCCGCAGGCCCAGAAGGCCATCGAGTCGACGCCCGGGCTGGAGCACGTCACCAGCTACAAGGAGGTCGAGGCCAAGCTGACCTCGCCCGACGGCAAGACCGAGGACAGCAGCGTGACGGCCGCGGACCCGACGTACGCGAGCGACCTGCGCCGCGAGACGACCGCCGGTGAGCTGTCGGCGGCCTACGGCAAGGACGCGATGGCGCTCGGCTCCGACTACGCCAAGAAGCACGGCGTGAAGGTCGGCGACACGATGACCGTCGCCTTCAAGGGCGGCCGGACGGCCGAGCTGAAGGTCGCGGCGATCACGAACGACGACGTGGCCATCGACAAGGGCGCGCGGTACATGAGCATCGCCACGATGGAGAAGTACCTCCCGGCCGACAAGATCCCGCCGAACGACATCATGTTCGCCACGGCCAAGGAGGGCCAGGAGAAGACGGCGTACACGGCCCTGAAGAAGTCCCTGGACCCGTACCCGCAGTACCAGGTCCGTGACCAGACCGACTACAAGCAGGAGCTCAAGGACCAGATCGGCCAGCTCCTGAACATGGTCTACGGCCTGCTGGCCCTCGCGATCATCGTGGCGGTGCTGGGTGTCGTGAACACCCTGGCGCTGTCGGTGGTGGAGCGGACCCGTGAGATCGGCCTGATGCGTGCCATCGGGCTCTCCCGCCGCCAGCTCCGCCGCATGATCCGCCTGGAGTCGGTCGTCATCGCCCTCTTCGGAGCGCTGCTGGGCCTCGGACTGGGGATGGGCTGGGGCGCCACCGCCCAGCAGCTCCTCGCCCTGGAGGGCCTGAAGGTCCTGGAGATCCCCTGGCCGACGATCATCGGCGTCTTCATCGGCTCGGCCTTCGTGGGGCTGTTCGCCGCGCTGGTCCCCGCCTTCCGGGCGGGCCGGATGAACGTGCTGAACGCGATCGCGACGGAATAGCTCCGCAGGCTGAGCGGCCCACCACGGACGGGGGTCTTGGTGGGCGTGGGAGCCCGGTGCCGGCAAGTCTTCGGACTGGCCGGCACCGGGCTGTTTGCCGGGTGCGGGTGGGTGGGGGCCGGCTGCGCAGTTCCCCGCGCCCCTGGGTATGTCTCTTATACACAAC